>VXTR01000007.1 GCA_009837355.1 Chloroflexota bacterium | reverse complement strand
CCTGGTAGTAGCCTTCAATGGACTTGGGCAGCGCGTAGTGCACCACCAGCCGAATGTCCGGCTTGTCTATTCCCATGCCGAAAGCGATGGTCGCGGCAACCACGGGAACCTCGCCGTCAATGAACCTCTCCTGGGTCCGCCGGCGGATATCGGCGTCCAGCCCGGCGTGATACGCCACTGCCGGATGGCCAGCGGCGGTTAGTTCTGTCGCCAAATCCTCCGTCTCCTTGCGCGAGAAGCAATAGACAATAGCGGACTCGTTCCGCCGCTCATCCAACAGGTCAACGAGGGACTCCCAAGCCCGCTGACGCGCTTGAACCCGATACGTCAGGTTCGCCCGGTCAAAGCCGGACATAAACCGGGCACAGTCGCCCAGCCGCAGTTGCTGGACAATGTCATCCCGCACTCGCTCCGTAGCCGTAGCCGTCAGCGCCATCATCGGCGAGTTGGGAAACTGCGTCCTCAACTCCGACAACGCCCGATAGTCCGGGCGGAAATCATGCCCCCATTCGCTGATGCAATGCGCCTCGTCAATGGCAATCAGGCACAAGTCCAGCGTCCCCAGGAACCTCCGGAATCCGGGCATACTGACCCGCTCCGGCGCTACGTACAGCAGGTTAACCTCGCCGGCCTGCGTCTTGCGTTCCACGTCGGCGACGGCGCGGCTGTCCAGACTGCTGTTGATAAACTCGGCGGCAATGCCGTTGGCGCGCAGGCCGTCCACCTGGTCCTTCATCAACGCGATCAGCGGGGACACCACCAGCGTCAGCCCGCCCAAAGCCAGCGCCGGCAACTGGTAGCACAGCGACTTGCCGCCGCCGGTGGGCATGACCACCAATCCGTGCCGTCCGGCCAGCGCGTTGGAGATTATTGCCTCTTGGCCCGGACGAAAGGCGTCGTAACCAAAATGCTGCTTGAGCAGTTGCCCAAGATTGGCGGGTTCCATCTATCCCATCGCGGCCAGCGCGTCGCCCACTACCTCGATGGTACGGTCAATGTCGGCGTCGGTGTGGGCGATGGACACGAACCCTGCCTCAAACTGGGAAGGTGCAATGTACACGCCACGATCCAGCAGCGCGTGCATATACCGACCGTAGGCTGCCGTGTCCGACTGCTCCACCTGCGCCAGCGCAGCCACCGGGCCGGGGTTGAAGAACCCGGTGAACATCGACGCTACCCGGTTGACGGTTGACGGCACCTCTGCCCGAGCAAAGGCCGCACCCACGCCGTCGATGAGCCGCGTCGCCGTCGCTTCCAGTTGTTCGTACACTCCGGGCCGCCGCAATTCGGTCAGCGTGGCGACGCCGGCCGCCACCGCCAGCGGATTGCCCGACAGCGTGCCGGCCTGGTACATCTGCCCCAGCGGCGCTACCTGCTGCATCACGTCGTGTCGCCCGCCGTATGCGCCCACCGGCAAGCCGCCGCCGATTATCTTGCCCATGGTAGTTATGTCCGGCGTGATGCCGAACAGGGTCTGCGCCCCGCCGTAGGCCACTCGGAACCCGGTAATCACTTCGTCGAATATCAGCAGGGCGCCGTTGGCCTCCGTCACCCGGCGCAGGCTCTCCAGGAAGCCCTCCGCCGGCGGCACCACGCCCATGTTGCCGGCCACCGGCTCCACGATGACGGCGGCGATGTCATCCGGCCAGGCGTCAAAAAGGCCCTCAACTGATGCTATGTCGTTGTAAGCGGCAATCAGCGTCTCGGCGGCGTAGGCTTCGGGCACGCCGGCGGAGGTGGGCACACCGTGGGTCAACGCCCCGGAGCCGGCCGCCACCAGCAGCCCGTCGGCGTGGCCGTGATAGTTGCCGGCGAACTTGACGATTTTGGAGCGTCCCGTGTAGGCCCGCGCCAGTCGCAGCGCCGTCATGCAGGCTTCTGTCCCCGAGTTGACCAGCCGCACCAAATCCACCGATGGCAGCGCCGCGCAAATCATCTCCGCCAACTCCACCTCCTGCTCCACCGGCGCGCCGAAGGACGTTCCATCGGCTGCCGCACGCTGCACCGCCTCCACTACGGCAGGATGGGCATGGCCCAGTGCCAATGGCCCCCACGAACCCAAATAGTCAATGTATTCGTTGCCGTCAACGTCCCAAACCCACGCGCCTTGTCCTCGTGCGATGAACGGCGGCGTACCCTCCACCGCCCGGAACGACCGCACCGGACTATTCACGCCACCGGGAATAACCCTCTGCGCCTGCTCAAAAAGCTGCTGCGACCTGCCTTGCTGCATACCGTAAGAATCCCCCCTCCGTGCTATTCCTCGCCCCTCAGCCAGCGCGCTACCTCTTTGGCGTGGTAGGAAATGATGATGTCCGCCCCGGCCCGACGAATGGCCGTCAGCAGCTCCAGCGTAACCGGCTTTTCGTCAATCCAGCCGGCCCTCGACGCCGCCTTGACCATCGAATACTCTCCACTTACGTTGTACGCCGCCAGCGGGTAGTCGTAACGTTCCCGCGCCTCTTTGATGACGTCCATATATGCCATGGCCGGCTTGACCATCACGATGTCCGCGCCCTCGGCGATGTCCGACTCAATCTCACGCATCGCCATCCGCCGGTTGGCCGGATCCATCTGGTAGCTGCGCCGGTCCCCGAACTGAGGCGTAGAATCCGCCGCCACCCGGAACGGCCCATAGAACGACGAGGCGTACTTGGCGGCGTAACCCATAATCGGCGTGTCCTCGTGGCCGTGAGCGTCCAGCGTCTCCCGTATCGCCCGCACCTGGCCGTCCATCATCGACGACGGGGCAACCATGTCGGCGCCGGCCTGCACCTGTGTCAGCGCCGAGCGGGCCAGCAGTTCCAGCGTGGCGTCGTTGTCGATCTTTTCGCCGTGAATGACGCCGCAATGCCCGTGGTCGGTGTACTCGCACAGGCACACATCGCCGATAACCATCAGTCCCGGCGCCCGTTCCTTGATGGTGCGCGTGGCTTCCTGGATGATGCCTTCAGGGTCGTAAGCGCCGCTGCCAATGGCGTCCTTTTCAGGAGGCAGGCCGAACAGCAAAACCGAAGGGATGCCCAACTCGACAACTTCGTCAATCTCTTCGTTGAGCCGGTCTATGGACGTGTGGTAGCAACCCGGCATCGGCTCAATTTCTTCGCGGACATTCTCGCCGTGAGTAACGAACATGGGGTAGATGAAATTGGCGGCGCTGATGCGCGTTTCCCGCACCATCTCCCGCACCGGCCCTTTCTCCCGCAGCCGCCTCATTCGCAGATCCGGATGTTTCAGCATGATGTCCCTCCTAATCTTCGGCGGCAGCCGCATCAGCGTTGGCTGCGAAATAACCCACCAGCGCTTCGGCCAGTCCTTCCACGTTGTGTTCAGCGGCTACAACGTCGACCGACAGTCCCAACTCGTTGGCCGTTCCCGCCGTGATCGGGCCGATGCACGCAATGACGCAGCCGTCCAGCAGGCTCCGGTCATCGCCCAGAATATCTACCAGGTTCCTCACCGTTGACGAACTGGTAAATGTTACCACGTCAATCCCTTCAGCGAATGCCGCCCGCGCCCGTTCTGCGACCCCCTCCGGCCTCACGTTGCGGTACGCCGGAACCCGCCGCACGTCGGCGCCCAGCCCGGACAACCCGGTAGCCAGCGCATCCCGTCCGATGGCAGAGCCCGGCAGCACAACCAAACGTCCAGTCCAGTCTCGGCCCGACAGCTCGGCAATCACTTCTTCCGACACCGACCGTTTCGGCACAAAATCCGGCTCGATGCCCCGCTGACGCAACGATTGAGCAGTAGCCGGCCCGATGGCTCCAATAGTCGCGCCTGAGAAATAGCGCGCGTCCATTCCCATAAGCCGCAGCCGATCCCAGACGTATTCCACCGAGTTGACGCTGCTGAAAATCACCCACCGGCCCGGCACATCCGCCGTGTCCGCCAGGGCGCGACCCAGCTCGCTATAGTCGTCCAGCGGTCCAATCTCGATGGACGGCAGTTCGATGGGTTCCGCTCCCAACTCCGTCAGCAGCTCAATCAGCCGCGACGCCTGCGTTCGGGAGCGCGTTACCAGCACGCGCTTGCCCAACAAGGGCCGGCGGTCGAACCAGCCGATTTCCTCCCGCAGCGTCGCCACCTTTCCGATAATGGCAATTACCGGCGCGCCGATGCCGGCCGTCTTGCCCCGTTCAACGATGTCACTCAGCGTACCCATAACGGCCCGCTGCCGGCTCCAGGTGCCCCACTGCACCAGCGCGACCGGGGTATCCGACGCCATCCCGTTGGCCTGCAGCGTAGTTACGATCCCCGGCAGCGTCGCCCATCCCATCAGCACCACCAGCGTGCCGCCGGTTTTCGCCAGCGCTGTCCAGTCGGTGCTGGTCTCTCCTTTGGTCGGGTCTTCGCTGCCGGTAACAATCGTTACCGACGTTGACATACCCCGATGCGTAACGGGAATCCCGGCGTAGGCCGCCGCCGCCACCGCCGACGTAACCCCCGGCACAACCTCAAAAGCGACGCCGGCCGATGCCAGAGCTTGGGCCTCCTCGCCGCCGCGCCCGAATACGAAGGGGTCGCCGCCCTTCAGCCGCACCACCATCTTGCCGGCCAGGCCCTGAGCAACCACCAGGTCGTTGATTTCGGCCTGGGTCAGCGCCTGCCGGCCCCGTTCCTTGCCAACGAACACGCGCTCCGCGGAGGACGGCGCCAGCTCAATCAGCGAGGGGTCCAGCAGCCGGTCGTACACCACGACGTCAGCCTCGACCAACGCCCGCGCTCCCTTCACGGTAAGCAGCCCGGGGTCGCCAGGCCCGGCGCCAACCAGATAAACCTTGCCGGATTTCATGGTGTTCACCCTAACCTGCCAGCAGCCCCGCCGCACCCTGCGTCCGCAGCCGTTCCCACGCTGCTGCCGCCAGACCCACGGCATCGTCCGGCGAACCGACCACTCTCTCCCGGTACGCCGTAGAACCGTCCGGAGCAGCCATAAACACCGTCAGCGTTAGCGAATCGTCCTCTCCGATAGCGTAAGCCCCTACGGGAACCTGGCAGCCGCCACCCAGCGCCTCCAGGAACGCTCGCTCCGCCGCCACCGCCACCGCCGTGGTCTCGTGATTCGCCGCCGCGACGATGGACTGCATCCGCGCATCATCCGCCCGGATTTCCACCGCCATCGCGCCTTGTCCCGGCGGGGGCACGAACTGCTGCGGGGACAGGTATTCCGTAATCACATCATCCAATCCCATCCGCAGCAAGCCCGCCGCGGCCACCACCGTGCCATCGCATTCCTCGCCGGACGCCTTGCGCAGACGGGTGTCCACGTTGCCGCGAATTGGCACGATTTCCAGGTCAGGCCGTCGCTCGGCAATCTGCGCCGACCGTCGGGGGCTGCTGGTGCCGATGCGTCCCCCGGCCGGATAATCCTCCAGCGTTGTTCCAAGATGGGACACCAGCGCGTCCCTGGGGTCGGCACGCTCCAGCACGGCGCCAATGGCCATACCTTCTGGCAACACCGTGGGCATATCCTTCAGGCTGTGCACGGCCATGTCAATCTCGCCGGTTTCCAAACGCCGCTCGATTTCCTTGACGAACACGCCCAGGCCCATGCCAGCCAGTGGCGCGGTCTGATTGGCGTCGCCCTGCGTGGTGACGGTTACCACCTCGAAAGCAACATCGGGATGAACCGGGCGCAACGCCGCCAGCGTCAACTCCGTTTGTATCAACGCCAGGCGGCTGCCACGGGTCCCGACCCGTACCACCTGCCGCGATTCGTCAGCGGCGGCCACGGCCTCTGCCACCTTCACCCTGGGAGCTTTCCCCAAACATTCGCAACGCCGCCGGCAGTATCGTCGCGCTGTCTTCGGCCCGCAACTGTGCCGTCGGTTGGTGCAGCAGCTTCTTCACCAGGGCGTTGGTCATGGCGTGCAGGCGTGCGGCTAACTCGCCGTCTTCCGCCTCGCCCAGGAGCTTCAGCGTTTTCGCCACTTCCGCGCGTCGCACAGATTCCGCCTGTCGTCGCATTCCTACCGCCAGCTCCATCGTGTCCGACGAGTTCCACCACTCAACGAACCGCGCCAGTTCTTCCTCGGTCACCTCGCCGGCCTTGCGAACTTCGCCCTCGCGCCCGTCCAGGTCGATCTCCGCCACCTGCGCCAGCGCGTCAATGTCAAGGAGTCGCACGCCGTCCCAATCCCCAATGGACGGCTCAATGTCCCTGGGCACGGCAATGTCGATCATCAAAATCGGCTGGGCCGGCGTCCTGCCGCTCATCGCCTCCGCCACCAACGCCTCGTCCACCACGTACCCCGGCGAGCCGGTGCTGCTGATTACCAGGTCGGACTCCGCCAACGCTTGCCCCATGTTCTCAAAGGGCACGGCAACGCCGCCCAAATCCCGCGCCAGTTCTTCCGCCCGCCACTGCGTGCGATTGGCAACCGTGATTCGATTCACGCCGGCGTCGGCCAGCGCTCGCGCCACCATGCGACCGGCGTCCCCGGCGCCTATTACCAGCGCCCGGCGTTCGTCCAGACGGTCAAACATCCCCCACGCCAGCTGCACCGCCGCCCGGCTTACTGACCGGGAGTGCTGCCCGATGCCGGTTTCACGATGCACGCGCCGCC
The DNA here is from genome assembly GCA_009837355.1 of Chloroflexota bacterium. GTDB lineage: Bacteria > Chloroflexota > Dehalococcoidia > Lucifugimonadales > UBA3495 > Bin87. The sequence goes on along the minus strand of VXTR01000007.1, from coordinate 12,191 downwards.
CCGCCCGCAGGGCAGAGTGGAACACCCGCGTCAACGGACTTTTCATGTACCCGCCCAGGCTGGCCGCGCTGAACGCCGCTCGCACCTGCCCCAGTATCTGCCGCTCGCCGACAATCATCGATTCCAAACCACCGGCCACCCGGAACAGGTGCGAAACACAATCCGTTTCCCAAAGCTGATAGACGTGCCGCTCCAGCTCCGCGCCGGGCACCCCGGAGTACCCAATCATAAAGTCGCCGACCCGTCCCACCAGGCCGATGTCGTCGGGGTCGTATACGTACACTTCGGTGCGATTGCACGTTGATAGAATCACCGACTGCGGAACGTACTCCGACAGCTGTTCCATCGCCCCGGGCAGTTGCTCGCGCTCTACGCTGAGCAGCTCCCGCATTTCCACCGGCGCCGTGCGATGGTCTAGGCCCAGAACCAGCAGGCTCAACTTACCGCCTCCGCCGCGCGCAACGCGGCCCGCTTGGCGCAGCCACCAGCTTTGCACTGGGCCAGATCAGTGCACATCTCCGGTATGGTGTCGTCCTGTAACTGGGCCAGAATTATGTCAACAACCTCGTCCTCCCGGCCGGCCTGTGTCATCTCCAACAGGTCCTCGGTGATGACGCACTGCCAACGAGTCGGGTCAATCACCGTGCGCTGTTCCTTGATGATGCGACGGGCCCGGCCCAGCGCGCCGGCCAAGTCCGCCCACTTCAAGGCCGGCGCTTCCGCCAGCGTCTCCCGCATCTTGCGCGCCAGCGCCGGGCTCGCTCCCCCAGTGGACACGGCCAGCGTTATCGGGTCACGCCGCACGATTGACGGCGCAATAAAGGTACACTGGTCCGGGTCGTCCACCACGTTGAGTAACACGCCCTTCGCTTCGGCTTCCTCAAAAATTTGCCGATTCACGTGCCATACATTGGTGGCCGCCACGGCGATGAACGCTCCTTCCAGGTCGCCCTCTCGGTATGGGCGCTGCTCAAAGGCAACGTCGCCTCTCTGCGCCGCCCGCTTGATGCCGTCAGTGGCTTCCGGGCTGATGATGGTTATGTCGGCCCCGGCATCGCGCAGGGCCGCGATTTTGCCCTGGGCGATGGTGCCGCCACCCAGGATGACGCAGCGCTTGCCGGCCAGGTTGAGATAAACGGGGTAGTATTCAGGCATCGTTAAACCAACGCCTCCGCCATCGCCTCGGCCTCTTCCGCCGTGTCCCAGAACCGCTCGTAATCCTCCACGAAGTAACGCACCCGTGTCTTCTTGTACTCCCGAGTGCTGTACAGCAGCAGGTTGTCGCTGATGCCCGTGGCTTTCGCGATGTCCCGGCCGATTTCCTCGCATTCATCCCGCGTGGGCGCGTGCACCATCGTGAAGTGGCTGTACTCCCAATCAGGGAAGGTCGGACGCTCGTAGCAGTGGGTTACCGCCGGGTTTTCCGCCATAATCATCCCCACTTCCTCCGACCGCTCTGGCGGAACCTTCCACACAATCATCGCGTTGGCCCGGAACCCGGAGCGCCGGTGATACAGCACCGCGCTGTACCGTCGCATCAGCTTGCGCTCCTTGTATTCATCCAACTGCGCGAAAAACTGCGACACCGTCAAACCAAGTCGGGCGGCAATGCCGTCGAAGGGTCGCGACACCAGCGGCAAGTCCTCCTGCGCTTCCCGTATCACCCGCTTGTCCCACTCGGTGATTTCCTGCGCCTGGTTCCAGTCCGATGCCGGCGTGCGCGACTGCCCGATGCCGTCCGGGCTGTAGTTATAGGCGTCGCTGCGGCGTTTCACCATGTCAAAGTTGACGCCAATCTTGAAGAACCGGATGGTCGGCATAATCCGGTACTCGATGGCCCCGGTCTTTTCCGCCATCCACTGCACAGTTTCCGCCAAGTCTCCGTCCGGCGGCACCGCCAGCGTGAACCACAGGTTGTAGTAGGAGCCTTCCCGCGCGTAGTTGTGGCTGACACCCGGATGCCGGTTGATGAAGATGGCCCCCGGATGCAGGTCTCCCTCGCCGTAGGCGAACGCCACCAGCGTCGTTTTGTATCCCAGGCGGCGGGTGTCGAAAATAGCGCTGATTTGCCTAACCACGTTCTGCCGCTTCAACTCCGCCAGCCGCGCCAGCAGGTCGTTCTCCACAATGCCCACATCGTCGGCAATCGCCCGGTAAGGTTCCTCAACTACCGGGAAGTTGCTCTGCACAATATTGAGCAGCTTGCGGTCGGTAAGGTCCATGGTTTCCGTAGTCATTTCCTATCCTTTGGTTTAACCATCGTCCCGGCGAAAGCCGGAATCCACATCAATGTCTTTGAACATTGCTCGTCGTAAGCCGCGCGCCGTAAGCATCCACCAACCCCAGCAAGACCTGATCCGACATCTCTATCACCTGGCCGAGTTGCTCTGGATGCACCGCTTCCACCACCGCCTGCCTGAAAAACAGGAACGCCTGCACGCTGTCCGTCAAGGGCACGCCCCTGGCGGCCATCTCAGAGCCATACTCGTGGCCCAGCATATGCGTTTCCGTTAAGGTTTCGCCTTTGCGTCGTCGTCCGCTCAACCCACTCTGCAGCAGAAGCGACAGCAAGCGCCGGCCGAACAGGCGCATCCGGTCTCTGCCTTCTGCCTGGAAGCTTTCCATCCATAATTGCCGCGACGGGTCAACCTGGCTCAGCTTCCGCCTGATGCGCCGCAGGGCCATGTCCTCCGAGTCCGAGTTGTTCGTGTAGTTGGGAAACGTGCTGACGGACGCATCTTGCATCAGCGCTTCCACGTCTTCGCGCAGGAACCGCCGATGGCCGCCGGGTGTGCGGTACACCGGCAGCCGTCCCTGATCCGCCCATTGCCGCAAAGTAGTGTCGGTGATGCCCAGCATCCTGCTCACCGCGCCCAGCGACATCCACCGCGACGATTTTCCCCCGTTTATGGACACAAAACCTGCAAATTTCTCAATAATCTGCTTTTCCAGGCAGTTTAGCCAGAGAATCCTAGCACAGACTGCCCTCAAAATCAACGCCCGTGTCCGGCGAAACCTCCCTGTATCCGTAGAGGCAATCCTAGGATCATCCCCCAACTCCGCCGCATCGCAGAAGCCATCCAAAAGCCTTGAGTGGAAACCGGCGCGGCATTTCCCCATTCACTGTCGTGGTACACTGGCCGCATCGAAGCGCGTCTGAAATACCGGGGAGGCTAACGGCTATGGACAATGCGGCGAAGGTTGCGCTGATCAAGCGGCTGTCGGGAGATATTCACCGCCGGCTGTCCGAAGGGCCGGCCGCAGCGCTGGACGGCCCCACCGCCTGCGCCGAGTGGGACGTCGGCACGGTTGCCGCGCACCTGGCCGGCGGCGCAATCCGCCAGCGCGATGCCATGCTGCGCGGGCGAGACGGCAACGGCGGCCCGCCTCCCGGCGAGGAGACCCAGCCGACTCCCGACCAGGTTCAGCAGTCCAACGCCGTCAATAACGTGCAGACACGCAACGAATGGGGCGACGCGCTGCTGGACAATTTTCAGCAGGGGTACGAGTCTCTTGACGACACCCTCCAGTCTTGGAGCGACTGGTCCATCGGTTGCTGGCACCGACGGCGCGGCACCATCACCGCGGAAAGCTACGTTGACCTGCGCATTCAGGAATTGGTCATCCACGACTGGGATATACGCTCGGGCGGAATTGGAGTGGGCGAGCTGGATGGGGAAGGCATCGTCGCCCTGCTGCCGGCCTCGGGGATGTGGTATCAGCTGTGCTTCCGGCCCACCGCGCCGCTGACCACCCCCGCAACGTATCGCTTTGACATCGGCGGCGGCTCAGAAGGAGCGGCTTTGCAGCACGACGTAGTCGTAACGGGCGACGGGTTCACGGTATCGGAATGTTCTCCGGAACGACAGCCGGAGTTGACCGTTCGAGCAAATGCCGGCACGTATTTGCTCTGCCTGTACAACCGGGTGGACTGGAACACCGCCAAGCGAGCCGGGCGAATCCGCGTCTCGCAAACCGCCGACACCATCGCTCACGTAGCCCTGCGCAACCTGGGCCGCTGGTTCGGCGGCCTATAGCAATACCTCCTTTCCATTGATGGGAGAGGACCGGGGTGAGGGTGAACCACCAACTATGACCACCATCGACGAAACCGCTATCCGCAATGAAGTCGCCGTAATCGGCGCTCTGGCCCGCGGGCTGCACGAGTTTCTGGCCGGCCTTTCCGGCGACGAACTCAATGCCCAGTCCGCCTGCGACGCCTGGACCGTGCGTGACGTGGCCGGCCACCTGACCAACCGCGCCGAGCGGCAAATCGCCAGCATGACCCGGGGCCGCACCGGCGACTCCGACCCGCCGGCCGGATTCAGCCCTCCGGCGGATATGATGGCGATGTCCGCGGCTAACGCCGATGCCGACATTGAATACGCCCAATCGCTGGGCGACGCCCTGGTGCCGACCTTTGAACAGCGTTACCGTGAACTGCACCGGCTGTTGGACGGCTTCAGCGGCGACGACTGGCGTTGCGCCTGCTGGCACCCCCGACGAGGTACGATGACCGCGCGGGAATATGTCAGCCAGCGTATCCAGGAACTGGCCGTACACGATTGGGACATCCGCAGCGCGCTGGACGCCAACGCCGGCCTGCATCCCGACGCCATTCCGGTGCTGCTGGGAATGTCGGCTCACTGGCTGCGGGCCGCCTACAATCCAGGCGAGGCGCCGCCGGCCGGAGAGGTCAGGTACCGGTTCGCGCTGACCGACGCCGAGGCTATGGACGTGCTGGTGGGGCCGGATGGAGCGCGGGCCGGCGCGGGATTACACCAGGGTGAGGTTGACCTCACGGTTGAGTGCGACGCCAATACCTACCTGCTGCTGGCCTATGGCCGGCTGGATCTGGACGCGGCGGTGGCATCCGGGCGGCTGCGAGCAGTGGGTACGCACGGCCTGTTGCAGCAATTTGCTCGCTGGATGGTGGGATTCTAGCAACCGGAGGAGGCGCGTATATGGCTGACAGCATCGAAATCCGAAGCGCCATCGGCGACGTTCTTGACTTGCAGACCCGCCGCTTCCCGGACCGCGAAGCCCTGGTTCACGTGGCCGCCGGGGTCAGGTACACCTACCAGGAATTTCAGGCGGCGGTTGACCGGACGGCGCGGGGCCTGATGTCCCTGGGCATCCAAAAAGGCCAGAACGTGGGCATCTGGGCAACCAACTACGTCGAGTGGCTGCTGGCGCAATACGCCACGGCCAAAATCGGCGCGGCGCTGGTTACGGTCAATCCCGCCTACCGATCCCACGAACTGGCCTACCTGCTGGAGCAGGCCCAGGTAACCGCCCTGATTTTCATCGGCCGCTTCCGCACCTCAGATTACACGGCGATGCTCAACGAGCTTATTCCGGAGCTGCCGGACTGGGCTCCCGGCCAGTTGAACAGCCCCCGCTTTCCCCACCTGCGGCACGTAGTGTTAATCCCTTCCCACGACGAGCCGGACTCCCCAACGCCGCCGGGAATGTGGCGGTGGAACGACCTCCTCAATCGCGCCGAGCAGGTGAGTGAGGAAGAGCTGCAAACACGCCAGGCCCAGTGCGACCCGGACGACGTCATCAACATCCAGTACACCTCCGGCACCACCGGCAACCCCAAGGGCGCGATGCTCACCCACCACAACCTCATCGCCAACGCCTGGTACGTAGGCGACTGCATGGAAATGACCGGGGCCGACCGTCTCTGCATCCCGGTGCCCTTCTACCACTGCTTCGGCTGCGTCATGGGCAGCCTCACCTGCGTAACCCACGGCTCCACCATGGTCATACCGTCGGAATACTTTGACCCGCTGCAGACTCTGGAGGCCATCGCGTCGGAACGCTGTACGGCGGTGCACGGCGTGCCAACCATGTTCATCGCCCAGTTGGGGCACCCCGACTTCCCCCAGTTTGATCTGAGCTCGCTGCGCACCGGCGTGATGGCCGGCTCCCCCTGTCCCATCGAGGTGATGCGGGAGGTCATTGGCCGCATGGGCGCGGAGCGCATCACCATCGCCTACGGCCAGACCGAAGCCTCTCCGGTAATCACCCAGACCCTGGCCGACGACAGCATCGAGCGTCGGGTTTCCACGGTGGGCAAGGTTTTGCCCGGCGTGGCAGTGCGTCTGATTGACCCGGAGACCGGGCAGGAAGTCGGCCCCGGCCAGCAGGGCGAGCTGCAGACCCGCAGCGCCATGGTGATGAAGGGCTACTTCAATATGCACGATGCAACGGTAGGGGCCATTGACGCCGAAGGCTGGTTGCACACCGGCGACCTGGCCACAGTGGATGAAGACGGCTACTACAAAATCACGGGTCGGCTGAAGGACATGATTATTAGGGGCGGCGAGAACATCTACCCCCGGGAAATCGAGGAGTTCCTGTACACGCATCCCCAGATTGCCGACGTGCAGGTGATTGGCGTCCCCGACGAACGGTTCGGCGAGGAAGTTATGGCGTGGGTGCAACTCCGGCCCGACGCCGACGCTGCCGCCATCACCACCGACTCAATTCGTGATTACTGCCGGGGACGCATCGCTCACTACAAAGTGCCGCGCTACGTCAAAATCACCGACGGGTTCCCGATGACCGTAACCGGCAAGATACAGAAGTTCCGAATGCGGGAGCTAGCAGTAGCCGAGCTTGGCCTGGAAGCAGCCGCGGAAGTAGAAACGGCCTGACCCCAGCGCTTTGGGCTGCCAACCATCACCCCACCCGCCTGGCCACCAGCAGGCCGTCCTCCCGCGTAACCCGCATGGCGAAGTCATAGCAGTCAACCCGCAGGGCCAGGGCAGCGTCTTGGGGATGGTACTGCGGCTGCGCGTCATCGAAGAACTTCTGCGTAGCGCCTCCGACCATTATCAGCTTGCGGAGCGCTTCCGGGTCCGGGTTTCGCCCTTCCAGCCGATTGCGCAGATACAGCGCGCAGTGCTCGTCCTCGTCCGACCGTTTCACACCCTGATCGCCCATAGCCAGGATGGTAACGCGCTCCGGCAGCGGGTCTTCCGCCAGCAACGCCCGTGACGTAGCGCCGGCCACCACCAGGGACGTTACGTAGATGGGATCGCAGCCGGCCGCGCCGGCCGCCGCCGTCCCCACTGTGCCGGCGCGGGTGGACTGCACCACGCTTTTGCCGGCAAAGTCCACCGACGACGCCTCGTAGGGCGAATTGCCGTAGTCAAACCCGTCAGGACGCTTGCCATCGACTTCACCCATCAGGATGTCGGCGATGGCCGGATTGCGCCGGCGGATGTCCAGCGCCTCCTCGACCTCCGCCACCAGCGTAATGCGTTCCGCCCCGCGGTCAAAGGCGATAGCCGCGGTGGTAAAGGCACGAAAAACGTCAATGACCAGCGCGGCACCTGTTGCCTCATTGGCGTCGCGAGTGAGGCTCCCAATCCAAATTTCCATAGCTTTCTCTCTACTTTGCGTCAGGCCGTTTTGGCCAGCTTTTGCAGCGTCCGTATCTCTTGCGGCGGGTCCAAGTGCTGCCCGGTATGTGTCCAGGACACTTCACCAACGTAGATGTTGCCGACGGAGTCCAGGCAGACCCCGTGGGGCGCGATGAACTGGCCGGCATCCAATCCCTCCGGCCCGTCGCCGACCCGGGCCAGCAGTTTGCCGTCGGTGTCGTACACGCTGACCCGCGGGCCGAGGCCGGTGGCCTGGTCGTTGGCCCCGATGGCCGCGCCCAGTTCGCCAATATAGACCAGCTCGGCGTCCTGATCGATGTACAATCCGCAGGGGCGGGCCATGTTCACCCACTGGTCCAGGAAGTGGCCGTTGCCGTCAAAGACCTGCACCCGGTGGTTCTCCCGGTCGGCCAGATAAACCCGTCCGTCGCTACCGGTGCCGATGTTGTGGGCGATGTTGAACTGGCCGGGGCCGTTGCCAGACTGACCCCAGGAGAAGAGCAGCCGACCATCCGGGCTGTACTTGTGGATGCGGGCGTTGCCGTAGCCGTCGGACACGTAGAAATCGCCGTTGCGCGGGTCGATGGCAACGTGGGTGCAGCGGTTGAACGGGTCGCCGGACATGAACGCCGCCGGGTGGCCGCTGGTGCCTAGGGTCAGCAGGATTTCACCGTCCAACGTGCACTTGCGCACGGTGTGGTCGCCGTCGTCGGTCAGGAACATCAACCCGTCCGGCGACATCGTAACGCCGTGGGCCCGGGGAAACACTCCCTCGCCCCAGGACTTGATGAAGTTGCCGTCCTTGTCAAAGACAATCATCGGGTGTTCGCCGCGATTGAAGGCGTACACGTTGTCGTCCGCGTCGCAGCCAACGGCGGCAACTTCCTTGAACGAGTATCCCGCCGGCAACTGTCCCCAACCTTCCTGAACTTCGTAAGTGAATTGACCCTCTCCGATAGTAACCATCGTTTTCCCTCCGATAGTTGCGGCAGCAACTCCCGCCGCGCATAGCGCGAATTGTAACCCATTTCCCTCCCGGCACGTCCCGCTAATTCGGTGATGCTACAATGAGACGACACCGCGCCGGGTTGCACGACCCGGATGCACTCGGAAAGGAGCCCTCATGGCCGACCCACGCCGCGATTTCGTCAAGTACACGCTCTACAAGGTGCGGCCCGAATGGCGTCGGTTGCCGGCAAGTGAACGGGACGCCGCCAAGGACGAGTTCGCCGCAGTCGCTGCCGAGCACGCCGACCGCGTGGCGCTCAATACCTACACCCTGGTGGGCGCCCGGGGCGACGCTGATTTCATGCTCTGGGGCGTCTGCCCGGAGCTGGAACCCATCAACGAACTGGCGGCGCAACTCAACCAGACCCGGCTGGGCGGCTACCTGGACACCCCTCACTCCTACCTGGCCATGACCCGGCGCTCACCCTACATCGATAACCATCAGCACGAGGGGCAGGACGGTACGGGAGATGCCGCGTCAATGCGTATCGTCGGTCGGCAGTATCTGTTCATGTACCCCTTCTGGAAAACCCACGATTGGTATCAGTTGCCCAAAGAGGAACGCCAGGAACTGATGAACGAGCACTTCGTCATCGGCCACAAGTACCCGCAGGTGAAGATCTCCACCGCCTATTCCTTCGGCCTGGACGACCCGGAATTCGTGCTGGGCTTCGAGACCGACGAGCCGGGAACCTTCCTGGACCTAGTGATGGAGCTGCGCGAATCTAAAGCACGCCCCTACACCCTGAAAGACACGCCCATCTTCTCGTGCATCAACCGCCCGCTGCGCGACTGCCTGGACGACGCGGCGTAGGGATACTCCTGCTACCGCAACGCCAGCATTCGCTCCAACGCCACGATTGACTCGCGCTGCATCTGCTCCGGCACCGTGATGCGGTTCACCACTTCGCCGGCCACCAGGCTTTCCAGCGTCCACAGCAGGTAGGCGGGATGGATGCGGTACATCGTCGAGCAGGGGCAGCTCACCGGGTCCAGGCAGAACACGGTCTTGTCCGGGTTATGGAGCGCCAGGCGATTGACCAGGCTGATTTCAGTGCCCACGGCCCACACCGACCCGGCCGGCGCTTCGTTGATGGCCTTGCGGATGAATTCGGTGGAGCCGTTCATGTCGGCAGCCTCCACCGTCTCCATGGGGCATTCAGGGTGCACCAGTACGGTTACGTCGGGGTACCGCTGGCGGGCCGACTCAATCTGCTTGACGGTGAAGCGGGTATGCACTGAGCAATGACCCTGCCACAACACCATCTTTGCCTTACGCAATTGCTCCGCCGTGTTGCCACCCATAGCTTTGAAGGGATTCCAGACTACCATTTCGTCAAGCGGAATGCCCAGCTTGAGCGCAGTGTTGCGCCCCAGATGCTGGTCGGGCAGGAACAGCACGCGCTCGGCCTGCTCGAACGCCCATTCCAGCACGGCAGTGGCGTTTGACGACGTACAGACGGCCCCGCCGTTGCGCCCGCACAGCGCTTTGATAGCGGCCACCGAGTTCATGTAAGTAACCGGCAGAATGCCGCCGTGGTCGCCGAGCACGTCCTGCAAGTCTTCCCAGCCGTCCTCAACGTCCTGGATGGGAGCCATGTCGGCCATGGAGCAGCCGGCGGTGATGTTGGGCAGAATAACCTGCTGATGCTCGCCGGCCAGGATGCAGGCGGTTTCGGCCATAAAGTGTACGCCGCAAAAGATTATGTAATCGGCCTCCGGGCGGGAGGCGGCCTCTTGGCTGAGCAGGAATGAATCGCCCTGAAAGTCGGCGTACTTGATAATCTCTTCGCGCTGATAGTGATGGCCCAGGACGGTTACGGAATCACCCAGCGCCCGCCGGGCTGCGCCGATACGATCGTCCAGTTCGGCGGGAGAGCAAGCGAGATATTCGCCGGGAATTTTCTGCCAGCGCACGTTGATTGCCAGCTCTTCGGCCAGCGACTTCGCGGGCAACTCGTCTTCCGGCCTACAGAACGCAGCGTGCTCAACTTCGGTCAAGGGAATCGTAGGCTGCCTGGTTTGTGTAACCATCGGTACCGTCTCCTTAAACGAAAAAAGCCGTGCTAAACCGTTACGCCGGACAACGACCACGGTCCGGCGCGGGTAATCCGGACGTTGACCAACTGCCCGGTCAAGTCCGAGTCCATCTCACAGTGGCTGGTGTCGGGAACGTCGAAGTACACCAGCTTGTTGCCGCGGGTGCGTCCGGTCCAGCTCCCGCGCTTGCGGTTCTCCGCCAGCACTTGCACCGTGCCATCCATGTACGCGGAGTTGATGTCGGTGAGGATGTTTTCCTGCAGCGTTTCCAGCCCTTTCAGCCTACGTTGCTTCTCATCCTGCGGAACGTCGTCATCCATCGTGCGCGCCGCGATGGTGCCGGGCCGGGTCGAGTAGGCCGCGCCGTGCACCTTGTCAAAGCGCAGGTCGTCCACCAGCCGCAACGTGTTCTGATACTGCCCCTCGGTTTCACCGGGAAAGCCCACGATGATGTCGGTGCTTACGGTAACGTCGGGGATCGTGTCGCGGATCTCGCTGATGATGTCCCGATACTCGGCCGTGCTGTAGGGCCGCCGCATGCGTTGCAAAACGTCGTCGTCGCCCGACTGCACCGGCAGGTTGATGTGCTCGCAGACCTTGGGCAGGTCGGCAACGGACCGGATGATGCGGCTGCTCATATACGACGGATGGGAGGTCAGGAACCGGATGCGTTCTAAGCTGTCAATATCGTTGAGGCGCGCGAACAGGTCGGCCAGGTCATGGTCTTCGTCACGGTCGTGGCCGTAGGCATCCACCGTCTGCCCCAGTACCGTTACTTCCTTCACTCCACGCGCCGCCAGCAGTTCCACCTCGTGCGCAATGTCATCCACCGAGCGGCTGACCTGCCGGCCCCGGCGATAGGGAATGATGCAGAAGGTGCACATCAAGTCGCAGCCGTGGATGATTGGCACGTAGGTTGCCACGTCGGGTTGCTGAGGAGCCAAGGAGCCGACGCAACCCTCCCAGTCAAGTCCCAGCCGTCCGCCCACCAATTCCAGCAACGGCTCAAATTGCTGCGGCCGCAGGAACAGGTCAACGTGGGGGAAACGCCGCTGCAGTTCTTCGGTGCGCGGGCCCACCATGCAGCCGGTGAGGGCCAACACGGAGTCGGGACGCCGTTTACGCAGGGGCTGCGTCAGGTTCAGAGTGCCGGTTACCTTGTCCTCGGCGGACTGCCGCACCACACAGGAATTGAGCACCACCACATCTGCCTCGGCAGGACGCGGTACGGCGGTCAGGCCCAGTTGCTCTAACGCCGACCCCAGTCGCTCGGAGTCGGCGGTGTTCATCTGGCAACCGATGGTCCAGATGTGATAGGTCTGCATCAAGCGTAATCCGGTGTGTGCAGGAGTTCAGGCCGGCAGCGCCGGGCGATAATAACGAGTGGCGGAGGGAGTGGGATTCGAACCCACGATCCCAGTTTCCCAGGATAAGCGCTTAGCAGGCGCCCGCACTAGACCACTATGCGATCCCTCCCAACCCTGTCGGGCCGAACCCTGTTGGGTAGATGAATTATAGCGCATTGTGAACCAGGTTACAAACCGCCGGCAGCCCAAAAGCGGGTCATTGCCGCGATCTTGCGCTTGCGCCACGCTGCGGATTGGGTATAATGGTAGTTCCCCCGTGGGCCTGTAGCTCAGGCGGTTAGAGCGCAGTCCTGATAAGACTGAGGTCGTTGGTTCGAGTCCATCCAGGCCCACCACCGTACCCGATACTGCGAACTCCGCCGTTCAGGGCTATTTCGGC
>VXTR01000075.1 GCA_009837355.1 Chloroflexota bacterium | reverse complement strand
TAGGCATTCACCACTCCTTGCGGGTCGTACACGGGTTTTCTGGGACAGGCTCTTTGTGAAGAGATGGTTTTTCGCCCTTGAGGTCCACGAATCCAGCTTGTTGCTGTCAAATGCTGAGAAGACCAGCGTGAGCAATGTCGCGCTGGCGGAGAGCGTGCGTGGAATCAGCCCCTCTCTCTGAATCGACCAGACGCCGCCGAAAGCGGTGAACAGGGAACCGGCATTCCCTGAATTCTGAAGGGAGCGCCGCGGCATCAATGGCCTGGCCGAGCTACCGTGTGGTAGCATAGACATGGTTCACCTCCCAGGGTGACTACTCGGTCGTCGGAGGCACGCAAAAGCCCGGCGACCGATGTCGTTTTTCAGGGGAGGAGAACCGTCCGCAGGCCGCAAACCTGCACTGGCACCTCCCTTGCGGTGGGGATCGGCACTTGCAACAGCGACCAGTGTCCCGTAAGGCGTGAGCCCCGCAAGAGAGGCATAAGGGCCTCATCCCTTGGATAGCTCACGCGGGAATACCTCCGCGACTGCGGAGGGGACGAGTGCACTCGTCGCTGTTGCGCCGCCAATGTGCCACAACGCTTCTGGTTTTGCAATACCAAGAATTTGAAACTGCCGGCCGCGTCTCGGGTCTCAACGTGCAGTGCGCTCTCGGTGCTATAATTGGGCCACACGGCGAGCAGTCGGAGAATCCCTTCCCGCTATCGGGGGAAGCTCCGGATATAGCCCCGTGCCTTGCTAATTTGAATGTCAACAAGCCCCAGGAGGAACTGACGTGACAGAAATCCTAGTCCGACAGATCGCAGAAAGCATGATTTCCCAGTTGGAGACCTTGCACGCACACTGCGCGAATCTGTATGCGATTGCTGAGAAGCGCGTCGACCGAGTCGCCCCAGACGGGAGCGGAGATTGGGCCTTGGACCGATACCACGACTATCTGTCCGATGCAAAGGGGATCATCGAGTACTGCAAAGGCATGGTGAAGTTCGAACCTTATCCAACGCACGGACAGTACCAACCTCCGACAGATTGGCCTACTACCCCGACGATCCTGGTGTCGGGAGACGGGTCGTCCCAGCTCATGCACCAACGCGCTAGCACTTTTGCTCACTACCTGTCAGGAACGTCGGACGACCAAAAGGAGAAATTCGAAGAAAGGGCACTCGGTTTTTGCGTACCCCTCAGGGGTCATTCACCAGACCCGGAGGCTGAGGTCGAGTGCGGGAAAATCAAAACAATTCTCCCTCAAATATGCGAGCGGCGCGACAACCTCCTCTTCTTACATAGAGACGGCAATGAACGATTCGTTGACGGCGTTGTAGAGATGTCGATAGACAGCGTGCAACTGATGGCGGAGGCCGTCCGACATCTTTGAAATGCTCTACGCTCGGCAGGTAGCTGAGGAAACCGGGACCACTGGGCCATTGATGCCCAAGGATACAATCCCCCATCGTAATCAAGCGGGAGGAAATCTGATGATTGGCATGTTGCTTAGAACTTGGGATTTCGCTTGGTGGGTGTTCCACAGGCGGGGCAATATGCAAGCATGCACTGAGTGCTATGGTGGCCCTTTGGTCGTGTCCGACCTTGACCCACAGGGGTTGATGTGCTCTATGTGCTTGCACCAATACCTTAGCAATGAGCTGCTGGATGTGTTCGACCTGAAGGTATCCCTCAGGTCAAGGGTGGGAACGGCTGACAGGCGGTGCTTGAACGACCTGCTAGGCAGGAAGTCTGAATCTGATACTGACAGAGCAGGATGGATGCAAATGGCGGTTATGTTTTCGGACCGTCAGCGAGTTCAGCAAGCGTTGGTGATCGTTGAAATAGCCAATGCAATGCCGGGCGTTACCGCCAAGTTTAGAGCACGTCGGGGATGGTCATATTTTGGACCCTTTGTGAATTCATCCTCTGATGACAACTCCTCGCGATGGCGCAAGTCGGCCGGATTCACTCTGAGCTGCATCCAGCGCCTATACGTAGCTTGGAAGCTGGTCGAAGAAATAACAGAGCGCCTCCCGATCGCGAATGGTAGCCAGCGTAAAAACGAGGCACTAAGGGGGTAGCGCTTCGTTTCTTCGAATACCACCCCCCGGAATTCCGCTAACCGTCGCGGCCTGTCTCCACCCCAAGTTCTGCACAGCACTAGTCTGAAACCGCCGGCGGAAGCCCCTGGTCTTGACACGCCGTACCTGCCTGGTGCTATAACGCCGTTGCACGGGGAGTAGTCGGAGAATCCCGGATAAAGTTCTGTACCTTGCGCATTCGAGCGAAATGATGCCTACCATCCTACACATTTCAGACCTGCATCGAACACCAGGACCTCGGCTAGATAATGACGAGCTCCTGACGGCGATAATCAATGACTCCAAACGGTGGGAGCATGAGGGGATTCCTAATCCAGATCTGGTAGTCGTCAGTGGCGACTTGGTACAGGGAGTGGGTACTGACACCCTGGATCCAGACGATCAGATACAAGCCCAGTATGAGGAAGCCAACGAATTCTTGCTGCGCTTAGCGGAAGAGGTTACCGATTCTGATATTTCCCGATTTGTAATCGTTCCTGGCAATCATGATGTCAACTGGGACAGGGCACGGCGGGCGATGCGCCCCCTTGACACTTGTCCACCAAGGATCAATAGCCTCGCTTTCGAGGCGAATTCCAGGACACGGTGGAACTGGCGAGACCAAAAGGCTTATGAGATTTTCGACGAAAACCTGTATGGCGCTCGTTTGCAAACGTTCCGAGACTTTCAAGAGTGTTTTTATGCAGAGCTCCATATGAGCCCATTGCATCGGGATAACGATAGTGACTTGGTTTATTTCGATTATCCCCAACTCGGACTTGTCGTGGTTGGATTCGCGTCTTGGCATGGGAACGACTGCTTTTGCACGGTTGGGGAGATTAGCTCGGCGTCGTTGTCTTTGTCGCAAAAATTGCTGAGTGCGTCCCAATCTCCAATAGCAATAGCCGTGTGGCACCACGGCGTCGCGGGCGGACCTCGTTCCATTGACTACATGGATGAGACCATGCTCCACAAGTTGATCGATCAGGGGTTCACTGTTGGGCTGCATGGGCATCACCACTATCCTGCCGCTGCACCGTTTGAAGCGCGTCTGCCAAACCGTACTGCCATGACCCTGGTGAGCGCAGGTTCGCTTGCAGTGGGAGATCGTGAACTTCCCATGGGCGAGAACCGTCAGTTCAATGTCGTTGTCATTGATCCAGACAGCGCAAAGGTTACGGTTCATGTACGCGCGATGTCAAACGCCGGTGTTTTTATGAAATCTCACAGGAACGATTTCGGAGGCAATAGTTTCATCGAACTGGACCTTCCTTCTGCACCAGCACGACCAACGGCCCCATCCGACATTCAATTGGTTGACGATGCAATGACCGCCATAGCAGACGAACGTTTCGACGAAGCCTTAGATATTCTTCCCAAGATCAATTGTTCCCGAGAGCGTGAAAAACGGTTGATACAGATAGAGGCTCTGAGTGCACTGGGCAGGCACAATGAACTGCTTGAATTTCTAAATCCACCGCAGAACGCTGATGAAGTCGCCAAGGCTATCGCCCTATTGCTCGACGCTGGGCGATATGATGACGCCAAGAAACAACTTGAAACAGCATCTAGTTTGATCGACCCCATCCTCCACCAGGATTTGGCTGATTCCATCATGGCAAAAGAGGTTAACCAATGACTTCCGCCGAGAGAAAAATCGCTTTCAAGATCGAGTTCTCCCGCATCCTCGAGTTGCTTGCTGATGAGATTTATCAGTCGCCGCTCGCCTTATTGCGGGAGAACACCCAAAACGCATTCGATGCCATTCGCATGCGGGAACCGCTTGGACACGGATTCGATCCCGCCATTCAAGTACGGGTGGACGCCCAGAAGATCACGGTATCGGACAATGGCATTGGTATGACACCTCAGGATGTCGAATCAAACTTCTGGCATGCTGGCCGCAGCGGCAAGAATACCGCAGAAGCTCGCGCAGCCGGTGTGGTAGGTACGTTTGGAATCGGGGCTATGGCTAACTTCGGTGTCGCCGAAAAGCTCACCGTCGAGAGTGAGTCGGCGATTACAGGGGAACGTACTTCGTCCTCTGTTCTCAAGTCTGACTTATCGACAGACTTTGCGGGTATATCTGTCACATCCATTCCTTCAACAGGGGAAGCAGGCACTATCGTGACTGCCGAAATTTCCCGATCAAGCAGGCACTCGGTTCAGGACGCGCTAACGTACCTCCGCGATTTTGTGGAGTTTGTAGACATCCCAGTCTAC
Organism: Chloroflexota bacterium; assembly: GCA_009837355.1. Lineage (GTDB taxonomy): Bacteria > Chloroflexota > Dehalococcoidia > Lucifugimonadales > UBA3495 > Bin87. The sequence continues at coordinate 180,149 of VXTR01000075.1, read as the reverse complement.
TTCAACGGCGAGAACATCAGCGGTGCAAAGCATCGAGCTGCGCTTCCTTCGGAGCGGAGCGCCTGGTCCGAACACATCCAAGACGTTTCCATCGCTGGGATCCTCTCTGGCAACCTAGACCTTCTAGGGATGGCCTCTGGGGAGCTTAGAGTCGTCGTTGAGGACATTGAATCGGCCAACGGTCTAGGTAAACAAGGTGCAATCGTGCTAGCTCAGGGACGCAATGCAACCCGTGCGCTGCGTTCTGGGTTTGGACTGGCGACTACAGGTTTTAGTTCAATATATCAATGGGGAGGTATCGCCGACCTGCCGTTTTTAAAACCGACAGCAGGTCGCGAAGCCTTGGACGATTCTTCAAATCAGTTACTACAGCAAATCTTCACGGCTTTGGACAATTTGGTTTCGCCATTGGCTGCCGAGCACGCTGAATCCTTCAACAATGATGGCTTTCTTCGGTGGGTTGCTTCCAACCGGCAATTCAACCTCTGCGGGCCGTTGGAGATAACGATTCGCCCAAGCAGTGAAACCGAGAGCCTTTCGTCTGCGATTGGGCACGGTGGGGTGCAATATTACAGTGGCCGTGATGAGAGCATAGTTGCGACCTATGCCAGCGAAGAGACCCCGCTAATCGTTCTTTCTCGCCGAGCGCCCAGGCGAGATTGCGAACTCGGCTACTTGAACATCCATGGGGTCCGAGAGGTTGATGTCACTCCTCGGGTAACCGAACAGATTCCGATGGACGGCCTAAGCTTCGCCCACTCTGCACTCGCCACACGAATTGCTAGGATACTCGAAGAGGACTACTTTCTGGGAACTGACATCCGCTTTGGCTCTATTTCTGGTGGTTTGCCGGTCCTCGTCACTGATGCGGGCACCCCTGTGGTGATGTATCTTGACCCGAGCGCAACTAGCATCGCACCATTAATTGCCCTTTATCGTGACGACTACAACGCATTCGCGCCTTTCGTGAAGGACTTCGTTCGCGCTACGATCTTCCCCCGAATATCGAAGCTAGTTCCCAGTAGCACCAGAGAAGGTGCCGAAGCCTTTTTGCGACACCTCCGCTCGAATCGAGAATGGTTCGAATACGAACTTGACGACAAGGCAGACCTTGAAGAAATTCTGGACGAATTACAGGCTGGACGGATGACCGTCGTTGAGGCAACTAGGAGATTAACGGACAGCGGTCGTTCTTTCCTTGAAGTCAGCCGAGCGGGTGCTGAGTTGCTTTCTAGCGTCGTCAGCGAAATAGAGGAGGGACTCGTCGAGGATCTTATTCCTGATCCCCTTGAAGCAAGGCCCGCAATTGACAGGAGGGAAGACAACACCGAAGCTTTGATCCTGACCAGCGAAGTACCCGTCAACGGTTATACTTGCTTCCTTGCCCTTAGCGACCGTGTCCAAGGCGAGAAGGGAAAGTTTTTTCTACAACCGCACACCACAGAAGTCGTCTGGGGAGGTAGAAAGGTTCTTTTCATATTCCAGCATCACTCAGGTCGCTTTGGGCTGTACTACGATATCCTATGTCCCGGCCTTGTTGGTGGCGGGTCTGGCGGTGGGCCGAGGGGAACTTCAACCATCCTCACGAAAGACCGCACGTTTATCCCAATTCCGCAAGACATAGTGGGGAATTTTCTGCCCAACGCGGGGGAGCGAATACGACTTGAGGTTCGTTGCGACATATTATACCTGGGCCAGGATTACGACTATACACGACCGTGATGATGCAAAAGAACAGGCTTGAGGCACTCTCACTCTACAGCAGCCAATGGAAGATTTGCGGCGAATGTGCCCCGACGCATCAGAAACCCCGTGAGGCTGCTGACCTGACGGCCGGCCGACAGGCTAGCAACGTCGCGCTACATTGGCGCATACTCTATGACGATATTCGTCGTCCGCTTAACGCTTTTCGGACACCGTTTGAGAGGATTTGGAGTTTCGCAATTTTCTCAGTATTCCGCCGCCCGTTTTACCAGCCGTTGCGGATGTTGTACACTAGCCTCAACACACAGGCAGGCGGACGTACTCGTGGCACAAGTTACCGTTATCGGCACCGGGTTGATTGGCACTTCGTTGGGACTCGCCCTGCGAGCTTCCACTTTGCGGAACCTCACCGTCGTCGGCACTGACGCCGAACACGCCGCCCGTTCCGGCGCTCAGCGCAAGCAGGCTTTCGACCGCATGGAAGGCCGCCTGGGCAACGCTATCGAGGAGGCCGACATCATCGTGCTGGCAACGCCGGTGCTGGCCATGCGCGAGTTGATGGCGGGGATGGCCCCGTACCTGCCGGAAGGCTGCGTCGTAACCGACGTGGGCAGCACCAAGACCCAGGTGCTGCAATGGGCTGACGAACTCCTTCCTGACAGCGTGGACTTCGTCGGCGGGCACCCCATGGCCGGCCGGGAGACGCCGGGGCCGGAAAACGCCGACGCCAGCCTCTTTGCCGGCAAGCCCTACTGCGTAATTCCAAGCCCCAAAGCCGACCAGCGAGCTGTCGGCGAAATCACCACCCTGGCCGAGGCCGTGGGCGCCCAGCCTTACTTCATCGGCGTGGACGAGCATGACAGTTTCGTCGCCGCGGTGAGCCACCTGCCCTTTATGCTCTCCACTGCGTTGGTGGGCTGCACCAGCAAGTCGGCCAACTGGTCCGACATCGGGCAGTTGGCCTCCTCCGGCTACCGCGACATCACCCGCCTTGCCGGGGGCGACCCGGTGATGCACCGGGACATCTGCGTCAGCAACTCCCAGCCCATCGTGGCCTGGATCGACGCCTTTATCCGCGAGCTGTACGAATACCGCAAACTGCTGGACACCGACGGCGCAGACCCTGACACTCAAGCCGTCGGTCAAGTTTTTGAGGATGCCCTGCTGGCCCGCAACAAGTGGCTGGCGGGAGAAGTCAACCCAAAAGCCCGTGAAATGCAGCAGGGGCAAGAATACCCCACCTTCGGCCAGTCCATGAGCCAGATGTTCATGGGCAGCTGGGGCGAAAGAATGCTGCGTAGAATGTCCGGCGACCGGGACGACAACCGCCGCAACAACCGCGATTCCAACGACCGCCGCTAACTGTTGCCGTCATTCCGGCGAAAGCCGGAATCCAGAACCCATAATCACCAACTAGATAACCCGCGGGAGCAATATAGTTGGAACAGTCCATTCACAGCCCCCGGCGCCTGGCCGGTTCCCAGGCCGTACCCGGCGACAAGTCGGTTTCCCACCGCTCGCTGATTCTCAACGCCATCGCCGCCGGCGACGCCACCGTAACCGGGCTTTCCGACGGCGCCGACGTGCGCTCCACCGCGGCTTGCCTGCGCGCTATGGGTGTCCGCATAGAACCCCTGGCCGAACCGGGCAGCTTCCATGTTTCCGGCCCGGGCGCCAACCTCAGCGAACCGGCCGATATGCTGGACGCCGGCAATAGCGGCACGTCAATGCGGCTGCTGTCCGGGCTGCTGGCCGGCCAGGACTTTCTTTCCGTATTGACCGGCGATGGCTCCCTGCGCTCTCGGCCCATGGGTCGCGTCGTGCAGCCTTTGCAGCAGATGGGCGCGGAGATTATGGGCCGCAACGGCAACACCTTGGCGCCCCTGGCCATTCGCGGTGGCAGCCTGCGCTCAATTGAATACGAAATGCCCGTGGCCAGCGCGCAGGTGAAGTCCTGCCTGATGCTGGCCGGGCTTTCCGCCGCCGGGCCAACGGTGTTGCAACAGCCGGCCCTCTCCCGCGACCACACCGAGCGCATGATGACCGCCATGGGCGCGCAAGTAGAAACCGACGGATTGACGCTTACGCTGCACCCCACGGAGTTGCAGGCAGTGGATGTGGCCGTCCCCGGTGACATATCCTCCGCCGCCTTCTGGATGGTGGCCGGCCTGATTCACCCCAACGCCCGCGTAACCATCACCGGCGTCGGCCTGAACCCCAGCCGCGCCGGCATCATCGACGCTTTGCAGATGATGGGCGCCGGCGACGCGCTAAGCCTGGAGAATGAACGCGTCGAGGGCGGTGAGCCGGTGGCCGACGTCGTCGCTTCCTCCGGCAGCCTGCATGGCATCGACCTGGGTGGCGACATCATTCCCATCATGATTGACGAGCTGCCCGTGCTGGCGGTAGCGGCCTGCTTCGCCGAGGGCGACACCATCATCCGCGACGCCGCCGAGCTGCGCGTCAAGGAATCCGACCGCATTGCCACCACCGTCTCCGAACTCACCCGCCTGGGCGGCCGCCTGGAACCCCGGGACGACGGGATGGTGATACACGGCGTGGGCAAGCTCTCCGGCGCCGCTGTGGAAAGCCACGACGACCACCGCATTGCCATGGCCATGGCGGTGGCCGGCCTCGCCGCCTCCGGCGACACCGTCATCCACGGCGCCGAGGACGCCTCGGTGTCCTATCCCACCTTCTGGGAGCACCTGGCGGCCTTGACCGGCGCAGCATGACCGACGCCGCCGAACTTCCCCAGGCCGGTCCCGCGCCGCCGTTGCTGGTGGTGCTCTCCGGGCCGTCGGCGTCGGGCAAAGGTACGCTGATTGCCGAGCTGCGCCGGTTGGAGCGACCCTGGCATTTCGCAGTTACGGCCACCACGCGACCCATGCGCCCGGGCGAGGTGGACGGCAAAGACTATATCTTTATGGACACGACGGATTTTCTACGGGCGCGGGAGCGCGATGAGTTGCTGGAATCCGCCCAGGTGTACGACCGCTGGTACGGCGTCCCTCGCTGGCAGGTCCGCGATCCCCTCATCGCCGGCAAAGACGTTATACTGGAAATCGACGTGCAGGGCGCGGCCACCATCCGCGCCATCGCCCCGAAAGCGTTGAGCATTTTCGTGATGCCGGCCAGCATGGACGAACTGCGCCAGCGTCTGGCCCGGCGCGGCACGGAGGACGAAAACGAGATGAAACGTCGCCTGCAGGAAGCCTCTGCCGAGCTGGCCCGCATCGACGAGTTCGACTATCGCGTCGTGAACCGCAACGGCGACCCCGACAGCGCCGTCCGCGAAATCGACGCCATCATCGCCGCCGAAAAATGCCGGGTCAACCCCCGCCTCGTCCAGATGTTGTAGCCGGAGACCGACGATGACCACCCAAACCGAAATCCCGCTGCGCCCCCGCCTACCGGACTGGCTCAAAGTCCGTATGCCCGGCGGCCCGCGCTACATCGAGCTGAAACAGCTGATGCGCGACAGCCAGCTGCACACCGTCTGCGAAGAAGCTCACTGCCCCAACATCGGCGAGTGCTGGGAGCGTTCCGCCGCCACCTTTATGATTCTGGGGGGCATCTGCACCCGCGCCTGCGCCTACTGCGCCGTAACCACCGGCCGCCCCGGCGCGCTGGACCTGGGCGAACCCTTCCGCCTGGCCGCCACCGTCAAGCGCATGGAGTTGCAGTACTGCGTCATCACCTCGGTCAACCGCGACGACCTTCCCGACGGCGGCGCCGGCATCTTCGCCGCCTGCATCAAGCAGGTGCGCGCCGCCGTCCCCGGCTGCCGGGTCGAGGTGCTGATACCCGACTTTGACGGCAACTGGGACGCGCTGGCGAAGGTAGTAGCCGCCCAGCCCCAGGTGCTCAACCACAACATCGAGTCGGTGGAGCGCGTATTCCGCCGCGTCCGCCCCAAGGGCGACTACCGCCAGTCTTTGGAGCTAATCCGACGGGTCAAGGACATCGACCCGCAAATGCCCACCAAATCCGGCATTATCGTCGGCATGGGCGAAACGATGGACGAAGTGCGCGAGACCATGGCCGACCTGCGCGCCGTCAACTGCGACCTGCTCACCATCGGCCAGTACCTCCGCCCCTCCATCAAGCACATCAAAATCGACCGCTTCTACACCCCGGCCGAGTTCGACGAACTGCGCCATGCCGGCGAGGCCATGGGCTTCAAGCACGTCGCCGCTGGCCCCCTCGTCCGTTCCTCCTACCACGCCGACGAGCAGCACGAAGCAGCGGCGGGGCAGTCGTAGAACCTATCCGTCCCCGGCTTTGCGGCGCTCACACCCGCAGCGACAGCGGCGCAACCGGGTTCGCCTCCTCCGGCGACAGCCGCAGTTCTCCGCTGCGTCCTCGCCAGCGCGCCGCCATCGGCCAGTGCTGCGGTGATGGCGGCGGCGGTTCCCCGTAGCTGCTGATTGGGGTGGGATCCTGCGTCCCCCCGTCCTGGTCGTCGTGAGGGTTGTCCGCGTCGGGCCGCCACGGCCACGGCAAATGCCTTACCCAGGCATCGCCGCCGCCATAGCCGTTGGCCTCGGCAACCACCGCCATCACCTGGTGCGGGCGATGCAGCCGGTACGCCGGCTCCTGCGCCAGCACCGCGTCGTAGTCGATGGTCGCCCACATCGCGGCTGCCGAGGCAACCCCGGCGCTGCGCGCGCAGACCATGTCCTGGGGTGCGTCGCCCACGTACAGGGCATCATCCGGGGCTATCTGCAACGCGTCCAGCGTCTGCCGCAAACCCTCCGGGTCCGGCTTGTAAGGTCGGGCGTCAGTCTTGAAGTTGGCATAGTCCACCAGCCCGGCCAGCCCAGACTGCTCCAACTCCGGCATCCCGAACCGTTCGTTCTTGTCCGACACTATGCCGATGCGGATGCCCCGGCGACGCAGCGATTGCAGCAAGCTCGCCGCGCCGGGGTACAGGTAGTTCCGATGCCCGGCCATGCGGTAGTAGTGGGTCAGGTAAGCTTCCAGGATGGCGTCGGCCTCGCTCTCCGCGTCCGGGCGGCTGCCGAAAAACCACACCAGGTGCTGGCGAAAGGGCCGGTGAAACTCGGCGGCGATGTCAACGGCGGACGGAACCGGCCGGCCCAGGTCCGCCGCCGTGTTCTCCATCAGCCGCAGGTGGATGCCCCAGCTGTCCCACAGCGTCAGGTCCCAGTCGAATACCACCGCGCGCATGGCGTCAGCAATGTCCGGGGTGATTGTGCCCGCCGCCCCGGTAGTCGATGGCGCTGGGCATCACCGTAGTTCCGGGGTGCTCACCGCGCCCGATGTTCACCGTGAACGCGCCGCTGGCGTAGTGCAGCACGCCGCTCACCTCCAGCGTCGGCGAATCCGCTAGGTAGGTGATTCCGCCGTCGGCCTCAATACGGAACGGCCGGTCGTGGCCGGGATAGATGGTGTCGGCCGCCGCCACGATTTTCTGGATGCTGGCCCGCGCGTCCGCTTCGCTCCAAAAGACTATCGCCGGCGCGCCCCTTCCGATGGCGCCGGCGTCGGACATAGCGTCGCCGCCCACGCACACCGTGCCGCCGGCCGTCTCCACCACTACGCTGACGTGCCCCCGGGTATGGCCCGGCGTTTCAATCAGACGCACTCCCGGCTCCAGCTCCGTTTCGCCGCTGATGGTGCGGACGTTTTGGTCCAGTAGCGTGTTGGCGAAATAGCGCGCCGTCGCCAGGTCGCCGGCTCTCGGATTGCGGCTATACTCCAGCTCGTCGGCGTGAATGACGATTTCGGCGTTGGGGAACAGATCGGTGTTCTGCGAATGGTCCCAGTGGCAATGGGTCAGAATCACCCGGCCGATGTCATCGGTGGAAATGCCGTTGGCGGCCAGCTGGTCCACCAGCAGATTGCGGCGGCCAAAATGCGCCACGTCCACAATGGAAAGCACCTCGCCGCGAATGAGCGTCACCGTACACAGCCCCAGGCGGGTTTGGTCAGTATTGATTGAATAGCCGCCCATGATGATTTCCAATTCCGGCATAGTTCCCTCCAGAACGCCAACGAGTATATTGGTACCTGACACTGGCCGTGCGATTATAGCACCCACATAGCCACGCTCATCCTGAGCCTGTCGAAGGACCGTCATTCCCGCGCAGAGCCTGCCCCGTACTCGACACGGGGCGGGAATCCATCTCCTCAACATGACCAACTTCATCCTCCACAACGCCACACTCCACGGCGCGCCGGCCGATGCCGTAGCCATTGCCAACGGAATTATCACTGCCGTCGGCCCCGGCGTTGACCTGCTGCGCCTGGCCACACCGGATACCCACGTCATCGACTGCGCGGGCCGCGTCGTCATCCCCGGCATCGTGGACGACCACTGCCACCTGTTCGCCACCGCCGCCCGCCGCCGGCAAGTGGACTGCCGCCCGTCGGCCACTCCAGACATCCCCGCCGTCATCGCCGCTCTGCGCTCCGCCGCTACTACGGGCGACGGCTGGCTGCGCGGCTATGGTTACGACGATTCGCCCGTCGGACTGGGCCGCCACCTTAACCGCCGCGACCTCGACGCCGCGTCAACCCGGCGCCCGACCCGCGTTGACCATCGTTCCGGCCACGCCTGCGTCTTGAACAGCGCCGCCCTGGCCGCCGTCGGCGTCAGCCGCGACACCGCCGACCCTCCCGGCGGCTCCATCGTGCGCGACGGCAACGGCGAACCCACCGGCCTGCTGCTCGATATGGGAGGCTGGCTCGGGGAGCGCATCGGTGAACCGTCTGACGCAAAAAACACCGCCTACCGCGCCGATCTCAAAGATCTTGGTCGTCAGTTGCTCAGCTACGGCATCACCGCCGTAACCGACGCCGGCCCAGACAACGACGCGCAACGCTGGCAAGACTTTACCGATGCTGTCAGCGATTGCCTCCTGCCCCAGCGCGTCACCATGATGGCCGGCGTCAACCACCTGGCGGAACTGCAAAGTGCCGGCCTGTCCTACGGCGACTCCACCTGCGACGGCCGGCTAACCCTCGGCCATGCCAAGATTATGCTCACCGCATCATCGGGCCGGCTGACCCCAAACCCGGCGGAGCTGGCGGAAATCATCGCAGCCGCCCACGCCGTGGGCTATCCCGTTGCCATCCACGCCGTGGAACGCGACGCCATCGTCGCCTCGGCCCTCGCCTTGTCCGACCACCCGACGCCCGTCGGCCACGACCGCATCGAGCACTGCGCCGAGTGTCCACCCGACGTTGCCGAACTGGTGGCCCAATCCGGTGCCCGCGCGGTACTCAACACGGGCTTCCTGCACTACGACGGCGAGCGTTACCGGCGCACGGTGCCCGCCGACTTGCTGCCCCATCTCTACCCTGCCGGCGCCCTGGCAGCGTCCGGCGTCTCCGTCGAACTGGCCTCCGACGCCCCGGTTGTCGAGCCGAACCCCTGGGCCGCAATGGCGGCGGCAATCACCCGGCGCACGGCGGAGGGCAACCCCTTGGGCGGCGCGCCCGTCCCATCGGTGGCAAAAGCGCTGCGGATGCACACGACTGGCAACCGTATCGCGCCCGGCTGCCCCGCCGATTTGGCTGTGGTGGAGCCCAACCCCTTCACGTCGCCGCCGGAGGTTTTACCCTCCGTCCGCGCCCTGACTACAATCGTAGCCGGCCGCGCCGTGTATCAGCGTGACCGCTCCCGTATGTAATCCACCATTTGCAGTAGTGACCGGCGCGGCGGGCAGTCGGGGAGTTCGTCCAACGCACCGGCGGCGGCAGCGCAGTAGTCCCTGATGGTGGCAAAGCAGTCGGGAATGATGTCCGAGTCGCTGATCATCGCCAGTGACCGGTCCAGCAGACAGTCCACGTCTCCCTCCCCCTTCTTGATGGCGGTGAACAGGGCGTCAATCGGATGTTCCTTCGGGTAGCGTTCCATCAGCATTATGCTGGGCAAGGTCAGCACGCCCTGCAGCAGGTCATTGCCCACGGGTTTGCCAACCTCGCTGGCGTCTCCCTGTACGTCCAGCAGGTCATCGACAATCTGGAAGGCCATGCCGATGTTGTACCCGTACCGCCGCAGCGCCTGCACCTCGTTTTCCGGCGCGTTGCCCAGTATCGCCCCCGATTCCGCCGAGGTGCAGAACAGCGATGCCGTTTTGCGGTAGATGCGCTCGTCGTAAAGGCGGCGGGCTTTCGTGGGGTCGAACGTTGTGAAAAACTCGATGAGTTGCCCGCTGGCCAGTTCCATAATCGTTTCCGAAAAGCGCCGGATCACCCTGATGACCTCTGTGTCGCACACAAACGTCGCCGACGTCGCAAACAGGTAATCTCCCAGCAGCACCGCCACGTGGTTGCCGTACAGCTTGTTGATGGTCGGCTTGCCCCGGCGCAGCCCTGCGTTGTCCACCGTGTCGTCGTGTATCAACGTCGCCAGATGCAGCAACTCCACCGCCGACGCCATTATCAGCGAACGCTTGCGTTTATGAGGGTGAAACTCGGCGGAGAGTAGCGTCAGGGCCGGACGCACCCGCTTGCCGCCGGAGCGCAGCGCATAGTCCAGCAGCGGGTCCAGGTCGGCAATGTCCGTCTGGCAAAGGTGATGCAGCTGCTCCTCAACCTGGGCCAGCTGCTCCGCGACCGGGGCGTAGATGGAAACGGTTTTCAGGTCAAGCCCGGTCTGCACGGCGCAATACTCGATGCGGAAAGGAATCAGGCGGTAACGCCCAACTGCTCGGCTTCCTGCTCCGCCGCCACCGGGTCCAGCTTGGTGTACAGGGCCGAGGGGTTGCGCAGGGCGGCGCCGGGTTCAATCGCGTTCCAGGCCGCTTCAAAATCCCACGGCTGGGCGGACACGTCGCCGTCAAAGCCCAGGAATTCGTGCACTTTCTGGCCGGTGAAGGGCAGGTACGGCGCCAGCATTACTTTCAGGCAGTTGATGGCCCGCATGGCGGTGGTCAGGCTGCGCGCTGCGTCGGCCCGGTCGCTCTTGATGGCCTGCCAGGGTGCTTGACTGTCCAGGTATCGGTTAGTTTCCTGGGCCAGCGCAAAAGCCCGGCTGATTCCGGCCCGGAACCGGGTATGCGCCAGGCTGTCGTCAACGTCGGCCATGGCTTGCCGAGCCGCGTCCATCAGGGCTGATTCCGCCTCTGCCCCCGAGGCCGCGTCAACGGGAACCTGCCCGTCAAAGTTGCGGTAGGTGAAGCGCAGCGCCCGGTTGACCAGGTTGCCATAGGTGGCAATCAGTTCGTCGTTGTTGCGCCGCACAAACTCGTTCCAGCTGAAATCCGTGTCCCCGGTCTCCGGCATATTGATGGACAGCAGGTAGCGCAGCGGGTCCGGGTCGTAGCGGTCCAGGTAGTCCGGCACCCACACCGCCCAGTTCTGGCTGGTGGAAAACTTGCGGCTTTCCAGGCTCAGGAACTCGTTGGCGGGAACGTCATAGGGCAGGTTCAGCCCACCGTAGCCCATCAACATCGCCGGCCAGATGATGCTGTGGAAGGGAATGTTGTCCTTCCCGATGAAATAGTAGGTGCGCGTGCCGTCATCCTTCCAGAAGTCCTGCCAGGCGTCGGGATTGCCGCTGCGTTCCGCCCACTCCACCGCGGCGGACAGATAGCCGATCACGGCTTCGAACCACACGTAGATGCGCTTTTCGTCGTAGCCTTCCAGCGGCAGCGGCACGCCCCAGGTCAGGTCGCGACTGATGGCCCGGTCTTTTAGGCCCCCTTGCAGAAAACCCCGCGTGGAGTTCGCTACGTTGGGCCGCCAGTGCTCCTTCTCTCCGATCCAGTCCAGCAGGGGCTGCTCAAAGGCGGAAAGGCGCAGGAAAAAGTGCTCCGAATCGCGAAAGTCGGGAGTATCTCCGCAGATGTTGCAGCGCGGCTCCACTAGGTCGATGGGGTCCAGGGTATGCCCGCAGTTGTCGCACTGATCGCCCCGGGCTCGCACGTTGCCGCAGTGCGGGCAGGTTCCCTCCACGTAGCGGTCGGGCAGGAAGCGCGCGCAGCCGGCGCAGTGGGCCAGCAGCATGGTGTCCGAATAGATGTAACCCTGTTCCTGCAGCTTCAGGAAAATGTCCTGCACCACCCGTTGGTGGTTCTCCGTGTGCGTGGACGTGAACAGGTCAAAGGAAATGCCCAGCCGCTGCCAGGTGTCCAGAAACAGCTGGTGGTACCGTTCCAGCACGGCCTCAGGCTCCACGCCCTCCTGGTCGGCCCGGATGGTGATGGGCGTCCCGTGGGCGTCGGAACCGGACACCATCAGCACCTCGTTGCCCTTCATCCGGTGATAGCGCGCAAAAATGTCGGCCGCCAGGTAGCAGCCGGCGATGTGCCCCATGTGCAGCGGCCCGTTAGCGTAGGGCCACGCAACACCGATGAAAATCCGTTCGGGCAAGGTCAGTCCTCCTCCAACTCGCCGTAACCGAATGCGCCCACAATTTTAGCATACTCGCCGCCCCCTTATCCCGCTATTCCCGCCCCAACCCGTCATTCCGGCGAAAGCCGGAATCCAGGGGCCGGGCGGGGCCGCATCCCCAATCCCAAAATCCCCATTCCAACAATGACACCCGCCGCTTGACAACCAGCCGAACATCAGTTCATAATAGCCCTGTGCACATCAAACCATCCATCCACAGCCTGCCAACGAGGTCATCATCACAACGGTCGTCAACGGCCACCAACAGTCAGCTAATGCTAAAATCGCACGAAGGAGCGGTCACTGCTGCCATCCCGGCTAACTGCGCTAGCTACCTGCCAGGGAGAAAGACCAGACGTGACACCGGAGCGGCCACTGCTGCCATCCCGGCTAATTGCAGCCCGGGAGAAAGACCAGGTGTGGCACGGCGCGATACCACTGCGGCCATTGACGGGCCCCAGATCCCCGGACCTGCCGGAGATCTCCGTCACAAAAACACCTATGTGGAAGTGCGTAAGAACCCCCCGGCCGTGGGACTGACGGCGACCAAAGTGATTTCCGGAAACCGACCTCAGGCAGGCTACAACCCAACACCAACCAAAGGAACCCAACCCCATGAAAACCCCAATCCCGAAAATCCTGATTCTGACAGCCGCCGCGCTCCCTCGCATTGACACCGGAACGCAACGGTGCTAGCATTCCTAGTCAGATTCGCGATGATGGGGAGTAGTAGGCGGGTATGGCTGCGTAGAGAGCCGACGGTTGGTGCAAGTCGGTAGCCAGAACCTCCGAACTCGCCCCGGAGCGTCCTTCCTGAACCGCAACCGTGCGTGTAGGGAAGGCGGGTCGGCTCCGATAACGGCTGTGTACAAAGCGTTTCGCCTGGCTCGCTCAATTCCACGAGCGGCCTGCGGAAAAGAAGGGTGGTACCGCGGGCATTGCAACCCGTCCCTTCGGGGTCGGGGTTTTTTATTGCCCCGGCGCCACCATTTGGCATTCCCCGCATCCAACTCGGGGCAACCTACCAGGAGTAGCCAGACATGGAAATGACCGGCGCGGAAATCATTTGCGAAAGCCTGCTGCGCGAAGGCGTGGACACCATCTTCGGCCTGCCCGGCGGCGCGGTACTGCCCTTCTACGGCGCGCTGTCCGGCTATCCCGCCCTCCGCCACATCCTGGTACGCCACGAACAGGCCGCCGCCATGGCCGCCGACGGCTACGCCCGCGCCACCGGCAAGGTCGGCGTATGCTCCGCCACTTCCGGCCCCGGCGCCACCAACCTGGTAACCGGCCTGGCCTCCGCCCAGATGGATTCGGTCCCCATCGTTTGTATCACCGGGCAGGTGCCCCGGCCCGCCATCGGCCGCGACGCTTTCCAGGAAACCGACATCACCGGCATCACCCTGCCCGTCACCAAGCACAACTACCTGGTAATGGACGTGCGCGACGTGGCCCCGGCCATCAAGGAAGCCTTCTACATCGCCCGCACCGGCCGGCCCGGCCCCGTCCTCATCGATGTGCCGAAGGACATCCTGGCCGGCGAAAAGATTGAGTTTGAATGGCCCGAAACCATCGACCTCCCCGGCTACAACCCGCCGGGAGAACCCGACCCCCAGCAAATTGCCGCCGCTGCTCAACTCATCGACCAGTCGGAACGCCCGGTCATCCTGGCCGGCCACGGCGTGCTCATCTCCCGCGCCTGGGACGAGCTGCGACAGCTGGCCGAAAAGGCCCAGATTCCCGTCATCACGACCCTGTTGGGCATCGGTTCTCTCCCCACCGACCACGTGCTGCACATGGGTATGCCCGGGATGCACGGCATGGCCTACGCCAGCCTGGCTATCGACCGCTCTGATCTGGTCATCGCCCTGGGCGCACGCTTCGACGACCGGGTTACTGGACGCCTGTCCGACTTCGCCCCCCACGCCAAGATCATCCACTTCGACGTTGACCCCAGCGAGTTCAACAAAAACGTCGTTGCCGACGTCCCCGTACTCGGCGACCTCAAAGCCGGCCTGCGTGCCCTGGTCAACCGGGTCAACTCCAACGTCCACCTGGACTGGATTAAGGAAACCGACAACCTCCGCGCCGAACATCCCTCGCTGTTCATCCGCAAGTCCGACGTGCTGCTGCCCCAGCAGGTGCTGAAGGAACTTTCCGACGAGACCAACGGCGAGTCCATCATCGTCACCGGCGTCGGCCAGCATCAGATGTGGGCCGCCCAGCACTACGGCTATAAGGAGCCGAACTCCCTGATTACCTCCGGCGGCAGCGGCGCCATGGGCTTTGAAGTCCCGGCCGCGCTGGGCGCCAAGGTCGGCCGCCCGGACAAAACCGTCTGGTCCATCGCCGGCGACGGCGGCTTCCAGATGACCCTGTGCGACCTGGCCACCGCCGTGGAAAACAACATCGACGTGAAGTACGCCATCCTGAACAACGGCTCCCTGGGCATGGTTCGCCAGTGGCAGGATTTCTTCTACGACAAGGACTTCTTCTCCACCATCTACAGCAAGAACCCCGATTTCGTGAAGCTGGCCGAAGCCTACGGCATCCGCGGCATCCGGGTTACGAAGCAGGAGGAAGTCGCTGGTGCCATCCAGGAGGCCATGGAAACCCCCGGCCCCGTCGTAGTGGACTTCGTAGTTAAAGAGGACGAGTTCGTGTACCCGATGATACCGGCCGGCGAGTCGGTTCACGAGATGCTGGAAGAGCCCGAGGCCGAGGGGGTCGTTGGCTAAGCGCCAAGTTGAATGCGTTCAGCCTTGTACCTGAGAACAGAATCCGATGACCAGCAGAAGAACCACATCCGCTAGAGTCTGTGGCGAGCAAGATTGCGGTGAGCGCACCAGCCGCCCCAATCACCCGTTGTGCTTAACGCATTACCGGGCCGCCCAGGATGGCGACATTGATGAATGCCCCAACTGCCTCGACGTCTACAAGCCGTCAGGCTACCCGATATGCCGTCAGTGCTACGCCAAAAATCAGCGGCAACCCGACGCTCAAGTTCGGGAACGCCGTGGCGACTATGCTGACGACAGCAAGGGTTGGAACCGGCCACCGGAACCTGCACCAGTAGCAGTTTCTCCTGATGCAACCAAAGCGGTCGAACTCGTGCGCCGCAATATATCCCGATATGGCAAGGAGTGTGCGAACCACGAAACCAACACCGTACAGTACTTGGTGGTGCCGATGCTGCGTGGTCTGGGTTGGGACGATGCTGACCCGACGCAAGTGGTCAAGGAGTACAAGCCAGCGGGCAAACGGCGATACGGGTCAGCCATCGCTGTGGACATTGCGCTGATGAGGCGAGACTCCCCTTGGGCCTTCGTGGAAGCCAAGAGGCTGGATCGGGAATATGACCAAGACTATATGGGGCAGTTGAGCAAGTACGCGGCATACCTCCAGGACGGCGGCATCGCTGTGCTTACTAACGGGAGGTTCTGGATAGTCTGTGAGGTCGCAAACGGTAGACCATTGCACCGTGCCACTATCGACATTGGCGATGGCGACGCTAAAGCCGTCGCTCTAAAACTCAACGACGCCCTGGGTGTACTCGGCGTCGAGAACGACGTTAGCAGGTCATCTCTAAGAGCCGTAGCCTCTCGTCAATCCATCCCTGACCCCGGCGCAATCATTGATGACCTGAAACGATACAGGGAGACCGTCGCAAAACGACTTCGTGTGCCTCCCTTTCGCGTCCTCAACAACGATACAATATCCCGAGTAGCCAAAGACCTGCCTGAGGACATTGACCAATTGCGGAACGTTTCCGGCATCGGGCCTGCTACCTTGGAACGTCATGGAGCGCCTATCATCAAAATTGTACGGAGTCATGTGAGTGGATATGGTCAAGCGCCAGACCCGATAGCCGACGTTGATGATCTGCCGTTTTAGGTATTGGACACAAGGCACGTAAGAACCCTCAGGGGGCAAGCAGTGAACGATCACAACGAGCAGCAGCACACCATCATCGCGCTGGTGCAGGACCGGCCCGGGGTACTGACCCGAGTGGCCAGCCTGTTCCGACGGCGTGGCTTCAACATCGCCAGCCTGGCCGTCGGCGCCAGCGAGCAGCCCGGCCTTTCCCGCCTCACCTTCGTCGTAACCGGCGACCAGTACACCGTGGAGCAGGCCACCCGCCACCTGGACAAACTGGTTGACGTGGTAAAGGTCTCCAACATCTCTGGCGAAGACGTAGTCGCCCGTGAATTGGCCCTCATCAAAGTCCGCGCCACGCCCTCCAGCCGCAGTGAAATCCTGGAAATGGCCAACTTGTTCCGCGCCAAAGTGGTGGACGTTGGCGCCCGTTCGCTGGTGGTGGAAATCACCGGCGAAGAGGACAAAATTGACGCCCTTTACCACCTGCTCCGCCCATTTGGCATCCTGGAGCTGATGCGCACCGGGCGTGTTGCCATGGTGCGTGGCAAGGCTGGCGGCCGCATCAGCGACGACGTGGGCGCGGACTCCATAACCATCGGACGCAACGGCGTCGCCGCCCAACTGGCCGGCTCCGCCCCCGGACACTACGAGGGCGTTTAGCCCCTACAACTCCGTCATTCCCAACTAGGCGAACATCAAAGAGGAAGAAACAGCATGGCAGTGAACATCTACACCGAGAAAGACGCCGACCTCTCCGTGCTCAGCGGTAAAACCGTCGGCATGGTCGGCTACGGCAGCCAAGGCCACGCCCACGCCTTGAACCTCCACGACAGTGGGGTCAACGTAATGGTCGGCCTCTATGAAGGCAGCGCCAGCCGCCAGGCCGCCCGCGACGCCGGCCTGGCCGTGGACAGCGTGGCTGAAGTCGCTAAAGCCGCCGACGTGCTCATGGTCGCCATCCCTGACCACGTGCAGAAGGACGTGTACCGCGAGGAAATCGAGCCCAACCTGAGAGCAGGCTCTGCCCTGATGTTTGCCCACGGCTTCACCATTCACTACCAGTTCGTGGTGCCGCCGCCTTCGGTGGACGTGATGATGATTGCCCCCAAAGCGCCCGGCCACCGGATGCGCGAGCACTTCGTCGAGCAGGGCATCGGCGTCCCCTGCCTGCTGGCCGTGCATCAGGACGCCACCGGCAACGCCAAGGAAATCGCGTTGGCCTACGCCGCCGGCATCGGCTGCGCCCGCGCCGGCGTCCTGGAGACTACCTTCAAGGACGAAACCGAAAGCGACCTGTTCGGCGAACAGTCCGTCCTCTGCGGCGGCGTTACCGCCCTCATCAACCTCGCCTTCGAGACCCTGGTGGAGCGCGGCTATCCGCCCGAAATCGCCTACTTCGAGTGCCTCCACGAGCTCAAGATGATTGTTGACCTCGTCCAGCAGGGTGGTTTCAACTATATGCGCTACTCCGTCAGCGACACCGCCGAGTACGGCGACCTGACCCGCGGCACCCGCGTCGTTGACGAGCACGTGCGCGAGAATATGCACCGCGTGCTTGACGACATCCAGAGCGGCTCCTTCGCCCAGGAGTGGATGGCCGAGTGCGACGAAGGCCGCCATAACTTCCTGCGCCTGCGCCAGGAAGCCCGCACCAGCCGCATCCACGAGGTTGGCCGCGGCCTGCGGGAGATAATGCCCTGGCTGAACCCCCGCGAAATAGAGTAATTCTCCTACCCCAAAGTGAGGAGGCGACACATGAGCATGGAGGTACTGTGCAGAGCAGTTCACCATCGCAGCTTGGTCTTGGCAGGGCTGGCTGCGGTGGACTGCGTGTGCCTGCCGCACCTTTCCGCAAGAGGCACGACGTAACAACCAACGGCAAAGCGTCCGGAGCGGCGCGCAACCCCCCTGCCGTAACTCACGACAGCCGTAACTCACGATAAAGGAAAGGAACCAAAATGCCTGCACAAGTAAAGTTTCTCGATACTACCCTGCGCGACGGTGAACAGTCCGCCGGCATCGGCATGACCGTTGACGAAAAGATGCAAATCGCCCGTCAGCTGGCCCGACTCAAGGTTGACGTTATCGAAGCCGGTTTCGCCGCCAGCTCTCCTGGCGACTTTGAGGCCGTACAGCGCATCGCCAACGAAGTGGAGGGGCCCATCATTTGCTCGCTGTCGCGGGCAGTGGCCGGCGACGTTGACGCCGCCTGGAACGCCATCAAAGGCGCGGCCCAGCCTCGCATTCACGTTTTCCTGTCGTCCTCGGAAATCCACCAGATGCACCAGCTGCGCAAAGACCGGGAGGACGTGATGACCATGGCCGTCCAGATGGTCTCCCGCGCCAAGTCATATTGCGACGATGTGGAGTTCTCGCCCATGGACGCCACCCGCACCAACCGCGAATACCTGTACCGGATGCTGGAAGAGGTCATCAAAGTTGGCGCAACCACCATCAACATCGCCGACACGGTGGGCTACGCCATCCCGTCTGACTTCCAGACCATGCTGAACGACATTCGGCAGAGCGTTCCCGGCATCGATGGTGTAACCCTGTCCGTTCACTGCCACAACGACCTGGGCCTCGCGGTATCCAACAGCCTCGCCGCCATTGAGGTAGGCGCGCGACAGGTTGAGGGCTGCATCAACGGCATCGGCGAACGGGCCGGCAACGCCTCGCTGGAAGAAATCATCATGGCGCTGGATACGCGCAAGGACCTGTTCGGCGTCGAGCTCAACGTTGACACCACGCAGATTTATCCCAGCAGCCGCCTGGTCAGCCGCATCACCGGTATGAACGTCCAGGCCAACAAGGCCATCGTCGGCGAAAACGCCTTCCGCCACGCTTCCGGTATCCACCAGGACGGTGTGCTCAAAGACCGTTCCACCTACGAAGTGATGCAGCCGGAGCGCGTCGGTCTGCCGCCGGACGTGCAGCTGGTGCTGGGCAAGCTCAGTGGCCGGGCCGGTTTGCAGGCCCGCTTGGAGACCCTGGGCTATTCCCTGGACCGGGAAGAAGTTACCGGCGTGTACCAGCGCTTCCTGGAACTGGCCGACAAGAAGCCTGAAATCACAGACCGCGATCTGGAAATCCTGATGGACGAGGAGAATCGCTCAACGTCCGAGCCGATAACCTACTCGCTGGATACGGTGCACTTCACCGGCGGGGACAAGGACATTCCTACCGCGACGGTACGGCTGATCGGCCCCGACGGTGAGACGCACACCGACGCCTCCACCGGCAACGGCCCCGTGGACGCGGTATGCCGCGCCATCGACCGGGTGATTGGCACCACGGCCAGGATCGCCGATTTCCAGGTGCAGGCAGTAACGGAAGGCCGGGACTCGGTGGGCTCAGTGACTATGCGCGTCGAGAACAGTGGCCGTGTCTTCTCCGGGCGCGGCGCCAATACCGACATCATCGTCGCCAGCGCGCAAGCGTACCTGAGCGCCATGAACCGGATGCTGGCTGCCGACGAAGCGGCGGCGCTGCCTGCCGTGGGCACCACCCCGGACTAGTCGCGAAGCAGCGGCAACCAATGGCAGGGGCGAATAACCATTCGCCCCTGCGTTTTTGGCGCAGGCGGATTACAGCAGCGGCATCTGAAGCGCCTGATCCGCCGGGGTCGCGTTCTTGCCCAGGTGGACGGCTGCGTAGCCCATCTGCCGGAGCCGTTGGGCCAGGTCGGGGAAACCGAACACTGTGTACACCTGGCGGGGCTGCACCGCCTGCACGTAGGCTATCAAGTCGTTGAAGTCAGCATGGTCGCTGTACGGCAGGCTGGCGTCGCCGGGACGGCCGCTGCCCCATGGTTTGGCGCCTTTGCCGGCGGCCCACCCGGTCAATTCCAGGTGCCGCGCCGCCCGACCGGACAATCCTTGCCCGTTCATTTGCTCGCGCGCCTTCTTGCCGGGAGGAAACAGCAACACTTCGCCATCGGCAACCGACCCGTTGAAAACCCGATAATCGCCCGGAAAGCAGACTCCGGCCTCTTCATACCGCCGGGCGATGTCATAGACGCTCTCATCGCAGGCGACGGCAAAGCCTGCTGACAGTAGGTAATATAGAGTTTCCTGCGCTTTGCCCAATCGCCAACCTAATACTATCGGCAGCGTGCCCTGGTCCAGCCACTGGGAGATGACGCGGACGGCGGTGGCGATGGCCTCGTCCTGGGGCGGGAACGTGTAAGCCGGGTGGCCGTACGTGCTTTCAATAATCAGCGTGTCGCATACCACCGATTCCGCCGGCTCGTTGATTGGCGACGGCCGGGTTCGTAAGTCGCCGGTATAGAGAAGGCGCTCCCCGCTGGAACGCACGGTCACCAGGGTTTGTGCGGAACCAAGGCAGTGGCCGGCCGGGTGCAGGGTGACGGTATATTCCGGCGTTTCCAGCGGCTCGCCATATTCCAGTTCGACAGGTTCGGAACGGTCGTAGTAGTCGCCCAACAGCAGCCGGGTTCGGTGCGTTAGCACGGGATGGCGATGCCTGGCAACATGGTCGGAATGAGCGTGGGAGACAACCGAAGTATCCTGCTGGCGCAGGGCATCGAGCCACAGGCTGAGGCCGGGCAGAAAAATCCCTCTGTCGAAAACCACTTCCACGTGCATCGCCTGACCGCCGGCTGCGGCGCCAATGAGTATAGCATCATCCACCATCGTTATTCCCGCGGAGATGGGAATCCATCACTTGGCGGGTTAGAAAGATAATGTACGCTGGGGTATAATTTGCGGCATCCGCGCCGGCAGCGAAACGTCAGGCCGGCGCCATCGAGGAGAAGTTTGATGCCAGGTCAGATTGGCGATATCGCCCCCGACTTTACCCTGTCATCGCCACATCATGGCGATGTTTCGTTGAACAGCTACCGAGGCACCCATACCGTGGTGTTGTCCTTCCACGTGCTGGACTTCACCGGTGGTTGAACCGACCAAGCCACTTCGTTCCGCCGCTACAACGGGCGGTTCGAGGAGCTAAATGCCCAGGTACTGGGTATCAGTTGCGACCACGTTGCCGCGCATCGAGCCTGGACCACTTCCATGGGTGGCCTGCCATACCCGGAGCTTTCTGACTGGCACCCCAAGGGCCGGGTGACCACCGCTTACGACCTTTGGAACGAGGAACGCGGGGCCGGAACCCGGGCGGTAATTATCGTGGACTCGGAAGGCGTCATTCGCTACCGGGAGCTGTACGAACCGGGCTATATTCCCGACCCTGAGACCATCTTGCAGGCGGTAGCCGACATCAGCAAATAACCAACAGGGGCGAAAGCAATTTCGCCCCTGGCAACTTTGCGTGAGGTTACGGGCGTATTATCTGCCGATGCCCTCAATGCGATATTGAACCGAACCCCGGGGCGTGTTAATCGTCACCTCCTCCCCTACGCTGCGCCCCATCAAGGCTTCACCAATAGGCGACACCGTGGAGATTTTGCCGGCCGACGCGTCGGCTTCGCGCACGTCCACCAGGGTGAAGGAGCGAGGCTGCTGAGCTCCCAGGTCGTGGAGAGTTACCCGTGAGCCGATGCTGACTTTCTCGGTATCGGCGTTAGCGGCGTCAACGATTTCGACGCGGGCCAGGTCGTTCTCCAGTTGCCGAATACGACGCTCCACCAATTGCTGCTGCTCTCGGGCGGCGTCCAACGGCGCGTTTTCCCGAATGTCGCCGTCGCTCCGGGCCAAACGGATGGTTTCGCGAATCCGGGGAACTTCGGCGCGCAATCGTTCCAGTTCCGCCTGCAATTCAGTGTGTCGTTCCTGGCTCAAACGAGCGGTCGGAGTACTGGCCCCGGTAGATTGGTCCGAGTTCTGGAAGCGTCTGCGATTTCGTCGGGGAGCCGCGGCATAACGGGCCAAGCTGGTTTCAGTCCATCCCTTGCGGTTGGCGAAGGTAAGGAATTTTTTCACCGGATCCAGCCGGGAGGCCGGGTTTTCGACGTTTTCAGTAGTCCAGCGGGCATAGTCTCCCACCTCGATGGCGTGCAGGGTTGAGATGAGCTTGTCGCGTCCAATCCTCGCTTGAAACCGGAGGAGTTCCTGCTGCCCCTGCATAATCTGCCGGCCATCCTTCAAGTGCGCAACAAAGATGTCGATGGCCTGGGAAATCGATAGGTGTGCGTCGTTGGTCAACTTATGCCCTCCACTCCAGTACGGCCGCCGTAACGCGTCGTAAAGTGCGCTTATCATAACATTTGCCCATTGTCGTAGCAATTGCGAGTAGCCGTAAGCGCCGTTTCGCTGACATCAGGACGTTGCAGCCCATCGGTTGTGGTGTGCTATTCTACTCAACCGACAAGCGCCGATAACAACCAGGAGCAATTGCTATGAAAGCGGTTCAAATCACCGAGTACGGCGGCCCTGAAGTGCTGAAGTACGTTGACCTTCCCGACCCGCTGGCCGGCCCGGAACAGGCCGTGGTGGAAATCCAGGCGGTTGGCGTCAACTTTACCGACATCTACAGCCGTATGGGGGTGAACCCGCCGGGACTGCCCTGGGTCGCCGGCGTAGAGGCAGCGGGAGTGGTGCGAGCAGTTGGCCCAGGGGTTGACCACGTAGCCGTGGGCGACACGGTCGCCTATTGCAGTCATCCCGGTTCTTACGCGGAGCAGGCCCTTGTTCCCGCCTGGCGCCTCATCAGGATGCCCGAGGGTCTGTCCGCGCGCGATGGCGCGGCGGCGATGCTGCAGGGCATGACGGCCCACTACCTGTGCTATGACACCTATCAGGTCAAGGCCGGCGACCGGGTCCTGGTCCATTCCGGGGCCGGTGGCGTGGGCCTCCTGCTGATTCAGATGTGCAAAGCCCTCGGCGCATACGTCTTTTCCACCGTTTCCACCGAGGTCAAGGCCGAATTGGCCCGCGGCGCCGGCGCGGACCAGGTGATCCTCTACACCCAGCAGGACTTCGCCGCCGAGATTGCCAGGGCCACGGAGGACGACGGCTTGCAAGTGGTGTACGACGCCGTGGGCAAGGATACCTTCGACGGCAGCATCGCCTGTCTCGCGCCAAGGGGCTACATGGTGCTCTACGGCCAGGCCAGCGGACCGGTGCCGTCCATGGATCCCCGGGTTCTGGGCAACGGTTCCAAGTTCCTTACCCGGCCCGGCCTGGGCGACTACACTGCGAACCGGGCGGAACTTGCGAAGCGCGCCGGCGCGGTGCTGGGCTGGGTTAAGTCCGGGGAGTTGAAGCTGAGGGTGGAACACACCTTTACTCTGTCCGACGCAGCGGAAGCTCATCGGCAGTTAGCCGGCCGCGCCACTACCGGCAAAGTCATTCTGACGCCATAGCGGGTTCCAATGTCAAGGTTGAACTGGCCCAAAGGCATCATCCTCAACGATTTGGCCTGGGTTGAAAACATAGCCCGGAAATACACCTTGCCTGACCTGGACATCGCAACGGGGTCGGTGGTGCTGGAGCGAACTTTCGCCACCGGGGGCCGCTGTTTCTGCTACTCGGACGGCTCCTGGGTGATTGGCTTATCGCTGCCCCGGATGCAACGCTGCGGCCGGCAGGGAATGGAAGGGATACTCGCCCATGAACTGCTGCATGCGTGGCTGTGGGCTCGCCACGGTTATGCGGGTCATGGCCCGGTGTTTGAAGGACACGCCTCGGTACGAGGAATTCCCAGGTGGTGTTCGGCTGAGCACGAAGTACGACGCCAGGGGCCGCAGCAGTTGGCATTGTTTGACGCATGACCGCTGGTTCGGCTAGCTGAGTTTGAGTAAAGGGTAAAGGATTCAGCATACTTTTACGAATTTTGAAAAATTGCCCGGAAATGAGTCCAAAAGTGCTTGACAATCTGCTGCGATTTGACATCGGCGGACTGTGCGGCTACACTGCGGGCAGCATTAGCAGGTCTGCACACCCATCAACCTGCCCTTAAACAAGGAGGCCATATGAGTGCAGCCGCGCCATCAGCGCACCGGTCGTCGCCGGACCCTGACTCTACGCAGCCCCGCCCACCGCGGGGAGCGTCAGAGCATCAATTCGGTGAAGCAACGTTACGAGCCAGGCAATTGTCATGGCAACGGGGACGTTGCAATCACCGACTGCCTTGCGAGCCTTAGCTGCTCCAAGCCTAAATGGGCTGCGGGTTTAGCGCCCCGCAACACGCCCGCCTAATCCAGGTTTCCGCCGCATAGCCGGTTGCGGTCGTTGAGCTTGGCTCCGATCGTTGCCTGCCAATGACTTACGTCTGTGCCTGCTTCGGACACCCTGGTAACCGGGCTGATGCCGGCCCGAATTCAAGGCGCCAATTCGACTTGGCGGATGCACGAAAGGAGAAAACATGAGAGAGATACTACGTTCCAAAATTCACCGCTGTTGGATAACGGGAGCCAACCTGGGCTACGTGGGCAGCATCATCATTGACCGAGACCTGATGGAAATGTCAGACATAGTCCCGTTCGAAAAGGTGCAGGTGGTTAACTGCAACAACGGCCAGCGTTTTGAAACCTACGCGCTGCCGGGCGAGCGTGGCAGCGGTACCATCTCGATCCAGGGCGCGGCAGCCCGCCTCTGCCAGATCGGGGACTGCGCCATCATCATGGCCTTCGAAGTCACCGAGAAGGAAGTCGACCAGCGCATGATCCTGGTGGACGAAAACAACAAGTTCCTCGAATGGATTGAAGGCTCCATGTATGCCGAGCCGGAGCCTGAACCCGTCGCGCTTTTCTGAAAGCGAGACAAACCTGCACAGAGGGGTAACAATGGTAACAGCAACTGGTCACCGGTTTTCTGAGAACGAAACCGAGGAATACTACGATGCCGAGGATGTCATCTATCGCTCGGTGTGGGACGCTGACGGCAGCGTCCACTGGGGCGTCTTCGACGAGGAGTCGGACCGTGACCGAACCATCCGAGAGCAGTTCCTGGCCGCCGGTATCCGGCTCAACGAACTGATGGTGGAATACGGCAAGATCGATGAGAATTCCAGGGTTCTGGACATCGGCTGCGGAAACGGCAACGCTGCAGTCTGGCTCAGCCGCAACAGCGGCGCCCATGTGACGGGCATTGACCTGAGCGGGGTTAGGGTGGCCAATGCGGTCGAGTCCTTGTCGCAGGTGCCGGAGCTGGCAAATAAGCTGGCCTTTGAAAAAGCCTCAGCAACCGACCTGCCTTTCGACGAAGGAACCTTCACCCACGTCTGGAGCCAGGCCACTATCTACCACGTGCCGGACAAGGTGAAGGTGCTGGAAGAATCGTACCGAGTTTTGCAGCCGGGCGGAGTGATGATTTTCGATGATCTCACCAAACCGCGCGCCGACATCAGCGAAGCCGGTCGCAAATTCGTGTACGACCGCCTGCTGTTCGACACCGACTTCAGCTTCTACTCCTACATGGACGCGCTGCGGGAGGCCGGCTTCAGGGTGATTCAGGCGCGGGACCTGTCCCCGCATCTGGCCCAGAGCTACACCTACCTCTCCAGGCTGGCGTCCATAGCGGAAGGTCCGGAGGGCTACCAGGACCGCTTTGAGTACCTGACCGACGCCTATATGAAAACGGTCGAGGCCATCAACAACGAAGAGCTGGGTTGGGCACAGTACCTCTGCGTCAAGCAATAGGTCGCTGGTTCACGACAGCATCAGAAACGGAGCGTAAAGCAATATGCCGGATGTCGGGAATATCAGCTCGGAAGACCGGGTCCAATGGATCTATGCGTCCACCACCAACGAACAACTCGCCGAACGGTACGACGAGTGGGCGAAGGAATACGATGACGACCTGGAAAACACCTTCGTTTGGCTGGCGCCGGTACGCGGAGCAGAAGCGCTGGCGTCCCGGGTAGCCAAAGACGCCAAAATCCTGGACGCGGGCGCCGGCACCGGGCTGGCCGGCGTAGAACTGCAGCGGTTGGGGTACAGCGACATTTGCGCCATGGATCTGTCGGAAGGAATGCTGGAAGAGGCGCGAGCCAAGGGCTGCTACAACGATTTCCAGCAGATGGCCCTGGGCGGACCTCTGGACTTCGATACGGACACCTACGACGCAGTTATCAGCACCGGCGTCTTTACGCCCGGGCACGCGCCCCCCAGTTCATTCGTGGACTTGTGCCGCGTTACCAAGCCTGGCGGGTATATCGTGTTCAGCCTGCGCCCGGATACGCACCTTGAGCTGGGTTTCAAGGAGCAGCAGGACGCCTTGGTGGACAGCGGGGCCTGGAGTCTGGTGGAGGTTAGCGATCCATTCGCCGCCCTGCCCAAGGGTGAGCCGGACGTGATGCACCAGATTTGGGTGTACCGGGTGAACTGAACCTAACGTGCCCCGCTACTCCCGGGTTTCCATGGGCAGTCCCTGGTCGTGAACTTCCAGGACGCACTCCGGGCACCGATCGCGCCCGTCGTGCCCGGTAGCCGGCCAAATGTCCTCACCCTTCATCCCGCATAGGAAGAAGGGTTCCACTTCCTCAATTCCCAAGCTTTCCAAGTAGTGAACCAGGCCCTCCCGGCGCGGATTGTCGTACCACCACGGCGTCAACGTGCGCGCCAGGGCATGAATGTTTTCCTTGAAGTCGTCCGAGTATTCCTCGGCGTTTTCCGGGATGTCCACCATCCAGCGAGTGCCTTCCTTGCTCGCTTGGAGCTTGCCGTCGCGGACGTTTTTTCGTATCACGTCCTGCGATACGTTCAGGATTCGGGAAGCTTCCTGGATTGTGACCCGCGGCATAAGGCACCTCAGTTGTCCTGAGCGTATCGTCTCGGGTGAATGGGAACGACACGCGGATTTCAGTCGCTCTATTTCTATCACTAACCCGGCAGGGCGGCAAGTGTGGTGCGCGGGTCCTCGATGGTGTCGGCCAGGGAGCCGCCCGGCGGAACCATGGGGAAGACGTTGGTTTCCTGTTCCACTACGAACTCGATGAGGAAAGGCCCATCGTATTCCTGGGCCTGGCGGAGGGCATCGGCCACGTCTTCCTGATGTTCCACGCGCAGGGCCGGGATGTCGTAGGCGTTGGCCAGCTTGACGTAGTCGGGGCCGGGCATGGGGACTTCCTTGATGTGGCCGTCGAAGAACATCTCCTGCCACTGGCGCACCATGCCCAGATAGCCGTTGTTGAACAGGGCGATTTTGATGGGCAGCCGCTCCTGGACTGCGGTAACCAGTTCCTGCAGCGTCATCTGAAAACCGCCATCGCCGGCGACAGACCACACGGTGGCGCCGGGCCGCCCCATCTGAGCGCCCAATGCTGCCGGCACCTCGAATCCCATCACGCCCAACCCCCCGGAGCTTACGAAAGAGTTCGGCTGATTGAGAAACAAGTACTGCGCCGCCCACATTTGATGCTGGCCGACTCCGGTAACCACCACTGCGTCTTCGTCCTCTTGGATGACGTCGTTCATCTGTGTCAGCACCTGTTGCGCCAATAGCGCCCCCGACTTCGGAATCGCCAACGAGGGATGCTCCGCCTTGAGCTGAGCGATGTAGGCCATCCACTCCGGGCGTTCGGCCCAGCGTACCAGCGGCAGCAGCGCTTGCAGGATGGGCTTGGCGTCGCCCACCAACGGCACTTCCGCCGGCACGATGCGCCCCACCTGCGTGGCTTCGATGTCCAGGTGAATGACCCGGGCGTGGGGAGCGAAACCCGACACTCTACCCGTAACCCGGTCGTCAAACCGCATACCCAGTCCGATGAGCACGTCTGCCTGGTCAACGACCATGTTGCACCAGTACATGCCGTGCATCCCCAGCATTCCCAGGCTCTGGGGGTGATTGCGGGGGAAACCGCTCAGCCCCAGCAGGGTGTTGATGACCGGTATGCCGCTGGCCTCGGCCAACGCCCGCAGCTCTTCGAATGCCCCGGAATGGACAATGCCATGCCCGGCGACAATGACCGGACGCTCCGCTTCGTTCATCAGCGTCGCCGCCTTACGGACGTTTTCCATAACTTCTTGGGAGAGGGCTGGTTCCGGCGCCGTCTGGATTTCCGGGTATTCGAACTCGACCTCTTCCAACTGCACGTCCCGAGGAACGTCTATGAGCACTGGACCCGGCCGGCCTTCTTGGGCGACGCGGAACGCCTCGCGGATGGTCCTTGGCAAATCGGCGGCGGACAGCACCAGGTAAGTGCGTTTGGTACAGACCGAGGCAATGCTGCAGATGTCGCATTCCTGGAAGGCCTCGGTGCCCATAGCGGCCCGGGCCACCTGCCCGGTGATGGCCACCATGGGCACGCTGTCGGCCTTGGCCCCCATAATCCCGGTAATCAGGTTGGTCGCGCCGGGGCCGGAAGTGGCCACGCATACGCCGGGCTTGCCCGTCACGCGCGCGTACCCGTCGGCAGCGTGCGCGGCGGACTGCTCGTGCCGCACCAGGACGTGACGCAGCTGCGGATAACTCCACAGGGCATCGTAAAAGGGCAGAATCGCGCCGCCGGGATGGCCGAACAATACGTCCACCCCCTCACGGAGCAGGCTTTCGCAAATGATCTCAGCGCCTTTGAGCTTCACGGCGTATCTCCGTCTTCTGTTTTGGTTTCCGCCATCGGCAGAACCGAGGCGTGTCGGCAGTATCCCGAGGACATAAAAAAATGCCCGTCCCCATAGGGACGGACAAACATCCGCGGTACCACCCTATTTGCCACAGCAACCCCGTGGAGGGCGGCTAATGACCACTCTGTAAGGACACCATCATGCCCCGTCGCTTATAACGGGCAACGAACCCGGCCTGGGCTTAATCACCGCTGTTATGGGGCAGCGGCTTTCGGCCGGCGACTCCGGAGGGATTTTGGGCGGGGTCAGCACGCCTGCTTGCACCAGACCAGGCTCGCTAATGCGCTTTAGCCCGCTTACTCGTCTCCATCACAGTCTTTCGCATAGAATCTATCACGGAGTCGGCGGACTCGTCAAACACCGGATAGCCCGGCGTTCCATGAAAATGGAACCCACCGACATCAGTTGCCGTTGTGGTAGGATTTCACCCGCGCCTCTCCCGGCAGCGCATATGCGGATTCAGATGCAACCGGAAACCTCATACCTATCTCGCGTTCGCGGCGTGCCCCTGCTGCCGTATGAGCGGGTTGCGGCCATTTTGAATACCGAAAGCGGCCTGCTCGCGGAGCCTTCCTCCAGTGGACGCCTGCTGGTGGCCACCGACCGTCGCCTTATCAACGCTTCTGACAGCGGACGGACCCGCATAACTGAGATGTATGCCCTGACGTCAGTGTCCCAGGTCAGCCTCCGGGAAGACGCCCGTCGTGGACTTTCCTGGAAGCATTGGGCGTCCCTGGCAGCGGGGGGGTTGATAGTCTATCTCCTCCTGGGTTACTGGCTGGTTGACCGCCTGCCCGAGGTGGTTATCCCGGTAATCAACTTACACGCCTTCGCGCTGGTTATCATGGCGCTGGTCGTGCTGGCCGGATGGCTGTTCTGGCGCGGCTTGACGCAAGCCGGAGGCCGCAGGTTACAAATCTCCGGCGTCAACTGGACATTGGAAACCGAGTGCGTGGCCGAATTTCAGGACCTGCAGGAATTTGCCAACCGCTTACTGCTGCTGCAGTCGGCCGTGGGAAACGGGGATTCAGTCCGGTCGGCCGAAAGGCAGTGAAGGGTCAACGTCCAGGGACAGATCTGCAATTTCTCCCCGTTGCTGCTGATAATATGCGCCGGCGGCAATCATGGCGCCGTTATCGGTGCACAGCACCGGCGGGGGTATGACTGCCGGCAGCGGAGATTCGCTCAGAATGCGCTGTCGCAGGCGGGCGTTGGCCGTTACGCCTCCGCCCAGTATCAGTCCCCTGGCATGGTAACGCTCGGCCATGGCCAGCAGCTTGGCCGTCATCACGTCAACCAGTGATTCTTGAAACTCGGCAGCCAAAGCTGCAACCTTGCGCTCGGTATCGGGTTGCGGCAAGTCTGTTGGCGGGTACAGTCCCACGTCCTGCGCACGATGCAGCAGCGCGGTTTTCACCCCGCTGAAGCTGAAATCCAGGGTATCGCGCATCCAGGCCCGGGGCAGGGGCGCCGACGCCAGCGTCGTCAGTTCGGTATGTTCAAAGTCATCCTCAGCGAAGGTGGTCAGCGACTCGGCGGCCTTTTGAATCTCCGGCCCGCCCGGAAAACCCAGGCCCAGGACGCGTGCTGCCTTGTCAAAAGCTTCACCGGCGGCGTCGTCGCGAGTGCGCCCGACCAGGCGATAGTCGCCGTGTCCCTCCATCAGGATTAGATCGGTGTGCCCACCGGAAGCCACCAGGCAGGCCAGGGGGAAACCGGGTTCTTCCGCCGGTGCCGGTCCGTCGGAGCCCGTACTGCCGGACGCCAACCAGGCGGCGTAGATGTGCCCTTCCAGGTGATTCACGCCGATTAATGGAACGCCCAGCGTCAAAGACAGAGACTTGGCCGTATTCACGCCGGAGATGAGCGCGCCGGCCAGTCCCGGGCCGTGGGTTACGGCCACGGCGTCAACGTCGTCCAGCGTTACGCCAGCGTCGGTCAAGGCCCGCAGCAAGGTGGGCTGCATGTCGCGGATGTGCTGGCGGGAGGCCAGCTCGGGCACCACGCCGCCATGAGCTGCGTGCAGCGCCGATTGAGAGGCGATTGCGTTGGCGCGCAGACGGCGTCCGTCTTCCACGATGCCGACGGCAGTTTCGTCGCAGGATGTTTCAATACCGAGAATAAGCATGGGCTTGGATTATAGCAGGCGGTGCCTTTGCGCCGGCTGGCAGCCGGTGTTATCCTTCCTGTAAATAATGAAAATCGGGTTTGACCTGCTCCTAGCGACGGTCGGCCCGCGTCCCGCAGGAGGAAAATCACCCCGATGATGGACATTGCGCCCGACGGTTTATCCTGGTCGGTTGTTTTGTTGCAGGCCGGAACATCCAACGGCGGATTGGATATCCCGACGAGCCTGCAAGTGTGGTTGCTAATCGTCAGTTTTTTCGGCATCATTTTTTTTACCAGCGCGGAATCGGCGTTGATTGCCGTCAACAAAATCCGCATTCGGTTCCTGGTCGAGCAAGGGAGTGCGGCGGCGCGCGCAGTGGACAACGTGCTGTCCCAGCATGAGAAGTTCTTTGCCACCATCTTGTTGAGCCAGAACGCTTTCACAATATTTGCTACTGCCATCGGAACGGCGTTGGCGGCAGAAGCCCTGGGCGATGCGGGATATGCTGCGATTCTGACAACGGTGATTATGACGGTGGTGATTTCCATTTTCGGTGAAATTACGCCCAAGACGGTGGCCGCGACGTACTCGGAACGGTGGTCGCTGATTGCTGCTCGCCCGGTAAGTTGGACGATGTTGGTGTGTACACCGTTCATCTACTTCTTCACGGCGGTGCCCCGTTTGATCTACAAAATTCTCCGCACGCCGGCCAATGGCTGGCAAACCACTTTCACTGAGGGCGAGTTGCGGATGATGATCGATCTGTCCCGGGAGCAGGGTGCGGTAGAGTCGGAAGAGGCCGAGCGGTTGAACCGGGTGTTTCACTTCCGGGACCGGCGGCTCAGCGAGATAATGACACCCCGCACGGAAATCGTCTGGATTGAAAGGGGCACTACACTGGAACAGTTTCTACAGCTCTACGCAGAGAACAGCCATACCCGCTTCCCCATTTTTGAGGGCACTCAGGAAACCGTGCTGGGCGTGCTTTCCAACAAGGAAGTGCTTATTGCCCAGAGCCGGGGGCTGATTGGGCCCGACGACCCGGTTACCGAAACGATGCGCGATGTTGACTTCATACCCGAAACGGTTACAGTGTCCGATGCCTTTGACACCATGCAGGCGAAACGCCTTTCCATGATGCTCGTTACCAATGAGTACGGAGGAATCGCCGGACTGGTAACGCTGAAGCAGCTCACCGGCGTCATCGTTGGCACGATGGTGGATGACGACCCACCTTCCGAAATCGCCGACAGCGGCATCCTGCCGCAGGCTGACGGCTCATACCTGCTGGACGGCGGCATGACCATCATTGAGATTAACGACCGCCTTGAAGAGGACGGCATCGCCCTGCCCGAGGGCGAATACCATACGATCGCCGGACTCGTGCTGCACCAGCGCGAAGGCGAGATTCCCAGAACCGCCGACACGGTGCAGACGGAAGGCCTGGTTTTGACCGTTACCGGCATGGTAGGCGCGCGCATCAACCAGGTGCGCCTGGAGCGCGCGGCGGCGCAAGGGGAGAATGGCGTAGAATGAGGCTCCACCTGCTGCGCCACGGAGAAACGGACATCAACGCGGCCGGACGACTGCAAGGCACCACTAACTCAGTGCTGACACCGCTGGGTCGCCGGCAGGCTCGGGAGATGGGCATCGCCAGCCTGGCGTGGAATCCAGTGGCCATTTATTCCAGCCCCTTGAGCCGCGCCCGGGACGTCGCGGCTCAGATTGGCGACCTGACCGGACTGCCCGTCACCGTTGAGCCGCGCATCACCGAGATGAACATGGGGGCGCTCGAGGGCGTTACGATACAGGAAATGCGGGAAGGCTGGCCTGACCTTTACCAGGGCTGGCGGCGGGACGCCAGCAGCGTCACCATGCCCGACGGCGAATCGCTGGGCGACGTTCAGCAACGGGCCATGTCCGCCTTTGATGAAATGGACACCTGCCACGGCCTTGAAGACGCCGTGATCGCCGTTACCCACAATTTCACCATCCGTTGCATCGTCGCTGCCGTCATCGGCCTGCCGCTAGCGAACATCAACCACATGGATTTGTCCCTGGGCAGTTGTACCACCATCAGGACGGGATCACGGGGACGACGGATGAGCAGCTATAACGCTGTCGACCACCTCACGCCTGAAAACCGCGTTGGCTACTAATCCCCTACGACTCCATCCGACGGTGCTGGCGTCAGCCCGGCGGCTCGGCCTGGGCCCCGCCGCCGCCGTGTTGGCCGGCGTTTCCGGCG
Organism: Chloroflexota bacterium; assembly: GCA_009837355.1. Lineage (GTDB taxonomy): Bacteria > Chloroflexota > Dehalococcoidia > Lucifugimonadales > UBA3495 > Bin87. The sequence continues at coordinate 147,356 of VXTR01000075.1, read as the reverse complement.
GCCCCGATTCCACCGCTTTGGCCCTCATGCTACTGGACATTGCGCGGCTGTTGGGGTTCCAACTACACATTGCCCATCTCATCCATGACTTCCGGGGCCAGGAATCCTATGACGACGCCGACTTCGTGCAACGGCTGGCGCAAGCAAACGATTGTCCCTGTACGGTAGAAGAGGTGGACGTGCCGGCCTACCAGCACGAGTCCGGGGTCAGCTCCTTTGAGCAGGCGGCCCGGGATTTGCGCTATGCCTTTCTGGCACGAGCGGCCCGCAAAGTAGGTGCGCGCTATGTGGCTTTGGGACACACCGCCGACGACTTGGCGGAAACTGTGCTGCTGCACATCGCCCGCGGCAGCGGACTCCACGGCCTGCGAGGGATGCAGGAGCTGAACCCATGGCCTTACCCGTATAGCCACGATGCCCCCCTCCTCTGGCGGCCATTGCTGGCTTTGCGCCGCGCCGACACCATCGCCTTCTGTGACCAAACCGGCATCGACTACCGGGATGACCGCACCAACTACATGGAGGATTTCGCTCGTAACCGGGTACGCCTCAATCTGATGCCGGCCCTGGCAGAGCAGTTGAACTCCGGGATTGTGTACGCCCTGAGCCGTCTGTCGCAGACAGCGGCCGTTCAGCTGGACTACTTGGAAGCGCAGGCTACTGCTCTTTGGCCGACCGTCGCCCCCGAACCCTTTGCATCCGGCGGCGTCCTCCGCTTGCATCGCCACGCCCTGGCCGAACTTCATCCCGCTTTGCAGCCCCTGCTGCTGCGGCGAGCCTGGATTAAGGTCAAGGGAGACAGCCGCCGGCTGACCGAAAGCCACCTGCGACAGTTGGCCGCGATGGCCTCCGACGCCGGGTCAGGCAAGATGATAACCCTCCCAGGTGGTTACACAGCCTGGACACAACGGGAGTGGCTCGAACTCTCACCGCAAACGCCGTCCGACCACGATTGCCCTTATCCCGCAATAGGCGGCGAATTTCGCCTCACCCTGCCCTGGGGGCCCATAGCCGTGGCGGTTACCAGACGAGACGGATGGGAAGTTACCTGCCAGGCGGTAACTTTGCCGGACGACGCGTCTCTGGATACCGGCGACCCCATGTCTGCCTACCTGTCCCCGGCCGCATTAGCATCCGGGGCGACGGTGCGCGTCTGGCAGCCGGGCGACCGGATACAGCCGCTGGGGATGTCTGGCCACCGCAAGCTGCAGGACGTTTTTACCGATGCCGGAGTCCCCCGCCGATGGCGTCCGAGGGTGCCCTTGGTGATTACTCCTCAAGGCCTTGCTTGGGCGGTTGGGGTACGCATCGCGGATTGGGCTGCCCTTGGCCCGGCGGAAAATGGTGTCCGCGCCGCAACTCTGATTAAATTCGTACGCGCTTCGTAATACTGCTGAAACATGGGCTGTGTACAATTAAAACCAACCGCAAAATGCCGCCCATGGCATTTGTCGTGCGGGGCCATGGGGCTGCCAGTGACTGTTTCCGGTGTCCATAGGAGGGACAGATGCCGGTTCGCGATTTGACCAATTTTCTTGTCCACCTTTTCAGCGACGGCGAGGAGCTGGAAGAGGTGTACTTGTCGGCGGTGCATGACCACTGCCTCTTTTGCCACGAATCCATCAGCGCTACCCGGGCGTACTTGGACTTTCGCGTATGTCCCTTCTGCCGCTTTCATTACACGCTATCGGCGCGGGAGCGAATTGAACTCGTCGCCGACCGGCGTAGTTTCAGAGAGCAGAACCGCTACGTGCGTTCACTGGCCCCGTTGGCCTTTTCCAATCGCGCCGACTCCGCGCGCAGCGAGTACCAGGATGAGCTTACCGAAAATCAGGACCGTACCGGATTGACCGAAGCAGCGGTTACCGGAACCTGCCGCATCGATGGTAAAAGCGTCGTTTTGGTGGTGCTGGACTATGGTTTCATGGGTGGCAGCATGAGCAGCGTCGTCGGCGAGAAAGTAGCGCTGGCCTTTGAAACCGCCGCCCGGCGCAGTATTCCCGTTGTTGCCATCGTGACCGGCGGCGGCGCGCGCAACCAGGAGGGCGTCCTCTCCCTGATGCAAATGGCCAAGACCGTAACCGCGGTCAACCGTTTACGGGAGTCTGCAATGCCGTTTATCGCGGTGTTGGCGAATCCTTCCACCGGACAGGCTTACGCCAGTTTCGCCAACCTGGCCGACATAATCATCGCGGAACCCGGTTCGGTAGTTGGGTTGTCCCCCATCCGCACTATGATGGAAGCGACGGGCCGCCAGTTGCCGCCGGACGTGCATACTGCGGAATATCACCTGCGTCGCGGGCTCCTCGACAACGTGGTTGATCGTGAATTGCTGAGGGAGCGCTTGATACAGTTGCTCAACCTCCTGGTAGACCCGGAAGAGATCAAGCTGGGCCGCCGTGCCGTGTCTAAACTGACGGCGCCAGCCGTCGATGACACCGAGACTTGGGAGTCTCTCAAAGCTGCTACACACGACGAACGGCCCGACGCTCTCTACTATATGCGCCACATCCTGGAGGGGTTCTTTGAGGTCTGTGGCGATCGAGTGAGCAGCGATGACCGCACCGTGGTTGGCGGCGTGGGCCTGCTGCGCGGCCACCCGGTGGTCGCTATCGGACAGCAACGCAGTCGCGCCGGGGATTTGGAAACCGGTCGGTACCATGTTCATCCCCAGGGTCTGCGCAAAGCGCAGCGGCTCATCAGACTCGCCTCGCGGTTCAACCTGCCGCTGATTACTTTAATTGACTCGCAAGGAGCCGACCCACGCCTGGAGTCGGAAGAACAGGGAGTGGGCAATGCCATCGCCGGCAGCCTGTCCATGATGCTGGAGGCCGAGACGCCACTGGTTTCAGTAATCATCGGCGAGGCCGGCAACGAAGCGGCGCTGGCCCTGGGCGTATCGGACCGCATCCTGATGCAGCAGTACGCGATTTACTCGCCCATTTCACTGCATCATACCGTCGGGGGGCCGTCTCGCGAACGCTACCTGACCCGTGAAGCAGCGGAAGTGCTGATGATGACGGCTCGGGATTGCGAGGAGTTGGGCATCGTTGACCAGATTGTCCCCGAGCCGGCCGGTGGGGCGCACAATGACCCCAGGGACGCTGCCAACGACCTTGAGTATTGCATCTACAAACACCTGGCGGAAACCGGCCGGCTTTCTACCAGCAAGCTGGTGAAGCAGCGCCACAAAAAGTTTCGTCAAATGGGCGAGTTGAACCCCTTCGCGCAGGAAGCGATCCAGCAGGAAGTAGCGGCGCTGATGAGGATGCAGCTGGCTAGTTGGCCGGAAGGCGACGAAGCGATGGCGCTCCCGCCGGGCCCGCTGCCGCTGCCGGAGGGGCGGGAACGCGAAATATCCTGATTACGCTTCCAGCCCGTGGGCTTTGAGACTGCTGCGTAGCTGCTCCGCTACCCCGGAGTATTCCTCTCCAACGGTGGAATCGACCAGCACGGTAGGCTGCCCCGTGTCCCTATAAGAGGGCCGCAGCGACATGCTGCCCAAAAACGGCGCGTCAATGTCCTCGGCCAGTTGGCGGCCAGCCCCCTCTCCGAAGATTTCGCCGCAGTAATTTTCCACTACCCCGACGACGTTCAGGTTCAGCTTGCGGATCATGTTGATGCAGCGTTTGGCATCGATGATGGCCAGTTCCTGCGGCGTACTCACCACGATGAACCCGTCCATGGGCAGGGTCTGCATCACGGTCAGCGGCGAGTCGGACGTTCCGGGGGGCAGGTCAATTATCAGGTAATCAAGCTCACCCCAATCGGTGGCCTGGAGGAACTGGTTGATAGCGTTGTGAATCATCGGGCCGCGCCAGATGATGGCCTCGTCCTCGTTTTCCTGGAAGAAGGCCATTGACACCACTTTCACCCCGTGCCCTTGGGCCGGCGTAATCTGTCCCTCGCGGTAGTCGGGCTTGTCCTCAATGCCCATTACGCGCGTAACGTTTGGGCAGTCGATGTCGACGTCCAGCAGACCCACGCGCTCGCCCTGTGTGGCCAGCATAGTCGCCAGGTTGCAGGCGACGGTGGTCTTGCCCACGCCGCCCTTGCCGCTGTACACGCCGATTTTAGTGCGAACCGAGGCCAGGCGGTCGGTAATCTGGCGTTTCTGCTCCCACTGCCTCCGGATTTGCTGTAGTCGGGCGTTCTGCTGCGCGTTGGGCTGCTGTGGCGTTGCCATGTTCAAGTAATCTCCAAGCCGGTTTCGTCATTCCGGCGAATGCCGTAATCCATGACGGGGCTGCCTAAATCCCCAGCATATTGCGAGCCTCTTCGCTGATTAGATCCGGTGACCAGGGCGGGTCAAAGGTCAGTTCGATGTTGACTTCTTCAACACCTTCAACGTCCTGGACAGCCCATTCGGCCTGCTGGGCAATGTGTGGTCCCATGCCGCAGCCGGGGAAGGTCAGGGTCATCTGAACGAAAACGTCATTGGCGTCGCTGACCTGCACGTCGTAAATCAGGCCCAGGTCCACCACGTTGACCGGGATTTCCGGGTCATAGACCGTGCGGAGGGCTTCGTACACTTCATCTCGATTGACGGTAGCCGGCATTGGGGGCCTCCTTTGTGGCGAGGTTGTGAGCATAATTATAGCCGATATTCCGGTGATTTACTGCATCCGGCGGTGTATCATACCGCTTTACATCGCAAACTGAACCGGGAGAACAACGATGGTTGACTTGCTATTTGCCAATGGCACGGTGATTGACGGTACCGGGGCTGCCGGATACCGCGCCAGCGTCGCCGTGACTGGCGATGCCCTGCAGGTGATTACCGGCGACCCGTCGGCGGTCGACGCCGGCCGTACCATCGATGCCACCGGTTACGTCATATGCCCCGGCTTCATTGATATGCACTCCCATTCCGACCTCAAGCTACTCACCGAGCCGGCTCACGACGCCAAAATCCGGCAGGGCGTAACCACCGAGGCGTTGGGGATGGACGGCCTGTCCTACGCGCCAACCACGCCGAGGGCCTTGGAACAGCTCCTGGTCTATCTGGCGGCGGTGAACGGGACGCCGCCGGACGGAGTGCGCTGGAGCAGCGTAGCTGACTTCCTCGCCCTGTTCGATGGCAACGCTGCCTGCAACGTGTTCCACTTCGTCCCCCACGCCGCCATCCGCGTCGCCGTGATGGGCTGGTCCTCCCGGCTGCCCACGGATGCTGAGCTCGCGCAGATGCAGGACCTGACTCGACAGGGAATGCGCGATGGCGCCTTCGGTTTCACCACCGGCCTGACCTACGCGCCCGGAGCTTACAGCGACACCGATGAGCTTGCCGCCATCGCTACCGCCGCCGCCGAGGAAGGCGGCTTCTACTGCACCCACGCTCGCTACACCCTGGGCGACCGTCTGCTGGACCCATTCCGTGAAGCCGTGGAAGTTGGCCGACGCTCCGGCGCGCCGGTGCACATCTCCCACTACCACAGCCCTGTGGCCGGCCTCGGCGCGCAGATGACCGCCCTGGTGGACGATGCCCGGAACCGGGGGCAAGACGTAACCTACGACCAATACCCCTACCCTGCGGCCAGCACCATCCTGCACTCCCTGCTGCCCTATTGGGTACACGCCGGCGGCCCGCAGGCGTTGCTGACCCGGATCGCCGACCCCGATGTCCGCGCCCTGATGGTGCGGGCTGTGGAACCGCAGTGGGGTGGCCAGACGCTGGACAACTACATTTTCGCCCACATCGCCTCGGACAAGAACAAAGAATGGGAAGGCCGCTCCCTGGAAGAGCTGGCCCAGCACCGGGGCGGGCGCATAGTTGACGCGGTGTGCGACCTGTTGCTGGAAGAGGATTTGGAAGTCGCTTTCGTGGCTCGCACCGGCAACCTGGAAAACATCCGTGAAATCGCCTCCCATCCCGCGCAGATGATTGGCACCGACGCTATCCTCACCGGCGGACGGCCCAACCCCCGCACCTATGGCACGTATCCCTACGTGCTGGCCCAGTTCGTCCGCGGCGAGGGACTCTTCCCGCTGGAACAGGCAATCCGTAAGATGACTGGGGCCCCTGCCCAGCGTCTCGGACTCACCGACCGCGGCGTCATCCGCAACGGCGCCAAGGCGGACCTGGTGCTCTTCAACCCGGCCACCGTGGACACCCCGGCAACCTTCGAGGACCCACTGCAATACCCGGTAGGCATCGACTACGTAGCCGTCAACGGAACGTTAGTCATCGACAACGGCCAAAACACCAACGCCCGTCCAGGCCGCGCCCTCCGCAGCCAGTAGCCGGGTAGCCTCGAACAACGCGCCATTCCTGATCTTGCTTTCGTCAACATTCACTGGCAGATAAGGAATCCAAAACGTGATGAATCCTAGCTCCAGCCGCATTTCCGAGATGATACTTTCGGCAATTCGAACACCGGTAAACTCTTAGATCGGTTTTTCCAGCCTTTCTTTCGTGGCGTAGATAGGCAAAAGCGTCCTCTTTCGTGTGATGATTTGCCTTGCCTTTGCAGGTATGCCGATGACTTTTACGGCGCACACGCTCCCTCTTTGCCATTGAACCAACGCATTTTCGGGACATCGTTTTCAATCCCTCTTACCCTTTGCGTAGGTCCTGTGCGGGCATTGAGTGAGCTAGCTCGTTCGGGAGATGTCGGACAAAATGTGCTCCGGTATCTCTGGTTGGGAACGGGCCATGTGCCTAGTCAGCCGTTCCTTGCGAATCTCCTCGAAATGGTCGTCACGCTGCTGTTGAATTAGCCGCCAAGCGGCTTCAACGTAGGCGAACCAAGCCTGTTTGTGCTCCCGTGCAACGTCGCGCCAATCAATTTCAAGGCCGTTGTCGTCCATCCATTCGAAGAACTCATCGCTTTGTTCAAAAATGAGATCGTGGAAGTCATGAAGACGGTCACCATGATACTTAACATCTTCCACCGTCCCGTCGAACAGGCGTGGTTGGATGTCCCATGCAGGTCGGTTCTGCCGTTGGAGTAGATCTTGGATGCTCCGCCAATGGTTCCAGTCCTTCCAAGTTGCTGCTTTCACCCATGCAACTGCGTCTTGATAACCTAACTCAGCCCAATTGACATTGAGCAATGACAGCCGCCGAATTTCCTCTGAGCTAGTACGTTCCAAGGCTGATTTGGTGTCGTCATCATTAAGGTCAGTGATAGCGCGTTCGTACTGCTCTGCTTTGGCCGCAAGCGCCTCCCGGCAAACCTGAGAGATGTTCAACTCCGGCTTGAGCGGCTCCAGCCGCTTCATTAGTTCGTTGGGTATGTTAATGCCTATTCGCATATCGACCTCCGCCGTACAATCGTATGCTGTATGTCTATTCCCAGCATACGACATACGAAGTTGGCCGTCAACCCCAAAATCCCCCTTGCGCGTACCCACGGTGCCAACTGCTGACACTTTCCCCTTGCTTAGATCCTCCATCCACGCCTACCATATTACCCAACGCTCCCAAGCCGACATCGCATTAACCCAACCCCCATCTCCTTAATCCTGTCCGTCCATGAAAAACCTAATCCGACAGCCCCACGACCCCATCTCCCAAATCCTCTCACCGGCCTCTCAAAACCGCCAATATCGGCCCCAAAACGACTCAATCCGCTCCCACTCACCCCCACGACTCACGTCCAGTCCCTACTCAAATGAGAGAAAATGAGAGGAAATGAAAGGGTTTTCACAAAAATCCCCTAACGGGGTGTCGGCAACCGGGCATGCGCCGGACGCTGGCCCCGGTTGCCCCTTCCTGCCCCATAAGGCATAATTGCCGCCTGAACCCTACCTGACATCACCGGCGGATGCGCCGGCCCGAGGGACACCATGGACTTTGAACCCCGTTATACCGCCGAGCAGGAGGCCTTCCGCACCGAAGTGCAGGAATGGCTCCGCGACAACATTCCCACCGGCATCGAGCATCCCGCCGACTCCTCCGACCTGACCTACGAGCAGTACCAGCTCCGTCGCGACTTGGGCCGGCGGCTGGGCGAAAAGGGCTGGCTCTGGCCCACCGCGCCCGAAGAATACGGCGGCGGCGGCCTCACCGTTGATCACTCCGTCGTGCTGGAAGAGGAAATCGACGGCTACAACCTGTCCCTGCCTCCCTATTACGACTCCGGCGGACGCCTCGGCGGCAACTCCATCCTGGTTTGGGGTTCTGAAGAGCAGAAGCAGGAATTTCTGCCCAAGATTTTCAAGGGGCAAATCCGCACCTGGCAGCTGCTCACCGAACCGGAGGCCGGCTCCGACCTCGCCAACGCCAAGGCATCGGCCCGGCGCGACGGCGACGACTACGTCATCAACGGCCAGAAAGTCTATGTCGGCAGCGCCCATGGCTCCGACTATATGTGGACCATCACCTGCACCGACCCGGAGGGCGACCGCCACCACAACCTCAGTTGGTTCATGGTGCCCTCCGACCTGCCCGGCATCAGCGTGTTCCCCATGGATTTGCTGTCCTCCGCCGGCGAGTCCGGCGCCGGTTCCGGCGTCAAGAACATCGTCTATTTTGACAACGTGCGCGTCCCCGCAAAGAACCTTATCGGCGGCGAAAACGAAGGCTGGAAAGTGGCCACCACCCACTTGGAACTGGAGCACGGCACCGGTGGCAAAATTGGCCGCAACTGGATTGTCGACCGCATCTTCGACTACTGCAAGTCCAACAACCGTCGGGGTGAACCGCTGAGCAAAGACTCGGACATCCGCGAGAGCCTTATCGACATCTACATCGACGCCGAAATCGGTCGGCTGTTCCAGCTCCGCAACTACTGGATGCGACACAGCGGCGCCCAGGTCACCTACGAAGGCCCCCAGGCATCGTACTTCCGCAAGCAGTCCGGACTGCGCATCGCCACCGGCATCCTGGATATCCTCGGCCCGGCTGCCCTCACTAAAGACGCCCAGTGGGGCGCCGGCGAGGGCCACATTGAAGCCCATCAGCGTGCCGCCATCATCGCCCTCCACCCCGGTGGCACCACCGATATCCAGAAAGTCATCATGTCCCGACGCATCGGCATCGGGCGGCAGCAGCGGGAGCGCGCCGGCGCCCTGGCCTAGACCGGCCCATAGTGTGATTACCGTAGGGGCGACTCATGGGTCGCCCCTACCTACGAAAAGCAGGAGTAACCCGGCAATGGATTTGTCTCTTACCGAAGAACAGGAAATGCTGAAAGCGGCCGTCCGCCGTTTCGTGGATACCGAGTATCCCAAAGAGACGTTGCTGGAATTGCAAGCCACCGGCCAGAACGCGCCCTCGGAACCCTGGTCAAAGCTGGCTGCCACTGGCTGGCTCGGCATCATCATACCCACCGAATACGGTGGTGAAGGCGGTTCCTTTACCGATGCCGGAGTCCTGTTTGAGGAGTTGGGTCGCGGCCCGGTTCCAGGCCCGCACATCAGCACTGCCGCCCTGGGCGCCCTGGCGATTCTTGAGGCCGGCACCGAAGAGCAGAAGCGTGGACTGCTCCCCGACGTCGCCGCCGGCCGCCGTACCATTGCCCTGGCCATCACCGAGGCGGATTATCAGTGGGACGAGTCCGACGTTCAGGCCATTGCCGCCACTGACGGCGACGGTTACCGCATCTCCGGCACCAAGGTGTACGTGTACGACGCGGCGGCGGCCACCGACCTCATCTGCGCCGTGCGGACGGAGAACCGACAGCACGTCGGCCTGGCCCTGGTCCCCGCCGACGCGCCCGGCGTTTCCATCCGTCGGCTGGAAGGCTTTGCCTGGAACCTGGCCGAGGTCAGGCTGGACGGCGTGCAAATCGGGCAGTCTTCAGTGTTGTCGGGACGGGCCATGCCCGGAGAAAGCCCATTCGCCGGCGGCTGGCTCGCCGTGGAGCGGGCCGTAGCCAACGCTATTCCGCTGCTCTGCGCCTACCAGGTGGGCGGGTCTCAGCAAGTCTACGAGATGTCTGTGGAGTACAGCCGGACCCGTATTCAGTTCGGCACTCCCATCGGACGCTTCCAGAGAGTGCAGGACCACATCATCAATTTGGTCAACGAGCTGGACTCGGCCCGCTGGACCACCTACGAAGCCCTATGGAAGCTGGACACCGAGCGCGATGCCGCCGACAGTATTCACCTGGCCAAAACCGTTAGCAGCGTCGCCTACTACAACGCCTGCAACCACGCCCACGAAGTGCACGCCGGCGTGGGCAGCACCACCGAGTACGGCCTCACGCTGCACACCACAGCCTCCCGCACCCTGTACCAGTTCCTCGGCGACCCCAGGTTTCACCGCCGGAGACTGGCGGACGCCTTGGGCCTGTAAGGTCACGTTGACGGGGCCAACGTCACTGTTGGCCCATGTCTTTCACTGCCTCGCGCACTTCCTTTTGCAACGCCTGGAACACTTCACCCACGCTGCCACGGGCGTCGATGGTCGTGAAGTCGTGCTCCTTGGCCAGCTTTCTGAATTCTTCGAGCAATGCGCTCTGGTATCGAATGAAGTTGTCGTGCAGGTCGGGCCCTCTGAGGAAATCCTCCCCTGACTCCCAATGATCCAGCTGTCGCACCGCAAGCACTCTCGGCAGAAGCTGTTCCACGTCAACGTCCAGGTAGAGAACACGGTCCGGAATAGCCGCGAACTCAAACACGTCGTCTAACCACCTGGCCGGTACTCCCCTCACACGCGCGCGCGCTATGATGGAAAAGATGTACCGGTCAACCAGTGCCACCATCCCCGTCCGCAGCGCCGGTACGATGCTCTTTTCCAGCCGGTCCCAAAAGTCCGTGGCGTAAAACAGGTTGAGGGTCAGGGCGTCCAGCGTGTTCCCCCGCATGGCCCGGTTGATCCCCATGGCCGCCAGCTCGGAGCGCCTGAACCCGGTTACCGTTACCGCGTACCCTTCCGCTTCCAGCCATTCCTGCAACATCCCAATCTGTGTCGACCGTCCCACTCCATCCGTGCCTTCCAGCACGATTAGCCGTCCCGGAGTCGCCTCTCCGGCAATGCTGGGCGGAGTGTGTCCGTAAAACCTGATTGCATCCATATCATCGCTCTCAATTCGTCAGCGCTGGTACCCGGGTCGCCTTCGTCCTATAGATCGGCCACTTCCTGCTCGGTGGGACGCCGCCGCATCGGCGGAGTAATGTACCGGCCGCTTAGACCGGCCTGCCCCAGCGCCTCGGGCACGCTCTGGTCGCCTGCGGACATAGCTTCGCCAATCAGCGGCTCCACGTAGCGACGCACCAACTGCTGCTGCACCGCAATCGGCTGCGTGGCGTCGACGGTCATCAAGCCGAACTCTTCCGTCATGGCGTCGTACTCTTCCAACAGCCTGCCCTGGAAGATGCGGAACGACTCTTCCCGGTCGCTGGAAAAGCCCATGTCCTGTCCCGATTCGTAATATCCGAGTTCCTCGCGGCCCGTATTGATGCGATGGATTGACACGTCCAGGGGCACTTTGAAGTAAAGCGCCAACGACGGCTGCACCGCAAAGGAATAAATCCGACGCAGCCAATCACGGTTCACTCCCCGCGCCGAATCCCTGGCGAAAGCCGTAAAGACGTAGCGGTCAGCCAGCACGATGGCCCCGGCTCGCAACGCCGGCAGTATCTGCGCGTGAACCCGGTTGGCGAAATCGGCGGCATGGATGAGGCTGAAGGACATCGGTGTTAGCAACTCCTCCGTTTTACCTCGTTTGGTCGTGCGCCGCACGATGGGTGACGAATTCCATTCGGTGAACACCGTCACCAGGTTCCGGCTGTTAAGCCACTTTTGCAGCAGGTCAATCTGCGTGCTCTTGCCCGATCCGTCAATGCCTTCCACGATAATCAGCTTGCCCGGATAGTGCCCGTCGTCCGGATGCTTGCCGTAGCGTTCGCCCATCTTGTAGGCCAGATGCGCTTGCAGCGTAGTCATTTTTCACACCTCGTAACCTGGATGTTTTCCCCGAATGCCTTTAGCCAACGAGCCGATAGCTCCGGTGCCGCTACCGCAGACCAGCCCGGCGTTCGTACCGTCATTTTGCCTCCCTGCCTCGCTGCCTGCACCGCGTTCGCTGGACAACCCGGTGGTAAGCGGCTGTCCAACTCGTCGGCCAGGACAAGTATTACCGCCGCCTGCTCGATGAGTTGCACATCCTCGCCGGGCAGCAAGCGGGATCGCCGGAACCGGCGCGGTATCCGACCTCGTTCGCACTCCAGCAGGATCGCGGCTATCCGGGCCGATTCCCGGTGCGTGAAGCCCGGCAAGTCGGTCCGCACTATTATACTCGCAGTGCGGTTCAAACGGTTGTAAAAATCGATAGCGTTGCCAATGTCCAGCAGAAAAGCCGCGCATTCCAGAGCCCACGTCATCTTGGGCTCCTGGTTTTCCCAAGCCAGCGCCCCGATGCAGCCGGCCAGCGCAGCCCGGCGTTCCCCACGCTGCGAGAATCGTGGCACGAACCTGGCTACCAGGTCGGTCAACGACGCCATCCGGACTAAGGAGAGCGGCGGCACACTGACCGAGCAGTCCCTCGGCAGCGGCCCTGGATGCCGGGCCAGCCCTTCCCTGAGCCCTTGCCCCGACACCAGGATGCTGTCTCCATTGACGTATTGGGACAGTGCGTGCGCTGCCACCGCGCCGCCAACGATGGAATGGCTGCGTTCCGGGTTCATCCCGTCGATTTTCGTACGCTCACTACGGGATACTACCGCCAGGGCCCGCGCCTGTTCCGACAGAGCGTTGGCGTCAATCCGGTATCCATGCACCTTGATAATCGGATATGGTTCCCGTCCCCGGTCCAGCCGCGAGAGCAGCCGCACCGACCCTCCGGAACCCACCAGCGACTCGCCGGCAGATAAGGCCGGCACGCCGGCCTCAGCCAGCGTCGTGTGGACGTGTTCGTAGGCGGAGTGCACGTCAGCGGCTTTTGGCAAGTCGTTCAGGCGGAACTGATTGGCGATGCGCAGGCTGCCCAGTGGCAGGGAAACGCTGTCAAGGATGGCGCGCTGCCCGAACCTCACAATCTCCATGCTGCCTCCGCCGATGTCCGCCAGAATGCCTCCGGCCACTGGCAGCCCGTGAATGGCCCCGATAAAACAGTAGGCCGCCTCATCGCGACCGTCAATCAGACGCAGCGGTACTCCGAAACGGTCTAGGGCGGCGTTAATGATTGCGGCTGCGTTCCCCGACTCTCGCAGCGCAGCCGTGCCTACGGCGTGTATGACTTGGATGCCGTGTCCGCGAGCAATCAGCGCGAAATCCTCCAGCGCGTCTAGCGTGCTGGACACCGCGGCCCCGTCAATCATGCCCGCGTCGTTAACGTGGCTCATCAGGTTGAGGTTCACCCGCTGTTGCGCAACGATTTCTACGCCGCCACCGGGGTTCACCTGCATCACTACCGCCCGCGCCGACCCGGAGCCGACGTCGATTACGGCAGTGTACCGCTCGTCTCCCGCGCCGTTGTTTTTAGCGGGCGTTATCATGTCAGTACTGTGCATCCACTCTCGCAAAAATAATGCCCGTAGGCCAAAAACCTGCGGGCTGATTCGATACCTGGCGCTCCATAACGCCTATCGCTTTGATTCCGGCAGAGCGGCTACTTCCGATTCCAGCCGCTCAATATCCGCTTCGTCCAGGTTGAAGTACTTGGCGTCGGGATGGTGGAAAACCAGCGCAGACACCGACCCCTCCGGGTCCATCATGTAGCCGTCAGTCAGCTCCACGCCGATGTTTTCCGTAACGTCCAGCAACGCGAACAGCTTTTCCTGGTCTTCCAGGCGAGGGCAGGCCGGATAGCCGAACGAGTAGCGCTTGCCCCGGTAGTTTGCCCGGAACAAATCGCGCAGCTCTTCCTCATCCCTCACTTTTAAGCCTGACTGCTCCCCGATGTTCCACATACTGCGGATGCGCTTGTGCAGCAACTCGGCAAACCCTTCTGCCGATTCTATCGCCAGCGCCTGCAGTGTATGGGAGTCCAAATATCGCCCGGCCTCTTTCCATCGCTCCGACAGGGCGCGCACACCCGGCCCTACGGTAGTAGCGAACATTGCCACGTAGTCATTCGGCCCATCTCCCACCGGACGGGCGTAGTCGCTCAGGCACAGCCCTTCGCGCCCTCGCTGCCGGCCGAAGTAAAACCGTGCCAGCTCGGCCGCCCCATCCGGCTGGTAGAGAATCAACCATTGCCCATCAGACCGACAGGGAAAAAACTTGAAAACGGCGTTGGCTGCAATGTCGGAACGAGACAGTACGATGTCCTCTACCCGCTGCACTTGCTGCCTTAGTTCCACCGCCTTGGGCTCGTCGTTGGCCAGCGCCTCGCTGAAACGTCCACGGTAACCCAGATGGCGCACATAGAGCATCTGCGGGTTGATGTACCCGAAAATCTCGTCCAGGTCGTAGTCCTGCAACACGTGCAGCCGCAGGTCCGGCGGCTGCGGCGAGGCGTCCAGCGGCGCTACGCGGGAAGTTACATTTGCGGCAGGCATACAGGCTTATCCTCGCGCCGCGACTTCCTGCTGCATCTCGGCGCTTTCGGATTCCAGCTGCGCCGCCAGGCGCTCCCTTTCGTCGGAGTCCTGTATCACGTTGGCCAGGGCCAGGCCGCTCATTGCGTCCGGCGAGTAGGCCACCATTCCTTCGTACTCTGGTGCAATCCGCAGCCGCGTAAAACGATTCGACAGCGCCGCGCCGCCCACCAGCACCGGTGCCCGTATGCCGGCGGCCCGGAAGTCCTGCACCGTTTCCACCATCATCTGAGCCGACTTCACCAGCAGGCCGGACAGCCCTATGATGTCAGGCCGATGCTCCCGGTAGCCGGCGATCAGTTCCTGCGCCGCTACCTTGATACCCAGGTTCACTACTCGGTATCCGTTGTTGGACAGGATAATTTCCACCAGGTTCTTGCCGATGTCGTGCACGTCGCCCTTCACCGTCGCCAATAGGACGCATCCCCGGGAGGCTGCGTCGCTGCGTTCCATGTGCGGTTCCAGATGCGCTACCGCTGCCTTCATCGCCTCGGCTGATTGCAGCACCTCGGCGACGATAAGCTGGTTGGCGTTGAACTGCCGTCCCACTTCATCCATTCCGGCCATTAAGGGGCCGTTGATGATTGCCAGCGGTTCCCGTTCCTGCAATGCCAGGTCCAAGTCTTCAGTCAGGCCTTCCTTGCTGCCCTCAATGATGCACTGGGCCAGCCGCTCGTCCAGTGGCAGCGCCAGCCGCTCTTCGGCGGTTGCCCGAGGCGCACGGTCGCGGAAGTGGGCGGCGAAAGCGGCGACGGGGTCGCCGCCTCGGTTCCAAATCAAATCCTCCGACAACTGCCGTTCCTCTTCCGGTATCGTAGCGTACCGCTGCATCATCTCCGAATTGACGATGGCCATGTCCAGCCCGGCCAGCGTGCAATGGTACAGAAAAACCGAGTTGAACACTTCTCTGCCGGCTGCCGGCAACCCGAACGACACGTTGGAAATGCCCAGCACCGTCTTTGTGTTGGGCAGCGCCTCTTTGATCAGCCGTACTCCCTCAATAGTCTCGGCGGCGGAACCCACGTAGTTCTCGTCGCCGGTGCCGGCAGGGAAAACCAACGGGTCAAAGATGATGTCCTGCTCCGGCACCCCGTACTTTTCGGTGAGCAGCTTGTGCGAGCGCTGCGCGATTTCCAGCTTGCGCTCCCGCGTGATGGCCTGTGCCTGGTCGGGGTCGTCGTCAATGCAGCCCACCACCAGCGCCGCACCGTAACGCCGGGCCAGCGGCACCACGCGTTGGAACCGTTCCTCGCCGTCTTCCAGGTTGATGGAGTTGATGATCGACTTCCCCTGTAGCCGCTTCAACGATTCTTCAATCACCGCTGCGTCGGTAGAGTCAATCATGATGGGCGCTTTAACGCGACGATTCAGTTGGTTAAGGAACTCGATGACGTCCGCCGTTTCATCCCGGTCCGGGTCTTGCAAACACACGTCCAGTACGTGCGCGCCGTTTCTAACCTGCCGTCGTCCGATTTCGGCGGCCTCTTCAAAGCGTTCACCAGCGATAAGCCGTTTGAACCGCCGGCTGCCCAGCACGTTGGTGCGTTCACCCACCACAGTGGGACGGGTGTCCTCGTTGACCACCACCGCCTCAATACCCGAAACACGGGTTTCCAGCGGCGGCATTGCAACGCGCGGCGCCTTGCCGGCCATGGCTTCGCTAATCCGACGGATGTGCTCGGGGCCGGTGCCGCAGCAGCCGCCCGCCAGATTCAGCCAACCGCTTTCGGCAAAGCGTGCCAGCGCGCCGGCCAGCATCTCCGGCGTTTCGTTGTAGTTCCCGTCCTCGTCGGGCAATCCGGCGTTGGGTACGCAGGCGATGCTGAACCGCGACAGCCCCTGCAGCGTCCGCACGTGGTCGGTCATAAACTCTGGCCCGGTGGCGCAATTGAAACCGACCCACAGCAATTCCCGGTGCGCTAGTGAGGTGTACAAAGCCTCGGCATCCTGCCCGGCCAGCAGCGTGCCCATGGGTTCAACCGTACCTTGCACTGCAACGGGAACGTCGGAGTCGAGCTCGGCCTGCGCCCGGTCTATGCCTTCCAGCCCGGCCTTGATGTTGATGGTGTCTTGGCTGGTTTCCAGCAGCAACACGTCGGCTCCGCCTTCAATCAACCCGGCCGCCTGCTGGTGATAGTCAGCGGCCAGCTCGTCGAAAGTCAGCCCGCCGGTAACGGAAATGGTGCGAGTGGTCGGCCCCATGGCTCCAGCCACGAAGCGCGGCTTGTCAGGTTCACCGTCCGTGATTGCATCGGCCACGCGTCGGGCGATGGCGGCGCCATCCCGGTTCGCGCGTCGGGCGTGCTCGGCCAGACCGTACTCGCCCAATACGAGGGCGGTGGCGCCGAAGGTGTTGGTTTCGATGATATCCGCGCCCGCTTCCAGGTAGTCCCGGTGGATGTCGGCAATGACGTCAGGACGAGTGATGTTGAGGTATTCGTTGCAGCCTTCGTACTCAGCGCCGCCGAAGTCGTCCGGCCCCAGTCCGCGCGCCTGGATTTGCGTTCCCATTGCCCCATCGATAACCAGTATACGGTTTTGGAGCAACGATTTCAGTGCATTAATGCGGGATTTTGAGTCCATAATACGTACCGTTTCTATCGTGATTCGTAATATAGGCTACCCGCAATCGCAATCCGTGTCAAACCGTACCTCCGCGTGGCGAACGGGTATTGGCTACCCGAAATACCGCCCCAACTCGCCGCGGTTCCGCTCCAGCCACGCCACGTTCAGAGCAATCCGCTCCAGTGCCTGCCGGATCGTCCGTTCTGCCGCCGGCGTCGGGTGTGCCTCGAAGAAGGCGGCCACGTCGTCTCGCTTCTCGTTGCTCGTAAAAGCGTTGGTGATGGCCACCAGCCGCATCAACCCGAAGCCGCCGCTGCCGTAGCGCCGGTCGAACTCGTCCCACTTTTCCTTGAGGAAGTCCCAGGCCAAATTCCGTCCCCGATTGTTTGCGGCCACTGCGGAAACCACGAAGATAGTGTCCTGCAATCGCACGTCGTCGGTCAGTGCGCGATCCAGAGTCTCCCGCAACAGGTCTTCCTGTTGGAACCGCGCCAGTGACATCAGCATCCGTATTTTCTCTTCGTGCAGTTCGGCGGCCCGTTCCAACTCCCAGATGCGGTCATAGGTGGCCCGGTCTCCTACCTGCGCCACCAGGCTGAACACCACTCCCCGCAAGTCAGGACGCACGTTGGCCGGGTCCTGTTGATAGGCGTCAAACAGCGCCTGCGCCTGCGCGATGACCGCCGCGTCTCCGTACGATCCGGCCTGACTCAGCACCGTCGAGCGCAGCAGCGAGTCCAGATGCCCTTCACCAAGCTGCGGTTCCCACCCGGAACGCTGCGCCGCCGGAGCGAACAGCCCACGCCCGAAGGCCCGGAAAGACTCTAGGTACGGCTCCTCGGCAATCAGACCCTTAATTTCGCGCAGGTTGGTTGCCAGGTCGCTCCACACCGAGGCGTCGGTTTCACCCTGGTACGCCTCCGCCAGCGACAGGAACCTCCCAATTCCCAGCAGTCCGGCTTTCGCCAACGCGTAGGCGTCGTTCTGGATTCCCAGCCGGTCGGTGGCTGGCAACGTCTGCTTTGCAATTGCCGGCGCCAGCCTGTCCCAGTCGGCGTCAGTATAATTAACCCGGTAGAACCCGGTCTGGTCCGGGTTCACCTTGAACCATTCCGGTTGCGACGGCGTGTCCACCGTAATCGTATCACTGGCCGCGTTCACTATCGTCGCCGTAATGCCGGCCCCTGCCGCCGTTACCGTCAGCGGCACCGGCCACACCTGTTCCTCATCATCCCCGGAACCGTCGTCCAGGATGGAGTCAAAAACGAAACGTTCCTGCTTCACTTCCAGTGCCAGCCCGCCCTCGGCTGAAGACGCTGCCACGTCCAGCACGGGGTAGCCCGTCTGTCCTGTCCAGCTGCTCATTATCGTGTTCACCGGCTGGCCCGACGATTCTTCGAGTGCCCTCCACAGATCCGTCGTGCGCGCGTTGGCGTATGAGTGGCGGTTCAGGTAAATGTTCAACCCCCGGCGGAACGCGCCGGGCGACAGGAAATTCTCCAGCATCCGCAGCACCGAGCCGCCCTTGCTGTAACTGATGGCGTCAAACAGCTGGCTCACCTCGGCCGGATTCAGAACTTCTTGCTCAATGGGATGCGAGTTTTTCAAACCGTCCAGGTTGAAAGCCCGGTTGGTGTCCATGTTCACGAACTGCGTCCACATCGACCATTCCGGGAATAGCCAGTCCACCGCCTTGGTGCCCACCCAAGTGGCAAAGCTCTCATTCAGCCACAGGTCATCCCACCAGTCCATCGTAACCAGGTCGCCAAACCACATATGGGCCATTTCGTGGGCCACCACTTCCGCCACCCGCTGACGGGTGCCAGCCGATGAGTTCTCCGGGTCAACCAGCAGAGCGGTTTCCCGGTAGGTTACGCAACCCCAGTTCTCCATCGCGCCGGCGGCGAAGTCGGGGATGGCCAAATGGTCCAGCTTGGGTAGAGGATAGGGGATTCCAAAGTAGTCGTTGAAGAACGACAGCAGCTTCACCGACGTATCCAGGGCGAACTGCCCCTGCTCCTCCTTGCCTCGGGTCATCCAGATTCCTACCACGGTGCCGTCGGCAGCTTCCTTCTCAATGTGCGTCAGGTCGCCAATGACAAAGGCCAGCAGATAGGTGGACATAATCGGCGTGGTGTCGAAAACCACCGTCTTTGTGCCGGCCGTCGACCCCGGCCTCTCTTCAATGATCGGCGTGTTGGACACCGCCGCCATTTCCGCTGGCACGTTCAGCGTAACCTGAAACGTCGCCTTCACCGCCGGCTCATCCCAGCAGGGCAGCGAACGCCGGGCGTCGGTCGCCTCGAACTGGGTAGTGGCCAAGTAGGCGGTCTCGCCCTCCGGATTGGTGTACTGACTGCGATAGAATCCGCGCAGCTTGTCGTTCAACTCGCCGGTGAATGCCATCCGTAGATGCTGGTCTCCCGCCGGACCGTCGGCCGGGGTGCCAGCGATGCTGATGGTAGCAGTCTCGGCCTCGGCGTCATAGGCAATGCCGTTCGCTTCCTGGGTATGCTCGCCGTCCCTGTCCGCCCAGCTGACCGCGGCCGACTTGATGTCAATTTCAGCGCAGTTAAGGACGATTTCCGTCGTCCCAGGCTGCATCTGCACGGTAATGTCAACTTCGCCGTCGAAAGTGAACTCGTCGAAGTTGGGAGTCAGGGTCAGGTCATAGTGAACCGGGCGAACGTTGTCGGGCAGGATAACGGCGTCGGCGGATGGCATTGGTTTTTCCTCCGGGTTTACTGGTCAAATGCCAATTTGACCGACAGTTTATCATAGCCATATACTCCCTTCCGTTGTATCTCGGGTATGACCCCAGCAGTTGTCGGAGAGCACTGGCATCATGCAAGAAGCGCTTATTTCCCTGGGGCTCCTGGTAGTCGTCGCCAAACTTGCCGAGGGCATCTTTCGCCGCTTCCACGTCAACTCAATAGTGGCTTATGCTCTCACTGGAGTCATGCTTGGCCCGGTGCTGGGAATTGTTCATGTTTCCGACGAAACCCATCTGATCTTGACCATTGGGGTCTTCATTTTCTTCTTCCTGATCGGCCTTGATGAAATTGACATCTCCAGCTTCGTGGCCAGTATGCGGGGGCGTTATTTCGTCGCCGCCCTCCTTTCGGTACTTGTCTCAATAGGCGTGGCCTTTCTGGTCACGTCAAGCCTGATTTACGATTTCGGGCTTGGCTTGGACATTCCCGAGGCGCTGGCGCTGGCCGGCGTGCTCGCCTTGACCAGTCTGGGCATCGTGGCCAAAGTGCTTTCCGACGACGGGCGGATGAGAGAACCCCTGGGATTGCAAATCTTCACCGTCGTCGTAATGGCCGAGCTGATTACCTTGCTGGTAGTGGGGTTCAACCTTGGCGAATCGGGAGATGAAATCAGCGCAATCAACGCGTTGCTGCTGGTCGGGAAAATTGCCGCGTTCACGGTAGTAACCTGGCTATTGTCCAGCAGGGTAATTCCCGCGCTGATAGTGCTGCTGGAGCGTTTTTTCAACGTGCCGCACCTTTCCTACGGCCTTTTCCTGGGCGGCCTGTTCCTGATGGTGAGCGGCGCGGAGGCCATCGGCCTGCATGGTTCCCTGGGCGGTCTCCTCTTTGGCGCCTGCCTGTCAGGAATGCCTTATCAAGTGCGTCGCGACATGATGCCTGGAATGCGCAGCACTGGCTCCGGCCTGTTCGTTCCGCTGTTTTTTGCATCCGCCGGTTTGCACCTCAGCGTTTCCTTTATCCACGTTCCGCCCATTACAATCGCGGCGTTGGTTGTCATTCCCCTGCTGGGCAAGTTCGCCGGCGCATTCATTGGGGCTTACGCTGCTCGCCTGCCCACGCCATACGCACTGGCCACCGGGCTTATGGGCAAAGGCGTTGCCGAAATCGCCCTGCTCCTGGTGATGTTCGAGCATGAAGTCATCAATCGAGAGATTTTCTCCCTGCTGATTGTGGTCATGTTCGGCTACATCTTGCTCACTCCTCCCGCGATCAGCTTCGCGGTGAGCCGGGCCAGCGCTTCTTCCGGCAGCAACGTGCTGCCGGATGACCTGCCCAGCGGTATTGTCAGTTTTGCCCTGGACGACTTGAAGGTGCAGGATATCCTCGACCGCACCCGTAATCACCCAAGCCCTACGCTGACGGTGCGTGATTTCGCTGACCGGTGGATTGTCCCCCAGGAACAGGATTACGTTGTCGTCAACCGGGGCATCCTTCATGGAATCGTATCGTTGAGCGCCCTCCGATACTTGCCCAAGGGCGCCTGGGCGACGACCCGGCTGTATCAGGTGGTTCGCAGCGAAACCCCGAACGCCTGGCCGGACGAATCCATCGAAGACGTGCTGCAAAGGATGTCCGAACTCTCCATCTCGGCACTGCCCGTACTGGAGCGCGGGACTTTCCGGTTCCTGGGAACGGTAACCCAGCACGAAATCATCGACTTGATGGTGCTCGAATCCGGAGCGGAGCACTAGCCCCGGAACACACGGCCTGGCGATGCTATAATAGCCGCGCTGCTTAGTCATTTTCCGGGCGCAGCCAACACAGCCGCCCGGTCGAGGAGGAACTAAATTGGCCGCCCGCACAATGTTCGAGAAAATCTGGGATGCCCACGTGGTTCACGAAGAACCGGGGCAACCATCCCTCATCTACATTGACCTGCATCTGGTGCACGAAGTTACGTCGCCGCAAGCCTTCGATGGGCTGCGCATGGCCGGCCGCCAGGTACGCCGCCCCGACCTCACCGTCGCCACCGCCGACCACAACACTCCCACCTGGGAGCTGACGCGCCCCGTCGAAGACCAGATTTCCAAAGCCCAGCTCGACGCCCTTGATCGCAATGCCGCCGAGTTTGGTTTGCCCATGTATTACGACCGTTTCAGCGAAAACCAGGGCATCGTCCACGTCATCGGCCCCGACCTGGGCTACACCCTGCCCGGCAAGACCGTGGTTTGCGGCGACAGCCATACGTCAACCCACGGCGCGTTGGGTTGCTTCGCCGTCGGCATCGGCACCTCCGAGGTTGAGCACGTGCTGGCCACCCAGACCCTGCGGCAGTTCAAGCCCCGCACCATGGAAGTCCGCGTGGACGGCGAACTGCCCAGCGGAGTTTCTGCCAAGGACATTATCCTGGGCATCATCGGCCACATGGGCGTCAACGGTGGCACCGGCCACGTCATCGAGTACACCGGCGAGGCCATCCGCGGCCTGTCCATGGACGGGCGCATGACCGTTTGCAACATGAGCATCGAGGGCGGTGCCCGCGCCGGTATGATCGCCCCCGACGACACTACCTTTGAGTACGTCCGTACCCGGCCCTACGCCCCTAAGGGCGCGGAGCTGGAAGCCAAAATTGAGGAGTGGCGCAGCCTTCCCACCGACCCCGGCGCTACCTACGACCGTACCATCGTAATCAACGCCGCCGACCTCGCGCCCTTCGTAACCTGGGGCACCAAGCCCGACATGGTGGCCCAGATTACCGACCGCGTGCCCGACCCCGCCTCCTTCGAGACCACCGCCGAGCGGGAGGCCGCCGAGCGCGCCCTGGAGTACATGGGCCTGGAACCCAACCAGCGCATCGAGGACATCAAGATTGACCGCGTATTCCTCGGCGCCTGCACCAACGCCCGCATCGACGACCTTCGCGCCGCCGCCAACGTCATCCGTGGCCGTCAGGTCAGTTCCGACGTGTACGCCATGGTCGTTCCCGGCTCTGCCCGGGTCAAGGCCGAGGCTGAAGCCGAGGGCCTCGATCAAGTCTTCAAAGACGCCGGTTTTGACTGGCGCGT
This sequence comes from Chloroflexota bacterium, assembly GCA_009837355.1. Taxonomy (GTDB): domain Bacteria; phylum Chloroflexota; class Dehalococcoidia; order Lucifugimonadales; family UBA3495; genus Bin87. Next base: position 124,582 of record VXTR01000075.1, on the reverse strand, counting down.
CGCCGGCTGCTCAATGTGCCTGGGCATGAACCCCGATATTCTCGACCCCGGCCAGCGCTGTGCCTCCACCTCCAACCGCAACTTCGAGGGACGCCAGGGCAAGGGCGGCCGCACCCATCTGGTCAGCCCCGAGATGGCCGCCGCCGCCGCCATCGCCGGCCACTTCACCGACGTCCGCAACTTCTAACCGCGAGGTACATCACCATGGAACCCTTCGTCAAACTGGAAGGCGTCGTAGCCCCGCTGGACGCCGTCAACGTGGACACGGATATGATTATCCCCGCCGTGTACCTCAAGAGCATTGAGCGCACCGGCTTCGGGCAGTTCCTGTTCGACCGTTATCGGTACAATGAAGACCGGTCTGAGAACCCCGATTTTCTGCTCAACCAGGACGCTTACCGCAGTGCCAGGATACTGGTGTCCGGCCCCAACTTCGGTTGCGGCTCTTCTCGCGAACACGCTCCGTGGGCGTTGGAAGACTACGGCATCCGCTGCATCATCGCTCCCAGCTTCGCCGACATCTTCTTCAACAACTGCTTCAAAAACGGCGTGTTGCCCCTCATCTTGCCCGAAGATGATGTCCGCCGGATTATGGACAAAGCCAAGGACAACCCCGGTTTCCAGCTCACCGTGGACTTGGAAGGCAAGCAGGTGCGCGACTCCGACGAGGAAATCGTCGTTGATTTCGAGGTGGACGAGTTCCGCCGCTACTGCCTGCTCAACGGCCTGGATGACATCGGCCTGACCCTGCAGCACGAGGACGCCATCGCCGCCTTTGAATCCCGCTAGTCCTAACCGCAAATTGACCCGCTATCAATCCACAGGGGCGAATTACTATTCGCCCCTGCTTTGTTCATCCCCAACCCCAAACCAACGCCGTACCCGCTCGGCGTAGTCGGTATCGTACTTCTGCATCCGGCCCTGACGCACCTGCTCGTCCAGCGACGGCCGGCGCACTCCTCGCGGCGTCAGCGGCGCGTACCCGATGACGTTGGATTCTTCCAAGGCGGCAATCTCTCCGTCCGTTCGCCCCAGTAGCCCGGCAAGTAGCTCCCAATTGTGCTGGCCCATAATCGGCGCCGGTCGCGGCGGAACTGCCGGCGTTTCCGACAGTTTCCACGGCCGGCTGGCGTAGGGCAGCGGCGGCATCCCCGTGGCTGGGTGATGCGCCACCACTTCGTAGAATCCCCGCGCCTTCAAGTGCTCGTTGAACAACAGGTTTTCGCTGTCCACCACCGCGCCGGCAGCCACGCCCTCGGCCTGCAATCGTGCCATCAGCTCGTGGTTGTCATGTCCTCGCGTCTCAAAGGCCAGCATCATGTCCAGCTCGGCCCGGCGCCTGATGCGGCTCAGCACGTCGCCATACCGCGCATCCGCCGCCCAGTCCGGCCGGGCCATCACCCGGCACAACGCCAGCCAAGCCTCGTCGCTGTCGATGGCAATGGCAATCCAGCGGTCATCCCCGGCGCACGGATAGCACCCATGCGGCGCCATCGCCGGGTCTTCGTTGCCGATGCGCTCCGACACCCGCCCGTTCACCGTCCAGTCCAGCAGCGCCTCGGGTATAGTTGCACTGCACGTCTGCGTCTGCGATACGTCGATGAACTGGCCTTGCCCCGTGTTCAGCCGGTGCATCAGCGCCAGCATCACGGCGGCCACCGTGTGCTCCCCGGCGGTGTAATCGGTGTAGGGAATCTCCGACATCATCGGCCCGCCGTCCCGGTACCCGGTCATGTACGCCAAGCCGGCCGCCCCCTCCGTCGCCGGCCCGGTCGCGCCGAAGTTCGACCACGGCCCTTCAAACCCGTACCCGGTGGACGACACCATGATGATGTCCGGGCGCATCTTGCGCAGTTCTGCGTACTCCAGCCCGAAATTCTTTATCACCCGGGGCGTGAAGTTCTCCGCGAACACGTCGGCAACGGCAATCAAGTCGCGCAGCACCGCCCGCCCTTCGTCCCGGCTCAAGTCCAGCGTTAGCCCCAGCTTGTTCCGGTTCTGTTCGTAGAAATTCGCCCCGCGATTCCAGAACTCGCCTTCGACCTCGTTGTGGTACAGCGAATCCGTCCGGTAGCTTTCCAGCCGCTGCACCGATTCCAGCCGTATCACCTGTGCGCCCATGTCGGCCAGCCACTTCATCGCCGACGGGATGGCGATGAGCTGGCCCATCTCAATGATTCTTATTCCCTGCAACGGCCCGGCCATGTCAGATAACCTCCGCCGTGGTGAGGTACGCCAGCTGCGTTGCGTCGTAGCCCAGCCTGCCCAGCACGTCGCCGTTGTGCTGCCCCAGCCCCGGCGCCGTTGATTCAACGCGCCACGGCGACCCGCTCATCAGGAACGGCGCGCCCGGAAAATTGATCTCACCCAACTCCGGATGCTCCACCGGCACGTAGTACTCCCGCGCTCGTATCTGTGGGTTGTCCACCGTCTCCTCCGGCGAGTCAATCACCCCGTAGATGAAACGCTTTTCGTGCGCGGCGTAGAAAATGTCCTGCTTCTGCTTGGCGGCAAATATCCGGTCCAGAATCTCGCCCAGGGCTTCGGCGTTTTCCAGACGCGCCGACGCGTTGTCAAAGCGCGGGTCGTCCAGCTCCGGCGCATCCAGAAAGTCCACCAGAATTTGCCAGTCCACCGACGCGCCCAGGCCGGGGTTGGGCAGCACGTAACCGTCCGACACGGCCCGCAGCCGCGTCAGGTCGCCCGTGTGGTTGGGCTGACGGCGTCGCACCGCGCCGGTGTAGGTGTAGTTGTTGGTAACGTCCCGCAGCGCCGAGGCGATGCTTTCCTGGATGGACACGTCCACCCGCTGGCCCTGCCCGGTCAATCGTTGGTGGTAAAGCGCCATCAGCGTTGCCGAGGCAAGGTTGGTGCCGGCCTTGAACTGCGCCTGACTCAGGGCATGCTTGAGCGGTTCCCGGTCGTAGGCGCCGAAAATGTACATCAGCCCGCCCAGCGCGTACTCCACAATCTCCGTAGCCCGGTAGTCCCGCCACGGTCCCGTCTGGCCGAAGTTGGACACTGACGCCACCACCAGTCGCGGGTTGTGATCCCGCAGTGTATCGTAGTCCAGCCCCAGCGACGGCATCACGGACGGCGCGAAGTTCTCCACCAGGGCGTCGGCGTCCGCCAGGAGTTCCAACAGGATTGCCCGCCCCTGCTCCGACTTCAGGTTGAGCGTCAGGCTGCGCTTGTTGGTGTTGAGATACAGGAACGGCAGGCTCTTTTCTTGGTGGGGCTCGTCACGATGGAATGGCGGCAGACGGCGGGCCGGGTCGCCGCCGGGCCGTTCTATTTTCAGCACGTCAGCCCCGAAATCGGCCAACAATTTGGTCGCGTATGGGCCGGCAATGTGGTGCGTCAGGTCAATCACCTTAACGCCGGCCAAAGCTCCGCTGCTCAATATCAGTCTCCCTGATGGTTTCGGCAGCCCATTCTAGCCCCTTTACAAAATAGGCACAATCGCCACCTCTGGCGAATGCTATACTTGCGCCATCCAACTCCCCAACCGAGGTAACACCGTGCAAACCATTGACGCAATCGCCGAAATCCTGAAGCGTGAAGGTGTCCAGTACCTTTCCTGCTTCCCCACTACGCCGGTCATCGAAGCCTGTGCCGCCGCCGGTATCCGTCCCGTCATCTGCCGCCAGGAGCGCGTCGGCGTCGGCATCGCCGATGGCTACAGCCGCGTCACCAACGGCCGGCCCCCCGGCGTCTTCGCCATGCAGTACGGTCCCGGCGCCGAAAACGCCTACTCCGGCGTGGCCACTTCCTTCTCTGACTCCGTGCCCATCCTCCTGCTGCCGCTGGGACATCCCCGGGAACGGCAGGGCGTCTTCCCAATGTTTGACTCCATTGAGAGCTTCGCCAGCGTCACCAAGCACCTGGAGCGGTTGAACCTGTCCGGCAGCACCAGCCAGGTGATGCGCCGCGCCGTCAATGCCCTGTACACCGGCCGCCCCGGCCCGTCGATGATTGAGATTCCCGCGGACGTTGCCCTGGAAGAAGTATCGGAAGAGGCGTTCTACTGGGGCGGCAACGTGCGCCGCTCGGCGTCGCAGGCCGACCCCAATGACGTTGAAGCTGCCGCCCGCGCGCTCTGCTCCGCCACCTACCCGGTCATTCACGCCGGCCAGGGCGTCATGTACGCCGAGGCTACCGCCGAACTGGTGGAGCTGGCCGAGCTGCTCTCCGCCCCGGTGATGACTACCCTGCTGGGGAAAAGCGGATTCCCGGAGCATCACCCGCTGGCCTTGGGCAGCGGTTCCGGCGTGATGTCCGGCACGGTGTACCACTTCGTACGCCGCGCCGACGTCATCTTCGGCGTCGGTTCCAGCTTCACCAAGCACGGCATGTCCATGAACCTGCCCGCCGGCCGCACCCTGATCCAGAACACCAACGACCCTCGCGACCTGAACAAGGACTACGACGTCCAGTTCCCCATCATCGGCGACGCCAAGTTGGCCCTGCGCCAAATGATTGAAGCCTGCCGTGAAATTATCGGCAACGCCGGCCGGGACAACGCCGCAGTTGCCGGCGAAATCGCCTCCGTTCGCAACGCCTGGCTTGCCGAATGGCAGCACAAAACCACCGACGCCGGCCCGCTGGTCAACCCCTATCGCGTCATCACCGATTTCCAGCAGGCCGTGCCCTCCGACGAGGCCATCATCACCCACGACTCCGGCAGCCCCCGCGACCAGATTACGCCCTTCTACCGCGCCGGCGGCCCCCGGAGCTACCTGGGCTGGGGAAAATCTCACGGCCTCGGCACCGGCCTGGGCCTGGTCATCGGCGCCAAGCTGGCCGCGCCGGACAAGATGTGCGTCAACTTCATGGGCGACGCCGCATTTGGCATGGTGGGCCTGGACTTTGAGACCGCCGTGCGCAGCAACGCGCCCATCACCACCGTCGTGCTCAACAACTCCACCATGGCCGTTGAAACCGGCGCGATGCAGCGGTCCCACGACCTCTACAACACCCGCGCCATGGGCGGCAACTACGCCGACATGGGCCGCGCCATGGGCGGCTACGCCGAGCGCATCACCGACCCCAACGAAATCATCCCCGCCTTCCAACGCGCCCGCCAGCAGAACGAAAACGGCAACGCCGTCCTGCTTGAGTTCATCACCAACGAGGAGATCGACTACTCCCACAAGCGCGCCTTCTGATCCAAATGACCACCGCCGATTTCCATCGCGCCATCGACGCAGCCGACGCGGTTATCAACGCCGGTGACCTCTCGGCTGCGCCTCGTTTGGCGCGGGCGCGGGCGCTGCTGGGCCTCAGCCGACCGGCCGACGCTCTGGCAGATTTGGACGTGGCCGTGCTGACTAACCCGTATGACCCTGCGGTGCGAACTTGCCGGGCGCGAGCCTTGGTCAGCTTGGGCCGCTGGCAGGGCGCGATTGACGACCTGGATACCGCGGTGCGTCTGGACGCCGGCAACCCACAAGCATGGTTGCAGCGCGCTCTGGTTCGCCAAGAACTGCAACTCTGGGCAGGCTGCGAAGCCGATTGCAGTCGCGCCATAGCTCTGGGCGCCAACTTTGCCGACGCCTGGCGCATCCGCGGCCATGCCCATTACCGCCTCGGGAATCTGGACGCCGCCGCTAAGGATTTGACGCACGCGTTGCAACTGTCTCCGGAGGACGCCGAGACCCACTACCGTCGTGGTTTGGCTCTCCGCGATGCCGGACACAACCACGCCGCCGTCGCCGACTTCACCGCCGCCATTACCTTCCACAATCGTTACACCGAAGCCTACGTCGCCCGAGGCAAAGCCTACGCCAGCTTGGACGACATGACATCCGCTCGCTCCGATTGGGCTGCAGCCGCCCAGATGCTCCACCAATCCCACTAGGCCACTTGCACTGTCATTCCGACGAAAGCCGGAATCCACCCGGAGGCCCTAAATGTCCGACCTCAAGTCCAAATACCTCTTCATCGCTAGCATGGACGTTGACCCCGATCGCGAAGCCTTGTTCAACGACGTGTACAACACCGAGCATTGCCCTATGCTCAATCAGACACCCGGCGTCATCGGCGTAACCCGCTACGAAACCCAGCGTCTGGTCATGGCCATGGGCGGCCAGGTCCAGGAAATCGAAATCCCGGGCACGCCCAAGCACCACGCCGTCTATCAGCTGGAAAGCCCGGAAGTGCTGACCAGCCCGGAATGGGCCGAGGCCGTGGACGCCGGCCGCTGGCCTGAACAGGTCCGCCCCTACACCAAAAACCGCCGCCACGTCCTGCTCAGGCTTACTTACCCGGAATCGTAACCCGCTTCAATACGGTTGGCCCTCGGCTTCAGCACCGCGTACAGCGCGTCGTTCACCGGCGTCGCCACGCCGTACTCCCGGCCCATCCGAATCACTGTCCCAGTTAAACCTTCCAGCTCCACCGGCCGGCCTTCCGCGAAGTCCTTGGCCAGCGACGCCATCCCGGTGGCCGGGAAGTTGTCCAGCGCGTTCATCGACCACTCCAGCGAGTCCGGTTCCAACGGCGCGCCGGATGCTTCACCCACTGCCAGGGCCTCGGCAATTGCCGCCTGAATCGCCGCGCGTGTTTCCGGGATGCTCCGCAACTCGCCGTACATACACCCGCTGGCCGCGCAGACCCCTGCCGAGCCGGACAGGTACGCAAACTTCTTCCACAGCATACCGGTCATGTTTTCCAGCAACTCCACCCGCCAGTTTGCAGTCTGAAACACCTCGAGCAGCCGCTGCCCCCGCTCCGTGATACCCGGCGTCCGCTCTCCAAAGGACGCCGCGCCCGGCCCGCCCTGGGTAACCACCCCCGGCTCGCTGATGCGCCCTTCCAGGTACGCCGAGCCAATCATCACCCGCTCCGGGTCGTACACTTCGGCCAGACGGTCTCCGTTGTCAATCCCGTTTTGCAGCGTCAGGATGATGCTGTCCGGCCCCACCAGCGGCGCAATGGCGTGAATCGCGTCGTCGTTGTGGTACATCTTGACGGTGAACAGGACCAGTTCCTGCGGCCCGGCTAAGGCAGGGTCGTCGGTAGCGTTGCCGGCCACGGTAAAATCCCCGTCGTTCCCGCTGATTACCCGCAGCCCGTCGCGCCGAATGGCCTCCAGATGCGCCCCCCGCGCAATGAAGGTAACGTTGTGGCCGGCCCGCGCCAGCAGCCCGCCAAAGTAACCGCCGACGCCTCCGGCGCCCATAACCGCAATGTCCATAGCGCTATTCCTCGGGGTTGTCTATGGGATACCCGAATTCTTCCCTCAGGTCCCGTTTCATTACTTTGCCCATCACGTTGCGCGGCAGCTCGTCCACAAAGACCACCGACCGGGGCCGCTTGAACCCGGCCAACCGTTCCCGGCAGAAATCAATCAGTTCCGACTCGCTCACGGTTGCGTTCGCAGGCACCACCACGGCCCGCACTTCTTCGCCCCATTCCAAATCTGACACGCCAATGACGGCCGCCTCCGCAACTGCTGCGTGCTCCGCCAGCGTCTGCTCCACCTCCTCCGGAGAAATCATCTCGCCGCCCCGCTTGATGAAATCGCGAGCGCGGCCGGCCAGGTAGATGTAGCCGTCCTCGTCCTGCCAGGCTAGGTCGCCGGTATAAAGCCAGCCGGAGCGGATGGTGTCGCCAGTTGCATCGTCCTGCTGCCAATACCCCGTCATCATACGCGGCCCCCGCGCCACAATCTCTCCTACTTCACCGTCCGGCATTGGCTCCCCCTCCTCGGACACTATCATCACCTCAACGTCGTCCAGCGGCTTGCCGATGGACGTCAGACGGCGGAGCTTGGTCTCCACCTCTTCAGGGGACCCGTCCAGCACGTGGTCGTCCGGCGGCAGCATGGTGATGGTTGACGCAGTTTCCGTCTGCCCGAAAGCATTGATAAACCGCGTACCCGGAAACCTGGCGATGGCGTCCCGTATCACCGGCAGCGGCATGGGAGCGGCCCCGTAGGTAATCACGTCCAGCGATGACAGGTCATACTCCCCAAAGCGCGGGTGGTCCATCACCCGTTTTAGCATCGTCGGCACCAGCATCGCCCGGTTGACCCGACGCCCCACGGCCAGCGCCATCCATTCCTCCGGGTCGAACTGCGGCATCACTACCAGCGTCCGCCCGCCGAACACCGCCGCCAGCGCCGCCTGCAGACCGGCCACGTGATACATCGGCACTGTCAGCAGATTGGTTTCCGCCACGTCGGGGTCGGCCGGCGTAACGTTGGTCAGCAAAAACGTGCTGAAGCTGTCGTGGGTCAGCTGAACGCCCTTGGGGATGCTGGTCGTGCCGGAAGTGAACATAATCACCGTGGTGGCATCCTCGTCATCCTCCGGGAAGTGCATCTGCTCCGGGTCGCCCCCGGCCAGCAGCTCGTCATAGTTATGCCGTCCGTCGCCGGCCGCTGCGTCCAGCATCACGATCCTCTCGTTGGCCAGGGAGCCGTCCGCCGGCGCCAGCGGCAGGTAGCGTTCCCCTAGGAACAGCAGGCTCGGTTCCACGATGCCCACCATCGTCGCCAGTTCGTCCTCCTTCGCCCGGAAGTTGATGGGCACGTAGATGGCGTCCAGTTGCGCCGCCGCAAAGTAGATTTCCAGCAACTGGTTGCAGTTGGTCTGCATCGCCGCCACTCGGTCGCCGGCCCCAATGCCCAGGCCGGACATCGCGTTGGCCAGCCGGTTGACTCGCTCTTGCAGCAGCTCGAAGCTGTACTCCCGGCCGTCAAAAACAACCGCCGACCGTTCCGGCACAATCGCCGCTGCCAACATTAGAAACTCGGTGGTGTTCATCCTGTCTCCGGTGCGTGTACGTAATCCATCAGCGTTGCCGCCAGCCTCTGCTCCAGGCGCAGGGCGTCCGCTGTTGGGAGCTCCGGCCCCTCCCGAAGCGCCCTCCGGGTTGCGGCGGCAACGGCGGGCGGCAGCGCAGCCAACCGATGCGCAATGTCCCACCCTGCTTGAAACAGTTCATCTGGCGCGACTACTCGGCTGATCAGACCGCATCGCAGGGCATGGTCGGCGTCGAAACGCCGGCCGGTAAGCAGCAGGTCCAGAGCCACCGACGGCCCCGCGTTGGCCGGCAGGGTCTGCGACCCTCCGGCGGCGGGAATCATACCCAGCTGCAGCTCCGGCATCGCAAACACCGTGTCCGCCGCTGCAATCCGCACGTCGGCCAGCAGCGCGATCTCCACGCCGGAGCCGATGCAGTACCCATGCACCGCCGCTACAATGGGCTTGTCCAACCCGATGAGCTGCCCCCAGACGTCCCGCTGCCAGCGCACGCTCCGGGCAATCGCCTGAGACGGCGCCGTGCCAAACTCCGTGAGGTCGGCTCCGGCGCAGAACGCCCGCCCCTGGCCTGTAATTAGCGCCGAACGCACTTCCGAATCGTCAGCGACGGCGTCCAGCATCTCGGCAAAATCATCCCGCATCGCCACCGAATACGCGTTGAGTTGTGCCGGCCGGTTCAGCGAAAGATGAGCCACGCCGCCCTGCTTCTCGTAAATCACAGTGGCAAACGAGTCAGTCATCAGTCCAGCGCTATCGCCCGGCGCAGCATCTCGTCCAGGTCAACCTCGGTGCTGCCGGCTCCGATTTCGCCCAGTGCATTGGCGTCGCTGACCGAGAACGTCAGCAGGTCATATTCTTCGGCAACCCGCTCCACTTGCGCCCGCCGGATGTGCCAGTCGTGGTGATGGTTGGCAACCTCAATACCGTGCACCCCGTCCTCAATCACGATGTTCGGCGTGTAGTAACCCGGATGGCAGTAGTTGCGGAACAGCCGCCCGCCGGGCAGGTACAATTCGACGCAGTGGTATCCGTCAAAGGGGCTGCTGACCGGACGCACGTCGATTTCCTGTCCGGGGATAATGAGAACCTGGCCGGGGAAATGCTCCTCAACCACTCGATGCAGCGCCAGGCCCCAATCCCTCCGGCAGTGGTCGGTGACGGCTATCCCGTCCAAACCCGCGCCCTTGATTTGGGCAATGACCGTTTCGGCCATCTCAGGCGTCGGCGGCTGGAACCCGAACATCTCTCCCACGTGGGTATGCAGGTCAAGGCGCACCGTCATGCCAACCTCCCACTACCGACCGCCGAATCTGGGCGCGCGCTTTTCCTCGAAAGAGCGCAGACCCTCAGCCCGGTCTTCGGTGCTTTGCAAAATGACGCTGAGGTCCGCTTCCAGTCGCAGCCCCTGGCTCAAAGTGAGGTCCATTGAATTTACTACCGCCTCCTTGACGTAACGGCCGGCGATGGGCGCGGCGGCGGCGATTTCAGCCGTGAGTCCGGCAGCGACATCGTCTAACTGTGCTGCCGGCGCAATTCGACTAACCAGCCCGGCATTCAACGCCTCCTGAGCGGTGAGTGTCCGTCCGGTGAACAGCATATCACGGGCTAACCCCGTACCGACCAACCTGAGCAGCCTTTGGGTCGCCCCGTCATAGGGAAAGCCGCACTCCGCCATGTTGCCTACGCCCAGGTGCGCTGTGTCCGACGCAACCCGCAAGTCGGCGGCCAGTGCCAGCTCCAGGCCATGGGCGATAGCGTCGCCGTTGAGAACGGCTACCGTCGGCATTGGCAGCGCGGCCAGCGCGCCGGCGACGGCCATCTCTACTTGCCAGCGCAGGCGCTCCGGCATCGGAGCCGATGCGACCTCTGCCGGCGCACGCAAGCGCCCCACCGCAAATACGTTGCCGCTGCCCGCAACGGTTACCACTCGCAGCTCGTCGCGTAGCTGCAACTCCCGGCAGCAATCGCGCAACTCGGCGGCGGTGTCCTCGTCGATGGAGCAGCCGTTGGAGGGTTCGGGCAGCCGGATTGCAGCCGAGTATTCGGTGAGCGTGCAGCTGATTTTGCGATAGCGCATAACCGATGCCATAACCACCCATTTGCGTTAGAATAGCGTCCGCTCACGGACACCGCCATGACGTTCACCAAATTATACGACACCGCCGCCGCGGCCGTTGCCGACGTTCACAACGGCGCAACCGTCCTCATCGGCGGCGTATCCCGCACTGGCGAACCGACGGCACTGCTGGCCGCTCTGCACTCACACGGCGCGGCCGGCCTCACCATCGTCTGCGACTTCTCCGGTTGGGATGGCAGCGATTCAATCGTCAAACTGGCCGCTGATGGCCGCATCGCCCGCATCATCTCGCCTAATCCTTATCCCAGCGCAAGCGGCGACAACCTCCGGGAAGTTTGGAATTCTGCCGGTGTTGCAATAGAGTCCGTCCCCCAGGGCACCCTGGCCGAACGCCTGCGCGCCGCCGGCGCCGGCATCGGCGGTGTCTTCGTTCCGGTGGGATTGGGCACGCGCTTTGCTGACGGCAGGGAGACCCGCACCATCAACGGCGTGGAGTGCATCCTGGAATCGCCCTTGCGCGCCGATTTCGCCCTGGTGCGCGCCGCCTCCGCCGATACCCTGGGCAACTTGGCCTATCAAGGCGCCCAGCGCGGCTGGAACGCCGTGATGGCCACCGCCGCCCGCATCACCATTACCCAGGCCGACACCGTAGGCGAACCCGGAGCCATCGGCCCGGAGTTGGTCATCACCCCCGGTATCTACGTCAACCGAGTGGTTCATATACCACCGACCGGGGAGCAAGGCTGAACTATGCCTCCGGCGAAGCTCAATGCCCAGGCAATGGCCCGCCGCGCCGCCGCCGCCATCGCTCCCGGCGACGTGGTTGCCATTGACGACGGCCTGCCTACCCTCGTTCCGGACGCCACGTCCGCGTCGTTGGGCGCGTGGTTCTTGGGTAACAGTGGGATGCTCAACGACATTCCATTGAGCCAAGCGGACGCTGCTGCCGTAATCCGGGGCGGTTACGTGAACCTCGCTGTGGTCAGCGCTGCCCAGGTTGACACCACCGGCAGTTTTGCCGGCCAGCATCCGCCGGGCAATGCCGTTGACTTGGCCGCCGGCGCTCACCGCGTAATCGCCCTGCTGCCCCGCTCCGACGACGTCGGCGCGTCCAACATCGTGCCTGCCCTGTCATCGACGCCCGACGGCTATCGCTGCGTCGACACCATCATCACCGACGCGGCGGTCATTGACGTTGCCGACGCCGACCTAACCCTTGCCGAACTTGCCCCCGGCTGGACTGCCGACGACGTGCGCGCGATAACCGCTGCCGATTTGTCCATCTCCCCTACCCTGCGCGAAATGGACTTCACGCCATCAAACGGCGCGCCCCCGTCCAAAATCTACCCCGACGGCCCGTCCGCCCTTGCCGACCTCCCCGACGGTGCAACCGTTTTCATCGACGGTTTCGGCGGCCCCGGCGGAATGGCCCACTACCTGCTCATCTCCCTGCGCGACCGGGGCAGCCGCGGCCTCACCATCGTGAGTAACACCGCCGGCATCGCCCGCGTCGTCAGTTTCGGCACGCCGCCGGGCCGCACGGCCATCGACCACAGCGTGCTCATCGAAAACGGCCAGGTGGCCAAGGCCATCGCCTCCTTCCCGGTATCGCCCTCGGTGTCCCGACCCTCGGAGTTTGAGCTGGCCTACCGCCGGGGCGAGGTTGACCTGGAGTTGGTGCCCCAGGGCACTCTCGCCGAGCGACTCCGCGCCGGTGGCGCTGGCATTCACGCCTTCTACACTCACACCGGTGCCGGCACGCTTATCGCCGAGGGCAAGGAAACCCGCAACATCAACGGACGCAACTACGTCCTGGAATATGGCCTGCTTGCCGATTTCGCCATCATCCGAGCGCATAAAGCCGACACCAACGGCAACCTCGTCTATCGCGGCACCTCCCGCAACTTCAACGCCGTGATGGCTCCCTCCGCACGGGTTACCATCGCAGAGGTGGACGAAATCGTGGCACCCGGCCAGCTCGACCCAGAGGAGATTGTCACTCCGGGCCCCTTCGTCCAGCGCATCGTCCAACGCCCGCAGGGATTTACCGGCTACGAATAGCGCCAACAGCAATTCCCTCTCCCTCAGGGAGAGGGCGGGTGAGGGTTTGCCATGACCGCCGACAAAGAACGCCTCGACCGCGCCATTATCGCCATGCGCGTTGCCAAAGAGCTGCCCCCCGGCGCATCCGTCAACCTGGGCATCGGCATCCCGACCCTGGTCTCGATGTTCGTCGCCGATGAGAGCATCGTCTTCTACCACAGCGAAAGCGGCGTCCTCAACTGCGGCCCCCTGGCCGAAGAAGGCAGCGAGGACATTGACCTCATCAACGCCGGCGGCCAGTTCCTCCAGTCCGTGCCGGGCATGGCTTACTTCTCCTCCGTTGATGCCTTTGCCATGATTCGCGGCGGCCACGTGGACGTTACCGTGCTGGGCGCGCACCAGGTGTCCGCTACCGGCGACCTGGCCAACTGGATGCTTCCGGAGCGCGGCGTCGGCAACATCGGCGGCGCCATGGACCTGGCCGCCGGCGCCGAAAAGGTTATCGTCGCCATGGAGCACAACGACCGCAGCGGCAACTCCAAAATCGTCGAGCAGTGCGACTACCCCCTCACCGGTCAGGGCTGCGTCTCCCTGGTGGTAACCGACGTAGCCGTAATGCAACCGACCGCACAGGGCATCGTCCTGCTGGAAGTTGCTCCCGGTTGGACGCCCGAGGACGTGCAGGCCGTAACCGACGCCCAACTCATCATCCCGGACACTGTAGCCGAGTACGAAGTCTGACCCCCGTTTGACTTGCGCCGCGCATAGTGCTACATTCAATCTACAACAGAATGCCTCACGCGATTCTGGCGGGAGCTTGGGCAAACCAGGCTGAGAGGGCGGCCAAATTCGTCGCCGACCGTCTGTACCTGACTCGGATAATGCCGGCGTAGGAACAGTAGGTAGCGCCTTTCTTTTACCGCCGGGTTCCGCCTGGCGGTTTTGTCTTTGCCGGATAGAATCCCGGCTCAGGGCACACATAGGAGAGTGGCAGCAATGTCCGATGAACTGGTGATAGGCGGTGTCTCGTTCAATTCCCGGCTGATTGTCGGAACCGGCCGGCATCGCAGTATGCAGGAAATGGTCGATTCCCTGGCAGCCTCCGGGGCCGAGATGGTTACCGTAGCCATCCGACGCCTCGACCTGGACAACCCGGAGCAGAACATCCTCGAATTCATCGACTTCGACAAGTACCGGATTCTTCCCAACACCGCCGGCTGTCGCACCGTGGAAGAAGCCCTCTTCGTCGCCCGCTTGGGCCGCGAAGTCGCCCAGACCGATTTCGTCAAGCTGGAAGTCATCCCCGACGCTAAGTATCTCTTCCCGGACCCCAACGGCACCTTGGAAGCCGCTCGCCAGCTCGTGGATGATGGCTTCAAGGTCCTCCCTTACATCCACGCCGACCCGGTGCTGGCCAAAAACCTGGAAGAGGTCGGCTGCGTTACGGTAATGCCCCTGGGTTCCGCCATCGGCTCCGGCCAGGGCATCCATACCGTCGAAGAAGTCAAAATAATCCTGGAAAACGCCAACGTGCCCGTGGTGGTGGACGCCGGCCTGGCCGTGCCCTCCGACGCGTCCAAAGCCCTGGAAATTGGCGCTGACGCCGTGCTGGTAAATACCGCCATCGCCCAGGCGGAGAACCCGGCCCTGATGGCCGACGCTTTCAAGAAGGGCGTGGAGGCCGGCCGGCAAGCGTATCTTGCCGGTCGTATCCCGGTGCGCACCGAGGCCATCGCCAGCAGCCCGCCCTCCGACGTGCCCGTGCCCGCCGTCGCCGACTGATTGGCCGACTATGCCCGCCACGCTACCCTATCCCTGCCTGTGCCTGGTGACCGACCGGACGGTTTGTCCGCCGGACGAGTTGCCTCAGCGCGTCGCCGCCGCCGTGGCCGGCGGGGTTGACCTGGTGCAGCTGCGGGACAAGGAAGCCCCCGGCGGAGTTCTCCTTGAGCAGGCTTGGGACTTGCGGGAGATTATCCAGGGCCGCGCCTTGTTGCTGGTCAACGAGCGCGCCGATGTTGCTCTTGCCGCCGGCGCCGACGGCGTACAACTGGGCGAAATGGCGCTGCCCGTCGATGAAGCCCGCACCATCCTCGGCCCCGGCGCCGTCATTGGACGTTCCGTCCATTCCGTGCCCGGCGCGCTCCACGCCGCAGTCAACGGGGCGGATTTCCTGCTGGTCGGCACGATGTTCGCCACTCGCTCCCATCCCGGCGAAGAACCTTCCGGGCCCGGTTTGCTGTCCCGAATTGCATCCGCTGGCGTCGCTATCCCCATGCTGGGCATCGGCGGCATTACCGCCGAGAACGTCGCCGAAGTGATGGCGTCCGGCGCGTCCGGCGCGGCAGTTATCACCGGCATCCTCGCCAGCGAAGACCCGGAAACCGCCGCGCGTCGCCTCAAGTCGGCGATGCTTGACACAGCAGCCGGTAACCCCAGTATCGAGTATGAATCTCAGCCCGCAGCAGCGCACCGATTGGCAGCCCAGGTAACAGGAGATGTTGCGCCGCCATGATTACCCTCACCGTGAACGGCAAACCTCGAGAGATTGACGAAGGGCAGGATTTGCAGTCTTACCTGGCCACCATCGACGTCAATATGCGCTTCATCGCCGTCGGCTATAACGGCCAGGTAATCCGCAAAGAGGACTTTCCCGCCGTCAAACTCAGTCCCGGCGACACCCTGGAAATCGTCCGCCCCGTAGGCGGCGGTTAGCCCCATGCCCTCGGAGCAGGACGCCGGCGACGCTGCCTTGGACCGCACGCTGGCCGACGTCGCCGACGCTCACCCCGAGCGGGTAGCCGGCTGGATTCGCAACGAACCCGGCCATTGGGGATTCTTCGCCGGCCAGGCCGTCCTGGCCGTGCGCCAGCTAATCGGCCGCCGCCTCGAAGACCCGGAACGCCGCTACGTCTGGCACCGTATGTGGCTGGTCTTACAGCAGCGGCGCCGGGAATGCGAGTTGGGAGAGTTAGGTTAACGGCCTTTCCCGCGCCTTACCCCACCACTGCGATCGACTCGATCTCCACCACGTAGGCCGGGTTCGCCAGCTCACTCACCACCAGCAGCGTGCTGGTGGGCGGATTGCTGGGAAACAGTTCGCCGCGCACTTTCCGCACCGCCGCTCCGTGCTCGATGCCGGTCACGTAGGTCGTCGTCTTCACGATGTCGGCCAGGCTTCCCCCGGCGGCGGCAACCGCAACGCCGATGTTGTGCCAAATCTGCCGGGTCTGGGCCTCGGCGTCGCCGGCGCCAACGACGTTGCCGTTTTCATCCTGTGCCACCATGCCGGCGATGTACACCGTGTTGCCGGCCTTCACTACGGCGGTAAAGCCGGATGGCGAGGGGTCGGCGATTCCGCTTGGGTTCATGTAAGTTGCTTCGGCCATGATTTGCCTCCGTCGGTTGATTGACATGGATTATACCGTCGCCGGCGTGCCCGTGGCGCCGCTGGCCTCAGGATCGGTTGCCGTCGCCCGGGGCGGCAGACGGGGCGCTTTCGCCAGGAAAATCAGCATCCCGGCGGCAGCATACATCGCTAACAGCACCGTGAAGACCACCGGGTAGCTGTGCGTGTAAGTCAGCAGATAACTCCCGAACAGCGGCCCCACTCCCAACGCCGTGGTCTGCAGCGGTCCCAGCGAACCCATAATCGCCCCGAACGAACCGCGCCCGAAGTATTGGGCCAGCAGCATGTGCTCCAGTGTGCCCACCGTGTTGGAAAAGAACCCCCACAGCACGGCGAAAATGTAGGCTGTCAACACCGAGTTCACGCCGGTGATCAGAAATATTCCCGACGCTACCGCCCCGGTGATGGTAATCAACATGCAACGCCGAGGTCCCAGCTTGTCCGCCATGTATCCCCACACCAGCGTGGTCAACGCCAGAACCGCGCCTAGGCTGCCTACGCCCACCGCCTGGGGGTTGGCGAGCCCGGGGCCGGACGAGCTTACCAAGTACGGCACCAGAATATAGCCCGACCCCGCAGACGCTATGATCGCAAAAACCGCAGTGCCGGCCAGGCACCAGTAAGCGCGGGTCCGCATGGCCTCCCTGGCCGTCCAACTGAACTCCGGTTCAAGCCCGCCGCCGGGCCGACCGTCGGCGGCCCGCCGCGCATCCGCCGTAGCCCGACTGGGACGCGCGCCGTCCGGCAGCATACCGATTTCCTCCGGCGTCCGCCGCATCGCCAGGAACGCCGGCACCGCCAGCAGCAGCAGAAACACGCCAACGTAACCGTAGGCCGCTCGCCAGCTCTGGTTCAGCGCGATCAACGAGATTATCTGAATGTTGATTGCGCCGCCCACCGGTCGCGCCATCCCCGAGATGGCGATGGTAATGTTGCGCCACCTACGGAAGAAGTTGACCGTAGCGACGCGAGGCACCACCCCGATCAGAAACGGATTGCTGATGGAACGGGCGATGACGTAGGGGATGATGAACTGCAACAGCGAGTTGTTGTTGGTCGCCGATATAACCAGCAGGCAGCAGCCCACCACAACCAGTCCGACGGTGGTGAGCAGACGCGGGCCGTATCGGTCAGCCATGAACCCGGCCAGGGGAGCCAGCAGTCCCGATATCCACGTCCCCGCCGTCACCGCAATTGCGATCCTTTCAATGGTCCAGCCGGTGTCCTGGGAGATATAGACTTGGATGGTCCCCATCACCACCTGGGATACGCTGGAGCCGCCCGCGCTGGACAAGCAACCCATCGCCAGCACCAACCACCCGTAAAAGAACGGCGTGGGTGGATGCCAGTCCAGAAAACGGCGTAATGGCGAGCGGTTCAGAAGTGGCCTCGGCAGAGGAGCCGGGACGGCGCATAGCCTTTGGTCTCAGCGCCGCCAGGGAATACAGTACGCTGCTAACTATAACACCAAACATAACTGCCGGAGCGATTCATTGACCGCTCCGGCAGGTTTCCCGTAGGAATTGTCTCGAGATTTAGAAGTCCATGGGTGGGGCTGCGGGAGCCGCTGGCATGGGTTCGGGTATCTCGGTGATCATGGACTCGGTGGTGAGCACCATCGCCGCCACGGAAGCGGCATTCTGCAAGGCAGAGCGGGTAACCTTCACCGGGTCGATGATGCCGCGCTCCAGCATCGGGCCGAACTCGCTGACCTCGGCATCGTAGCCGTAGTCGTCGGACTGGTCCTTGACGTCGTGCAGCACCACCGCGCCTTCGCCGCCGGCGTTCTCCACGATAATCTTCAAGGGCTGCTCCAGCGAGTGCCGGATGATGTTGAGGCCGACCACTTCGTCGCCGGTCAGGTTGCCCACGCCTTCCAGCGCGCGCTGGGCGCGAACCAGGGCGACTCCGCCGCCGGGAACGATGCCCTCTTCCACTGCCGAGCGAGTGGCGGACAGAGCGTCCTCCACGCGAGCCTTGCGCTCTTTCAGCTCAATCTCGGTGGCCGCGCCAACCTTGATGACGGCTACGCCGCCGGATAGCTTGGCCATCCGCTCCTGCAGCTTCTCGCGGTCGTACTCCGAGGTCGTGTCTTCGATCTGGGCCTTGATCTGGTTGATGCGGGCCTGGATGGCCTCCTCGGAACCGTGGCCCTCCACGATGGTGGTGTCGTCCTTGGTGGACGAAACCCGCCGGGCGCGGCCGAAGTCCTCGATGGTGGCCGAGTCCAGCCGGCGGCCGGTCTCTTCGCTGATGACGGTGCCGCCGGTCAGGATGGCGATGTCTTCCAGCATGGCCTTGCGGCGGTCGCCGAAGCCGGGCGCCTTGACGGCCAGCACGTTCATGATGCCGCGCAACTTGTTGACCACTAGGGTCGCCAGCGCCTCGCCGTCCACGTCTTCAGCGACGATGACAGCGTTTTTCTGACCAACCTGCAGCAGCTTCTCCAGGGCCGGCACCAGGTCGGCAACGGCGGAGATCTTCTTGTCGGTGATGATGAGGTAAGAGTCGTCGATGGCGGATTCCATCCGGTCGCTGTTGGTGATGAAGTAAGGGGAGATGTAGCCGCGATCAACCTGCATTCCCTCTACGTACTCAATCTCGTCGGTGAGGCCGCGAGACTCTTCAACGGTAATGACGCCGTCCTTGCCGACCTTCTCCATGGCTTCGGCGATGGTCTCGCCGATGGCGTCCTCGTGGGCGGACAGAGATGCGACCTGGCCGATGCGCTCCCGGGTCTCCACCGGCTGCGACATCGACTGCAGCTCGGTTACGATTTGGCCAACCGCGCGCTCGATGCCCCGCTTGATGGCCATGGGGTTGGCCCCGGCGGTTACGTTCTTGAAGCCTTCATTGATGATGGCCTGGGACAGCACGATGCTGGTGGTGGTGCCGTCGCCGGCGGCGTCGTTGGTCTTGGTGGCCGCTTCTTTCAGCAACTGCGCGCCCATGTTCTCGAAAGCGTCCGGCAGCTCAATTTCCTTGGCGATGGTTACGCCGTCGGAGCAGACCTGCGGAGGGCCGAACTTCTTGTCCAGCACCACGTTGCGGCCCCGGGGGCCCAGGGTAATCTTGACGGAATCGGCCAGCGTGTCGATGCCGGTTCGCAGCGACTTGCGCGCCTCTTCGGAGTATGCCAACTTCTTTGCGGGCATTGCTTTTCTCCTCGTTGTCGTGTGGATGCTCGGTTTGAAACTTGGTTTGAATCAGTCGGTGTAGCCCGCGCGGTTAGCCGATTTTGGCCAGCACGTCGGACTCCCGCATGATGAGATACTCTTCGTCGCCGTCCTCGTACTCGGTGCCGGCGTACTTGGAGTAGATGACCTTGTCGCCTACGGTGAGTTCCATGCTGATGCGGCTGCCGTCGTCAGCGACCCGGCCCGGTCCCACGGCCACGACTTCGCCCTCCTGGGGCTTTTCCTTGGCCGTGTCCGGCAGCAGGATTCCGCCCCTGGTCTGGGCTTCCTGCTCCATCGGCTTGATGACGATGCGCTCTCCTAGTGGTGTGAAAGTGGCCACTGATTGCCTCCTTGCTTTGTGGTGTTGTATCTGGCTTGGGTTATGCCGTGGCCCCGCGTCGGCGGGAGTCACTTCTTGCGCGCGTAATCGGTGGTATAGAACCCCGAACCCTTGTAAATCACCGGTACGGGGTGGAATATCCGCCGACTCACGCCGGAACATTCCGGACACTCTCCTTGCGGCGAGGCTCCGAAACTCTCCCTTTGGTCGTATTCGTGGTCGCACGCAGTGCACCGGTAAACGTACCTGGGCATTGGTACCTCCTTGCTTGAGCCGCCCCAAAAGACGGCCCCCAGCCTTTGGCAGTTAATTCTCAACTACCCCTGCCGGTTTTCCAATGGGGTTAATGTTAAAATTGCGTTGGAAATACCCGGTTCGGATGCGTGATTCTCCATGGTCGGCAGGTTGAATATCCAACGTCCAGCGGGCGTCGAAGAGGGCGCCGAGCTCCAGCCGGAGCTGGAAGACATACTGCGTAACGCTGTCCGCGCCCTGGGTGGCAGCGCCGCCGTCGTCGCTACCTGGGACGACGCGGTACGCCGCTTTGTCGTTACCGGAGCCTACGGGCTGGACGGTCCGCAGATCGGCCGCATTCGTCCGCTGCTTAACGAGGCTATCCCGGACCTCGCCTTGAGCCGGGAGCAGTTCGCGCTCTTATCTACCCTATTCCCTCAGTCCGCGCTCCCCGTGTCAACCACCGGCGAAATGCAGAACCCGGTGATGGCGGTTCCCCTGCACACTGGAGAGGAAACCGTCGGCCTGATTTTCGTCCTCCGTTCCTCCGACGCCGCCAACTTTTCCCAGCTCGACCCTCCTGTGCTGGCCGCCTTCGCCGAACAGGCCGCCATCGCCGTCCAGTCCGCCCGCCTGGCCCACCTGTTGACTCAGGAAAAACAGCGTGTGGAATCCATCCTGGAGGGCAGCGCCGACGGCATTTACACAGTGGACGCGGCTCGCCGCATCGTCAGCGTTAACCCGGCCATGGAGCGGCTGCTGGGCGTTCCCAGAGAGGAACTGCTGGGTTTGCCTTGTGCTATGGCCCTGAACTGGCGCGACCGGGAAGGCCGCCCCATCTGCCCGGGACGCTGCCCCATGCTGCACTCGACAGACGCCGCCAGTGGCGTGTCCGAATTAGCCGCCACCGTCCGCTCCCGCAGCGGCCACAGCACCGAGGTGGCTCTGGTCTACTCGGTGGTGCGTTCTCCGGAGCAGGCTCCCCTCAACGCAGTGGTCAACGTTCGGGATATGACCCGCGTGCGGGAGGTGGAGAATATGCGCTCCACTTTCCTCTCCATGCTGGGACATCAACTCCAGACTCCCCTGGCCATCATCAAGGGCTACACCAACACCCTGTCGCGCCCCGACGCCCAGTGGGACGGCGACACCCTGCGCCCCATCTTCGAGGCCATCGAGGAAGAGACCGACCACATGAGTCAGCTGATGAACCGGCTGCTCCTGGCCTCCCGCCTGGAATCCGGCGAACTGCCTATCAGCCGCGAGCAGGTCAACATGGCCACCGTGGCTGAGAAAGTCGTCGGCAGAATGAACCCCGCTTCTCGAAATCACCATTTATCCGTTCAGGCCGATGATGACTTGCCGCCGGTGGTGGGCGACCCGGCACTGTTGGAAGAAGTGCTGGTCAACCTGCTGGACAACGCCGTCAAATACTCCCCGGGCGGCGGCCCGGTCCAGGTGTTCTGCGCCAATAACCGCAACGGCGCTGTGACGGTAGCGGTATGCGACGCCGGCGTCGGCGTGCCTCGTTGGGAATCCCGACGCATCTTCGAGCGCTTCCACCGTTCACAAAATCCGGCCGCCGCCATCTCCAGGGGCATGGGCCTGGGCCTCTACATCTGCGACCAGATAATGAAAGCCCACGGCGGCGGCGTATCCGTGTCCGACAACCCCGGCGGCGGCTCCATATTCACCCTCACCTTCGCCGAACCGTGGACAGGGCAAGCATGACCGCCGCCGACCGGCGCACCATCCTGGTCGTCGATGACGAACCGCGCATCGTCCAGTTCACCGCCATGAACCTGGAAGTAGAGGGGTTCAACGTCGCCACGGCCGGCAACGGCCGCGAAGCCCTGGACCGGCTTAACGCCGATACCGCAATCGACCTGGTCGTGCTTGACGTGATGATGCCCGAAATGGACGGCTTTGAAACCCTGCGTCGCATCCGCGCCCAATCCTCGGTGCCGGTCATATTCGTAACCGTGCGGGGCGACGAAGCCGACCGGGTGGCCGGCCTGGACTTGGGCGCCGACGACTACCTCACCAAGCCCTTCAGCCCCCGGGAACTAGTGTCGCGCATCCGCGCCCTGTTCCGCCGCATTGAAGCCACCGAACCGCCGCCGCTGCAGGAAGTGGCGGTGGACGACTGGCTCACCATCAACTTCGACCGCAGCATGGTCTTCGCCGACGGTAAAGAGATGCACCTGCGCCCCACCGAGTACCGCCTGCTGTACCAGCTGGTCAACAACGCCGGCCAGCTGTTGAGCCACGACACCCTCTTGGAACGCGTCTGGGGCCCGGAGTACCGGGGCGAGCACCAGTACGTCCGCACCTACGTTACCTATCTCCGCCAAAAGCTGGAGCGCGACCCCCGAAACCCGGAGTACATCCTCAGTGAGCGCGGCCTCGGCTACCGTTTCAAGGACTTGGAGAACTGACGCCGGCGTTCCGCGCCCGGGCGATGTCCCGCGCCGTTTCCTCCGGCATCGTCGCCGTAAGCGTGATGCTGTCCACCCACTTCACGCTGGCGTAGCAAGCCTGCTCCACGCTCACCAGCCGGCACGGGCCTCCGTGCTCCTCCGGCAGCTCGGCCCCGTTCAGGCGCGTCGCCAGCAGGATGTTCGCCGTGTCGGCGTCCAGCGGCACGGCGATGGTGAAGTCGGCGGCGGATACGGCGGCGTACCGTGCTTCCGGCGTCGGGCCGGCGATGTCCAGCACAACCGACAGCGGTATGCCCTCCCAATTCTGGTTCGGAACCGACCAACCCTCAAGGCAGCGAAAGTCGGCGGTCATGCTTCGCCGGGTCAGCTCGCGCAGTTCCGGCTCCGTCAGTACCGTCGCTACCCGTACCAGCCCGTCAATCCGCAGGCCCGGCCAGACCTCCGGCCGGCCATGATGATGCTCGAATACCGGCAGCTCCCCATAGGTTTCGCCGCGCTTATCGCCGGCCATACTCTCACCTCCGTTACACCGGCGTGCCCTTGGTCATCGACACCGCCACCACCACAATCATGACCATCAGCAGCACGTTCACCCGGGCGATCCAGATTACGGATTTGCGCAGCGTCGGCAGGTATCCCGGCGTTTCCTCCCCCGCCTGCATCGCCTCAATCAGGCGGTTCGCGTATGGGCCGATGATAAAGTCGTGCAGCGCGCTCAGCCAGATGACCACCGCCACCAGCGCTACTTTCACCTGCAACGTGCCGACGAAATGCCCGCCCAGGCTGAAAAAGTCACTAAAGCCGATTCCGTAGCGCGTCGGCAGGATATACAGTCCGGTCGCGACCAGCAGCGCGATGCATACCCACGATATGACCCGGAACCGCCGGGCCACCATCGCCAGCAGATCCGGCGGCAGCGTCGGCGGCTCGCCCGGCGCCGGCGCAAACCGCCGCATCACCGGGATCAGCGCCAACGCCAAAAACAGGCTGCCCCCGATCCAAATGATGGCCGACGCCAGATGTACAAAAACCGCTGCCTGGTACACTCCAAACCTCCGCTCAAAGTCATTCACAAAGCCGCTAATCCATCAAGCTCAGCATACACCATCCTCCGCCTGACAATTCACCGACGCTGACCCATTGACATCTACGGAACTTTAGTTCTATAATGGCTTCACTGCTAGCGAAATCATCCATCTATCCACAGCCTGCCAACGAGGTCATCATCACTACGGTCGTCAACGGCTACAATCGTCAGCATCTCCAAATCGCAAGACCACGCTTGTTCCAGCGCGCTACCCACTGCGGCGTGTACGGCTAACAAATGACCCGTGCGAATCTTAACGGTGGCTACCTCTGATCTGGACGCTCTCATTAGGCTCACCCACTCGGAGGGTAAAAACCCTTGCGTACCACCCCCGGCCGTGGGACTGACAACGACCACAGTGACTTCCGGAAACCGACCTCAGGCAGGCTAACAATCAACACCAACCACAGGAGACCAACCCAAAATCCCCTTCACCCCGTTTATCCATGAAAAAACAAAACCCGGCCCGCCGGTTGAACCCGGCGGGCCGGGCAGTTATGCTGGTGTCCCATTGATTCCAAGTCGGCGCGCGCCCCAGGCGGCGCCCCGGAGCGATACGATGCGATTGCAAGATAAGGTTGCCATTGTCAGCGGCGGCGCCCACGGCATGGGAGCCGTCGAGTCCAGGCTGTTCGCCAGCGAGGGCGCCAAGGTCGTCATCGCCGACATCCGCGAGGACGACGGCCGCCAGGTCGAGGCCGAAATCAACGAGGCCGGCGGCGAGAGCCTTTTCGTCCACACCGACGTTACCAGCGAAGACGCCTGGGCCAACGTCGTCTCGCAGGCCGTCTCCCGGTTCGGCCGGCTCGACATCCTGGTCAACAACGCCGGCATCAGCAGCCGCGCCGTCCCCGACGACGACAGCCTGGAAGCCTGGTCGCGCATCATGGACATCAACTCCACCGGCGTCTTCCTGGGCACCAAGCACGCCATCCAACAAATGCGGCAGAACGGCGGCGGCTCCATCGTCAACATCTCCTCCATCGCCGGGCTGGTCGGAATGCTCAGCGGCCACCCGGCCTACAACGCCTCCAAGGGCTCCGTCCGCATTTTCACCAAGGCCATGGCGGTGCGCTACGGCCGGGAAAACATTCGAGTCAACTCCGTGCACCCCGGCTATATGCCGCCCATGATGGGCAACATCCCCACCGAGGACGTCCGCGCCGGCCGCCGCGAAATGCTGGAAGAGCACGTTCCCATGGGCCGCGAGGGACGGCAGGAGGAAGTCGCCAACGCCGTGCTCTTCCTCGCCAGCGACGACGCCTCCTACATCACCGGCGCCGAGCTGGTGGTGGACGGCGGGTTCACCGCCCGCTAGTATGGGCTTTGCCCACTCTGCCACGCTGAGACAGCTGCAATGCCCATCACCGAAGTTACCATAACCCGCAGATGCGCCCACTGCCGGTACGAACTGGGCGAGCTGACCGTCAAGAAGGACAATATGCGCCTCATGGTCACCGAGACGGCTTGGTGCGAGTCCTGCGGCTCCGACGTGCCCGAACTCCGCGAAGTCGCCGGCCGCGTGTCATCAGTGCAGGCCGAGCAGGCCAGCTATCCGGGCAACCCTCCCGTCCCGGACGTATCCGCCGCCGAGTATCGCCGCCGCCGTCTGGAAGGACGCCACCTCTAGGCCGCCGGAGCAATCCACCGATGTTTGCCGGAGACGCCATCCTGCAGCTGGGCCGGCTGCTGGAATCCCCCGCTGCTGACCAGGTTGACGGCGACTTTGACCTGGCCTTGGGCGCGCTGCTCATCGCTTCAACCGATGACCCCAACGTTGACATCGACGGCATCCGGGCCAACCTTGACCGCATGGCCGAAGCCGCCACGTCCCGAATCCCGGCCGACGCCGACGCCCTCCAGCAGCTCAACGCCATCACCGACCTGCTCTTTAACGTGATTGGCCTCAGTGGCAACCGCGACGACTACTATGACCCGCGTAACTCCTACCTGAACCATGTGCTGGAGCGGCGCCTGGGAATACCCATCATCCTGTCCTTGCTCTGCATTGAAGTAGGACGACGGGCCGGCGTCCCGGTGCTGGGTATCGGTATGCCCGGCCACTTCGTAATCCGCCATCGCGACGAGCCTAATTTCTACGTGGACGCGTTCAACGGCGGCTTGCTGCTCAGCCAGGATGAATGCGCAGCCCTGATGCGCCAGGCCGCCGGCGATTCGGCGCGACTCGAAGCCTACCATCTGGACCCGGTAACGCCTCGGGAAGTCCTGGCCCGCATCCTCCGCAACCTCAAGGCCATTTATTGGGACCGGGAAGATTTCGATCGTTGTATCACCACCATCGGCGCGCTGATGGCGGTATTGCCCGACCGACCGGAGGAGCAGCGAGACCGCGGCGTGGTTCACCTGAAAGCCGGCAATCACCGTGAATCCGCCGACGATTTCGCGGCGTATATAGCAGCAGCCCCCGACGCTGACGATCTAGAAACGGTGCGGAACGCGTTGGCCCGGTTGCGGAGCGGTCAAACCTGATATTATCCTGCTGCTTTGGTCAGGGAGGCGCCAAGACTATGATTCGCTACATTCTGATTGGCATCGGGATTTTTGCACTTATTCCCATAGCGTGGTTCGCGTGGTGGCTGCTTAACCCGCTGTTCACTGACACTATTGTGGAAGAAGACTTTCCCATCCCGGCCCGCGCCGCAGTGCCCGAAGGCATGACCCTGGAGGACTTTCCCAACGCGGCCCGCGCCATGGTGCCCGAAGACATGACCCTGGAGGAAGTGGAAGTGCAGATGGGCGTCGCCGCCGCCATCGACGCCCCGGAGATTGCCCAAGCTATGCCGGCTATGTCCCCCAGCGTGGCTGTGAACGCCGTGAAGGCGGCCGGAGACTTCCGCGACGCCGACTCCTTCCATAAGGGTTCGGGCAACGCGGTTATCTACGAGATCGCGCCCAGTCAACGCATCCTGCGCCTGGAGGATTTCATGGTTACCAACGGCCCCGACCTGCGGGTGCTGCTGGTCAACGCTCCCAATCCTGAAGGCCACTCCGACCTGTCCGACGCCGGCTACGTCGAACTCGGCAAGTTGAAGGGAAACATCGGCTCCCAGAATTACGACATTCCCGCCAACTTCGATTTGGCGGAAGCGCAGAGCGTAGTCATCTACTGCTACCCGTTCCGGGTTGTATTCAGCGTCGCTACGCTGGCAACGACCGAAGGGTAGCGAAACCGGCGCGCCCGCTCCGTCGCAGCGGCGCCCGCGCCCGAACAGGCGGGACAGCATGGCGTATCTTCCTATAGAAGACTATGGCATCGTCGGCAATATGCGGACTTGCGCGCTGATTGGCGTGAACGGCTCGGTGGACTGGTTCTGCTGTCCCAGATTCGATTCGCCCAGCGTGTTTGGCGCCATCCTGGATGAACAGAAGGGCGGCCACTTCAAAATCGCCCCCGTACTGGACGAGCCGCCGGTTCAGAAGCAGGTGTACTGGCCGGCCAGCAACGTCCTCATTACTCGCTTTCTGGGTCAGAGCGGCGTTGCCGAGATTATCGATTTCATGCCGGTTTCTACCGCAGACCATCCCCATCATCACACCGAGCTCATCCGCCGGGTCAGCTGCGTCCGCGGTGTTGTGCCTTTTGTCTTGGAATGCTACCCGGCATTCAACTACGCCCGCGACAGCCACCGCACGGAACTTAACGAGTACGGCGCGGCGTTTGTGTCCGACGAACTGGGGTTGCAGTTGTCAACCAACGTACTGCTGGAACAGGACGGCAACGGCGTGCTCGGCGTGTTCGCACTGGCTGAGGGCGAGTCAGTCACGATCAGCATTGGAGTGATGGGTGACACCAGTTCCGACTATCATCCGCTGGACGAAGCGGAGGGCGAAGAGCTTTTTGAGGAGACCGTAACTTACTGGCGGGATTGGCTGTCGCAATGCACTTACAAGGGGCGCTGGCAGGAGATGGTGGAACGCTCGGCGCTGGTCTTGAAACTGCTCACTTACGAACCCACCGGTGCCATCATCGCCGCGCCCACGTGCAGCCTGCCTGAGGAACTGGGCGGGGAGCGGAACTGGGATTACCGCTACACCTGGATTCGAGACGCCGCCTTTACCCTGTACGCACTGCTCCGCATCGGGTTCACCAACGAGGCCAGCCGCTTTATGCACTGGCTGGAGTCCCAAATCGACCCCTTTGACGGCGACTTTCGCAACATTCAAATCCTCTACGGCATCGACGGCCGGCGGCACCTGGAGGAGATTACCCTGGACCACCTGGAGGGGTATCGGGGATCCAGGCCCGTTCGCATCGGCAACGGGGCCTATGACCAGTTGCAGCTGGACATCTATGGTGAGTTGATGGACTCGGTGTATCTCTTCAACCGTTACGGCGAGCCGATCTCCTTTGATTTCTGGACCAAGCTGCGCCAGATGACCAACTGGGTGTGCGACAACTGGCGGGTGGCGGATGAAGGTATCTGGGAAACCCGGGGTGGCCGGCAGCACTTTGTGTATTCCAAGCTGATGTGTTGGGTAGCGCTGGACCGAGCGGTGAAACTCGCCGATTCACGCTCCTTCCCGTCTGAGCGGCTGCGCTGGTTGGAAGCCCGCGACGAAATTTACGAAGAGATTCAAAGCCAGGGCTGGAGCGAAGATCGGCAGGCTTTCGTGCAGCACTACGGCAGCGACTCGCTGGACGCATCCAACCTGATTATGCCCCTGGTGTTTTTCATGTCCCCCACCGACCCCCGGATGCTGAGCACGCTGGACGCCATCAACCGGAGCCCCCGTCAGGGCGGGCTGGTGTCGGACAGCCTCGTGTATCGCTACAACTCCGACCATTTCTCCGACGGTCTCGCCGGGCAGGAAGGGACGTTCAATATGTGTACTTTCTGGCTGGTGGAGTCGCTGACCCGGGCCGGCTGGGGAGACCCGAAGCGGCTGGACCAAGCCCGCCTGATGTTCGAAAAGATGCTGGGCTACGCCAACCACCTGGGATTGTACGCTGAGGAAACCGGCCCCAGTGGTGAAGGCCTGGGCAACTTTCCGCAGGCCTTCACACACTTGGCCCTCATCAGTTCTGCGTTCAATCTGGACCGGGCACTGAGCGGGATCAGGTAGGGAATTCAGCGGCCAGCGCGGATGTAGTCGGCGATTTTCTCGCCAATCATGATGGTCGTGGCGTTGGTGTTGGCGCGTATGCAATCCGGCATGATGGAAGCGTCGGCGACGCGGATATTTGCCAGCCCGTGAATCCTGCCCTGCTGGTCCACCACGGCCATGACGTCGCTGGCCGGCCCCATCTTGCAGGTACCAGAGACGTGGTGCGACGTGCCCGAGTTCCGCATCAGCCAATCGTCCAGCGCGGCGTCGGAGGCCAGCTCCGCGTCGTCCGGCGTTACCCGTCCCAGCAGAATTTCTCGGTATGACGGGTGTTCGCCGATTTCCACGCAGGTACGGATGGCCTTGCGCATCCGCTCCAGGTCAAAGGGTTCCTGGTAATAGTTGTAGTCCAGGTAGGGGTACTCCAGAGGGTCGCTGGACTTCAGGCGCAGTTCGCCCTGTCCCAGGGCCAATTGCAGGCTGGCGCTTATGCCGATGTAGTTCTCATCGTCATTGATTTCCACCTGCGCCGGCCGGTGTTCCGATGTCATTAGCAGGGGTGTAATCTGCATATCGTTGCGCAGGTAGGAATCCTCCACTGTGTAGCGCAAGCCCACCTGGATGGCGGCGGCTTGCACTTCGGGCCGCTCGCCGACGGCCCGGAACAGGACACAAGCGGAAGGATGATCGCGCAGATTCTGGCCGACCCCGGGCAGTTCGTGCGTCACCGGTATGCCCACCTCTCTCAGGTGGTCCCCCGGCCCGACGCCGGAGAGCAGCAGCAGTTGAGGCGACGCGATGGCGCCGCTGCTGACGATGATTTCATTCCCCTCGGCTATGAATCGTTCGCCGCCGCTTTCCACCTCTACGCCCACGGCCCGCTTGCCGTCAAAGACCACTCGGCACGCCTGTACGTTGGCCCGCAGGTTGAAGTTGAGGCGGTGCCGGGCCAGGTTCAGATAGGCCAACGCCGTGCTGATGCGCACTCCGTCCAGCGTGTTCCTGGCCCGCGGCGACACGCCCGTGGATTCCGGGTGATTCTGGTCGGGATCGTCCTTGAAGCCCAGCGAAACCGCTGCATCCTTGAAAGCAACGGAGTGAGGCAACCACTCGTCTGGACGGTAGCGGCGCACCGGAATCGGCCCGTCGGTTCCGTGCCAGTCGTCTTGGAAGTCGTGGTCGTTTTCCATGCGGCGGAAGAAGGGCAAACAACCCGTGTACCCCCACTCGTCGTTGCCCCATTCCGCCCACCGGTCATAGTCTTCTGGGATGCCGCGGTACAGCACCTGGCCATTGATGGCGGAGGAGCCGCCGGTCGCCTTGCCGCGAGGGATGACTAGGTCGGTCTGCTGGGCGGTTACCCGGGCGCTGTAAGCCCAGCTATGAGGACCGTAGGCTGAGAAGAAAACGTTGTTGCCCAGTTTCAGGTCGTCCGGAAGGTGACTGAAGTCGGGGTAGTCGGGTCCGGCTTCCAGGAGCAGCACGCTTTTGTCAGGGTCCTCGGACAGGCGGGTTGCGATGGTGGAACCGGCCGAGCCGGCGCCGACCACGATGTAGTCGTATCGCATGGAAACCTCCGGACGCTGCGGTAGCGTAAATCGTGGTAATACTAGCCCAGCGTTCATTGCACGGCAAGGTGAGATGACTCGCGCCGTTTGATGACATTTGGTTGTTGTTTGAAAAAATTACGCTGTGATAGAATCCCCGCCGTGATAGCATCAGCCACAGAAAGCTTGGGTTACTGGATTGCCTTGAGCCAGGCTCCGGGTCTCGGAGCGGCTCGGTTCCGCCTGTTGGAATCCCACTTTGGGGGCAACCTGGAGCTGGCCTGGAATGCGCCTCAACGCGAGTTGCGCGCCGCCGGCTTGGGTGGCAAAGTCGCCAAAGCCGTTTTAGAGGTTCGTGAAAAAGTAAGCCCCGAAAGAGAACTGGATCGGCTGGCAAAATCGGGGGTTCAAGCACTCACCTGGCACGATGAAAGGTATCCCGGGCGGCTCAAAGAAACTGTTGACGCTCCTCCGGTATTGTACTGCAGGGGCGATTTATGCGCTGATGACGAAGCGTCAATCGCGGTGGTGGGCACCAGGCGGCCTACCGATTACGGACGGCGGATTACTTCGGAACTGTGCGCTGCTCTCGCCACGCGCGGTGTGACGGTAGTCAGCGGGCTGGCGTTGGGAATTGACACCAGGGCACATCAGGCCACGCTCGACGCCGGGGGCAGGACAGTAGCCGTGCTGGGCAACGGTCTGGATTCGGTCTATCCCTCCGAAAACCGTCGCCTGGCGGAACGCATCGTTGCCGACGGCGGCGCGCTGGTCAGCGAATTTGCCTTGGGCGCGCGCCCGGAGGCATCCAACTTCCCCCGACGCAATCGCATCATCAGCGGAATGGCTTTGGGTACGCTGATAACCGAAGCCGGCGAGACCAGCGGTACCCGATGGACGGTGTTCCATGCTCTGGAACAGAATCGAGAGATATTCTGTGTGCCGGGCAGCGTTTATTCGGAAAGCAGCCGGCTCACCAATCGCCTCATCAAGGAAGGGGCCAAGTTGGTTTGCGATGTTCGTGATATATTGGAGGAGATAGGGCTGGACGGAGAGCCCAAGCAAATGCCCCTCGGCTTGGCCCAGCCGCCAGAGCGCAAACCGCAGCCGGTCGACCCTGAAGAGGCCGACCTGCTGCGCCACGTGACGACGGAACCCACTCACATCGACGACCTGGCTCAGATGAACGGATGCCCGATTGCCGAGGTGAGCAGCCTGCTGACCATGCTGGAACTGAAAGGGCTGGTGCAGCAAGTGGGCACCATGCACTATCAACTGGTTTAGCGCCAGCAATACTACCGACAAACCTTAGAGAGATTCGCCAGATGCCGCCGAAGACCAGCGCCACTAGGAAGAAGACCGGGAAGACTGTCGCCAGGTCGGGAAGAAGCAGAAGCTCAGCCCGGTCGGCCAGCAAGGGCAAGGCAACCACCCCACGAACGCGCAGCGGCGTGGTGCCGTCAGCGGCCGGCAAGCGACTGGTCATTGTGGAGTCTCCGGCAAAAGCTCGCACTGTGGGCCAGATTCTCGGCAATAAGTACGTGGTGGCTGCCTCCATGGGCCATGTGCGCGACCTGCCCAAGTCCACCCTGGGGGTGGACACCGAGCAAGAGTTCGCGCCCAGATACCTGACGATGCGGGACAAAAAGGAATTGGTGGATGGCTTGAAGGCGGCCGGGGCCAAAGCTTCCGAGATATTCCTGGCGACGGACCCGGACCGTGAGGGTGAGGCCATATCGTGGCACCTGCAGGCGGCGGCCGGCTGGGACAAGAATCCGAAGCCGCCCAAGCGGGTAGTGTTCCATGAAATCACCAGGCAGGCGGTGGAAGAAGCCTTTGAGCATCCCCGCGAAATTGACATGGAACTGGTGAACGCGCAGCAGGCCCGGCGCATCCTGGACCGGCTGGTGGGGTATGAAATCAGCCCGCTGCTGTGGCTGCGGGTGCAGCTGGGCCTCTCGGCGGGCCGGGTGCAATCGGTGGCACTGAGGATGATAGTGGAGCGGGAGCGGGAAATCAGGGCCTTCGTGCCGCAAGAGTGGTGGTCGCTGGAGGCCGATCTTCACAAGGACACGGACCCGGCCAACAGTCTCAGTCTATTCACTGCTACACTGCACTCCCGCAAAGGCAGTCGGAAGCTGAACATTCCCAACGAGGAGGCAGCACGGAGCCTGGAATCGGAGCTGAAAGGCGCGGGTTACTCGGTTGACAAGGTGGAGAAGAAGCCGCGGCGTCAGCGGCCGGCGCCGCCTTTCATCACCAGCACGCTCCAGCAGGAGGCCGGCCGCAAGCTGCGGTTCACTGCCCAACGCACCATGGCGCTGGCGCAGCAACTCTACGAGGGGCTGAACGTTGGCAGCGAAGGCTCGGTCGGCCTGATTACCTATATGCGTACCGACAGCGTTAACGTCGCCGAGTCCGCGGTGCGAGAGGCCAGGGACTACATCCACGGCCGGTACGGCAAGGATTACACGCCGGACAAGCCGAGGTCCTATCGTACGCGCAGCAAGAACGCCCAGGAAGCGCACGAAGCCATCCGCCCTACTTCTATCTCCCGCACGCCCCAGGCGATGGCAGCCTACTTGGACCGGGACCAACTGCGCCTGTACACGCTGATTTGGGAGCGGATGGTGGCCAGCCAGATGGCCGACGCGCTGCTGGAAGCGACTACGGTTGAAATTGACGCGCAATGCGTCGCCCCGTCGGACAGCGTGTATCGATTCCGGGCCACGGGGTCGATGCTGAAGTTCCCGGGATTCCGGGCCGTGTACCTTGAAGGACGGGACGACGCCGGGGATGGCGACGAAAATGCGCTGCCGGAGTTGGCGGCCGGCAACGGTCTGGTCAACCACAGCCTGGAAGCAAAGCAGCACTTTACCCAGCCGCCGCCGCGCTTCACCGAAGCGACGCTCATCCGGGAGATGGAAGCCCAGGGCATTGGCCGTCCCAGCACCTACGCGCCCACCATCGCCACGCTGGTAGAGCGGGAGTACGTTGAGCGGGAGCAGCGCCGTCTGCTGCCCACCGAACTGGGCTGCACGGTTACCGACCTACTCACCGAGCACTTCTCCGACGTAATGGACCTGAACTTCACGGCGCGCATGGAGGAAGACCTGGATAACGTGGCGCAGGGCAAGCAGGATTGGGTGCCGATGCTCCAGGAGTTCTACGGCCCATTCCACCACGCGGTCAGCGAGGCGGAGAAGGTCTTTTCGCCGGAGTGCGACAAGTGCGGGCGACCGATGACGATGAAGATGGGACGCTTTGGCCGATTCCTGGCGTGCACAGGGTATCCGGAATGTCAGAACATCCGGAATATGCGGAACAACGCAGACCGGCCAGCGGATGAGGAAACTGACGAGGTTTGCGAAAGATGCGAGCGTCCCATGGTGATCAAGACGGGGCGGTTCGGTCGCTTCCTGGCATGTACGGGGTACAACGCGGAGGACAATCCGTGCGACAACCGGCGCAACATCGTCAAGAGCAGCGGCGTGCCCTGCCCCAAGTGTGGCGGCGACTTGGTGGAACGGCGCTCCCGGAAATCAGGGAGACCTTTCTGGGGGTGCGCGAACTATCCCAAGTGTGATTTTCTCGTTAACACGCAGCCGCTGCCGACGCCATGTCCGCAGTGCGATGGTATGCTGGTTACCGCGGCGCGTGGGCGCGCCTCATGCACCGTCTGCAAGTGGAAGGGCGACCCGCCCGCGTCGGAGGATACCGCGGCCCGGCCGGAGCGGGAGCTGGCAACCGTTGGCGATTAGCAGCCCCGCTGGATTCTCGCTATAGCGGGACTGACGGGGTGAAATTTGACAATCGCAGAGGAAAGGAATTGGGCGCCGGCATCGCCGGAGTTGATTCAGCGCTATGGACGATACTTGACCGGGCAGCGGTCATTGTCAGCCAATACGCGGCGGATTTACTTGGATGACCTCCACACGTTCTTGGCTTATTGCCGGCGCGTGGACGAAAAGCTGACGGACATGAACCGGCAGTTTCTACGGCGGTACGTGGCCCATCTGGCGACGGCTGGACGGACTAACAGCGAAGGGAAGTCGGAGGGCTACGCACGGGTCAGCATCGTGCGGAAGCTGACCGCGCTGCGAACCTTCTATAGCTTTTTGACGCAGGAAGGGTGGTTCAAGTCGAGCCCGGTGCCGTCGGCGCGGTCCTTTCCCGTGAAGGTGGAGAAGAAGCTGCCGAGTTTTTTGGGGAAGAAGGAGGCGGAACGGCTGTTGGAGGCCCCGGACGACAATACTCCGACCGGGTTGCGGGACCGGGCGGTTCTGGAAATCCTGTATGCTTCCGGGGTTCGGCTGGCGGAAATTGAAGGCATGAACCTGGGCGACATCTATCGCGAGCGGCGGGAGATTCTGGTTCGGGGAAAAGGGAACAAGGAGCGCTGGACGCTGTACGGGGAACCGGCCTCGGAAGCGCTGGACGACTACCTGAACGACGGGCGGCCGCATCTGGCGGGCAGCGTGTCCGGGGACGATCCGTTGTTCGTAAATCGGTACGGCGGACGGCTATCTAGGCGCAGCATTGAGAAAGTCGTGAGCAGACATGCGGCGCGGGCCGGGTTGAAGGAAGGCATCCACACCCATACCTTGCGGCACAGCTTTGCCAGTCATATGCTGGAAGGTGACGCCGACTTGCGAGTGATACAGGACTTGCTGGGCCACAGCAGCGTCTCCACAACGCAAATCTACACGCACATCACCAAGCAGGAAGCCCGGCGGGCCTACCTGGACTTTCATCCCATGGCGACGAAATATGCCGAGCCAGCCACGGAAATGGGAGACACGGCAAATGACCAAGATACTGGTTCTGCACGGGCCTAACCTGAACTTTCTGGGTCGCCGCGATCCACATCACTATGGCTCCCTGACGCTGGACGACGTCAACCGGCGCATCGCGGAGCGGGCGGCGACGCTGCAAGTGGAAACAGAGTGCTTTCAATCCAATCACGAAGGTGCGCTGATTGACTGCCTCCAGGAGCGGACGGGAGAAATCGACGGCGTGGTGATCAACGCCGGAGCCTTGACGCACTACGGGTTGTCGCTGAAGGACGCGCTGACCGACTCCGGCGTCCCGGTGGTAGAAGTGCATTTGAGCAACATCCACGCCAGGGAAGCGTGGCGGAGACACTCGGTGCTGGCCGACACCGCTCAGGGTCAAATTGCCGGGTTGGGATGGAGAGGCTATACTGCTGCCCTGGAAGCATTGGTCGGCATCATCGCCGATGACGCCGCGCAAGCGACATAGAAGGGGATACCTAGCATGAGCATCAACTTTGGCGACCTGAGCAAGGGCATGGTGATTGACCTGGAAAACCAGCCCTGGCAGGTCATGGACTACGAGCGGCACAAGATGCAGCAGCGCGCGCCCGTGACGCGCATCAAGATGCGCAACCTGATTAACGGCACGGTTATTGAACGCACCTTCCAGCGTTATGACACCGCTTTCAGCATCGCCGAGGTGGACAACCGGGAAACACAGTACCTGTACACTGACGGGTCGCGCTACTACTTTATGGACCAGGAAACCTTTGACCAGCATGAGCTGACTGGCGAACAGCTGGGCGACACCCTGGGCTATCTCAAAGAGAGCATGATGGTCGAGGTGGTGTTCTACAAGGGTTCGCCCATCAACGTGAACCTGCCCATCCACGTGGAGCTGGAAGTGGTGGACACCCCTCCCGCGTTCAAGGGCAACACCGCCCAGGGCGGCAACAAGCCTGCGACTCTGGAAACGGGCCTTCAAATTACCGTACCCATGTTCATCACGCCGGGAACCGTGGTCAAGGTAGACACGCGCAACGGGACCTATTCCGAACGTGTTTCGTAACCCCGTAATGTCGGTGAGGCCGCCATGCTGTCGCCGGTAGTGTATTCGGTTGGCCAGGTAGCCACCTACCTTAAGGACAAGCTTGAGTCGGACGGCCTGCTGTCCCGGCTGACGGTGCAGGGCGAGGTTTCCAATCTGCGCACCGTTGCCTCAGGGCATTCCTACTTCAGCCTGCGCGAGGACGGCAGCACCATTCGCTGTGTCATGTTCCGCGGCCGCTCCGGCCAGGAGTACCTCGAAGAAGGACAGGAGATTCTGGCCGGTGGCAACTTCACTTTCTATCCGCCCTACGGCGAGGCCAATATGCAGGTGGCCGCCGTGCTGCCGGTAGGCGCGGGAGCCTTGGCCTTGGAATTGGCCCGCCTCAGGCAGCAATTGGAAGTTGAAGGACTGTTCGACCCTTCTCGCAAACGCCTGCTGCCGCCATTCCCCCGGACAATCGGCGTAGTTACCTCACCCAGCGGAGCGGTATGGCAGGATATACAAAACGTAGTGCGACGTCGCTATCCACTCGCCGAGCTCCGCCTCTCGCCCACGGCCGTGCAGGGCGATGGAGCCGCGAGCCGGATTGCGCAGGCAATTCAATTGCTCAATGAAGAAGGACTGGCGGACGTCATTATCGTGGCCCGGGGTGGCGGCTCGCTGGAAGACCTTTGGTGCTTCAACGCTGAAGAAGTCGCCCGAGCCATATTCGCCAGCGGCATCCCCGTAATCTCGGGCGTGGGCCACGAAACGGACTCTACCATCGCCGATGACGTGGCTGACTACCGCGCCCCCACGCCATCCGCGGCCGCCGAACTGGCCACCCCTGACCGCAGCCAGCTGCTGGCCAATCTCTTTGCGGCCGGCCAACAGCTGACGGCGGTAATGCTCGGCAAACTTGACCGGCGCCGCAGTGGGTTGGAAATGCAGCGTCAACGACTGCAACGCCGCACGCCGGACGTCGCCCTCCTGCGCCGCAAAGTTGACGAGTTGACCGACCGCGCTGCTACTCTGGCAGTGCGCAGAAACGACCGACGCCAACGCGACGTGGCTACCCTGGCGGCGAAGCTGACCGCGCTGAATCCCAAGGCTACTTTGCAGCGAGGTTACGCTGTGGTGCGCCTTGCCGATGACGGCAGGGTGCTGACCATGCCCGACCAGGCCACCGACGGCGAATTACTGGACATAACGCTCTCCGGCGGCGCGATGTCCGCAGTAGTTGGCAGGCACTCGCCAGCCGTCGCTCCGACGCAGCCCGAATCGGCTGAGCGCCCCCACGTTGCCAGTGTGCGCGACGAAGCGAAAACGCCTCCTCGCTCTACCCGCCGGCGCCGCGGCGCCAACAACGCACCCACGGCGATGCGCCCGTTATTGTGACTGACGTGCCAATGGCTTTGTCATTATGACCGAACCGGGCGAAAGCTGGCGTGAAGAATTGGCCGGGCTGCCCTTTGAGGAAGCCTACCGGCGCTTGGAAGAGACGGTTGACCGGCTGGAGCAGGGTGAATTGTCTTTATCCGACTCAGAGTTGCTGTACTGGCAGGGCATGGACCTGGCCCAGCGCTGTCAGCAATTGCTCACCGAAGCCGAGTTGCGAATCACTCAGGCAGGGGAAAGCCGTGGGCCTGCGCCGCCCGCCGAAATGCCCTTGAACGATGATGACGAGTGGGAAGTGCCGCCGCCACCGGAGCCGGATGACCCGTCCTTGTTTGACGACGACGGACCGTTCTGAACGGGTCTCGCCAGCGGAGGAACTGTATGCTTCGGATAGGCTGGTTTGCCACCGGGCGAGGAGAAGGATCCCGAGGACTGATGCGTTTCGTCGCCGACGCCATCGCCGACGGTGGGCTCGACGCTCGAATTGAGTTCGTGTTCAGCAACCGGGAACCCGGGGAAGCCGAGGGTTCCGACGCTTTTTTTGACCTGGTCCATTCCTGTGGTTTTCCGCTGGTAACCCTCTCCTCTGCCCGATACCGGCGCGAGCGCGGGGGTGGCCCCATGTCCCGGCATCGCGTCGGTTTTGACCGCGAGGTGATGCGCCTTTTGGAGCCATATCGGCCGGACGTGTGCGCTCTGGCTGGCTATATGCTGATATGCAGCGGAGAGCTGTGCCGGCGCTACCCCTTACTGAATCTGCACGGTGCCCTTCCTGACGGCCCCACGGGAGCTTGGCAATCGGTGATTTGGCAGTTGATTGAATCCGAAGCGACGCGCACCGGAGCCATGATCCATCTGGCAACAGAGGAGGTTGATCGTGGCCCGGTGCTGTCCCACTGCGTGGTGCCCATAGTTGGCGGTAACTTTGATACGGAACGCAAGGCCTTGTCCGGGCGGGATGTCGAGCAAATACGCGCTGCAGAGGACGAGACAAACCCGTTGTTCCGCCTGATTAGAGCCGAAGGGTATCGTCGGGAACCCTACCTGTTGCTGGAAACCCTGCGCGCCGTCGCCGACCGGCGGCTGCTAGTACGGCCGGGTGAAGCGTTGGACGCTTTGGGCAATCCACTTTCGGACACATTGCCGACGGGACTAGCGCTGACCGACGAGATTGAAGCGGAGATCGCCCGTCAGGAAGGCTAGGCGGTTTTCCTGTCAACCAACCGGCTGGCTCTGGCCAGAGCCGACTTGAGGGTGAGATAGCGCCCACCACTGCGCCGATAAAGTCGGGGCGACGATTCGCCCATGATGGCGTCGCCGTTGACCACGCACCGCCCTATATCCGCCAGCGACGGCAACTCGTACATCACTTCCAGCAGCGCGTCTTCCACTATATGGCGGAGAACGCGAGCGCCGGTGTGGTACGTCAGCGCCCGTTCGGCGGCGGCCACCAGCGCGTCGTCAGTGAACTCCAACTTTACGTCGTCGATTGCGAAGAGCCGCTGATATTGCCTGACGATGGCGTTTTTCGGCTCAATCAGCACTCGCACCAAGGCTTCCCGGTCCAGGGATTGCAGTGCAGACACGATGGGCAGTCGGCCCACCAGTTCCGGTATAAAACCGAACTGGAGCAGGTCTTCGGGGGTAACCTGCTCCAGCGTAGTGTATGTGTTGGCGGCTTTATCGGTACGGTCCGAGCCATTGGCCAGGAAGCCCATGGACGAACCAACCGACAACCGCTTGGCTACCATTTCGTCCAAGCCGTCGAAAGCACCACCGCAGATAAAAAGAATGTTGCGGGTGTTAATCTGTAACATCTCCTGGTGCGGGTGTTTGCGTCCGCCCTGCGGTGGAACGTTGGCAACGCAGCCTTCTATAATCTTTAGCAGCTCCTGTTGCAC
The DNA here is from genome assembly GCA_009837355.1 of Chloroflexota bacterium. Lineage (GTDB taxonomy): Bacteria > Chloroflexota > Dehalococcoidia > Lucifugimonadales > UBA3495 > Bin87. The sequence continues at coordinate 85,283 of VXTR01000075.1, read as the reverse complement.
GCCTTCGCCGGCCACGTCCCGCGTGATGGAGCGGTTGACACCCTCCTTGCGGGCAATCTTGTCCAGCTCGTCAATGTAGATGATGCCTTGCTCGGCCCGCGGTATGTCCCAATCGGCAGCCTGGATAAGGCGGAGCAGGATGTTCTCAACATCCTCGCCAACGTAGCCCGATTCAGTGAGGGACGTGGCGTCGCAGATGGCGAAGGGCACTTCCAGCGTCCGAGCCAGGGTTTCGGCCAGCAGCGTTTTTCCCGAGCCGGTGGGCCCAATCAACAGGATGTTGGACTTCTGTACTTCCACGTCTGGAGATACGCTCTCACTGCGAATCCGCTTGAAATGGTTGTACACTGCCACCGCCAGGGTCTTCTTCGCCTTTTCCTGTCCGATGACGTAGGCGTCTAGGTTGGCGTAAATCTCCCGTGGCACCACGGTGCGCAGTGGTTCCCCGGATTGAGTCGCTGGACGGTCGGTCAATTCCACCCGATCCGAACTGCTGGGCCCGGACCCGCGGTCCTTGTCCTCTGTGCGTCTCCGGTTGCCGCGTTCGGCCACGTAGTTGGCCAACTCACGTATGCAGTCGAAGCAGATGCCGCCCCGGTTCTGGCCGGGCGGGCGCATCAGCCGGTTCTGGGGAAACATACTGCCGCAAAAGGCGCAGCGGTATGTGTTGCGGTTGGCGTTGCCAGAGCGGCTGCGAGTAGTCATAAGACGCTGCCCGTTGGGAGAGGGGAGGAAAGCAATCAGGCAGCTTCGGCGGCTGCTTCCTCGGGCTGGGCGCCGAGGATTTCGTCCACGATACCGTATTCGATAGCTTCGTCAGCAGTAAGGAAGAAGTCGCGGTCGGTATCATCAGAGATTTTTTCGACGGACTGGCCGGTGGCTTCGGACAGGATGTTGGAAAGGCGTTCCTTTAGGCGGACGATTTCCTTGGCCTGGATTTCGATATCGGCGGCTTGCCCCTGGAAGCTGCCCACGTTGGGTTGATGCATGTGGACGGTGGAATTTGGCAGGCAGTACCGCTTGCCCTTTTCGCCGTTGGCCAGCAGCACCGTCGCCATGCTGGCGGCAGTGCCCACACAGATGGTGGACACCTGCGAGTTGATCAGACGCATCGTGTCCAAAATGGCCAAACCGGAAGCGATGTAGCCCCCAGGACTGTTGATGTACAAGCTGATGTCCCGGTCGCGGTCTTCCCGCTCCAGGTAGAGCAACTGCGCGATGATTACGTTCGCCACCTGGTCGGTGATGGGAGTGCCCAGGTAGATGATGCGCTCCCGCAACAGCAGCGAGTAGATGTCGAAGGCGCGCTCGCCCCGGGGGCTGGTCTCAATGACCATGGGAACGATGTTGGTCGGCTGCAGCAGAGGAGAATCTTGGAAGGGCGGAAGCATTGAGGTCTCCTGGTGATACATGAAGACAATCCCCGACTATGCGGTAGGAAATTGCCTAGGCAACGGCGCGGTTAAAAACGTCCGGCAGCTCGTTGAGCACATGGTCAACGATGCCGTACTCAACGGCGGTTTCGGCGTCCATCCAGTAGTCGCGGTCAGAGTCGCGGGATATTTTGTCGAAGGGCTGGTCGCAGTTTTCCGACAGGATGGTGTTGAGCCTCTGGCGTAGGCGCAGAATTTCCTGCGCGGTGATTTCAATGTCGGAAGCCGAACCCTGTATGCCGCCCATCACCTGGTGGATTAGGACGGTAGAGTTGGCAGTGCAGTAACGCTTGCCTTTCGTGCCTCCGGAGAGCAGCACAGCCCCCATGCTGGCCGCTTTGCCGATGCAGATGGTGGCCACGTCAGGCTTGATGAGTTGCATGGTGTCGTAAATGGCCATGCCGTCCAACACCGAGCCGCCGGGGGAGTTGATGTAGAGGTAAATGTCCTCGTCCGGATTTTCCCAGGCCAGGTAAAGCAGTTGGGAAACCACGGCGTTGGACACGTCGTCGTCAACTGGCGTGCCCAGGTAGATTATTCGCGCTTGCAGCAGCAGCGAATAGGGATTGAAGGCGCGCTCGCCTTCAGTGGTGGGTCGAATAATCCCCGGCAGCATATTGGTGGGAAGCGTTCGCTCCTTGGGATTGGGGCGTTGCAACATCTGGTGAGGCTCCTGAAAATAAGTTGCGTGAGTTCACGCTCTGGTTTCTGTTTCTTCGCCAGCCGTGTCGTCCGTTGGCTCAGTAACCGTGGTCTCTTCTGCGGATTCGGCTGCGGTTGCACTTTCTCCGTCGTCGCCGGCTTCGTCCAGCTTGCCCTGGGTGATGTCCGTAAGACGTTCCAGAACCCGGCGGCTGTGGAGAGATGAGCGGATGTTGTCGCGTGTGGATGCGGAGCCCAGGAACTCGCGTAGGCTGTCCAGGTTGCTTTGCTCCGTATCCTCGTCGCTGGTGGACAGTTCCAGCAGTCGGTCGGTTTCCGACTGGATGTCCTCGTCGGTAACCTCTATGGCTTCCACTTCGGCCAGCTTGCGCAGTACCAGGCCCCCGAGCAATCTCTTTTCGGCGCTGGGGCGCATCTCCTCCATGAACTCGTCGGTGGTTTTGCCCATAAAGCGCAGATAGGTCGCCAGGTCCAGGCCTTGCTGCTGCAGCATACGCTCTCGATCGGCCTGCAGAGCCTCCAACTCCCGTTCGTAGAGAATTGGCGAAGCGTTGACAACCGCCGCTTCGCACAGGGCGTCCAGGCTCTTCTGCTCCAGTTCGTTGCGAGCGGCGGCTTCGGCCTGGTTGGTCAGCGATTCCCGAATATTCGAGCGCAAGGCTTCAACGTCATCAAAACCCTCTCCGACGGACTTGGCGAATTCGTCATCCGGCTCCGGCAGATTCTTCTCCTTGACCGACAGCACCGCAACGCTGAACTGCACCTCCTTGCCGGCATACTGCTCCCGGGGGTAGTCCTCGGGAATGGTCATGGCGAACTCCCGCTCCTCCTCTTCCGACATGCCAACCAGATTGGGGGCAAAGCCGGGAAACGGCAGCACGTTATCCTCGTTGGGCACGTATTCAACGTCCTGGTCGTCAACTACGGTTTCGCCGTCAATAGTTCCCAGGACGTTGATGTTGAGACGATCGCCATACTGGGCAGGTCGCTCCACAGGCTCCCAGACGGCCTGCTCCTCCCGTAAGCGACCCATCAGGTCGTCGACTTCCTCATCGGCCACATCAACCGGAGTGGACTCCACGCGCAGGGAACGATAGTCGCCAAGGTCAATGGTAGGTTCCAAAGGCACCGTGGCGGTGAACGAAACCGGCTCCAGGTCGGTAACTTCGATGCTGGGTTCCGCGAAGGCCGAAACTTCCTCGTCAGCAAGCACTTTGTTCAGCGTTTCCGGAACCATGAACTCCAGCGCTTCCTGTAGTAAGGCCGGGCGCCCAACCATGCTTTCCACGATGTGACGGGGCGCCTTGCCGCGGCGAAAGCCAGGGATGTTGACGCGAGAGACGGTGCGCCGGTAAGAGCGTTCCAGAAACGGATTTTCATCCTCCGGTTCCAACTCCACCGTCAGCGTAATCTCAATTGGTGTTGCGTTGTCCCTGGTGACCTTCACCGCCGATACGCTCCTGTAGCCGATTAGCTTTTTGCAAAAAGCGGCGGGCAGGGCGGTCGCCACCGGCCTGCCCGACAGTTGCGCAAAGTATAGCACAACCCGCTCGGCGGTAAAAGACGATGGTTCCGGTGTCCTTCCTCTCGCTGGCACATTTTTGGGAGCTTTTCAAAAATCGGTAAATTACGCATAGCCCATAGTGAGCGGGCAATACTGTGCCTTTGCTACATTCCGAACCGCACGCGCCTTGGCAATCTTATGCCAGGTTCGCGGATTTTCGGGTTGCTGGTCATCAATGGAGAAAGCTTGACATGGTAACGGCGGCGATAACGCTGCAGATGCCCGCCTTGGGCTGGGCTGGCGTAGCACGGCCGGCTCCGGTCAGCCGGGGCGTCACCTATGCCCTGGCTTCGGATGCCCAACCGCTACATCGCCCTGTAATGTTGGCCGAGTCCTTGCAGTTCCTTCAGGTATCGGCCGGCAGCGTGTACGTGGACGGAACTCTGGGCGAAGGTGGCCACGCCCTGGGGATACTACAGCAGTCGGAACCCGACGGCCTGGTGCTGGGTATTGACCGGGATCCTCGTTCGGTCGAGGCGTCCCGGGAGCGTCTGGGCCACTACGGCAATCGGGTTATGCTGGTGCACGGCAACTACGCTGATATGCGGCGGATCGCCGACCAGCGCGGCGTCGCCGCCGCAAACGGAATCCTGCTGGATTTGGGCTTTTCCTCCCGTCAGATTGACCTGCCCGGCTACGGCCTTTCATTCCAGCGCGATGAGCCGCTGGATATGCGCTATGACCCCGTAGGCGCGACGGCGGCGGACTTCCTCAATACAGCCAACGAGACCGTGCTGGCCGACGTGATTTTTCGATATGGAGAAGAACGCAGAAGCCGAGCCATCGCTCGGGCCATCGTCAACGGTCGGCCAATTGCCACCACCGGGCAGTTGGCCAACCTGGTGGCGCGCGCCCTGGGCGGCCGGCGCGGCGGTCGTCATCCGGCCACCCGAACTTTCCAGGCGCTCCGCATCTCCGCCAATCAGGAACTGGAACACCTGAGCGCCGGATTGGCCGCGGCGACGGAACTGCTGGCGCCGGGCGGACGGCTCGTAGTAATCAGCTATCACAGCCTGGAGGATCGGCTGGTTAAAGAATGGCTGGATCGGGAGGCAGCTACTTGCATATGCCCTCCGGAGCTGCCGGTATGCGTGTGTGAGCATCAGCCACGGCTGCGGTCGGTGCGACGTCGCATCACGCGCCCAACGGACGCCGAGCAGTCCTCAAATCCTCGCAGCCGGAGCGCTCGTTTGCGCGTGGCGGAACGAATTTAGTTGATCTCTGCTCCGGCGGGAAAGACGCTGTTAAAAAGGATACGAAAATATGGCAAAGGAACCGATATACGCTGCCATTGACATCGGCACCAGCAAAGTGATGTCCGTCGTGGCTCGTCTGGGGCCTGAGGGTGAGTTGAAGCCTTTGGGTATGGGCGCTGCCCCGTCCCTGGGCGTTCAGCAGGGGATCGTTGACGACTTCAGCGAGGTGAAGGAGGCGGTACTGGACAGCTTGGACGAATGCCTGCGGTATATGGGCCGAAACCCGGTGGACGGTTTTTACGCCGTGGTGAACGGCGACCATCTGTCGGGCTCCACCTCGGCGGAAGTGCTGGGCAATGGTGAAGAAGGACTGACGGTAACCGAGCAGCATTTGCGCTCATTAATCAACCGGACCTCTGCCGCTGGACAAGGCGCATCGGATGGCAAGAACGATCAGATTCTGCACATCATTCCAATGCGCTATCGGATGGACGGCGTTGATGGCATTCGTAACCCCACCGGGCTGAACGCTAATGAGTTGCATCTGGACGCTCACGTAGTGCGGGGGATGTCAGTTCCTCTGGCCAATACCATGCGGACTCTGGAGTCCTGTAAGGTGCGGGTTCAGGGCATGGTGTCCCATCCGCTGGCATCGGGAGAGGGCGTCCTGACCGCCGACGAGCGGGAGATGGGCGCCGCCGTTGTTGACATTGGGGCCGGCACCATCAAGATTGCCGTGTACCGGGACGGTACGCCTTTCTACTCGTCGGTGCTGGCCATGGGCAGCAACCAGTTGACCCGGGACCTGGCAATCTCCCAGCGGGTTCCTTTCCAAATGGCTGAGGAACTGAAATTGGAACACGGCCACGCTTTGCCCGATGACATCGACTCTTCCGAGGAAATCATCCTGCCCGCGACGCAGATGCAGCCGAAACGGATAGTACTGCGACGGGAACTTTGCGAGCCGCTTTACCTGCGCTCCCTCCAAATCCTGAAGGTGGTTCACGCTGAGTTGTGCAAAGCCCAGATCGAAACCGCACTGCCCGGCGGTATTGTTCTGACCGGCGGCGGGGCGCGCATGCCAGGATTCGCCGAGATGACGGAACGAGGACTGCGAACTCCGGTCCGAGTGGGCGCGCCGTTGTGGTACGCCGGATTGCCGGACTCGTTGCGGCAGCCGGAGTTCGCGGCAGCCTTGGGCACTCTGCAATGGGCCGTCAAGCATCGTGGTCTGTCCGACCGGACTCCAATCCGTGCCGAAGGAGAACGGAACCGCTCCTTCGCCGGCCTGCTGCGCCGCCCCTTCACGCGCTCTTCCGCGCCAACCGAGTAGCTAAACCAAATAACCAATTCCCCGGAACATCAAATCAGGAGGCACTGCAAAATGATATTCCCCGAAAATTCCGCCTCATGGGAACCGGCCGACAGTTTTGAGGACGGCGACGGCATGATTCCCGAGATTGGCCGCGGCGTTCCCCTCATCAAGGTGATGGGTGTCGGCGGCGGCGGATCCAACGCGGTAAGCCGTATGTATAAGGACAAGCTGCCCGTGGTTGAATACTACGCGCTGAATACCGACGCGCAGCACCTGGCACGCTGCGACGTCCACTACCGAATCGCCCTGGGGCGAAACCTGACCCGTGGCCTGGGTGCCGGCGCTCAGCCCGAACTGGGCCGCCAGGCTGCCGAGGAATCCCGCTCCGAAATCGAGCGGGCCATCCGCGGCGCCGACATGGTGTTCGTGGCCGTTGGCATGGGCGGTGGCACCGGCACCGGCGCCGCTCCCATAGTTGCCCAAATCGCCAAGGAGAGCGGCGCGCTCACCATCGCCGTGGTTAGCCGCCCCTTCGGTTTTGAAGCCCAGACCCGCCGACGTAACGCTGATGAAGGCCTGGAGCGGCTGCGCGACCAGGTGGACACCATGATCGTGATTCCCAACGACCGGCTGCTGGTTCTGAACGAGGAACAGAGCGATTCCTACTCCTGGGAGGAAGCGCTCAAGCTGGCCGACTCGGTGCTGCACCAGGGAATCAGCGCCATCGCCGAGGTGGTGACGGTTCCCGGCGAAATCAACGTTGACTTCGCCGACGTCAAAACCATCCTCGCCGGAGCCGGCCAGGCCTGGCTTTCCATCGGCCGGGGCCGGGGTCAGGATCGGGCCCGGGACGCAGCCCGCCAGTGCACCGAAAGCCCACTCTTGGATATGTCGCTGGATGGCGCCCGCCGTATCCTGTTCATGCTGACCGGTGGCAACAATATGTCGCTGCAGGAGGTTCAGGAAGCCGCAGCTGTGGTGGAGGAACTCGCCGACCCCAACGCCAACATCATCTTCGGCACCAACAAGGACGCCCGCCTGGACGATGAGGTCAAGATGACCATGGTGGCGGCAGAATTCCCGGAGCTGTCTCAGCAACCCGAGGACGACATCGCCAGACTGCTGGACGAAATGGATGTCCCGGACCGCCGGGACTACGAACTCCCCACGTTCCTGCAACACCGCCAGAACCGTCGGGGTTTCTACCGCTGAAACCCGTCGTTCACCCGGCTTCGAACGCCCCCGGCTCACGGATTTGAGCCGGGGGCATTTTTTTGCTAAAAATTGCTAACGGTTGACATTGACAGGGGATTGCGGACTTGCCCTATAATCCGCAACACAACGGATTGTGGTTGCCTGCCACGCAAACACAAGATGTACCATTTTCAAAAATTGTCTGAGAAATTGACCAAAAGACGCTCATTTGCCATGAAATGCCCCTACTGCGAAAGCAGCCAGAGTAAAGTTACCGACTCTCGCGACACCGAAAACGGCATCAGACGCCGCCGCGAATGCTTGTCCTGCGGCCGCCGCTTTACCACCCACGAGCAGGTGCGCCTGCCCGCTTTGCTGGTGGAGAAGCGCGACGGCCGGCGCCAGGACTTCAGTCGCGATAAGCTGCTGACCGGAGTGGATATGGCCTGCATCCGACGGCCCATACCCCGGCGGGACATCGAGCGGCTGGTCGATGATATCGAGACGGAACTGCAACGCTTGGGCAGCGGCATGGTCAAGTCGCGGGACCTGGGCCTGCTGGTTCTGGAACGGCTCCGTCCGCTCGACGAAGTAGCCTATCTGCGGTACGCGTCGGTCTATTACGACTTTCAAAATGCCGCCGATTTCGAGGATCGAGTGCAAACCCTGCGCCAGGGTCAACCGGAGCCGCTGCTGAGCATTGCGGCAGTGGGCAGCCGGCGCACTAGACAACGTCGTGCCACCAGACGAAACTCAAAGCAATGATCATCAAGCACCAAATCGAGACTTGGAGCGCGCCGGCATCGCCACCATCGTCGGGCGCTCGCGGTCAAGCCAAACCGGCAGAATTGCTACCTGCTCGCCAACTACAACCCTTCAGGGAGGTGTTTAACACCATTATGAGCAGCAGCGTTCAATACTCCGCCTTTACCAGGCTGTTGACCCACAACAATCGGGTTCACGACATTGAGGAGATGCTGCGGCGGATGTGGGTCCCGTCCGACTGGGAAACCGGCGACGCGGACATTGGCGGCTCGTGGATACCGAACCCCTTTGCCGAATTGCAGGATGACATGGACCGCGAAGCGCGGGCCTGCCTGGTCAGTTGCTGGGCTGCCCTGCCGGTTCAGCGGGAAGAAGACGACCTGTTTGCCTGACGCCTGGAGCTTGATCACCATGCAGCAAACCGTTCAATACAACGTTGAAATCAACTGCGGCCCATGCCCGGACGGGTATGAGTCGCAGATCGTCCGGCAGCTGCAGACGGCCTTTCCCGTCGCCAGCTGCCAGAGCACCCGCAACGGCCTGTTGGTGCGCCTCATCTCGTCGCACCCCTTCGCCGACGGCGCGTTGAAGGATTTTGCCGACCTGGTCGCCGACACCCTGGCCGGGCTGGGAATCGCAATGACCGTCGGCGTGGTGCGCCGGGTTACCCGGCAGGCCTCCGGTCAGTCCGCAGCCCTGCACAAGATGCAGGAAATGGCGGCGGCCATTACCGGCCTCGACTTGAGGCCGGCTCGGGAGATTCCGGTGCTCTACTTCTACAAGGGGCTGCGGTTCGACCTAGATCTGTCCGGTCGGCTTTCAGCGATGAACCGAATGGGACGCGCCGGCGCAGTCTAGACTCTGCGCGGCCCGCCCCATCGGTGATAGCCTGTAATGAGGGCAGGCCGCGCAGCACTGAATAAACGTACAACCTTTGGGATTAGCTGGGAGGTAATCGTGGTTGGCAGCATAATAAGTTCAACTGTGAGATCGGAACTCGGTTCCGCCGGGGCAGTGAGGCGTCTCATCCGGGATGCTATGGCCGAGGCCGGCGTTGCCGAAGCCTACAACCAACGCACCGGCGAGTTGACGGACAACGCCCGGGTAGTGTTGCAGCGTCGCTATCTGTCCAAGGATCGGGAAGGCAACGTGCTGGAAGATTCGGAAGGAATGTTCCGCCGGGTTGCCCATAATCTTTCCCAATCGGATTTCGAGTATGGGGCGACGGAAGCGGAACGCGCTGCGACCGAGGAACGGTTTTACCAGGTGATGCGCCGGCTGGAGTTCCTGCCCAACTCCCCCACTCTGATGAATGCCGGGCGTGAGCTGCAACAGCTCTCGGCCTGCTTCGTGCTGCCTGTCGAGGACTCCCTGGATTCTATTTTCACCAAGGTGAAGCAAACCGCTCTCATCCACAAAAGCGGTGGAGGAACTGGCTTTGCCTTCTCCCGGCTGCGTCCCGAAGGCGACGTAGTTGGTTCCACCGGCGGCGTGGCTTCCGGGCCTGTAAGCTTCATAAACGCCTTCGACGCCGCCACCGACGTGGTGAAGCAGGGAGGCACACGACGGGGGGCCAACATGGGGATTCTCCACGTTACCCACCCGGACATACTGAGGTTTATCACTTCCAAAGAGGACGGCCAGCACCTGAGCAATTTCAACATCTCCGTGGCCGTAACCGAGGACTTCATGCAGCGGGTGGAGCATAACCAGGCTTACGACCTGGTGAATCCTCGCACGGGTCAGATTACCGGGCAGCTCAACGCCAGAGAGGTGTTTGAGCGAATGACCGAGTTGGCCTGGCGCACCGGCGACCCCGGTATCGTGTTCTTGGACCGGATTAACCGGGACAACCCCAACCCTCAGTTGGGGGACATCGAGAGCACCAACCCCTGCGGCGAACAGCCTCTCCTCCCCTACGAGTCCTGCAACTTGGGCTCCCTGAACCTGGCCCGCATGGTTCGCTACTCCGATGACGACGTGGCCATCGACTGGCGCCGCATGTCCGAAGTCATCACCACTGCCGTCCATATGCTGGACTGCGTTATCGATATGAACGACTACCCCATTGAGGAAATCGCCGAGATGAGCCGGAAGACCCGGCGCATCGGTCTGGGCGTCATGGGCTGGTCCGACCTGCTGATCCAGCTGGGCATCCGCTACGACAGCGACGCTGCTCTGGCGCTGGCAGAACAGGTCATGCAGTTCATTCAGAACGAGACCTACCGAGCCTCCTCGGAGCTGACCGAGGCGCGGGGTCCCTTCCCGGAGTGGGAGCGCAGCGCGTACAACCGCGGCGAAAACCCACGTCCGATGCGCAACTCCGCTCCCGTTACCATCGCGCCCACCGGCACCATCAGCATCATCGCCGGCGCTTCCAGCGGCATCGAGCCTCTCTTTGCCCTGTCCTATGTGCGCAACGTGATGGACAACACCCGGCTGGTCGAGGGCAACAGTTACTTCGAGGCAGTGGCGCGCCACGAGGGCTTTTACTCCGAGGAACTGATGGAACAGCTGGCGGCGTCGGGTTCGCTGGAGGACCTGGACGTCCCCGGCTGGGTCAAGGAAGTGTTCCGGGTATCCCATGACATCGATCCCCGCTGGCACGTGCGGATGCAGGCCGCGTTCCAAACCTACACGGACAACGCCGTGTCCAAGACCATCAACTTCCCCCATGATGCCACGGTTGCCGACGTCGCCGAAGCGTATCAGTCGGCCTATGCCCTTGGTTGCAAGGGCATCACCGTATATCGCGACGGCAGCAAAGCCGACCAGGTGCTGAGCACGGGAGCGTCCGGAGATGCTGCCGAAGCCTCAGCACAGCCGGCCGTCGTGGAGCCCACTGTCGTCGAGATTGAAGTTCCCGGGCCTCGCATCCCCAGGGAGCGCCCCCGTCGGATCCAGGGTATCACCGAGCGGGTGCGTACCGGCCACGGCAATATGTACGTTACCGTGAACTTGGACGATGGAGGAATGCCCTTTGAGGTCTTCGGCACCATGGGCAAGGCCGGCGGTTGCGACGCCGCGCTGCTGGAGGCAGTGTCCCGGCTGATATCGCTGGCGTTGCGAGCCGGTATCGATACTTCCGAAGTAACCCGGCAGCTGCACGGTATCACCTGCTGTCCGGCATGGGACGAAGGCACCCTGGTGCGCTCGGGTCCCGATGCGGTGGCCATCGTGCTCGACCGCATAATGCAGGGCATCAACGGAGTAGCCGACGCTTCCGACGGCGTTCAGCTAACCCTGCCCACGGGTTTCCCCGGCTACGGAGGCGATGGCCCCCAGGTTAGACCCTCCCTGCCCCCCACAGGCATCTCCTACGGTGCGGAAAGCTCAGCGTCGGAATCGGGAAACGGCAACGGCAATGGCCATGGTAACGGCAACGGTGGCGGATACACCTTGCAACGAGTCGCCGAGGCGATGGCTACTTATGCTCAGCGGTGCCCTGAGTGCAACGGCGGCGTCGTCAACCAGGAAGGTTGCCTGACCTGCTACTCCTGCGGCTGGAACAAGTGCGAGTAACCCCCGTGCTATACTCAGCGCTCCCGAAGGACAACCCTACGTCATCCAACCGCAGGGGGAATCATGGCACAAGCTGAAAACGGCGCAAAGTTCCGTCCCGCCATCGCCATCACCATGGGCGACCCTTGCGGTATCGGCCCAGAAGTGGTGGTGAAGGCCTTGGCCGACCCGCGCGTTTACGCTGCCTGCCGTCCGGTTGTAGTGGGCAATGCCTACGCTATGGAACAGGCGGCGACCATGACCGGGCTGCCCCTGACCATCAACCGTAATAACGATCCCACCACGGCTGGCGAAAATCCAACGACGGTTGACGTGGTGGACATCGGTAACCTTAACCCGGAAGACATCACCGTCGGCCAGCTCAGTGTCCCTTGCGGCAAGGCAGCCATGGAATGGGTCAGTAAAGCCGGCCAGCTGGCCATGGCCGGCGTGGTGGACGGCCTGGCCACTGCCCCGCTGAACAAGGAAGCCGCGGCGATGGCCGGCTACGAAGCCATCGGCCACATGGAATTACTGCAGGAACTTTCCGGCGCCAAAACCGTGGCCACCATGCTGATGGCCAAGAACCTGCGAGTAGTGCACCTCACCACCCACCGCTCCCTCCGGGTCGCCTGCGACTACGTGAAGCAGGACCGCATCCTGGACTACCTGAGGTTGACCGACGACAACTTCCGCAAGTGGGGTTTCTCCAATCCCCGAATCGGCGTCGCCGCCCTCAACCCCCACGGCAGCGACGGCGGACTGCTGGGCAACGAAGAGGCGGAGGAGATTGCTCCGGCAGTGCAGCAGGCTCAAAGCGAGGGCATCAACGCCATCGGCCCGGTTCCGGCAGACATCATCTTTCATCAGGCCATTCAGGACCGTTACGACGTAACCCTCTGTATGTACCACGACCAGGGCCACATCCCGGTCAAAGTGTACGGCTTTGAGGAGAGCATCACCGCCAACTTGGGCCTGCCTTTCATCCGCACGTCGGTGGACCACGGCACCGCCTTCGACATCGCCGGCAAAAACCTGGCCGACCACACCTCCATGGTGGAATCAATACGCATGGCGGTGGCCTTCGCCCGGGGCGACGGCCTCACCGACGGCTGGGGCGAGGAATAGCGCCATGAACATCGGCTTCATCGGTGGCGGAACCATGGCCGAGGCCATCCTCGGCGGTATGCTGGACGGCGCTGTTGCCGGAGCCGATGACGTAATTATCGGCGAACCCGTGCCGGCCCGCCGAGACTACCTGGCGGAACGCTACGGCATCAACGTGTCCCAGTCCAACGGCCCGGTGGTGGACGCCTCCGACATCGTGGTGATGGCCGTCAAGCCCCAGGATTTGCCTAAAGTCTATTACGACATCGCCGGCCAGTTCACCGACCGCCAGTCCGTGATGTCCATCGTCGCCGGCGCCCGCATCAAAGCGTTGGCCGACGGTATGCAACACCCCGGCATAATCCGGGTGATGCCCAATACCCCGGCGCAAATCGGTGAGGGCATGACCATGTGGACCTGCGCCCCCACCGTCAGCCAGGCTCACCGTGATACTACTGCCGCCATCCTGTCCACCATCGGCGACGAGATTTACGTTGATGATGAGAAGTACTTGGACATGGCAACCGCGCTCAGCGCCAGCGGTCCGGCCTACATTTTCCTGATACTGCAAGCGCTAATCGACGCCGGAGTGTACGTGGGCTTGCCCCGGGATGTGGCCCGACGCCTGGCCTTGCAAACGGTAAAGGGCAGCACCCAACTGGTTCTGCAAACCGGAAAGCATCCCGCCGAACTGAAGGACATGGTTACGTCGCCCGGCGGCACCACCGCCGAGGGTTTGCAGGCCCTTGAACGCGCCGGCGTGCCCGCAGCGTTGGTGGACGCCGTCAACGCTGCCTACCTGAAATCCATCCGGCTGGGACAGGACTAGACCTGCCTTAGTGTCCTGCTAACTGACTATGGGCCAGCTTATCGACCTGCTCATCACGCTCTGCTATCTGCTGCTGTTGGCGCGGATTATCCTGGGGCTGGTCGTGCAATACATGGGGATGCAGGGCGGTGGTACGCCGGACGTCCTGGTCAAGCTGTACGAGGTAGTGTTCAGCCTCACCGAGCCGGTGCTGGGACCAATCCGCCGCCGGCTGCCCCAAACGGGCATGATTGACTTCAGCCCCCTCGTGGTGATGGTCATCCTGGTGGTGGTTCAGACGGTGTTTCGGGCCCTGCTTCGGTAAGGTCTGGCTCCCAATCGCCGAAAGGAGTTCTCCTTGCCCGGCCCGAAGCCACCGGATCGCCGCCGATTCTGGACTGCCGGGGGGCTGCGGCCGGCGGACCTGACGTTGCTGCGTTCAGCCCTTTCCGACGAACTCCCGACGCAGACCCCGGAACCCAGCTTGGTGATACTGTGCGGGCTGCCCGGTACTGGCAAGTCCCACTTCGCTCGTCAACTCGCCCACCGCGCTCCGTTCCTGTGGCTGAACAGCGACCGCATCCGCAAGGCTCTGGTGGCCCAACCAAGTTACAGCCGCCGGGAACATCGCCGGGTATTCGCTGCCATGCACGTCCTGACCCGTGGATATCTATGCGACGGCTACTCGGTGGTTTTCGACGCCACCAATCTCAACGAAAAAGTCCGCGCTCCCCTCTACGCCATCGCTGCGGACGCCGGCGTTGACCCGCTCATCATCCGCTTCACCGCCAGCCCGGCCCTGGTGCGCCAACGCCTCGCCGACCGAGCATCAGGAGCGGCGGACGCGGCCCAAAGCGACGCCGGCTGGGAAGTCTATTCCCGCATGGCAGTAGCCGACCAGCCAGTGCCCCACCCCCACATCCTGGTGCAAACCCCGGAAGACATGGAACCGGCCCTCCACGAAACCCTGCGCCGCACTATCGGCCCCGGCCAGCCAGAGCCTCATCGCGCAGCGCCATAACCTTTTCCGATAGTTCCCTGACGCGATTGAGTGCCTGATCCAGCGTGCCGGCGAGGTCCAACGCGGCAACTTCCAGTCGCCTGCCGGAGTGCCTGACGCGGTATTCACGGGGCTCGGCTTCGTCCTGCGCGTAAATCAGCAAGCCGCCCGGTAAGTCAAGCGCAGTGGCGTAGGCAATCATCTGATAAAGATCGGCGTTGGGAATGCGGTGGCCGGTAAGGTTCTTGTACTTGGCGTCGCCGACGAATACGCAAGTTGGACCGTCCCACCAAGACAAATCCGGTTCGAGCCTTACTCGTTCAGTTTCGTCTAGCATAACCCTGCGCCCACGGCACTCGGCGGGAAAAGAGCGTTCAGAAAGCCTCAGCTCCTCACGCAGCGCTAACGTAACGAATTCCTGGAACACCACGTTCATATTCATCAAGAACCCGCTAGCCCTAACCTGCCCCCGACCAGACTCAAACGCCCCGTGCCGCAGGATAAGCCGCGACAGCTCCACGACACCCCGGTAGTGTTCGTTCAGTCGGTCAAACTGCACCGCCGGCACGTCGTTGGCCGGAAACTCAATCCCCGACACGTTATCCAGCAGCGACACCAGCCAGCCCAGGTTTCGCCGAGCTTGGGCGGCGCGCAAGTGCATACGCCCCAGTCGGTAGGCCGCCGCCTTCACCAACTGATTGGCCAGCACATCCTCGGTGAATTCGTCGTACCGCACCTCCACCGGCAGCGCAACGCCAAACCGGCGCCGCAGCTGCTCATCAAACCGGATGCGTCCCCGGACGGTGTACAGCGCTTCCTCCTCCGTGCGGTAGCCGTGCGGCAGACCCCGTGCAAACGCCCTGCGCGCTTGGAAAGTTAGCGCCATCGCCAAAGCGTCCGGCAAAGCGTACTCGTCGCGGAAGTCGAAATCCTCCGCGTGAAACTTGACCCGCCCAAGGGCATAGCAGGCCAGCGACAACACCTGTGGAATGCCAATTTTCGGCTCGATGAGAACCGACAGCCCCCCGATTTCAACCGCGCCGATGTTCGATCCAGGAGTCAGAATGTAGGCGTTATCTTCACCCGGGGCCGGCGCAACGTTGACCTTGACGCCTTCAGCGAGCGCATCACGGTCGTTGACAGAAAGTCGATATGGCCCGCTGGATTGATACTCCCGCAGGTTTAGCTCAACCATCGCTGGAGTCGTCTAACGCTCCCTCTCCCTCGATGGGGTCAGGTTGGTCTGAGGGATCGTTGTTTAGCAGCCTGTCCAGGTCAAACTCCGCCAGCCGCTCATCACCTTGCCCGAAAAGCCGTTCCTCAATGTAGGGCAGGACGCCGTACTTCCAGATGCGGCGGACGGCGGCCTCGTCAAGACCCGGTTTCATAAAGTAGCTGGGCCCGATGGCGGCGTTGAGATCATTACCCAGCCTTTTGTTTGCCTCGTCAACGACATCGGCAACCCACTCCATGCCGGGCGCTTTGTCTCTGAGATACCCCTCAGCAGACCCTGAATCGGCCACTTGTCTGGGTGAAACTCCACAAAGTAGAACCGCCGGCGCAACGCCAAATCCACCAGCGCAATAGAGCGGTCAGCGGTGTTCATAGTCCCGATGATGTAGAGATTCTCAGGCAGGCGGAACGACTTATCGGAGTACTGGAGCCGTATATCCTCGTCGCGGTATTCCAGCAGAAAGTAAAGCTCGCCGAAAACTTTGGCCAGATTACCCCGATTGATTTCGTCGATGATGAGAAAATGCTTGGCACCAGACTCGTCGTCCGCCGCTCGTTCTGCCGCACTCAGCAAGGGGCCTTTCCGAAGCTCGTACTTGAGCTGACCGTCGCCGGACGAATCAGGACGGTAGCCCTGCACGAAGTCCTCGTAGGCGTAGGACGGGTGAAACTGCACCAGCGTAACCCGCTCTTTCGAGCCGGCGATATGCTCTGCCAGTTTCCGGGCAACGTAAGTCTTACCCGTACCCGGCGGCCCCTGGAAGATGACCTGTTTCTTGTCCTCCAGCAGGGCATGGATTTCTTCAACGAACCCAGCAGGCAAGTAGAGGCGATTAGCGAGAGTGGCATGGTCAACTGGCGATACACTGTTCCTGTTGCTTATCTTGAAAGGCGGCTTCTCTCCATTTTCCCAGATTCTCCTAATGTCAGGATCAAAAAAATCGAAGCCACGGTTTAGATTCGTTTCCAGACTACGGCGAATCTGTTGTAACTTGCGATCAACATCCTCAGTTTGCCCTTTGACAAGGCCCTCAAACGTGTTGGCAATCTTCATCTTTGCATTGGCTGCTACAATCCCTTCAAACGAATCAGGGAAGAGCAGGTGATAGAGTGCACGTCGCTGCGTACTCACCCCGCTGGTTGAACTGTTTAGTAAGACGCTGCGCGGGTTAAAGTTCTCCGCCCGGTCTTTAAACGCCCAAGGGTCAGCGAGCAGTCTATCCTGCTCTTCGGGACTCGTTTCCTTCCACTGCTCCGCAAATTCAATGATGAAGGCCAAGAGATGTTGGCCGATTGTCATGGGGCCCAGCCTCGCTATACCCGGAGATAGACTATCAGCAAGAGGAGCAGGGATATATACTGGTGAAGGCGACCATCCGAGCACCTGGTTAATACGGCCTTCTTTGCTGGCAGATTTCATTCCTCCTTGCGTGACTATGAGGAGGTGTACGAACAAGACCTCCCCCATCAGCTGGTACACGTCCGACGGACTCCCTTCCAGTTGCCGCTGTAGCTTTATGTAGAAGTTGTCATCTGATTCGTCTAGCCGGTTTAAGAACCGCTCACGCAGTTCGCCTAGCCACCTGCTCGTCCAAATCGCCTTGCCCGGCGTGAAGAGCGAATCGTCGGTGCGCAGCGCGCGCTCAACCCACGCTTGAGCCGCGTCATACACCTTTTCTACGCCATTCCCGGTTCTTCTGCTACCCATTCGACATCCTCAAATCCAGATTCGCAATTATCGTCAGCTCCCGGCGCGCCTGTTCTAACCGACGTCCCGACAACCTCAATTGTTGCAGGGTGTCCTCGGCATCGGCATTTAGGAAGGAGAGGAGGCCAACGCCGTCGCCGCCAACTCCCGCAAGTCCGGCCCGTCCAGCTTGCGACCTTGCACGCCCATCAGCCGCAGCGGTCGCCCGCGCTTGGTGATGCGGATGCGATCCAGCACGTCCTGCCACGGCGCCAGGTAATCGCAGGTGCCGTCACCGTTGGGGTCGTCGCCACCCTCCAGGCTTTCTCCGGCCGGCAGGTTGACGGCGATGACCGATGCCGGCTCATCCGCCGGCGCCAGCATCATCACCGGCAAGTCCGATTCGGACAGACCCGTCTGGGCCAGCAGGCTCCGCACCGTAGCGGACACGCCGTGCATCCCGAAAATCACCAGGTTCGCGAAACCCGCGTTGCGCTGCTCAAACTCGGTGCGGTAGCGCCGGAAGATTTCGTGCGAACCCGTCGCCTGCGGCTTGACCAGGAACAACGCCATGGCCGGAAAATCGCCATCCGCTACGGAGGCTGCGCGCAGGTCGTCCCGCCACCGCAGTAGCTTGTCATGGTCGTGGTCGTCGTAATGATGCGACATGATGAACTAGCCTCCCCGATGCGCTTCCAGCAGTGTCTGCATATCCAGCTTCTTCATGGGCAACATCACTTCCATGACCCGGTTGGCGTTGGGGCCGCTCATGAGCATACCGGGCAGGTCTTTGGGGATTATCTGCCAGGTCACCCCGTAGCGATCCTTGAGCCACCCGCATTGAATCTCGCTCCCGCCGGCCGTGAGCTTGTCCCACAGGTGGTCAATCTCATCCTGGGATTCGCAAGAGACCATGAAAGAAATGGCTTCGGTGAACTCGATAGCGGGAATCCCATCGAAGGCAACAAACTGCACGCCGTCCAGCTCGAAAAACACGGTGGAACTGCCAGCAGCCGGCCCCTCCGCGTACGTTTCGCTGGACACAATCCTGGAGTTCTCAAATATCGACACGTAGAAATCAGCGGCTTCACGGGCTACACCGTCCAGCCAAAAAAACGGAGTGATTTTCTGAAACTCGGCCATAAGAAGCGCTCCTGCCTTGAAAAGAATCTATCCGCCGGCGTCGAACTGCACCAGGATGCCGTCCGGATCGTACACGAAGATGCTGGACACCTCGCCATTGGCGTTGGTGAAGCCCTCCAGCGGCCCTGCCAACTCCACGCCGGCGTCAATCAACTCCTGCGCCAGCGCCTTAACGTCGGGCACGGTGAAGGAGATGTGGCTGATGCCCACTTGGTCCAGTTTGATTGGTCCGCCGTCGGCGTCGTCGCCGGGATGGCTGGTCATCACCAGCGTGGGCACGGCCCCCTCGCCGTAGGACAGGATGGCCTGCCGTCTGGTCGCGCGGTTGTGGGCGTACACGTGCGGCAGCCCGCCCGTGGAAGTGTCCTGAACCCGGTCAACGGTTACCGTCATGCCCAGGATGTCCCGGTAAAACTTCAGCGATTCGTCCAGGTCGCGGACGCAGACCGCAATGTGCGAAACGCCCGATGAGTTCATAGCCATAACGTTCCCTCCGTTGTAGCTGCATACTGTATGAACGGGTCTGACGCAATGCTACTGCCGCACGGCAGCGCTGTCAAAATCGCCCACCTTGCGGGCAAAATCGGCCTCGCCCCACTTGTCCACCCGACGCCAGATTAGCGCCAGCGCGCCAATCCCCAGCGCCAACGCGCTCAGGTCCGTGGCCGGGAACGACCACCAGACTCCCCAAACTCCCAGCGCTTCAGACAGGGTGAACACCCACAGCAACAGCAGCGCCACACGCTGGGTTATCGTCAGCACTACCGACGGCCACGCCTTACCCAGCGCCTGGAAAGCTATTGAGCTGACGAACTCAATGCCCACGATGGGAAGCGCCATCAAGACCACTCGCAGGGCGTTGCCTGCCTCCGCCGGTAGTGCGCTGCCCTCGGCGAACAACCCGATGATGTGGCCGGACAGCGGCAGCAGCACGGCGATCAGCAACGCGCCGGCTACCGTCGCGCCCAGGCAGCTTTGCCAGATGGCCTGCCGCACCCGCGCGTAGTTGCGCGCGCCGTAGTTGTAGGCCGCCAGCGGCAGGAAGGCCAACGCGACGCCGATGAACGGAGCCAACGCGAATTCCAGCACCGCGTTGATTGCGCCGAACAGGGCAATGTAAGCGTCCCCGCCATCGTACCGGGCCAGTATGTTATTGATGACCACAACAACGATTGAACGAGCCGCCTCAATGATGAATATAGGCATCCCCAGCGCAATGATTTCCCGAATCAACCCCAGGCGAGGCCGCAGCGCATCCAGGGTAATGCTCAGTGCGCTCCGCCCGGAAAGGTAAAGCCACGCCACGTAGACGACGGCCAGCCCCTGGGCGAGCACCGTCGCTGCTGCTGCCCCCGTAATGCCCCAGCCGAACACCAGGATGAACAGAGCGTCGAGAATTACGTTTGCGACTGCCCCGCCGGCCAGGATGATGGTTGCGGCTCCCGGCTGCCCCTCGGCCATGAACAGGTCGTTGGCCGCGATGGTCATCATGGTCAGCAGACCACCCGGCAGAATGATTATCAGGTATTCCTTCGCATATGGCGCCGTGGCCGGCGACGCGCCCATCAACGCAGTCAGCTCGTCCAGGTGCATCAGCCCGGCAATGGTCGTAATCAGGTAGATGGGAATCAGGATCACCAGGCACGATCCAATTACGCGTGAGGCCAGTCGCGTGTCCCTGCCCCCCAGGGCCCGGGACACCACCGACATCCCACCCAGGCCGGGCAGGAGACCAACCGCAACCGCCGCAATCTGTGCCGGGAATGCGGCGGACAGCCCGCTCAGTGCGTCCACCCCCACGGCGTTGCCCACAAAGGCGCGGTCAACGATGCTATACAGGGCCATCACTACGATGGCCAGCATCGGTGGAAAGGCCATCCGCAGCAGCAGCAGCCACATGGGGGCGCTGCCCATGGCGTCAGCTCGGGCGGCACGGCGATGGTTATCAGGCACGGGTATCAGCTATCGATGTCGGGCCGCCGGGGTTCGGCGAGTTTTGACCGGGTTGTTGAGTCAATGCTAGAATCGTGGAAAGATACTACTGAGGGGGTGCAAGATGTCGGGTCATTCCAAATGGTCAACAATCAAGCGCCAGAAGGGCGCCGCCGACGCCAAGCGTGGCGCGCTGTTCACCAAGCTGGCACGCAATATATCATTGGCGGCCAGAGAAGGCGGCGGCGGCGACCCCGATATGAACTTTCGCCTGCGCATCGCTATCGACCAGGCCAAGTCCAACAATATGCCCCAGGACAGCATCCAGCGTGCCGTGCGCCGTGGCTCCGGCGAGGGCGGCGAAGGTATGGAGGATTTGTCGGCGGTTACCTACGAAGGGTACGCTCCGGGTGGGGGCGCGATCCTGGTGCAGGCCCTGACCGACAACCGCAACCGCACCGCCTCCGAAATTCGCTCCGCCTTTAACAAGGGTGGCGGCAACCTCGGCGAAGCCGGATGCGTGGCGTGGAACTTCGACAGCCGCGGCGTCATCACCTTGGAAATCGATGATGAGACGGCGGCGGACGAGTTGAGCCTGGCCGCTATTGATGCCGATGCCGAGGACGTGAAGTTCGAGGACGGCATCCTGGAAGTCTATACCGCCCCGGAAAATTTGCTGTCAGTGAAGTCGGCTCTGGAGAGCGAGGGCGCGATGCCGGCATCGGCGGACGTGGCCATGGTTCCCAAGACGGTAGTACCCCTGGAAAACCGGGCCGCCGAGCAGACCCTCCGCCTGCTGGACATCCTTGAAGAGTTGGACGACGTGCAGAAAGCCTACACCAACGCGGACTTTCCCGCCGAAGTGCTTGAGCAGTACGGTTCGGCCTGATGCGCGTACTGGCCATTGACCCCGGTACCCTCCGCATGGGCTACGCCGTCCTGGACGCCGATTCCGTCGGTGGCAGCCCGGAGGCCGACGACTACGGCGTCGTCGCGCTGCCCGCGTCAATGTCCCTGGAACAGCGGCTCTACCAGTTGCACACCCACGTCCTGAACATGATCCACGTCTTCCATCCGGACGCCATTGCGGTGGAGGACCCCTTCGTGGGCCGGGGCGAGCGTGCCTTTGCCAAGTCCGCCCTTGCCATCGGGCAGGCTCAGGCTGTCGTGCTGATTGGCGCGGCTAGCCAGAGCGTGCCGGTACGTCGCTATCCTCCGGCAGCCGTTAAAATGGCTGTGGCGGATTACGGCAAGGCTACCAAGCAACAAGTACAGCAGATAGCGGTATCTACGTTGGCGATAACTGACGAGCCGCCCGAAGACGCCACCGACGCGCTGGCGGTGGGGTTGTGTCATTTGCGGCACGTAACCGAAAATGACCTGATAGCTCGAGAGATAAAGCCTGGTGAGGTGTTTTAAGCCGTGTTGGTGGGCGTGCGCGGCGCGCTGGAGGCCGTCGGCGCGGACTGGGTGAACGTGCAGGTGGGCGGCATCACGCTCCAGGTGTTCGTGCCTGCCTCGGAGATTCCCGGTCTCGGCAGCGTCGGCGAACCTGTGCGACTGCACACCGTGCTGCGAATCCAGAACGAGCAGCCCACGTTGTACGGTTTTCCCCACGCTGGGTCAGTGGAGCTATTCGGAGCCTTGACCGGCGTGTCCGGAATTGGTCCGCGCTCGGCCATGTCTATCCTGTCGGAGTTGGGCGAGGACGGCTTCCGGCAGGCGGTAGCCTCCGAGGATGTAGCTGCGCTGGCACGCGCCCAGGGCGTGGGACGGCGCATCGCCAATCGGGTGGTGCTGGAACTGCGGGGCAAGCTACCGGAGGCCGACGGCGGGACCGGGGCTGTTGTCATCTCCGGCGGCACCGACGCTGAAGCGGTGCAAGCGCTGACCGCGCTGGGAATGCCCCTGTCCGACGCTCGTCAGGCCGTGGCCGCACTGGATTTGCCGCCGGACGCCGACGTGGAAGACAAGGTTCGCCAGGCGCTGCTCAGCTTGGGCGGCGGCTGACGCGATTGCCGTATAATGCGTTGAAACGTTGGGGAGTCGTTGGAAATGCCTGATTTTCAATTAGTGGCTGATTTCGGCATGATGGGCGATCAGGAACCGGCGGTGGAGCGCCTCTCCGCCGGCGTCCATGAAAACATGACCCACCAGACCCTGCTGGGCGTTACCGGCAGCGGTAAAACCTTCACCATGGCCAACATCGTCCAGGAGGTCCAACGCCCTACTATCGTTATCGCCCACAACAAGACACTGGCGGCCCAGCTGGCCACGGAGTTTAAGGAGTTCTTTCCCCATAACGCCGTGGAGTACTTCGTTTCCTACTACGACTACTACCAGCCGGAAGCCTACATCCCTCGTACCGATACGTACATTGAGAAGGATAGCAGCATCAACGAAGAGCTCGACAAACTGCGCTTGGCTTCCACCACCTCTCTGCTCACCCGGCGCGATACCCTCATCGTGGCGTCGGTGTCCTGCATCTACGGCCTCGGTGACCCCTCCGACTACTTCGAGATGGTCGCCCGCATCGAGGTCGGCCAGGAATACAACCGCCGCGCCCTGCTCCGCCAGCTCATTGATATGCAGTATGAGCGCAATGACACCGACTTGGCCCGGGGGCGTTTCACCGTGCGCGGTGACACCCTGGAGATTGTGCCCGCCTACGAAGAGTTCGCCGTGCGCGTGCAATTCTTCGGCGATGAGGTCGAACGCATCCTCACTCTGGACACCTTGACCGGCGAAGTGCTCAACGAGCGGCAGGACTTTTCCGTGTATCCAGCCAAACACTTCGTCACCAGCCGCGAGAAGCTGGACGCCGCCTTGATTGACATCGAGGCCGAAATGCACGAACGGGTTGACGAATTCCGCCGCCAGGGCAAGCTCCTCGAAGCCCAGCGCTTGGAGCAACGCACCCGCTACGACATGGAAATGCTCGACGAAACCGGCTTCTGCGCCGGGGTGGAAAACTACGCCCGCCACCTGTCTCGCCGGCCCGCCGGCAGTCCGCCCTGGACCCTCCTGGACTATTTCCCCGACGACTACCTGATGTTCGTCGACGAATCCCACATGACCCTGCCCCAGGTGCGCGGAATGTACAACGGCGACATCTCTCGCAAAACCACCCTGGTGGAATACGGCTTCCGCCTGCCCTCGGCCCTGGACAACCGTCCTCTGCACTTCAAGGAATTCGAGGAGCACATCAACCAGGTCGTGTACGTCTCGGCGACGCCGGGGCCGCTGGAGCTCGAACGCACCGGTGCAGTAGTCGAGCAGGTGATTCGGCCCACCGGCCTGCTTGACCCCACCATCGAGGTGAAACCAACTACCGGGCAAATCGACGACCTGCTCCACGAAATCCGGCAGCGCGTTGACTGCCAGGAGCGGGTGCTGGTTACCACCCTCACCAAGCGCATGGCCGAAGAGTTGGCCGATTACCTGTCCGAAACCGGCATCCGCAACCACTACCTACACTCCGATATCGAAACGCTCAACCGCGTGGAGATTCTGCGGGACCTGCGCCTCGGCGTGTACGACGTAGTGGTTGGCATCAACCTGCTCCGAGAGGGATTGGACCTGCCGGAGGTGAGCCTCGTCGCCATCCTGGACGCCGACAAAGAGGGTTACCTGCGCTCCTCCACTTCGCTGATTCAGACCATCGGCCGGGCGGCCCGCCACGCGTCAGGACACGTCATCATGTACGCTGACCGGGTTACCGACTCTATGCAGCGCTCCATTGACGAAACCTATCGTCGCCGCGGCATCCAGGATGCTCACAACCAACAGCACGGCATCGAACCGCAGTCCATCCACAAAGCCGTCAGGGACATCACCGAGGGGCTGCGCGGCGTCGCCGAGCAGAAAGCGTCCTACCAGGTAGCCCGCGAAGAAATGACCCGCGATGATATGTACCGCGTGGTCAAAGACCTGGAGTTCCAGATGAAGGAGGCCGCCCGCTCCCTAGAGTTCGAGAAAGCGGCCCACCTCCGCGACGAAATGCTGGAACTGAAAAAAATCATCGTCACCGAAGAAAAAATGCTGGCGCTAACCTGACCTCATCCTGGCCCTGACAATGACAGCGCCCTATTGACACTCCCGAATCCATCGCACTATTCTGTACATACGTTCGTCATTCGGCACGGAGAACCTGCGCAATTCCCCGTCGCCACCGTCCAGGCCCCGCGCAAGGCCAGGGCATCCGTCGAACCCTCCCGGCAACGGGAGACCAGCCCGCCCCCGGAAGCGGGCTACAACTGAATAGGATTCATCGGGGTTCGGGAAACCACGGCCTAAACCGCTGCGGGTAGCTCCCACAGCATCATGTCGGTTTTCTTTGCAGGCTGGCTATCGCCCTAGGCTGATTTGATGCACAGCATGGCATAGACCAGTACGGCGGGTGTCACCACCGCTCCGCGAGGGTCGCCGGATGCGCCTTTGGCGTATCAACGTGCTCCCCTCCCGTAAGGGGAGAGGGCTGGGGTGAGGGGTATCTCTCACCGGCGCGGGTGGTCAGCACGCGGGATTCTAGGACTCAAAATCTGCAAGCCAAAAGCTCTCAGGCCGTAGCGCCGACGCCTCCGCCACCGGCGGAGTGGACTGACCAACCATCATCCCGAACCCCACGAATCCCGAACCGAAACAACCTGCCGCCGACCAACGGCTAGGAGGCTAACCGGCAACTATAAACCGTTTCCCCGCAACAGTTTCGGCTGTCTAGCTATCCCTTCAGGTGCTCGTTTACGTAATCGTGCAGCTCCTGCAGCACCGCCGCATTCTCCTCCAGCGTGAACTCGTCAACCAGGTAGTCGTGCTCCCCGCTGACGCCGCTCACCGCCCCGGCGTCCACCAGGAACCGGATGCAATCGGCGTCGGTGTCCACGTCGGGCAGCAGGTTACGGCTGGCCCGCAACGACAAAGCGGCCACCAGCCCGTATCCGCCCCAGTTGGAAGTGCTGGCCGCAATCAGACGGTCGCAGCCCACCACGGCGGGATGATCGGGCAGTTGGTCGGCGCCGGCAATTACCTCTTGCAGATTGCCCATGCCGATTTCATTGCCGCCGTCCCCGATGCCGATGGAAGGCAACCCATTGCCGAACAGGTGGTCAATCCGGGCGGTCTGCGGCGAAATGTCCCGCCCCCGCATATTGCGATAGATGCCCTCGGCGTCCGGCGAGCAGCGTTCGATGGAAATTAGCAAGGCCGGCTCGCGCTCGGTGATGGTTTCCCTGACGAAATGGCCGTTGGTATGAGGGTCTTCCATGATGGGATACCTGATTATCGGCGATGGGTCGCGCTGCCGCGTTACCCAGGACGCCATCATGTAAGCCATCGGCTCATCGGCGGTATAGAATACCCGATGCCCCAGTTCCCGGAGCGCGTTGCCGATGGCAAAAGCGCCCGGCGGACCGTCGGTCTCCGGCGCGTCGCTCATCATGATGTAGAACCCGGTGGCGATAATGACCGGGCCGGGATGCTCCAACGCGTACTGCGCGGCTTGGTCGCAAAAGTCTGCCGGCAAGTGCGGACGCAGCGCATTGATGCCCCGGCGGTCATGGTCAAGGATGATGTCTTCAATGGTTCGCGTCATCATTCCTCACGGCTAAATTACTGCGTAGTCGGCATCCCGTCGGTCGGTGATGAACATTTTGCCGGGCGCGTGGGTAATCATCAGCGGCGGCTTGCAGTTCAATGCAACCGCCTGCGGCGTCACCCCGCACGCCCAGAACACCGGCGTTTCTCCGGGCTTTATTTCCACCGATTCCCCGAACTCCGGGTTGTCTATGTCTCGTATCCCGATGGCCTCCGGGTCGCCGATATGAATCGGCGCGCCGTGCGTGTCGGGGAACCGGGACGTAACCTGCACGGCGCGGACAATCTGCTCCTGCGGTATCGGCCGCATACTCACCACCATCGGCCCGGAGAACATGCCGGCCGGCCGGGTGGCTATGTTGGTGATGTACATTGGCACGTTGCTGCCGGCTTCCTGGTGCCGCAGGGGTATGCCCGAGTCGGACATCGCCGCTTCAAAGGAGAAGCTGCACCCCAGCAGGAACGACACTAGGTCGTCCCGCCAGAAGTCGGTGACGGACTGAAACTCGCCAATCATTTCGCCCTCCTCGTAGATGCGGTATCCCGGCACGTCGGTCCGGATGTCGGCGCCGGGAGCTACGAAAGATGGCTCCACGGAGCCGGCTTCTATGACCTCCAGAATCGGACAAGGTTGGGGATTGCGCTGGCAGAAGAGCAGGAAGTCAAAGGCCAGGTCCCGGGGCAAAACCGCCAGGTTGGCCTGCACGTGACCGTTGGCCAGGCCGGCGGTTACTCCGGCATACTCGCCGGCGCGTATCACGCGGCGGATTTCCGTGGGTTGAGTGGGCAGCAGCGTCGCAGTGGTCATTGGGGTTCTCCGTAGTTCTGGCAGCATGGCAGCGTATGCTAGAATTGCGCAACTGAGGGCATAATAGACAGCGGCGACTGCGGCGTCAAACCCGATGCGCGGAGACGCCGGGCAACCCGGCTACGGTTGGGATGACAAAGTGTACAACGTATTTCTGCTGACGCGTCCCGGCAGCGGGATGGTGTCGTTGGTCAAACAAATCGACGATTCAGGTGTGTCTTGCCGGGCCGGCAGCGACGTGGTCGAACTGGATGATGCCGCTCATGCCGTCGCCTTGGACGTGGTGCTGCTGGACCTGTCGGCAGTAGGTATCGGCGCGCAAGCGGTGATTGAACGAGTTTCCCAGCTGGGCCTGCCCACTATGCTCGTGGTCGATTCAGGCGCATTGCCACAATACGATCCGGCTGTCAACGTTGATGATTTCATAGTGGCGCCTTTGAACCCGGCCGAGTTGATGGCGCGGGTAGGCCAGATGGTTTTCCGACGCAATGGGCGCGGCGCCGACCAGGTGGTGCGCGTAGGTGAACTGACCATCGACCTCCAAAGTTACGAGGTCACCATGGCCGGCCGGCGCATCTCCCTAACCTACAAGGAGTTTCAACTGCTCACCCTCTTGGCCTCGAACCCCGGCCGGGTGTACAGCCGGGAAGCCCTGCTGAACCAGGTTTGGGGTTACGACTATCTGGGCGGTACCCGCACGGTTGACGTTCACATCCGACGGCTGCGTTCCAAAGTGGAAGACCCGGACCACCTTTTTGTCGAAACCATCTGGAACGTTGGCTATCGCTTCCGGGACATCGCCGCCGAGGGGTGAAGGGACAGAACGCCCGCTCATCCTGAGCTTGTCGAAGGATAAGCGAGGCTGCCGCCGCTAATCGCTGATGTGTGCCTGAACCCGGTTGAGGAAACGGTCTCGCTCGGCAACGATGCCGGCGTGCCTGGGGTCGGACAATTCCGGGTCAACGTCCAGAATCGCGACGGCTTCCCGGCGCGCCAGGGCCATCAGGTCCTGGTCGAAAATACTGGCGATGCGGAGCATCGTTTGGTCGCCGCTCTGCGACGTCCCGAAAATGTCTCCCTCATGCCTCATTTGCAGGTCAATTTCGGCCAGCTTGAAGCCGTCGCGCGTTGATTCCAGGGCCGAGAGCCGTTCCCGTGCCCGTTCCGACTCCGATTCCGACATCAGCAGGCAGTAGCTTCTGTGCTCGCCCCTGCCTACCCGCCCCCGAAACTGGTGCAGCTGGGAAAGGCCAAAGCGCTCCGCCCCGTCAATGAGCATCACAGTCGCGTTGGGTACGTCAATGCCTACCTCAACCACCGCGGTTGCCACCAATATGTCCAGCGCGCCGTCGCGGAACTCCCGCATCACTTTGTCCTTATCCCGCGACGACAGTCGTCCATGGAGCAGGCCCACTCGAAAGTCCGGGAACACTTCTTCGGAGAGCCGCTTGTGTTCCTCCGCGGCGGCGCGCACCTCAAGTCGGTCCGATTCCTCCACCAGCGGGTAGATGACGAACGCCTGCCTGCCAGCGTTAATCTGCTGGCGGATGAACCCGTAGGCGGCCCGGCGCTTGTCCTCGGGTACAACTCGGGTCAGAATTTCCTGCCGGCCGGGGGGAAGCTCATCGATTGTTGATACGTCCAGGTCGCCGTAGAGGGTCAGCTGCAGCGTGCGTGGAATCGGCGTAGCGGACATCATCAGTGAATGAGGCTGTTCGGAACCCTGTCCTCGTAACGCCGAACGTTGTTCGACGCCGAAACGATGCTGCTCATCGGCGATTGCCAAAGCCAGGTTGGGCAGCTCAACTCCTTCCTGAATCAGCGCGTGGGTGCCAACCAACAGGTCAATGTGCCCTTCTGACGCCATCCGCAGTATCTCCCGCCGCGGACCGGCGCGAGTGCTGCCGGTAAGCAGGCCGAACGTGAACGGGCGGGGCAGGTTGGGGATATATACCGACTTCACGTTATCCTGCTGCAGGGGTTGTTCGAAATCTCCCAGCAGCTCGCCGACGGTGCGGAAATGCTGCTCGGCTAGCACTTCGGTGGGCGCCATCAGCGCTGACTGGCTGTGGGCTGAAGCTGCCGCCAGCACCGCGGCCACCGCAACCAGCGTTTTCCCACTGCCGACCTCACCCTGCAGCAGTCGGCTCATCGGCGGCGCTCCCCGAGACAGGTCGCCCAGTACCTCGGTAATACAGCGCCTCTGCGCTCCGGTGGGCGCGAAAGGCAACGCGCTCAAAAATCCCTCAACGGCAGGAGAGTGGTACTTGATTGGAACGCCGGTGGCGTTTTGCTCCCGGTGCCGGCGACGACCTAGGATGGCCAATTGGAAAGCCAGGATTTCATCAAAGGCCAACCGTCGGCGCCCCCGGTCGGCAGCGGCTAGATCGGCCGGATAGTGGATGTCGCGTATGGCATCCGACAGCGCACACAGGCCCGTCCTTTGCAGCACGCCCTCCGGCAGTGGGTCCGGCAAGCCTTGCAGATACCTGCTGACGGCCTGCCAGGTCAGGCTACGCAAATTGCGCGCCGTGAGGCCGGCGGTAAGGCGATAGACAGGGACAACACGGCCGGTGTTCACCGGCGACTGGCGTGCCGTAACCACGTCGTACTCGGGTGATGACAGCGATAGGCGGCCCCGGTGCAACTCCACTTTGCCGTTGACAATCATCTGGCTGCCCGGGTGTAGCGCGCCTGCCAGGTAACCCTGGCCGAACCATTGCAGCTCGATTTGCCCGCTGTCGTCCCTCAGCACGCCTTCGACCAGTCGCAGTCGGCGCTGGCCCACGCTGGCGGCCCGAATGTCAACCAACTGACCCTCCATCGTGAAGCTGACGCCGGGATACACGTCGGCGATGGCAGCAATCTCGCTCCGGTCTTCGTAGCGCCGGGGCGCCATGTAGAGCAGATCGCGCACGGTGAACGCCCCCAGTTGTTCCAGCCGCTGGACGGTCTTACCGTCCATTCGCCGGATTTTTGAGACGGTTTCATCAGGGTCGCCGGGGTTGCCTGATACCGGCGGCGGAACGTAAGCCCGGCGATGAGTCCGCACGGATTGAATGCCGACGGTTGGACCGAACAGTGCCGGGGTTTCCGGCGGCAGTGGCTGTCCCTCGGCAGGCTCGGGATGAGTGGGTGGGGCCTGGACTTCAGTCTGTGACGGAACCACTGGCGAGACGGGTCTCTTGTCCAGAGCAGCTTGCCAGCGAGCGACCCATTCGCGGCGTTGCTCAACCGGCAAATCCCGGTAAGGGCGCTCAATGAACTCACTGACGAGTGCCGGGTCGCCAGCCAGGTGCTCGCGGAGTTCGCTCTCCCATCGTTCTACGAAGCGGCGGATGCCTCCGCTAACCGCGGTGTCGGCAAAACCCCTGTGCGCTTCCAGGGCGAGAATTTTGCGAAAGGCATCGCGCCACAGCGGTTCGTTTTCGCGGTTACCGGCGTCCATGGGCTTATGGATACCCGCCCACGCGGGAATGTCGTCCCGCCTCTGGCGGGTCAACACGCTCTACGCCAGGGTGGCTACGGCTACCGCCCCCGGCCCGACGTGGGTTCCGATTGCAGAGCCGATTTGAACCGTGTAAGTCTGGTCGGCAGGGGCCAGATCCGATAGGCGATTACGTAATTCTTCGGCCGGGCCCGGATCTGTGGTATAGGCTACGCCCAACTTGGACGCCGGGCCATGCTCACGCATCAGTTCTTCCACCCGTTGCAGGGCGCGGCGTAGGTTGCGGGGACGATCAACCGGCAGCACCTCGCCTTCGGCCACTTTGAGAATGGGCTTGACTTTAAGCAGGGAACCCATGAATGCCTGGGCTTTGCCGATACGCCCGCCCTTCTGCAGGTATTCCAGTGTGTCCACCATGGCATAGCCGAAGCCATGGGACGCGCGGGCCAGTGCCGCGTCGGTCACCGATTCCAGTGTGGCGTCCGGAGCGGAAGCGTCCTCGGCAGCTGCAATAACCTGCAGCATGTGGCCTACGGATGCCGTGCCGGCGTCAATCACGGTTACCGCCCCGTCCGGGAGCTGTTGAGACGCCTGCATCGCTGAGTTGTAGGTGCCGCTGAGTTGTTGAGGCACGGTGATGCAGACGATCTGGTCTCCGGCGCTGACCAGGGGCTCAAAGCGCTCACTAAAGTCGGCCGGCGTGGGTTGCGACGTGCTGGGCAGGCGGGTCGA
This sequence comes from Chloroflexota bacterium, assembly GCA_009837355.1. GTDB lineage: Bacteria > Chloroflexota > Dehalococcoidia > Lucifugimonadales > UBA3495 > Bin87. The sequence continues at coordinate 54,162 of VXTR01000075.1, read as the reverse complement.
GGACTCCAGCTGTGCGTAGAACTGCGTGGGGTTGATGTCAATACCCTGCCGGTGCGCCACATCGTCAATCATCACGTAGGCCGGCACGATAGTGATGTCCAGCTCTTCCGCGATTGCCTTGGCGATGTCGCAGGTGCTGTCGGAAACAATTTTCACGGCCATTTCAATCTCTCCTGTGCCGGTTTTGCCGGCGGAGCAAACTACTCTACCGATACCAGATATGGGTAATGGGGCTGGCCGCCCTCGTACACGTCCACCTCGACGCCGGGATGCGCCGATTCCAAATCCTCCTGCAACGCCGCCGCCCGCTCCGAGTCCGTTCCATCTCCCAGGTAAAGGGTGATGATGCTGTCTTCATCAACGGCGGAATAGGTCAGACCTTCGCGCAAGGCAGTTTCCGCAGCCTCGGCGAGGCAAACCAGCTGGTCGTCCAAGATGGCCATGAACTGCCCTTCGGCTACGTCTTGCCCGTCAACGGTAGAATCGCGGACGGCTTGGGTGATTTCCAGCGTCTCCACTCCATTGCTGGCGGCCCCCATGCTGGCCAGATTTTCGTCAACAGACACTTCCGGGTTGAACCCGAGCATGGCGGCGGTACCCTGAGGCATGGAACGGGTGTTGACCACGTGGAGAGCGACCCCGTCGGCGCCGGCGTCGGCGGCTTGGGCTGCCGTCAGGATGACGTTGGAATTGTTGGGTAGCACGATAACGTCGGTGGTGCCGGCAGACAGGGCGGCGTCGATTATCTCACTCGCGCTGGGATTCAGAGTCTGGCCGCCGGGCACGATGGCCGCGCAGCCGGCGTCTTGGAACAGGGCCGCCAGTCCCGGCCCCGAAGCGACGGCAATTACTGACACGCCGGGGCGTATTTCTTCCGGGCGGGCACGCTCTCGATGGCCGCTGGCCCAGTCCCGGTTTTGCAGGCTCATGTTGTCGATTTTGACCTCGTCCAGATCTCCGTAACCCACGCCGAAAGTCAGCGCAGCGCCGGGGTCTTCGGTGTGAACGTGGACGCGAACAGCGGAACCGCCACCGATGATGACCGTAGACTCTGCGATGGCATCCAAGCCGCTGCGCAGCACGTCCACGCTCAAGTCTCTCCCATGGATGACGAACTGGGTGCAATAGCCGAACTCCTCGGCGTCGTGGGCTTCCAGAAAGTCGCTGTCTATGGACACCGAGGCGGTTTGCGCCGGATCAATAATGCCACCGACGCTGCGCAGGCCAAGGTTAACGGGCGGGCCGGTTTCTCCCTGTAGGTGCTGCAATGCGCCGCCAATGATGGCGACCACGCCCAGCCCACCCGAATCGACAACCCCGGCCTCTTTCAGCACCGGCAACTGCTCCGGAGTGTGGGCCAGTGCCTCAATAGCGCCGTCGTAAGCAATCTGCCACAGCGTGATAACGTCGCGCTCGCCGGCGTCGTTGGCGGCGATGGTGGCGTCGGACGCCCCCCGGATTACCGAAAGCATAGTGCCCTCCCGGGGCTGGCTGACGGCGCGGTAGGCGGAATCGGTAGCGGAACGAAAGGCGGCCACGGCCTCGGTGGTTTCGATGGTCTCGGAACCGGCTACCCCATCGGCGAAACCACGCAGCAGTTGAGACAAGATGACGCCGCTGTTGCCCCGTGCCCCCCAGAAAGCTCCGGTGGCGATAGATTCGGCAACTTCGCCGGCAGTATCTTTGTCGGCCTCCTTGTTCATCTGGTCGATCCCGGCGCGGAGGGTGAGGAGCATATTGGTTCCGGTGTCCCCGTCGGGCACCGGAAAAACGTTCAGTGCGTTGGCGGCGTCGCGGTAGAGCTCCATGTAGGCTTCCGCGCCGAGCATGGCTTGTCGCAGGTCGGAGCCGTGCAGGGTGGTAACGACGGTGGTGTTCATATTGGCGTCCGTGAACGACAGATTGGGGATGGGCAGAGTATAGCACGGCGGGTTTTCCGGATACCGTGCGCGGAGGATGCCGTTTCGGGTATGATGTTGCCGCTATGACGACGGCAGGAAGCAGCGCAGAAGAGGCAGCCCAGGAACTTCGGATCGAAGTCGGTGACGTTTCAGCGCGTCCCATTGCGCCTGATGTCCAGGGAGATGACGGCGAGCAGGAAACCCGGCTGCGGCCGGGTAGGCTGTCCGACTTCGTCGGTCAGCCACAGGTAAAGGAAAACCTGAGCATTGCCATGCAGGCGGCGCGGCTGCGCGGAGAGCCGCTGGACCACGTGGTTATCTACGGGCCGCCCGGCCTGGGCAAAACCACTCTGGCGAACATCATCGCCAACGAAATGGGTACGACCATCCGGGTAACCGCCGGGCCGGCCATCGAACGCGCCAGCGATGTGGCATCCATCCTGACCGGCCTGCAGCCCAACGACGTGCTTTTTATCGACGAAATCCATCGCCTTAACCGCGCGGTGGAGGAAGTGATGTACTCAGCGATGGAAGACTTTTTCCTCTCGTGGGTGGTGGGCAAGGGCTTGTCGGCTAGGAGCATCAATCTGCGCATCAACCCGTTCACTCTGGTGGGCGCGACGACACGCTACTCGCTGGTGAGCGCGCCGCTGCGTGACCGCTTCGGCTCGGTCTTCCGGCTGGACTACTATTCCGACGAAGATATGGCGACGGTGGTACAGCGTTCCTCTCGCATCCTGGATATCGAGGCCGATGACGAAGGACTGAACGAAGTTGCCGTGCGCTCCAGAGGAACCCCGCGCATCGCCAACCGACTGCTGCGTCGAGCCCGGGATTATGCGCTGGTTAGGGCGGATAATCGCATCACCGGCCCGGTGGCCCGGGAGTCGCTGGACAGGCTGGGCGTGGACGCACGCGGCTTGGATGAGACCGACCACCGCTTGTTGACCAGCATCATCCAGAAGTTCAGCGGCGGCCCCGTTGGCCTGGATACGCTGGCCGCGTCAATGAGCGAAGATGCCAGCACGGTTATGGAAGTGCTGGAGCCGTTCCTCCTCCAGCAGGGATTCATTGAGCGCACTCCACGGGGAAGGATGGCAACCCGTCTGGCCTACGAATATTTGGGCTGGCCATGGGAAGGGGGCAATGATCCCGGCCGCCAGGCACAATTGTTTGGTGGAACAGTATAGTCTGACTCCTTGGACTTGACATAACCTGAACCCGTGCCCTCACGCCACTACCCCGTCATGGCCGCTGCCACTCCGCTATTCCCGCTTAGGCGGGAGTCCACCGACGGTCAGCCAAGCGACTGGGTTATTAACATAACGTAAAACATTCACGCCGATAGCCGGGGCTGTGCCTTGAATGTTGAGTACCGCCTGCATACAATGACTGATGCGGGCTTTTGCCGCCACAGGAAACGCCAACGTGACCGCTATAGTTGCCATCTCGCCGACCAGCCGGCCCTCGCCATCCTTTGATCGCCTCGCCGGCTCCGCCGAACTGTCCGATGCGGATGCTTTGAGTCTGGCCAAGCTCGACGACAGCGCGCTGGATGATATGTGCGCAGCCGCCGCTGAACTGCGCGACCGGGGCCGGGGAAAGATCATCACCTTTTCACCCAAGGTGTTCATCCCGCTGACGAGGCTGTGCCGGGATTTTTGCGGTTACTGCACGTTCCGGCAGGCGCCGGACGAGGCATACCAACTGTTTTTGTCGGCCGACGCAGTGCTATCCGTCGCCAAAGCCGGCGAACGCTTGGGCTGCACCGAAGCGCTGTTCACGCTGGGAGAACGCCCGGAGCAGCGCTACGCCGAGGCCGCCCAATGGCTGACATCACAGGGTTATCGCACCACGTTGGAATACCTGGCCGAGATGTGTCGTCGGGTGTTTGAGGAAACTGACCTGTTGCCTCACGGTAACCCGGGCACCATGAGCCGCCGGGAACTGGAAGCGCTTCAACCCACTAACCCCTCCGTCGGAATAATGCTGGAAAGCGCCAGCCCGCGCCTTTACGAACCCGGCGGGCCGCACGAATTCGCTCCCAGCAAACGACCACGGGTTAGGCTTCGGACGATGGAGTTGGCCGGTGAACTGGGAATACCATTTACCACAGGCATTTTGATTGGCATCGGCGAAACCCGCGTCGAAAGGGTGGAGTCGTTGCTGGAGATACGGCGGCTGCACCGGCGTTTCGGACACATCCAGGAAGTCATCGTACAGAATTTTCGTGCCAAGGCCAATACGCCCATGGCTGACGCCCCCGACGCGGGAGCGGACGAACTGGCGTGGACCACCGCTGTGGCGCGCCTGGTGCTCGGTGAACGAGTGAACATCCAGGTGCCTCCCAATCTCAGCGAGGATTACGAGAGATACATCCACGCCGGCATTAACGATTGGGGTGGCGTGTCGCCCTTGACAATTGACTACGTGAACCCGGAAGCGCCGTGGCCGCAACTGAGCGAGTTGCGACGACGCACCGAGGCCGCCGGTTGCGAACTCCGTCCAAGGCTTCCCGTGTACCCGGAATACTTCGCCAACGGCTCGCACTGGCCTTTGTCGCCGCAATTGAAGGAAAAACTGCTGCGCCTGACTGATCAGGACGGATACGTGAAAGGGGGAATGCAACGCTATGCCCGCAATGACTGACAACACCGCGCCGGCCACCCTGGCGGCGTTAGTGAATGCTCTCCGGCCGGAAGTCGCCGACGTGCTGAATCGTGCTCTGGCCGGCGAGGACATTGCGGTTGAGGACGCCGACCTGCTGTTTGCAACGGACGGGCCGGAGTTCTTGGCCACCACCATGGTTGCTGACGAACTTCGCCGGCGGTCAGTTGGCGATTTGGTAACCTACGTGGTCAACCGCAATGTCAACTTCACCAACGTCTGCATCAAGCGGTGCGGTTTCTGCGCTTTCAGCCGCGATTTCCGAGAGGAGGAAGGTTACTTCCTGCCGGTGAGCGAAATTATCCGGCGAGCGAAAGAGGCGCAAGAGTACGGGGCTACCGAAGTTTGCATCCAGGCCGGCCTGCCGCCTCAAATGGAAGGCGACCTGTACATCCGTCTGTGCGAGGCCATCAAGGAGGAACTGCCTGATATGCACGTCCACGGCTTTTCGCCCGAGGAAGTGCTGTACGGCTCCATCCGCTCCCGCTGCAGCATACGGGAATATCTGCAAGGCTTGAAGGACGCCGGCGTGGGCAGCTTGCCCGGAACCTCTGCGGAAGTGCTTGACCAGGAACTGCGCGACATTATTTCCCCCGGCCGCATCACCGTTGACCAGTGGATTGAAGTGATCACTACCGCCCACGACTTGGGCATACCAACGACATCAACCGTGATGTTCGGCCACCGGGAAACCAACGCCCAGATCGTGCGCCATATTGCGCTGCTGCGCGACATTCAGCAAAGCACTGGCGGATTCACCGAATTCGTGCCACTGAGCTTTGTGGCCTCGGAAGCGCCGATGTACTTCAAGCAAACGGTGGAAGGAGTGCGTTCTGGACCCTCCGGTATGGATGTGGTCAAGGTGCACGCCATCGCGCGAATTATGCTGAACAACTGGATTCCCAACATTCAGGCGTCCTGGGTCAAGGAAGGCAGCCGGATGTCCCAACTGCTGCTGACGTCTGGCGTCAACGACCTGGGTGGAACGCTGATTAACGAAAGCATCTCAACCTCCGCTGGCGCTATGCATGGCCAATTGATGCGTCCGTCGGAGTTCCGTGGGATGATCCGCGAAGCCGGGCGTACGCCAGCCGAACGCTACACTACCTACGGCCTGCGGCGTATCTACGGAGAGGCCGACGAAGCCCTGGACCCGCTGGACTTAGTGGGCGACAACGTTGAGGAGATTTTCGGCTCCTACAACCAGTTAGTGCAGATGGACACCTACCGTTTTGAACACCCCCGCGCGCAACGAGAACGGACCGCCGCGCAGGGTCAAGTTAGTCCATGAGCAAGTATTCCGGAGGGCTTACGCTGGCGCTGGCCGGCGGAGTCGGGGGAGCCAAATTGGCGCTGGGTCTGGCGCGGGTACTTCCGCCGGAACGGTTGACCATCGTGGTGAACACCGGTGACGACGAGGAGTTTCACGGCCTGCACGTTTCGCCCGACCTCGATACGATGACCTATACCTTGTCCGGCTTGTACAACCCCGAAACGGGTTGGGGCGTCGCCGGCGATTCCTTCGAAACTCTGGCGATGCTGAAGCGGCTTGGTTCCGAAACCTGGTTTAATCTGGGCGACCGAGACTTTGCTATGCACATCCGTCGCACGGAGATGTTGCGGCAGGGTATGACGCTATCGGAGGTAACGGGTGAGTTGGCTGGACGGCTGGGTATTAAGCATCAGATAGTTCCCATGAGCGATGATCCGGTGCGGACGGTTCTGGAAACGGATATCGGCACGCTGTCAATGCAGGATTACTTCGTTCTCCGTCGTGCGGAACCCAGAGTGAACGCCATCAACTACCTCGGTGCTGAGCAAGCTAGGCCGTCGCCGGGATTTGCCGCAGCGCTGGCTTCCGCCGATAGCATCGTGTTCTGCCCCTCCAACCCCTACTTGAGCGTAGCCCCGATATTAGCGGTTCCGGGTGTACGGGATGCCATCACTGCACATTCCGGTTGCCGGGTGGCAGTAAGTCCTATTGTCGGTGGCGATGCAGTGCGCGGTCCCGCAGGGAAAATAATGGCGGAACTTGGCGCCGAGGTTTCGGTGGTGGGCGTAGCCAGAGAATATGTTGGCCTGTGTGACGTCCTCGTGGTGGATAGGCAAGACGCCGGCCGATGGGAGCAAGTGCTCTCGGAGGGGATGGAAGCGGCGGCGACGGATACTATAATGAATACGGACGACGACAAAATTAGGTTGGCGCGGGTCGTGCTGGAGTTGGCGGAACAGGTGGAGTACGCAGGATGTTGACGGAATCGGAAAGCAACACGAACCCGGCAGTGTTGCCGGTGGTGCCGATGAAGGCGCTATCGGAGTGTAAGACTCGCCTTTCCCGGGTGATGAGCCCTCAGGACCGTGAGGATTTGACCATCGGTATGCTGCGACGGGTACTGCTGGCCATCCGTGGTGCCGGCGTTGACCCATTCTGGGTGATTGGCGGTGACGACCGAATTCGCAACCTGTCCCGGACTCTGGGCGCAACTTGGGTAGAAGATTTGGGCCGGAATCTTAACGACACGCTGACCAAGTCCTTTGAAGGCGCGCGGATGCGCGAAGTTTCAGCCCTTTATCTCCCCGGCGACCTGCCGTTCATCAAGCCGTCCGACATTCACCAGCTCATTCGCAGTGCCCAGCATCAACACAACATCACCCTCTCTCCCGCCCGCCGGGACGGTGGCACTAACGCTATCCTGGTTCCCTACGACCTGATACCGTATTTCAGACCGGAACTCGGTAGCAACAGCTTTCGCAAGCACGTCGGCACCGCGGCCCGTATGGGCGTTTCCGTGGCTTTCTATTACAGCGAGGGCATGGGCTTTGACTTGGACGATGGTTCCGACCTGCAGGAATACGAACACATGGAGCCGGGGTTGTTGGAGCGGTTAATGGGGCGAAAGCCCGGCGAGATCAACCGCGCTCCATTGTCAGTGTGAGGTATGTTAAGAATGACCGGTAAGGTGCAATTGGGTTGCCTGTTGCCCACCCGTGGATTGCTGTTGGCGGACCGGAAACCCACCGACGCCGAGTCGGTGTTACGGCTGGCGACATGGGCTGAGGAAGCCGGTATCGATTCGGTTTGGGTGGGCGACAGCCTTACGGCCAAGCCCCGTTTGGAAGCGATGACCACGCTCGCTGCCATCGCCGCCCGCACGTCCCGGGTGCGGTTGGGCACGGCGGTGATGCTCATGGCGCTGCGGCATCCGGTGCTCCTGGCTCAGATGGCCGGAACCGTTGACCTGATATCCGGTGGCCGGCTGCAACTGGGCGTCGGCGTTGGTGGCGCGTTCAACTCCATGCAGCAAGCCGAATGGCGCAACGCTCAGGTGAACCAACGAACGCGAGCGCCCCGTTTGGAAGAGATGCTGCAGGTAATCAAAGGGCTGGGCTCGGGGCAACCCTATTCCTTCTCCGGCCGACACTTTGAACTGGACGAAGTGGTAATGGAGCCGATGCCGGTCCAGCCCGGCGGCGTGCCCGTGTACCTGGGCGTACATTGGCACGGGCGCGGAGATGGACAGGGCGCTCAGCGGGAGCGCCAAGCCCGGCGCGCTGCCCGTTTCGCCGATGGCATAATCTCGATTTCGGCTACGCCCGCCGAGTTCATTGAGCTGAATGAAACAGTACGAGGCTACTGTGCTGAGTATGGCCGGAATCCTGAAGATATGTCCTCGGTGATGTACCTCACGGTTAATCTGGATGAAGACGTCGCCCGCGGAGAAGCCGAAGCCGAGGATTGGCTGCTGGGATATTATGGCGCGAACATCTGGGAAGACCGCTGGGGTCCCTTTGGCGACTCCGAGCGTACCCGGGAGCGCATTCATGCCTATGCCGAGGCTGGAGCCGACCAGATAGTGGTCAGATTTGCAACTTACCGCCAGGAAGAGCAGATGCAGACGTTCCTGGAGCAAGTAGCGCCTGACTTCGCGCGGTAACTCCGGCGTAAAATAAACCCTGGGAGATGTTTCGCGTGTATCCCATTGACCTGACGGGCCGCAATGCGGTCATATTTGGAGTGGCTAACGACCGCAGCATTGCTTGGGCCATCGCCCACGCTTTGGCCGACGCCGGAGCGCGCGTCGCTCTGACCTATCAAAACGACCGGCTCAAAGACCGGGTGGCACGGTTGGCCGACACACTGGACAACGCGCTCATCTTGCCTTGCGATGCCTCCGATGACGGGCAGATTCAGGAAGTCTTCCAGAGTATCTGCTCGGAAATGGGGTCGCTATCTGTTCTTGTACACAGCATCGCCTTCGCTAACCGGGAGGACTTGGCCGGACGTCTGGCCGACACCGGGCGCGATGGTTTTCGACTGGCGTTGGAGATAAGCGCCTTTACCTTGCTCCCAATGGTCAAACACGCCGCTCCATTGATGACCGAGGGTGGCAGCGTCATCGCAATGACCTTCCATGCTTCCAGCCGGGTCTATCCCGGATACAACGTAATGGGCACCGCCAAGGCAGCCCTGGAGCATGAAGTGCGACAGCTGGCCCACGAATATGGCAGCGAGGGAATCAGGGTAAACGCCATCTCCGCCGGCCCGATTGACACCCTGGCAGCCCGTGGCATCAGTGGATTCCTGGATATGAAACGTACTCATGCCGAGCGAGCGCCCTTGCAGCGCAACATCACCGCGGACGAAGTTGCCAAGACGGCGCTCTTCTTGTCCAGTGACCTGTCAACGGGTATTACCGGGACGGTGCTGCCCGTTGACGCCGGCTACCACATCATGGCCGTGTGAGTTAGATCGCTTCTAACTGTCGCTGGTCGGCGTCTGCTTTGTCCAATAGCCCCAACTCGCTGTAGGCTTTGGCGCGATTGGCCCATGCGTCCCGGTAGCGCGGGTCCAAGGCTATTGCCTTGGTAAACTGGTCAACGGCCTCTCGGAAACGCCCTTGGTTGAAAAGGGACAACCCGGCCTCCGTCATGCCGGACGCCGTAAGCGGTCGCGTGATCTTCATCGGCGCCGAGGTAAAGGCTGCAGCCGGTTCGCCCTCGTCCCGGGTCGTTGCAGTCACTGAGGCTGGCTGAGCATTTTGCTCGGAGGCCAGCACCGGTTCCGGGGATATGGTCGGTGTGGATTGCTCTGCGGCAGTATCGGGCTCGGCGGTTTCGGTCGTTGACGCGGCCATGACGGATTCAACCGATTCCGTCGGTTCTAGCGCAGCGTCGGCGGTGGCGTAAACCCGGCTGAGTTCCCATCCGCAGTTGGTGCAGAAGCTGGGACCCGGTTCATGGGAATGTTGGCACCTGGGGCATATAACCGTTGAAACCGCATCATCGTTGGCGGCGGCGCTGGCACGTGAACGGACGAACACCAAGGCGATCATCGGCCCCATGCACAGTATCGTAATGGGTTCAGGCAATCCGAAGGCCCTGACCGCCACTACCGGCAGCACAGCCATTCCAGCCCATAGCAACGGGTTGCGGCCCTTCCGATAAGCAAGTCGGGCTGTCCACAGCACTACGAAGAGCACTGACAGTATTTGCAGGATTACGTCCATCCCTACCCGGTATCCGTTAGAGTCAAGGGTATTATAACCGGATTGCCACCACATCGGCAAATTGACGTGTCAAACGGGCGATGCTATCGTACAATTTACCAATCACTGGAAACCAATCAGTGACCGCATCATCTTACTTATTGGACTCACTGATGCGGCAAGAGGGAGAATTCTGATGGATTTGACGATTTCCGTGCTCAAGGCTGACGTTGGCTCTATCGGTGGCCACACCAAGCCGTCGGACCGGATGATGGAAGCGGTCCGCGCCGCCGCCGACAAGGCAATCAGGGACGGTCTGCTCATCGACGCCTACGTTGGCCATACTGGTGATGACATCTGCATTACCAGCACGCATACGCGGGGAGACAACGACGAGCGGGTGCACCAGTTTGCCTGGGATTCGTTCATCGAAGCAACCGAAATCGCGCGTGAATATGGTCTTTACGGCGCTGGCCAGGACCTGTTGGTTGATGCCCCCTCCGGCAACATTCGCGGTGCCGGCCCGGCCGTGGCGGAAATTACCTTTGAGCACGACCCGGTGAAGACGAACCCATTGCGGCCGGCGGAGTCGTTCTTCGTCCTGGCGGCCGACAAGTGTGGCCCCGGCGCTTACAACCTGCCAACGTTCCTCGGCTTTGCCGACCCGATGTACTGCGCTGGGCTTATGTTGCCGCGTCTGGGCGAAGGCTTCACCTTCAACATCATAGACATGGACAACACCGACGGGGACAGTATCATCTCGCTGAACGCGCCGGAGGACTACTACAAGATCACCGTACTGCTGCGGGACAACGAGCGATTCGCCATCGAGAGCGTGGTTTCGCGGTACAGCGGACAGACGGCGGCGGCTATCTCCGCTACGCGGCTGCATAACATCGCCGGCAGCTACACAGGTAAGGATGATCCGGTGGCGGTGGTGCGTAACCAGGGTATTTTCCCGGCGCCGGAAGAACTGATTTCTCCTTATACCAAGGCCCACTACATTGGCGGCGATGCCCGCGGCTCCCACGTGATGCCGCTGATGCCGGTGCCCATCAACACGGCAGTAACGGGCATGTACTGCCTGCCGTTGGTGTCATGCGTGGGGTTCAGCATCAACGGCGAGGGCAAGTTCGCCGAATCCTCCACCGACTTTTTTGATAACCCGGCGTGGGACCATACTCGCATGCTGGCGCAAGAAAAAGGCATCGCCATGCGCTCACAGGGATGGTCCGGCGCGGCCATGCTGCCCTACGGCGAACTGGAATACTCCGGCTTCCGTCAGAGCATCGGCGACCTGGTGGATCGCTTCGCCATCCGCACCAATGGCCACCAACCGGCAGAAGCGATGGCCACCGGCGGCGGCGACTAAGGCCGATAGGTCGTCCGGCACAATATCTGGGGGCGGGTTTTAAACCCGCCCCCGCGTTTTCCTGGCTGTAGGCGCAGTCTATCCAGTGAAAATCTTGTGCCGCTCAAAGATGTTCGCCAGTTCTGCGATTCCCTCGGAAACGGTTTCGGCGGTAGGATGCCCGAAGCATAAGCGGGCCATGTTCTTGCCGTTCCCCTCCGGCGAGAACATTGACCCGTTGTAGTAGCCGACGCCTTCCTGGAATGACTGCTCCTGCAGGCTGGCGAGGTCTGTGCCCTCCGGCATGGTCAGCCAGACATACAAGCCGCCTTCGGGCTTGGTCCAGGTGGCGCGGTTACCGAAGTGCTCACCCAAAGCGGCCAGCATGGCGTCGCGTTTGACCCGCAAGGCCTGGTTTTCCTCGTCAATATGGTCGTACATGTGGTTGCGAAGGTACTCCTCAATGGCCAGGGCGGCAAACTGGTTGACGCCGCCGGACTTGAAGCTCAGCGCACGCTGGCGAACTTCTTCAGGAGCGACCAGATAGCCCATGCGGACGCCGGGCGCGATAATCTTGGACATCGAGCCGACGTAGAGCACCTGACCGCTGTCGTCCATGCTGCCCATTGAGGTAACGTCTTCGCCTTCAAAGCGTAGGTCAACATAGCAGTCGTCTTCAAGGATTGGAACGCCGTGACTCTGGCAGATTTCCAAAGTGCGCTGGCGGCGCTCCAGGGTCATCGTCCACCCCAACGGGTTCTGGAAGGTAGGGATGGTGTACAGGAACTTGACCCGCCGGCCAGCAGCGGTCTGGGCGCGGATGGTCTCATCCAATGCCTCAGGAATCAGACCCTGATCGTCGCATTTCACCCCCACTACTTGCGCGCTCCAGAGCCGCATCTGGCGCATGGTGCCGAGATACACGTACTCTTCGGTCAGCAGCACGTCGCCGGGGTCGGTAAGGGCTTGGATGAGCATATTAATAGCTTCCCCGGAGCCAGAGGTGAGAATGATGTCGTCGGCGGACACATCCATCTCGCGGTCACGGCGGAGCTTGTCGGCGACCAGCTCCCGCAGCGGAGGGTAACCTGCTGCCACCGGGTAATATGCCAGTTCCCTCCCTTCGCGTTCCAACGCGACGCGGAGCGAGTCAACGAGACCCTCCAGCGGTAGAGTGTCGGGGTCGGGATAGGCGACTGCAAAGTCGTACTTGGCGTTCCGGTTCGCGCTCCGAGTGGTTATCGGCGCATTGCCCGCGAACAGACCGTCGTAGTTGAATTGGGTCATCTTGCTCTTCCTCCAGATTGCCGTTATTCCACTGTCCGGATTCCCAAGTCTTTCAGTTGCGAGAAATCAACTGCTGCCGGCGCGCCGAAAAGCAGGTCGGAGCCGCTCTGCGTCTTGGGGAAGGCGATTACTTCCCGCAGCGAATCGGCCCCGGCAAGTATAGCTACCAGTCGGTCGATGCCGGGAGCGATTCCACCATGGGGCGGCGCGCCATAGTCGAAGGCCTCAAGGATGTGACCGAAACGCTCCTGCACCTGCTCAGGTGTGTAGCCCAGGATGCCGAAGATTTTTTCCTGCAACTCACGTTGGTGGATTCGAATGCTACCGCTGGCCAGCTCCGAGCCGTTACATACCAGGTCGTAAGCCCGCGATGGGATGTTGGCAAGATCATCCCCGTCCAGCATCTCTTCATGGCCTGAGGCTGGCGCCGTGAAGGGATGATGCGTCGAATCCCAGCGATGAGCATCGTCATCCCATTCGAACATTGGAAAGTCGGTGACGAAAGCGAAGGCCAGCGTGTGCGGGTCGGCCAGTTCCAGACGCTCGGCTAGGTAGGAGCGCATGGACGCCAGCCATTGGTTCGCCAGCTTTGGGGAGCCGGCCATCAGGATTATCAGGTCGCCCCGGTTGGCGCCGGCCCGTTCTGCCAGGCGAATTACCCATTCAATCGGCATTCTCAGACCGGGAGACAGCAGCGCGTCTTCCTCCGCGAGGGTGCCCGCCGGCCCCTCGCCGGTCAACCTGACGTGGCTCATGCCGCCCGCTCCAAACTCTTTGGCAACTTCCTCCATGCGGCGCATGTCGGAGCCGGAAAGGCCGCCCTGTCCCGGCACGGCCATAGCTTTGATAATGCCACCCCGGTCGAGGATGCCGTGGAAGACGCGGAATTCAGTTTCGGCGGCCAGGTCGCTCACGTCGGCCATTTCCAAACCGTAGCGCAGGTCGGGTTTGTCGCTGCCGTAGCGCGCCATGGCGTCGGCATAGGTGAGGTATGGGAACGGCGTCTTGACCTTGAACTTGGGTGTCAATTCCCGAACGATGCCGGCGTACAGCCCCTCGATGAGGGTTAGCACGTCCGATTCGTTGACAAAACTCATTTCCAGGTCCAGTTGGGTGAATTCCGGCTGGCGGTCGGCGCGCAGGTCTTCATCCCGGAAGCAGCGGGCAATCTGGAAGTACCGTTCCACCCCGCTTACCATCAGCAACTGCTTGAGTTGCTGCGGTGATTGAGGTAAAGCGTAAAAACTGCCCGGCTGCATCCGACTGGGCACCAGAAAGTCCCGCGCCCCCTCCGGCGTACTCTTGATGAGGATCGGCGTTTCTATTTCCAGGAAACCATGGCCATCCAGGTAATCGCGTATATACTTCACCACTTGATGACGCAGACGCAGATTTTCCTGCATCGCCGGCCGCCGCAGGTCCAAATATCGGTAGCGCAGGCGCAGGCTTTCATCCGCGTGAACATCGTCAGTAATGTAGAAAGGCGGCGTCAGTGACTGGTTGAGCGCGGTGACGCTTTCCGCCATCACCTCCACGTCGCCGGTGGCCAAAGCCGGGTTCTCGGAGCCCTCCGGCCGCTTGCGGACGGTTCCCGTAACCTGCACGCACCATTCTGAGCGTAGGCGTTCAGCCACATCGTAATCTGCCTGGGACAGATGCTCGGGATTGAGCACCACTTGCACGAACCCGGAACGATCGCGTAAATCTATGAAAATGATTCCGCCGTGGTCTCGCCGGCGGCTGACCCAGCCGGCCAGCGTAGTGGTGGAACCCTCATGGGCGGCGTGCAGTTCGCCGCAGTCTTGGGTCTTCAGAGTATCAACTCCTCATTATCGGGCGACGAGAGCAGTTTACCGTCACCCCAGAAGGTCAAGCACGTTTTGAAAGGGACTGTCCGAGACTGTGCTGCTATTGGCAACAGCATCAGCCAGTGCAGCAGGGTCGGATACCGGAGGATAGCATACTGTATCCAGGCAAACATGAGCCTGGGCTGTAGCCTCCGCGTTATCAACGGTCGACAGCTTGACCAGCAGATTCGGTTCGGTCAGCCTCATGGCAGCGGCTAACATGGCGCCGGCATCGGGCGCGTCCGGCTTACCTTCTACCGTAACCTCAACGACTGGGTGCAAATAGCGATCCACGGCGATGGCGTAGTCGGCGGCCAGTTCACCGTAATCGCGGTTGGCCTCCACGTATGCGCTCAAAGTATGGCGCGCCGTTTGCCGGTAGCGTTCTTCCATCGTAACGTGATGCAGACGCATCATGCCCACGGCGGCGGCCACGTTCTCAGCCAGAGGCTTCTCCCTGACCCGAAGGTAACCGGGCCGTTCCGGGGTATCCTCGATGTCGCAGAACCCACCTCGTGGGCCATCCAGGAAACGTTCCAGGAGCACTCCTGCAGCGTTTTCGGCGGCTTCCCGGTAGCGTTCCGAGGCTTCAGGCGTGGCATCGTACCCGTCCAGCGCGGCCAGTAGAAACCAGGCCCAATCGCCCAGCAGGTCCCCTTCGGCGGACACAACGGGCCCCGACCCAGTGAACACGTGGGGCAACCGCCCGGCATCAGCCCGCGTAACCAGTCCGTCGAGCAGCTCCATGGCAATTCCGGCCAGACTTGGTCGGCCCAGCTTCCAGGCAGCTCCAAAGAGTAGCGAAGCGGTCTGTGACGTAATTGCTGTATAGCACCACGGGTCGGTTGGCGGCGGCGTCAGTGTTGCCCGCAGTTCGGGAGGCTTGGCAAAGTAATCCGAATGCGCCCCCTGACTGCCTCTGATTCCTGCGGTTTCAGCGTCATACAAATTGCCCAGAATGTAATCGACGGTTTTTTCGGCGCAGCGCAGATAGTCGGGGCGTTGCAGGATGATGCCGGAGTCCATCAGCACTTCGGCCAGGGCGATGTTGTCCTCGGCCATCTTTTCGTGCTGAGGCTGCGTCCAGTCTGATGAGGTGACAAAGCGGAAGAATCCCCCGTCCACGTCGTCATGCAATTCGCCTTTCACCAGGGCGTCAAGGCTTTTTTCAAGCATCACGCGGAAAAAGGGCTCGCAGGTGGCGCGATAACGATGCAGCAGCAGGCGCAGCATTGGAGCGGCCGGGAATTTGGGTTCGACGCCAAACCCGCCGTTAGTGGGGTCGTAAGTTCCGGCAACGCGGCGGGTGATGCTGTCTGGCAGAGTTACGTCGGGCTCTTGGCCGGCGGATACCCGGGCGGCGTGTTCGCGGCGTTGACGAAGAATGTCGTTGCCCTGCTGATATAGCTCCGGCTTACGTTCTACGTAGGCTCGCCGAACTTCATCCAGCATGGCGAGAAACTGGTCGGGCGGCAGGTAGGTAGCCCCGGCCACGAAGCCGCCGTGAGGAGTGAGGAACGACGTGGTGGGCCAGCCGCCGACGTTGTAGCGTGCGTTGATGTCCGGCCGGTGGTCGGTGTCAACCCGGACAGGAACGAAATGCTCATTCACGAACTGGGCAACGTCGCCATCGCCGTAGGTGCTCTCATCCATCTCGTGGCACCAGTAGCACCAGACCCCGTTAATTGACAAAAGTATGGGCCGGTCCAATTCTTGGGCGAGGGCGAAAGCCTCAGCGTCCCAGGGACGCCACGACACGGCCGGCGAAGCCCCTGTGGCGACAAGTTTGTCGGATGTGATACTCAAAGCCCGTTTCCTTGCCGATAGGTCGAATGGCCATCGCCGTAGGATTGCCGAATATCAACGTTAGCACAGGCCAACGGCATTATCAATTTGCCGGCCTTGGGGAATTCACCTGGTGCGGGGATTGAAGGCGTCATTCACGGCGTCGCCCAGGATGTTGAAGCAGAAGAAGAGCAGGGTAACGGTACCGATGGGGAACAGCAACAGATGAGGATGGTTGCGCAGAACCTGGACGCTGCCATTTTCAAAGAGCATACGCCCCAGGCTTGGCGTGGGAGGGAAAACTCCGATGCCAATCCAGCTGAGCACCAACTCGGCGCCAGCCACGCCGGCCAGCCCGGCGGATACGGACACTATCAACGGACTGAGAATGTTGCGCAGAACGTGGACACGCAGGATATGGGCGGTGGAAGCGCCCATTACCAGGGCTGCCTCGACGTATTGACTTTCGCGGGCTTGCAGCACCTGGCCGCGTACCAGGCGAGCCATGCCGAACCACCCGAAAATGGCCAGGCCAACCGAGATGATGGCAAAATCCAGCACCCCCAAACGGATAATCCAGTCAATGCCCGTAGCGTCCTCAAAGTTTTGAACCGCGGTGAGCAAGCGGGGCCGCAATGCGGCGACGAAAATCAGGAGGAGGAGGATTTCCGGGAATGACGACATTACCTCTCCGGTACGCATAATCACCGAATCTACCCATCGCCCCATATATCCGCTGAGCAGTCCGAGGACGATGCCCAAAATGAGGGTGCCTCCCAGCAGCGATGTGATGGTGATTATTACGGTGGTACGCAGGCCGAAGATAACCCTGGTGAACATATCGCGGCCCTGTCGGTCGGTGCCAAAAGGATGGGCCAGCGACGGCCCCTGACGTGTGCTTTCCAGGTCGATGGCCCGGTAGTCGTAAGGGGTAACCAGGGGTGACAGCAACGCCCCACCGTACATCAGGATGATGAGGGAAAGGCAAATCATCGCCAGCTTTTTGCGGGCGAGCCGTCGGAAGGCCAGGCTCCAGTAGCTGTGGCCGCGGGCCGGGCGGGCGTCCAACTCCAAAATCTGGTCGGTGGCCAGTTCGTTCTCCGACCAGTCCAGACGCTGAGCATCAGTATCGAGGTGTTGAGCGTGGCCGTGCTCGCGAGCGCGCGGGCCGGAACGGTCAGGCAGCATAGCCGGCTCCCAGCCTGATGCGCGGGTCCAGCCACGGATACATCAGGTCAACGACCAGGTTCGCCACCACGAACAAGGTGGTGGAAATGATGGCGAAGGCCATTATCACCGGATAATCTCTGGAACCGATAACGGATTCCACGGTGAGGAGACCGACGCCGGGGATTCCGAAGTAAGTTTCCACGATAAAGGTGCCACCAACCAGCCCGGCGAGGATGAAACCGAAAGAGGTTGCCACCGGAATGAGGGCGTTGCGGAGGATATGGCGATACCGCACCGTAGTTTCACCAAGCCCTTTGGCCCGGGCGGTACGGATATAGTCCTGCCCCAGCACGTCCAACACGCTGGCTCGCACCAGGCGCACCACGATGGCGATCCCTGGGACGCCCATAACGACCGCAGGCATCACGATGTGGGGGGAAAAGAAGCCTTCAAAACCATGGGTAGGCAGGATGTCAACCTTCAAGGCGAACACGAGCAGCAATACCGGGGCTGTGATGAAAACGGGCAACGACTGCAGGGCCAAGGCGATGGCCACAATCAGATTGTCCCAGCCGGTTCCCTGGCGCAGGGCGGCCAGCAGCCCCACCGGGATGCCGATGCCCAGAGTGATGATGATGGCGGCCGCGTTCAGCTGCAAGGACACCAGAATGCGCTTGCCAATCAACTCCCGAACCGGCTGACCGCGATAGCGAAAGCTTTCGCCAAAGTCCAGCCGTGTAATTACGCCTGCCATGTAGCGGACGTACTGGACGTGAACCGGGTCGTCCAGGCCCAACTGGTCGCGGATGCGCTCACGCACTTCGTCGTTCTGGTGTTGCCCCAGCCAGAGCTGCACCGGGTCGCCCGGGCCGAAACGCAGCAGGGCAAACGTAACAAAGGTTACGATAATCAAGAGAAAGGGCAGCCAGATCAGCCTTTTGATGGCATACGCGCCCATGGGAATTACCTTTACGCTGTACAAACTGCCGGGGTGGATGATTATCCACCCCGGCACGGGCCTTAGCTACTGGTTGAAGTAGATGTAGCGGTACTTCGGTATGCTCATCTGCAGGAGGAAGTAGTCCGACACCTCCGGCTTGATGAGGGCGTAACCCTCGCCGCTGAACCAGGTCCACACCCAGGGCGCGTCGTCCAGAATCATCTGCTCAACCTGGTTGTAGATTTCAAAGCGCCGCTCCCGGTCGCGCTCGATCCGTGCTTCTTCCAGCAGCCGGTCAACCTCCGGGTTGCTATAGTTGGTGTGGTTGTTGTTGCTTTCGCTATGGAACAGCAAGTCCAGAAAGTTCTCCGGGTCCGGGTAGTCAGCTATCCAGCCCAGAGTGAACATGTGGTACTGCTTTTCATTGACTTCTTCCAGGAAAGTGGCCCATTCAGTCTGCTGGATCTCGACTTCGATCCCCAGGCTGCGCCACTGTTCCAACATCACCTCCAGGTATTGAGGCACGGCGGCTCCGAAACTGCCGGAGATGGTCAAGGTAATGCGTGGGAAGTCGCCGCTGGCCAACGCGTCGGCATAGGTTGACTGCTGTAGCAGTTCCCTGGCCAGGTCGGGGTTGTACTCGTAACTGCGCAGGTTCTCGGTGTAGGACGGAAAGCCGCGAGGGATGACGCCGCGAGCCGGCGACAACCGGCCATCATACACATTGTCGGCGATGCTCTGCAGGTCAACGGCGTAGTTGAGGGCCTGGCGTACCTTCGGGTCCTCGAAGGGTGGTTCAGCTGTGTTGAGACCGACGTAGAACACGTCGAAGTCCTGGGGAGAACGGTGCAATTCAGGATTCAGCGGGTCGTTGGGGTCCAGGATACGCGGGAGGTCGTCAACACCCACGCCCGTGAGGTGAATCTCGTCGTTTTCGTACATAATCATGGCGGAGCCGCCGCTGAGAATCATCTGCACGCTTTCGATATGGGGCGGCCCCAGGTGGTACAGCCCGTTGCGTTCGAGAAGTATCAACTCTCCGATGTCATAAGTCGCCAGCCGGAAGGGGCCGGTGCCGTTGGGCTGGTCCAGCCAGTCTTGATTGTTCTCGACCTGCTCGCTATCGAGGACATAAGCGGTGGGGTAGGAGAGCTTGGCGAGGAAGAAGGATTTGGGTGCGTCAATGGTGAATTCAACGGTACGGTCGTCAATAACTCGAACGCCTCTCACATCGCTGGCGTCGCCGGCCAGCTTGTCTTCCACGCCGACAATGTCTCCAAGATAATTTTCGGCGGTAGTGGACACCGTCGCCGGGTCCGCCGCCCGTTCGATAGACCACTTCACGTCGTGGGCGGTTACGGGTTTGCCATCCTGGAATTTCGCATTCTCTCGGAGCACAAAGGTATAAACCAGCCCGTCGTCGCTGATTTTGCAGCTCTCTGCCAGGTCCAGAACCGGCTGGTAGTCCAGGCTCAGTGTTACCAGACCGCCATATACTTCGTTGATGATCTCCGAAGAGATGGCATCACCGGCCAGGTGTGGGTCGAGGGTTGGCGGGTCAGCGAACAGCCTGACCAGCGTGCCGCCTTGGGCTGGCCGGTCGTCAAAGGTCAAGTCGGCGGACGGCGCGCAGCTGTCGACAGTGCCAGGGGCCATGGCGGCCACGGTCGGAACGGACGCGGCTGCCGGAGTCGTGGGCTGGGCGGACTCCGTGGGGGAGGCTGCTGTACTGGCGGCGGAGTCGGAAGCGGCGGTCGGTGAGGCAGCAGCAGACGAGGCGGCGGATTCGGCCGGCTCCTCACTGCCTCCGCAGGCCAGCAGCGCCACCGCCAGAGCCAGTAGCGCCGCTACCGCCAGGAAGCGAAAGTAATTGCGAATCATAATCTCCTCCGGGACAATCTGATGTTGTATTTTGATACGGGTAGTTGTCCGGAATCGGATTGATGATATACGACGGGATGCCTGTTTTCAACGTAATCGGAGTGCGTGGTTAACGCAGTGGCCCCGGCGCCGCCCGTCCATATTGCCCGGATTGCAGGGATGTGCTACGCTTTACAATGTGCTTGGCCGCCTCCCGCGGCTCCAAGCCTACCCTGTGGCGAGCATAGCCAAGTGGCCTAAGGCGCCTGTCTGTGGCACAGGAGATCACGGGTTCGAATCCCGTTGCTCGCCCCATCCTCACCCTGGCGCTATTCGCCGGTATCTGCGCCTGTAGCTCAATGGATAGAGCACTGGGCTTCGGACCCAGGGGTTGCGGGTTCGAGTCCTGCCAGGCGCGCCACTGAAATCAGAGCCGACGGCAAACCAACCGCCGCCGGCTTTATTTTCTACTTACCTGCTCGGGCGTGTGCCCAGGGCGATGCTCAGGCTGGTTTCCGTTCCGTCGCGCAGCACGGTGAACTCCGCAGTATCTCCCGGCCGGGTATGTTCAACCACGTAGGCCAGCAGGTCGTCCATGCTGCGAATGGGAGTACCATCGATTGCCACAACGATATCGCCGCCGATGGGAAACTCGGCGCCGTCGATGACCGTAAGCTGGTCGGACGCCCTCAGGCCGCCCCGGCTGGCGGCGCTGTCGATTCCCACGGCAATCACCAGAGCGCCGCGGGTGTCCGACGGCAGATTCATCGCAACGGCGATGTCGGGAAAGACCGAGGTGCCGCGAATTCCGATGTATGGGTATTCATAGTGCCCTTCCGCTATCAGGGAGGGAATTACCAACTTGGCCAGGTTCACTGGAATGGCCAGACCGATGCCGGAAAAGACCCCGGTCCGGCTGATAATCTGGGTGTTGATGCCAACCACTTCCCCATGGCGGTTCAGCAGAGGCCCGCCGGAGTTTCCGGGATTGGTGGCTGCGTCGTGCTGGATTACCCTCGGCACCGCAAAGTTGCTGTGCTCCGGGCGAATAGTCCGGCCCAGGGCGCTGATAATCCCCGACGTCATGGAAAACCCCCGGGAGAAGGGGTCGCCGATGGCTACCGCGAAGTTTCCCGGCCTGATGTCGTCGCTGTCTCCCAGTTTGATGGGCGGAGGGCGTATTGCTTCGTCGGTAACTCTGATTACCGCCAGGTCCGAATCGGCATCCATCCCTACAACTTCAGCATCGGTTTGAGTTCCGTCGCTGAGAACCACGACTATGCGCTCTGCGTAGGCCACCACGTGGCGGTTGGTAACGATGTGCCCCTTGTCGTCCCACACCAACCCGGAGCCGGCCGCCTGCGTGAGGGCATCGTCTGGCGGCGTCTCCGGCAGGAGACCCTCCGGGAATGGCTGGGGTATATTGCTATCCGGTGCGGCCAACTGAAGTACCCTCAACCCGACCACGGAAGGAACTACCGATTCGTAGAGGCTGCTCATTAACTCGTCGTGAGCGGAGGCAATTTGCTCAAAGGTGAAGCCGCTGTCGGCTGAGGGTTTCTGAGTTGTGTCCTCCTGCGATCCGGCCTGCGCCGGGGTCGAGTAACTGACCGGGGCCGTATCGGAGGCGGGTACTGTGGTGGGAGGAACGGAGGTATTAATCACCGGCGGACGCGTCAACTCCGCCTGCGGTAGTGTCGTCGCGTTCTCTTCTCCGCAGGCCGTCGCCAGCAAGCCGGCTGCACCGATGACAATGGCCAGCGACTTCATCGCCACCGAACGCCGTACACTCCACTTGTGCGGTGCAAACACGCCGAATCCTCCATACTCTGTCGTATCACCGGCAATATACGCTGGCTGCTCGGAATCGGATTCCGTCAACATACCCGTCTCCCAATGCTATACTACCGCCGGACCGGATTCCACCGCCGAACACCCGTTTAAGGAGAATACCGATGCTTTACGAGCTTCGCATCTACGACGCAGTGGCCGGGCGCCTGCCCGACATCAGTGGGCGCTTCGCCAACCACACCTGCGCCCTGTTTCGCAAACACGGAGTGAAGTACCTTGGCTTCTGGACCGATGAAATCGGCCGCAGCAATCGCCTCACCTATATCAACGTCTTCGACAGCATGGCCGACCGGGAAACGCGCTGGGCTAAGTTCGGCAGCGACCCCGACTGGCTGGAAGTCCGCAAGCAAACGGAGGCCAACGGCCCCCTGGTTGACGCCGTTACCAACCGTTTCCTGCGGCTGACGCCCTACTCTCCGCAGCCCAGGATTAACACCACTGTCCAGGAACTCCGTATCTACGAAGCAATGCCCGGCCGTTTGGCCGACGTGCATAACCGTTTCGCAAACCACACCATAGGTCTGTTCGAAAAGCACGGCATCGAAAACATCGGCTACTGGTCGGAGGACGTGGGCGTCAACAACGTGCTCGTCTATATGCTGGGCTACCCCAGCCTGGGCGACCGGGAAAAGAGCTGGCGTTCCTTCCAGGCCGACCCGGAGTGGAACAAGGCCCGCGCCGCCAGCGAGGTTGAAGGCCCCATCGTCCGTGTCTCCCGCCACAGCATCATGCGGCCCACGGATTACGCCTTCACCAGCGACTAGTCGGCAGCTTCGGAAAGGCAGGGCGGTATGTCAACCAGCAAGCATGAATGGCAGGACGCTACGCTGTCGAGGGTAACGCAGCGGTTCCCGGAGCGACGGGAAGAGTTCGCAACGGACTCCGGGTTGGACCTGGATACTGTTTATACTCCCGAGGACGATAGCTCCGGCGACTACCAGCGGGCTATCGGCTACCCCGGTGAGTTCCCCTACACCCGGGGAGTGCAGCCTAATATGTACCGGGGCCGCATCTGGACCATGCGCCAATACGCCGGCTACGCCACTGCTGCCGCTACCAACGAGCGATACCGCTACCTCCTGGAGAACGGTCAAACCGGCCTTTCCGTCGCCTTTGATCTGCCTACCCAGATCGGGTATGACAGCGACCATCCGCTGGCGGAAGGCGAGGTTGGCAAGGTCGGCGTTCCCATTTGCTCCCTGGCAGACATGGAAACGCTATTTGACGGCATACCCCTGGACAAAGTAAGCACTTCCATGACCATCAACGCCACGGCGGCGGTGCTGCTTTGCCTCTATATCGCCGCTGGCAAGAGGCGGGGCGTAGCCCCGGAGCAACTGAGCGGAACCCTGCAAAACGACATCCTGAAGGAGTACATCGCCCGCGGTACTTATGCCTTCCCGCCGCGCCCGTCAATGCGCTTGGTGGTGGACGTGTTCAAGTACTGCTCGGAGAATGTGCCCCGCTGGAACACCATCAGCATCAGCGGCTACCACATGCGGGAAGCTGGCGCCACTGCCACGCAGGAGCTTGCCTTCACCTTCGCCAACGCCATCGCCTACGTGGAGGCCGCCGTCGCCGCGGGTCTGGCGGTGGACGACTTCGCGCCGCGTCTCTCTTTCTTCTTCGTGGCGCAAAATAACCTCTTTGAAGAGGTGGCCAAGTTCCGCGCCGCCCGCCGCTTGTGGGCCAGGATCATGCGGGAGCGCTTCGGGGCCAAGGATCCCCGTTCCATGATGCTGCGGTTTCATACCCAAACCGCCGGCGTTACGCTGACGGCGCAGCAGCCCGATAACAACGTCATCCGCAGCACGGTGCAGGCGTTGGCCGCCGTGCTCGGAGGCACTCAGTCCCTCCATGTGAACTCGCGGGATGAGGCCTTGAGCCTGCCCACCGAAGAATCGGCACAGCTATCCTTGCGAACCCAGCAAATCCTGGCTCACGAGAGCGGCGCCGCCGACGTGGTTGACCCTCTAGGTGGCTCCTGGTTCGTAGAGAACTTGACCGACCGCTTGGAGGCCAGCGCCATGGAATATATCCAGCGCATCGACCGCATGGGCGGCGCGGTCACGGCCATTGAGGACGGTTTCCAGGTGCACGAAATCGGGGACGCCGCCTTTGCCCACCAGCGCTCAGTGGATGACAACGAGCGGATTGTGGTGGGCGTCAATCAGTACGTCACCGAATCGCCGCCCATAGCCGACCTGCTGCGGGTGGACGCCGCCGCGGCCGCCGAGCAGGTAGAACGGCTGCAAACACTACGCAGAGAACGGGACAACATGGCGGTGCAAACCAGCCTGGACCGTCTGGGCGACGCAGCGCGTTCCCCAGACGCCAACACCATCCCGCCGATGCTGGAGTGCGTGGAAAAGTATGCCACGCTAGGTGAGATTTGCGACGTACTGCGTCAGGTCTTCGGCGAATACGAGCCCTCCGCAAGCCTGTGATAAACTGCTAATCACTCACGAAACTACCAGGATATCCCGGAGGAATCCCGTGACTGACCTGACGCTTACCGAAGAAGAAAAGATGCTGCAAAACCTCGTTCGCGATTTCGCCGAGCGCGAGGTGATGCCCCGCTCCGCCGAGCTGGACGAGAAGGCCGAATTTTCCCACGAGAACTGGGAGGGCATGGCGCGGTTGGGTTTGACCGGCATCGGCGTTGACCCGGCCTATGGCGGCAGCGGCGGCGGTTTCCGTCAGTCTTCCATTGCAATTGAAGAGATGGCCCGGGCCGACGTGGCGGCCAGTGTTACCCTGGCGGCGCATCTGGGGCTGGGACTTGAAACCATCGCGCGCTTCGGTAACGAAGAGCAGAAGCAGCAGTACGTGCCGTCGTTGGCCTCCGGCAAGGGCATCGCCGCTTGGGCCCTCACGGAGCCTGGCAGCGGCTCCGATGCTGCGGCGATGCAAACCACGGCCACTCGTCGCAACGGCAGCTGGGTGCTCAACGGCTCCAAGCAGTTCATCACCAACGCCGAGGTCGCGGAGACGCTGGTGATATTCGCCAACCAGGACCGTTCCATTGGCTATCGGGGCGTGTGCGCGTTCATCGTCCCGGCCGGCACGCCCGGCATGCAGATTAATCCCCAGCACAACAAGATGGGCATACGAGCCTCCAGCACCTGCGAAATCGTGCTTGACGACGCCGAGATTCCGGCGGCAAACCTCATCGGCGAGCCGGGGATGGGCTTCCGCTACGCCATGGACATCCTGGACTCCAGCCGTATCTCCATCGCGGCCCAGTGCGTGGGCATCGGCCAGGCCGCGTTAGAAGAGGCGGTGCGCTACGCCCAGTTGCGGGAAACCTTTGGCCGTCCCCTGGCCCATCACCAGGCTATCCAGTTCAAGCTGGCCGACATCGCCACCGGCGTCCATTCCGCCCGCATCGCCACCATGCACGCCGCCACGTTGCGGGACCAGGGTTTGCCGTTTATCAACGAGGCGTCCATGGCCAAACTGCTGGCCTCTGAGAATTGCAACAAGGCCGCCTATGAAGCGATGCAGATACACGGCGGTATCGGTATTTTCAAGGAATCGCGCATCGAGCGCATCTTCCGCGATGCCCGCGTCACCACTATCTACGAAGGTACTTCGGAAGTGCAGCGCATGATTATCGCGCGGCAGGTGTTGGGTCAATATCCGGTCTGAGCGAGGGCCCCAAAACCTCCTCTTCCACCTTAATCGCCGATGCAATCACCGCCGAGCGTAAAGGAAGGTGACCGTATGACCCAGGTTTCCGCCATCAATCACATAGATCACGTTGGCGTCGCCGTCAAGGACATCCGCGCGGCAGTGGCCTTTCTCTCTGCCAACTTCGGAACACCCGAACCCGAAATCGTCGAGATGGCAGATGAAGCCGTCCGGGCGTGCCTCATCGAAGTAGGCCAGACCCGCATCGAGCTGCTGGAGCCGTTGTCGCCCGATAGCCCGGTCGGCCGGTTTATCGAACGTCGGGGTGAGGGCCTGCATCACATCGCCCTGAACGTGAACGACATTGGCGAGAAACTGGAAATCCTGGCGGACAATGGCCTTTCCCTGATTGACCATGAGCCGCGGCACGGCCTTTCCGGAACCATCGGCTTTATTCACCCTCGTTCAGTTTTCGGCGTGCTGACCGAATTGGTCGAAAACTGAACGTCGCGGGGACTCGGCGGGGCGGCTGGTCATGCCGGCTCACGTAATCTACGGCGATTCGTTCCTGGTAGCGCAGGCGGCGCGGCGCGTGCGGCGGGACGCCGGCGCCGACGACTTGATGGACTCCAACCGGCACCGGGTCGTTGCAGCCCAGTCGCAACCCAACGAAGTGCTGGCCATCTGCAACTCGCTGCCCTTCCTGGATACGGCCAGGCTGGTGGAGATAGAAGGCACGCTGGCGACACAAGAGAGCTCCGGCGGACGAGGCAGTGCTGGCCGGGGACGTTCCGCCAGTCGGCAGTCCGGCCCGCGCTCCGGCTGGATGCAGCTGGCCGACGCCATCCCCCAATTGCCGGACAGCACCGTGTTGGTCTTAATTGATGGCGAAATCAACGATAACAACGCGTTGCTGCGCGCGTTTGCCGAACATTGCCAGGTTCACAAACAGGCCGCCCCCACCGGGACGGGTCTGAGTCAATGGATAAAGCAAACCGCCCAAACCAAAGGAGCTTCCATCTCGCCGCCGGCGATACAAGCCATAGCCGAGATGGTCGGCAACGACCTGTGGACGCTGGACCGGGAGCTGGAAAAGCTGTCGCTGTACGCCGCCGGCCGCGACATTGCCGAATCGGATGTGCGCGCTTTGGTGCCCTACGCCCAGGAAGCCAACATATTCGCGGCGGTGGATTCCATTATGGACGGACGTCCCGGAAATGCCCTGCGTCTGCTCACGCAACTGATGCAGGAAGGTCGGGAACCCTTATACATCATTGCGATGATCGAACGACAACTGCGCTTGATCGCCTTGGCGCGTGATCTAACCGAGCGAGGCGTCGTACAACCGGAACTCGGCCGGCGCATGGGCGCGAACTCCGACTTCGTAGTGCGCAAGGCGTTGGGCCAGGCCCGCCGCATGTCGATGCCGGAAATATCTCGTAAGTATCACCGGGTGCTGGAAAGCGACTTGGCCATCAAGCAGGGACGTTTGGACCCCGCCGTGTCATTGGAGCTGCTGGTAGCAGACCTGGCCGGCGCTTGAAATCCGGTAAAACGTGGGAGCGCGAACTTCAGACAGGAGACATCCAATGCCCGAACCTGCCGCTACCAGCAATCAACAGCACATGTTCTCCACAGAGGAATGGGGCATGGTGTCCAATACCCAAATCGAGCACTCAACCGTCCCGGGTGACCTGGACGAGGAAAGTGGCGTCCTCGTAGTGTGGACCCGTGGCACCGCTGCCTGTCCCGGGACCGGATGGACCGCCCGACACGCTATTTCTGCCGACGCTTTGCGCGACGCATTATTAGCTGCCGGCCTGATCCCCGTCGATTAGACCTGCCACCAATCAGGTGTAGGTAACCGGGTTGTAGCAGGCCGCCCAATGGCCCGCGACCTGTTCCGACAGCGTTGGTGTGGCCTCAACGCGGCACCGCGTCAACGCCTTGGGACAGCGCGGGGTGAAAGGACACTCACCTGTCATATCGGTCAAGTCTGGCGGCGCTCCCCGCAACGCCTGCAACCGGCGTCCGGCGGCGTCCAGCCGGGGCAGCGTTTGCAGCAGCGACCACGTATACGGATGGCGCGGCTGCTGGAATAGGGGCAGCAGCTCGGCGTATTCCACCAGGTGCCCGGCGTACATCACACCGACGCGACGAGCCATATTTGCCACCACGCCCATGTCATGGGTAATCAGCAATATCGCGGACTTGGAATCTCGGCTTAACTCTTTCAGCCGCTCCAGGATCTCCGCCTGCAACGTAACGTCCACGCTGGACGTAACCTCGTCGGCGATGAGCAGGCGGGGGCGCATCACCAGCGCCATAGCCAGCATCACCCGCTGGCACTGCCCGCCGCTGAGAGTGAACGGGTAGGCGGACATCATCCGGCGCGGGTCGGGAACGCCGAGCTCACGGAGCATTTCCTGGCACACGGCGCCGGCCGCGCGGCGGTTGAGCTTCGAATGGGTGATGATTACCTCGGTGAGCTGCGCGCCGATGGTCTGCACGGGATTGAGGGCGGATTGGGCGTCCTGGAACACCATGGACATCGCCTTTCCGCGCAGTTCGCGCCGGTATTCCTCCGGCGCGGATACCAGGTCAACGCCATCAAACAGGACCTTGCCGCCCTTGACCGCGCCGTTGTCGGGCAGCAGGCCCATCAGTGTCAGCGCCAGCGCGCTCTTTCCGGCGCCGCTTTCGCCGACGATGCAGAGGATTTCCTCTTCCTGCTGCTGGAAAGACACTCCGTTGAGAGCGTGGACGGCCCCGTTGGGCACGCCAAACTCCACACGCAAGTCCTGCACTTCCAGCAGGGCGGCCATTCTTATTGGACTACGGCGGCCGGCGGTACGGCGGCGTTGAGTTCAACAGGCGTCATCCGGCCGGCTTTGATTTCGGCAATCAGATCTTCCAACGATTCAATCCGGCGTTCAAATTGCGTTGCCGCCGTGCCAACCTGACTCACCCGGTGCGCGTCGCTGCCCGCCACACCTGGCACCGCCAAACCTTGCCGCAAGTCCTCAGCGAAGCGGTTTTGCGCTTCCGAACCGCGACCGTTGCGCGACTCCATCGCCTCAAACGGCCACGTCTGCAGCTCGGTCTCGGCCCTTTCCAGCATCTCTGCGCGAACCGTCGGGTTGTGCCCCGGGTCTTCCAGAAAGCGCCGGCGGTAGGGATGCGCTGGAATCAGTACGCCGCCTGCGCTGTCGGCCTCCGCGCGCAGAAACGCCGGTTTGTGCATGCCGAACCGGTAGCGGAACAGTCCGAACACCAGCACGTGCCCGGCGTCGGTATTGATTTCCGAGCCGGGCAACACCAGGATGCCGTGGCGCCGGGTTAATGCCGACGTGTCGTCAAGAGTCCAGAACTCGTCGTGCTCAGTGATGCAGACGCCGTCCAGGCCGGCGATTCGAGCGGCGTCAACCAGTTCGTCGGGAGACATAAAGCTGTCGTCCGACTTCGGGTAGGTGTGGTTATGCAGATCGACAAGCACGACGACTCCAGACCAAGAAGCGACATAGCATCATACCACCGATTGCGTTCCGGCGCAGGGGCCGCTGCTACCCGATAACCAGTCCCTCGCCCTTCAAGTCGCCGATGATTTCGTCGGCCAAGGACTTGCGTATTTTGAACCGGCGTTCCAGCATCGCCGAGGTCAACCGGGGGTTGCGCAGGGCGATGTCCCTGGCCTGGTCCAGATAGTTGCCATCATAGCCGAAGGGTTCGTCGTCGCTGTCCATACTGAAGCCGTCAGCGTGGTCGGTCTCGTCGTCGTCCAGATTTATAGTAGGAAGGCGCGGACCCTGCTGATTGCGCCAGAACTCGATTAACCGGTCCATCTCTTCGTCATAGACCAGTGTGCCCTGGCCTCGTCGCGCCTTGGGGTAATCGTTGTTCTGTAGTAGCAAATCGCCCTTGCCCATCAGGGCTTCCGCTCCCACGGAATCCAGAATCACCCGGGAGTCCACCTGCGAGGCCACGGCGAAGGCTACCCGCGTCGGCACGTTGGCCTTCAGCAGTCCGGTTACTACTTTCACCGAGGGTCGCTGCGTCGCCAGCACCATGTGAATGCCGGCCGCCCGGCCCAGCTGGGCCAGCCGCACCAACTGCTGCTCCACTTCCAGCCCTCCGGTCATCATCAGGTCGGCCAGTTCGTCCACAATCAGCACCAGGAAAGGCATCGGTTCGGCGGCTTTGGAGTTGTAGCCGGCGATGTTGCGCGCGCCCTGCTCTTCCATCAGCCGGTAGCGCTTGGACATCTCGTTGATTACGCCGCGCAGTACCGGCTGCACTTCGTCCGGCTCCACAATCACCGGCGCTACCAGGTGTGGTATGCCGTTAAACGGGGTTAGCTCCACCCGCTTGGGGTCAACCATAATCATGCGCAACTGGTCGGGGGGGCGAGTCATCAGTAGCGACGCAATCAGCGAGTTGATGCACACACTCTTGCCGGAACCGGTGGCGCCGGCAATCAATATATGGGGCATCGCGGCCAGGTCCAGGGCCAACGAATGCCCACCGGCATCCTGCCCCAACGCGAAGGCCAACCCTCCCTTCTGCTCCACTTTGGTGAACTCCGGCCCGTCCATGATCGAGCGCATCAGCACCTTCCCCGGTGTCGGGTTGGGCACTTCCAGCCCCACCAGTCCCTCGCCTGGCTCCGGTGTTTCAATGATGCGGATGTACGGACTTTTTAACGCTATGGCCAGGTCCTTCTGTCGCTTGGCGATGTCGCCGACCCTGACCCGGCTGGGACGCTGTTTGGCCGCTTCGCCGTCTTTGCTCGACCGTTGCGGCATATACCCCGGCACCAACCCGAAGCGAACGACTCGCGGGCCGGCTTTCACGTCTTCAACTTCAACATAGACGCTGTGCTCGGCCAGGGCTTCTTTTATCTCCTCGGACATTTCCGCGATGGCGGCCTGGTCAATTGAGTGTTCCTCCGTAGGCGCCAGGATGTCCATGGGGGGTAATTGCCAACCATTGCCGACCGTTCTGCTGGGCAAAATTATCGGCTGCGGCGCATCGTCCGTTACCGTCTGCCGCTTGGCTGGTCTTGTCTTTCTCGCTTTGGTCGGCTTTTCGGACTGTCCGGAGCGTCGGAAACGCACCACCCGAACCGTTGTCGCCAACCAAATCCCGGAGGCCCGAGCCCCGATGGCTACAAGCGCCATACCCTTCCAAGCGCCGACTCCGGCGTACCGCAAGCTCAGACCGTACCAGTGCGCTCCGTTGGGAATTACCAGTAGCCCGATAACCGCCAGCGCGATAACCGCCTCCGTCGCTGCCAGCCCGACGCTCCCGTTGGTCAGCAGATAGCCCCACTCGCCTGACAATCCATAGTGGTAGACCGGGCCGTTATTTCCCTGAACGAAGCTCAATCCGCCGACCACACCGGCTGCAACGATGACCCCGGCCAGCCACCAGCGCCAGTTGCGTGCCAAAGCCGACGGTTGGTGGGCCAACCACAGTAGTGAAATCACTCCGAATCCACCCACCACCGCCCAACCGAAAGCCAGAGTTTCCGCCAGCCAATTCTGTGCCCCCGGCATCAGCAGAGTCGCGCCGGTCGCTGCGATTCCTATCGCCAGCAGCAATCCGGCCTCAATTCCTATACGAACCCAGTTCACGCCGCTGCCGGCCGCAGTCGCGATGGACATTTTTACACCCGTCAAGTATCTAGAATGACGGGAATTATCATAGGCCGTTTGTTGAGTTCGCTACGTAGGAACTGCCTGGCGACTTTTCGTATTTTTCCCTGCGCCGACTCCCGGTTGTTTTCCAGCGCTATCCCGGCGGTTTCGATTTCCACCGCTTCAGCCAGTCTCCGGAACGTATCCACCGTGTCCGGCTGCTCCATGAATCCGCTGGCCGCCACCTGTACCGGACCGGTTATTTCGCCTTCCGAGCTCAGCCCTGCGCACACCACCACCACACCGTCCCTGGCCAGCGAACGTCGCTCGCTCAGCACGGCAGTATCGGTTTCCATCACCGTCAATCCGTCCAGATATATTGGACCGGCCGGTATTGAATCGACCACCCGCGCGCCGTTATCGCCAACTTCCAGGATGTCCCCATCTTCCAGCACGAAAATGCCGTCAGGCGCGGCGCCCAACTCCCAGGCCAGCTGGGCGTGCGCTCGCAAATGCCGGTATTCGCCGTGAACCGGCACGAAGTAACGGGGCCGAGTGAGATTCAGCATCAGCTTCAGTTCTTCCTGGCTGGCGTGCCCATGCACGTGAACCGGTGCAATGCGGTCGTACAGTACGTGCGCTCCCTGCCGCAGCAGGTTGTCGATAGTTTGGCTCACCGCTCGTTCGTTGCCGGGAATCGGCGTCGCCGAGATGATTACCGTGTCGCCTGCCATCAGCTCAACGTCCCGGCTCTCACCTTTGGCAATGCGAACCAGCGCCGAGGTCGGTTCTCCTTGGCTGCCCGTGGACATCAAAACCACCCGGTTGGGCGGCCAGTCGTCCGCCTCCCTCACTGGGATAATGGTGTCTGGCCTGGCGCTCAAGTAGCCCAATTCCGTGGCCATTTGCACGTTGGCTACCATGCTGCGGCCAACGAAGGCTACCTTGCGGCCATGCTTCTCTGCTGCTGTTACTACCTGCTGGACTCGGCTGATAAGCGAGGCAAAAGTTGCGATGATGACTCGCCCCGCTGCATCGGCCATCGCCCGGTCCAGCGCTCCTCCCATCACCTGTTCCGAAGGTGTATATCCAGGCAACTCGGCGTAAGTCGAGTCGGAGAAGAGCATGAGCACGCCGTGGGCGCCGCGCCGGGCCAACGCCGGCATATCAATAGTGTGGCCGTCCACTGGCGTATGGTCAATCTTGAAATCGCCCGTGTGTATTACCATTCCACGGGGCGTGTCGATACAGATGCCCATGGCGTCCGGTATGCTGTGGCAAACTCGGAACCAGGTGGCACGGAAGTTGTCTCCGAAGGCCATCGGTTCTTCCGGCTCAATGGCATACACCGCCGCATCCCGTGTCCGGCGACGTTCGTTCAGTTTGACCTGGATTAAGCCATGCGCCAAGCGTGGTGCGTACACTGGCACGTCCAGATCAGGAAGCACGTAAGGCAGCGCGCCGATGTGGTCTTCATGACCGTGGGTTATCAGGATTCCCCGCACTCGCTCAGCTCGCGCCTTCAGATACGAGACGTCGGGAATAATCAGATCAACACCCGGCATATCCTCTGTGGGAAACTGGATGCCGCAGTCCACCACGATGATGTCGTCGCCGCATTCCAGCGCCATCATGTTCTTGCCGATTTCGCCCAGGCCGCCTAACGGGAGGATCCGAAGGGGGGGCTGGCCTGTCGGAGATGATAACCCCCGGGATGGCAGGATGCCGCTGGTCGCGTCCGCCATGTCAGAATAACCGCTGTTGGCCGGGTGGAGGCACATCGGCGCTGGTAGCCTCATGGTCCGCCGCCGCGTTGTCTGGGGACGGTTCAGCAGTGCTATCCGACGGTTGTGCCGGCATCATGTCCCAAAGTGAGAGTGACTCGGTGGACGGCGACGCTTCCATTGCGTAAGCGGCCTGACTTTCCTGAATTGCGCTCTCCGATGCAGGTTCCGCCTGCATCCGCAACACGTCCAGCAGTCCCGGCACTTTGGCGAAGTCTTCCTCAATGGCCGACCGCATTTCTTGGCGGCGCAGTCCGGCAGCCGGGTGCATTATCGGGAAAATTTGCGGCCCGCCTACGGAACGCAGCCGTCCTCGTACCCGGCTGATACTTTGCCCCGGCAGGAACCGTGTCATGGAAAAGCGGCCCAATGTGATAATCAGCAACGGATTAATCAACTCAATCTGCCGGTCAAGGTACTTGCTGCAAGCCTCAATCTCATTGGGCATCGGGTCCCGGTTGTTGTGCGGCCGGCACTTGACCATGTTGGCGATGTACACCTGGTCGCGGGTCATACCGATGGACTGCAGCAACTCTTCGAGGAAGTTTCCTGCCGGCCCTACAAAAGGCCGTCCCTGCTGGTCCTCGTAGTAGCCGGGGCCCTCGCCAATGAACAGAATCTCCGCATCGTCGGGCCCTTCCCCCGGCACCGCGTTGGTGCGCCCACTGTGCAATGGGCATTCAGTGCAGTCTCGCACCCGTTGGGCCAGGTCTTCCAGCGTCTCCATGGTGACTCCGTCGGTGGCCGGCTACGTCTATGGCTATAGCGCGGATGCGGCGGACAACCCTGAGCGGCGCTGCTATTCGTCCCGCACGCCCTTCTCTTTCAGGTATGCCACCGCGTCTGCGACCGTGTGGATCTCGCCGGCATCCTCGTCCGGGATTTCAATGGTGTTGTCGTCTGAGCTGAACTCTTCCTCAAAGGCCATAATCAGCTCTACTAGGTCCAGTGAATCAGCTCCGAGGTCATCCTGGAAGGACGAATCTTCGTTCACATCGCCGGCATCAACGCCAAGTTTATCCACAACGATGTCGGTGATGCGTTCAAGTACGGTACTCAAGGTTCATCTCCATGAAAGTACGGCGTCGCAACGCCGTGCGAATTGCTTTGGTCGTTATCAGTAGCCGCCTTGGACCAGAGCTGCCTTTGGAGTATCCGAAAGGCCGTTCAGTACTGAACCGAGAACGCCATTGACGAATCTGGCGCTGCTTTCGCTGCCGAACTTTGAGGCCAGGTCCGTGGCCTCATTGATTATAACCCGGCTTGGCGCTCGATCAATCGCGGTCAGCTCATAGATTGCCACACGTAATATATTTCGGTCAACGATGGCGAGCAAGTTAACGGGCAACACCGGCGCGTATTGCTGAATGACTTCGTCAAGCCTGGCAACATCGTCCAATATACCTGTCGCCACGGCTTCAGCTTTCTGACGCACCGCCGCCCCGGTGGCCGGCTCTTCGGCGCACAGCCAATCAAGCGTTTGGCTGATATCGTCGCCCTCCCGGCCTCGCACGTCTCGGGTGTACAGAAACTGCAAAGCGAGTATTCTGACTTGGCGTTCCGTAGAGCCACTCCGGACGGTGTGCGAGCGAGGTCGGGGGGCCATGGGCAAATCCGAAATCTACGCCGCATCCTTGTCAGGCAAAGAAGCGACGCTATTGATGATCGGAGACAACCTTGCGTATCGTATCCGGGTCCGACAACGTTAGCGCCTCCACGCTGGGGTCAATGCGACGTACCAAACTGGACAACACTCGGGCCGGGCCGAATTCCACAAACCGGTTTACGCCCGAGTCCAGCATGAAACGCACTGAGTGCTTCCATAATACACAGTTACAGAGACCGGTCAGGAGCT
The DNA here is from genome assembly GCA_009837355.1 of Chloroflexota bacterium. Taxonomy (GTDB): domain Bacteria; phylum Chloroflexota; class Dehalococcoidia; order Lucifugimonadales; family UBA3495; genus Bin87. The sequence goes on along the minus strand of VXTR01000075.1, from coordinate 19,109 downwards.
CTTGTCTAGCCTGTTCTGCGCTCACGATAGCGACCCCGGTAGAATTCGCGATGACGGGGAACTGCGGATCGCGCAGTTCAATGCCGTCAATAGCGTCAGTCAAGCCTTCCTGCGCCAGTGCCATCAGCTGGGAATGAAAAGCTCCGCTCACGGCCAGTGGAACCACCTTCTTGGCGCCGCGTGCCGAAGCCAAGTCCATAGCTCGAGCCAGCGCCATCTTGTCGCCGCTGATTACAATTTGGTCGTCGGAGTTGATGTTTGCCATCTCGACCCCGGCGTCTTGAGCCACCTGTGCGACTACGTACTCTTCCAAGCCGATAATGGCGGCCATCGAGCCGGGTCGTGCTTCCGACGCTTTGTGCATCAGCCTGCCCCGCTCGCGGACCAGTCGGATGCCATCGCTGAAGTCCATTACTCCGCCCACGACCATAGAAGTGTACTCGCCGAGGCTGTGGCCGGCCACGGCTATCGGCTGCGGGACCGAAGTTCCCATAAACTCCTGCCAGGCGCGCCAGATGGCGATACTTACTGCCATGATCGCCGGCTGAGCATGGGCAGTATCCTGCAGCTCTTCCGAGGGGCCTTCAAACATCAGCCGCGTCAAATGCAAACCCAGGCTGTCGTCCGCTTCAGCGAAGACTTCCCGAGCCGCTTCCGACGTTTCGTAGAGGGTACGTCCCATACCCACTTTCTGGGCGCCTTGGCCCGGAAAGATGTAGGAATAGATGGGAGCTCGTTCAATGTCAGACATATCACCGCCCTCCGCATGGTTAGACGGCAACCGCGCGCCCTCGGTAGTATCCACAGACGGGGCAGGCGGCATGGGGCCGTTTCGCCGCTCGGCAGCGCGGACAGCGTGCCGGGCTCATGGGCCGCAGACGGTACGCCGGCGACGAAAGCCGACGCCCCTTGCGAGCTCTGGTCAGTTTCTTGTTTGGTAGTGCGCCCATATCAAATTCAGTTCCATTCGGGGCGAAGTCTCTCCTAATGGGAAGAATGCTTCGCCCGGTGTTTTCAGGTTCCCGGTTCGATGATTAGGGATTGTAGTGCTGCCCATCTGGGATCGATCTCCATAGCATAACAGTCGCAAGTGCTATGGTTCTGGTCGACTCCACATCGGTCGCAAATGCCAACACAGTCCGGTTTGCATAGCGGTTTCAGCGGTAGGACGGCCAAGGCGGATTGCCGAGTGGCCTCTCCCAGGTCCAGCATATGGTCTGCGCCTATGTACAACCCCTCCCAGTCATCCGGCGGCAACTCCCGCCGGCCGGTTCTCACGTCAACCTCGGGAAAGTATTCCTCGTCAAGCTCCAGTTCCAGTATCTGGCTGAAATCAGTCAGGCATCGGCTGCAATCCTGCGCAACTCGGACAGTAAGTTGGCCCTGTACCCAGACTCCATGATGGGTGCGCACCATTGTAACACTACCCGAGGCGTAGTCCACTGTGTACTCGGGATCGCCGAACCCTCCTTCGTCGATGTCGAACTCGCGCTCCGAGCCGGTCGGCTCTTTCAGCAATTGCGAAACGTTGTAATTCATCGCAGCAACCGCCTGGATTCACGGACCTTAAAATCTTGCGGGCATTATATGCGTGTGATTACCCTCCCGCAAGCAGTTTTTTCCCTGATTTTTAGAATTTTCAATTTCGCCCTCGCCGGTGCGTTTTTAGAGGGGAGACACATTGGCATTGATGTACTCGATAATGTCGTTGGTTGACGTGCCCGGCCCAAACACGGCGGATACTCCTATCCCTGACAGCGGTTCCCGGTCCTCCTCGGGCACGATTCCGCCGAGCACTACCAGCACGTCTTCCATTCCCTGTTCGCGCAGTAGCCGCATTATTTCCGGCATCAGTTCCATATGCGCCCCGGAAAGTATGCTGAGACCCAGCACGGCCACGTCTTCCTGTGCCGCTGCCTGTACTACCATCCTGGGCGTTTGCCGAATGCCGGTGTAGATCACTTCCATTCCTGCGTCACGCAGCGCGCGGGCAATCACCTTGGCGCCCCGGTCGTGCCCGTCCAGCCCCGGTTTGGCAACTAGGACGCGGATCGGGTTGGCAGGTGGTGCAGTCATCGGTTTTTGTCCCCGCAGCCAAGGATGCTTGGAATCTTCAGGTTCACAATAGCGCCAATAATTTTCGCAGATGACCGGCCATGGCGCAAGCGATGCTCCCAAACCGTTGACAGCTTCCCCGGAATATTCATATCCTAATGATGGGCGCGTCCCAGTAGCTCAGTGGACAGAGCGGCTGCCTTCTAAGCAGCTGGCCGCGGGTTCGAATCCTGCCTGGGACGCCATTACTATGCCCAAACACCTTCCCGTCTTGGAGCGTCAACGATGAAATTCGGCATCATGGCAATGCCTCAGCACCCGTCCAGCGATTCCGCAACCCAGCGTTTCCACGAAACGGTGGAACTCACCCGCCTCGCTCGCGACGCCGGCTTCAGCTCAATCGCCTGCGGCCAGCATTTTCTTTCTCCGCCTTACCAAAACCTCCAGAGCATTCCCTTGCTGGCGCGCCTCGCCGCCGATTCCGGCGATATGAAGCTGGTACTGTCCATCCTGCTGTTGCCCCTCTATTCACCGGCCGACGTGGCCGAGACCATTGCCACGTTGGACGTGATCAGCGACGGACGGATCGTCCTCGGCGTCGGCCTCGGCTACCGGGACATTGAGTACCAGGCATTCAACGTACCGCGGCGACACCGCGTTGGTCGGTTTATGGAGTCGCTGGAGCTGGTGCAGCGATTATGGACCGAGGATGAAGTCACCTTCCACGGCCAGCATTTCAACCTTGACAATGCCACCTGCGCCATTCGGCCGGTCCAAGAACCGCATCCGCCCATCTGGGTAGCCGCCAACTTTGACACCGTGGTGCGCCGGGCCGGCGAGCTTGGCTTGCCCTGGTTCGTCAACCCGCACGCGACCCTGGAAACGCTGGAGCGACAGACGGCCATTTATCAGGAGGGTCTGGCTGCCGGGGGACACGAAGCCCCCGCCGAAGTCCCCATCATCAAGGAAATGCATGTCGCTTCCACCCACGAAGAAGCCATCCGCAACGCGCAACCCTACATGGAGGCCAAGTATCAGGCTTATGCCGATTGGGGCCAGGACAAAGCCTTGCCTGGCGAGGAGGACTTTCGCACACCCTTTGAGGAACTGGCCCGTGATCGTTTTATCCTGGGCAGCAGCGAAGAAGTCATCCAGCAGATTGAAGACCATCACCGGCGTGTCGGGGCCAATCATTTTATGTTCCGCATCTGGTATCCTGGCATGGATGTCCGGACAGCGATGCGCGTCGTCGAGCAAATGGGCGATAACGTTATCCCTTACTTCGAGAGTCGCTACGACGGCGACGCCTAGTCCGTTGCTGGCAATTACGCCCCGGGTCGCGCAGCCGGAATGTGGTAGAATGCCGACCGTCAAGCAACTGCATTAATCTGCGGGCAGCAAGGCTCGATCCGGTTGGCAATGAACAAGAAGAACATCGTCGTCGTGGGCGGCGGCACCGGCAACCATACTACCCTCAGCGGCCTCCGCGCCCGCGACTGTAACCTCACTGCCGTCGTTGCTATGACGGATAGCGGCGGCAGCAGCGGTCGTCTCCGCGACGAGTTGGGACATCTGCCCCCGGGCGATTTGCGCCGCTGCCTTATGGCTCTGGCCGAAGACGGTGAGGCCTCAAATCTGATGCGTCGGCTCTTTGACTACCGCTTTGCCACCGGCGACGGGCTCAACGGCCACAACTTCGGCAACCTGCTCCTCGCTGCGCTTACCGAAGTAACCGGCGATACTATTACCGCCATTGAGCAAGCCTCCCGCATTCTCGGCATCAAAGGTGCCGTGCTGCCGGTTACCCTCACCAAGTCTGCGCTGTGCGCTCGTCTCGTTGACGGTTCCGAACTCGCTGGTGAGTCAACCATCGACCTTCGCAACGAGGGGTTGGACGTCGCTATCGATTACATCTATCTTGACCCCAAAGCCTACGTGTACCCTCCGGTGCTGGACGCCATCGCCTGCGCCGACGTCATCGTCCTCGGCCCGGGCGACATATATACCAGCGTCCTGCCCAACCTTCTGGTGGAGGACGTTGCTCAGGCAGTCAACGAGTCCTCGGCCGTTAAAATCCACGTCTGCAACCTCATGACCAAGCCTAACGAAAGCGCCGGGTTCCGAACCTCGAACTTCCTGGCGCTGTTGACCGAGTATCTGGGCACGCGCCAGCCGCTGGACTTCCTGCTGGTTAACAGCACTCCCATTCCGCCGCGCCTGCTGGCCCGCTATGCCGCTGACGGCCAATATCCAGTCGTGCTGGATGAAGCCGAGTCCCTGACAATGGCCGGACGCATTATCCGGCGGCCGCTGCTTGCGCCCGGCGTCTTCGTACGTCACGACCCTGCGGCGCTAGCCAACGCCATCATGGAAATCGCCGCTGCGTGTCCGGCGGCCCATGCAGACGCAGACCGTTCGCCACTGGTTCTGGACTGTGACGACTTCACCCCTCCGTTGCTTTCTGCCGTACAGTACGAAGCCTCCGCGCGACTGAGCGCGGTACCCCCGCCTCTCACCGACGACCCCGGTGCCACTTTGACCGTTCACAGTTCCGACCCGGATAGCGGCTAGGCCGGTTATGTGCGGCATCGTCGGTTACGTGGGCGACCGGCCGGCTTGGCCCATTGTGGTTGAAGGCCTCCGCCGGCTGGAGTATCGAGGTTACGACAGCGCGGGTGTAGCGGTGCTCGAACCTGAGGGTGGCCTCCTTCTCCGCAAAACCGTTGGTCGCGTGCTGGGTCTGCTTCACGACTCCGATTGTCCGGATCCCCGGGGTTCCGCCGGCCTGGGCCATACTCGGTGGGCCACCCATGGACGACCCTCAGAGGCCAACTCCCACCCACACACCGACTGCACTGGCAAGATTGCTGTGGCTCACAATGGCATCGTAGAGAACTACCTGGCTCTGAGAGATGAACTGCGCAGCCGCGGCCACTCTTTCACTTCCGAAACCGATACCGAGGTTATCCCTCACCTCATTGAAGAGGGTATGGATGACGGCTTGAGTTTGCCCATGGCCATGCTGCGCATGGGCGAGCTAGTACAGGGCCCCCAGGCCGTAGTTGCCTTCTGCAAAGGTGACGACGATACCATCTGCGCTCTGCGTCTCGGACATGCCGGCGGCGTCGCTGTCGCCCATCATGCCGGGCAGGGCATCGTGTCCAGCGATCTGCCTGCCCTGTTGCCTGTCATTGGGGAACAGTCCGCCGGAGGCGGACTCCCGGTAGGATTCCTGGAGGATGGCGAGGCCGCCGTACTCACCCGCCGGGGCGTTACTTTTTTGGACCGTTCCGGCGCCAGAGTTGACAAGCTCCTGCGCCCGGTTTCCCTCAATGACGTTCTGGTTGACCGAGCCGGGTACCGTCACTTTATGCTCAAGGAAATTATGGAGCAGCCGCAGGCAGTGGTCTCTGCTATGCGCGACCGAGTCGACTTTGCTGCCGGACAGGTAAAGTTACCCGATTTGACCCTGTCCGACCTGGAATTGGCCAACCTCCGTCGGGTTGTGCTCATCGGTTGCGGCACCAGCCTCAACGCCGCAATGGTGGGTCGCCATCTCATCGAGCGGCTGTCCGGCATTCCCGCCGAAGCCGAGTCCGCCTCGGAGTTTCGCTACCGAGAGCCTTTCCTGGACGACAAAACTCTCGTCGTTGCCATCGGCCAGTCTGGCGAAACCGCCGACACCGTGGCCGCCATGGAGCAGGTGCGTCGCAGCAACGCTCGCCTGCTTACCATATGCAACGCTCCAGACAGCCAGGCTGCCCGCCTGGCCGATGTGTCCGTGCTGATGCGTTCCGGCATCGAAATCGGTGTCGCCAGCAGCAAAACCTTCATCGCCTCCCTTACCATCCTGAACCTGCTGGCGATGCGCTTGGGCGCCGCTCGCAGCCATCTTGGTGATGCTATCCTGCGCCGTTGCGTTGACGATTTGTCCCGCCTTCCCGGCCATATCAGCAACGTCATCAGCCGCTCCCGGGACATGGAAAGCCTGGCTGGTCGATATTACAACAGCCGCCACTTCCTCTACCTCGCCCGGGGCATCAACGCTCCCATCGCCACCGAGGGTGCCCTTAAACTGAAGGAAATCAGCTATATCCACGCCGAAGCCTACCCTGCCGGCGAAATGAAACATGGGCCTATCGCCCTTATCGATCATCGTATGCCCACCATGGCCATCGCCACCCGAGACGGCTTGCATGACAAGATGATCAACAACATCCAGGAAGTAAGAGCCCGTGGCGGTACCGTTCTGGCCGTCGTTACCCGGGGCGATGACACCACGACGGGGCTGGTCGATGAAGCCCTTGTTATACCCGCCGCTCCCGACTATCTGACCCCCATACTCGCTACCGTTCCCTTGCAGCTTTTTGCATACCACGTCGCCGTCCGTCGGGGATGCGACGTTGACCAGCCGCGTAATCTGGCCAAGTCCGTCACCGTCGAATAGCGGAGTTGACCGAGCTCCTTGCTTCGCTAGCGCAGTGGCTCCTCGAATTTGCCCGTATCCAGCAGCAAGCATCTGGCTTGGGCTAGCGGACGATGGCCATGGCACAAATTTCTGCGGGCATGGAGGCGTAAAGATTCGCTAAACCGACACCTCAATTTCGGTGTACATAATTGACGATTACAATTAATATGTGCTGACTGCATCGGCCACTGCAGCCCGATTCATTAACCGGAGGAGAACCGGGTTGATTGACATAATTGAGTACCCCGCCACCGACGCCCGTTGTTACCTTGACTTGCTGCCCCCGGACTTCGCCGGTCAGCTTGCCGATGCCGTCGCCCACTTCCGCGATTGCAGCGTAATCCACATCAATAGCACTGCCTACGGTGGCGGTGTCGCCGAAATCATGCACTCGCTGGTGCCCCTCAGCAACGCTCTCGGCATCGGCACCCGGCGAGTCGTCATCACTCCTGGCGACTCCCGCTTTTTTGACGTCACCAAGCGCATCCACAATATGTTGCAGGGCGCGCCCGGCAAGCTTTCCGAGGAAGAACTGTCCATTTACTTTGGCTGTCTGGATGAGATAGCCGACGAGATTAACGAACTTGACCTCGCCGCCGACGTGTGGTTCCTCCACGACCCACAACTGCTGCCCTTGGGACGTCTGCTCAGCCGGTGCGCCGCCGCAACCCGACTCTGGGTGGTCCACATTGACCTCACTCAGCCCAATCCGTGGCTCTTGGATCGATTGCTCCCCCTCACGGGCGCTTACGATACCGTGATTTGCTCGCTGAACGACTACGAACCTCGACGGCTGCCCAACGGCGTTGGCCTTTATGTCGCGCCGCCCGCCATCGACCCGTTGGCTTCAAAAAACTCCGAGATGGGGCCGGCGCGCGCTGCTGCTATCGTCAGTTCACTGGGTATTGACGCTGCCCGGCCACTGGTTACGCAGGTTTCCCGGTTCGATACTTGGAAAGACCCCTGGGGTGTAATTGATGCTTACCGTTTGGCCCGCAACTTTCATCCCCGTTTGCAATTGGCCCTGCTGGGTTTGAGCCAAGCTGACGACGACCCGGAGGGCGAAAAGGTCCTGAACTCGGTTCGCGACTATGCACAGAGCGATCCTGATATACACCTGTTTTTCTCTCCGGTGGGCTTGCCGGCAACCAACGACGAAATCGTAAACGCGCTGCAAACTCACTCTCAGGTTGTGATGCAAAAGTCCACCCGCGAGGGTTTCGGTCTGACCGTTTCCGAAGCGATGTGGAAGGGTAAGGCCGTCATCGGCGGCAACGTTGGCGGCATCCGTCTGCAAATCGTTGACGGAGAGTCGGGGTACCTGGTTGACTCTGCCGAGGAGGCAGGCAGCAGAATGGCCGCGCTGCTCTCCGACCCTGACCTGCGGTCTACTGTTGGCGAAAACGCCAGGGAACGGGTGCGGCAGCACTTCCTGCTCCCACGCTTGCTCAATGACTACCTGCAGGCCGCCCGTGAGGCCCGTGCCCGCGCGATGCCGATGCTGTCCGCCGCCGACAACTGAATTACAAACGCACCGTCATACCCGATATAATCACATCGCCATCCCCGCCAAGGCGGTATCCCGGAGGCCCCTGATATGGCGCGCACTACGATATTGGTGATGATTGATGGGCTTGACCCTGAGTATCTCGACGCCTGTCCGACGCCCAACCTGCGCCGGTTTATTGAGGAAGGTTTCCACGTCCCGGGTGGCGGGATGATGCCTAGCGTTACCAACGTCAACAATACGTCCATGGTAACCGGCCACTACCCGGCTCTCCACGGCATCGTTTCCAACTATTGGCTTGACCGCAGAGCCGGCATCGAGCAATACGTGGAATCCGGCGAATTCATTTGCTCCGACACCATCTTTGACCAGTGCCGGCGCAACGGTGGCCGGTCGTTGTTGGCCGCCTCAAAAGACAAGCTGCGCCGCCTGCTGGGAACCGGAACCGACTTGGCCTTTTCCTCAGAGCAGCCCACTGCCGAGGCCATTGCTGCCTCCGGCCAGCCACCCCCGATCTATTCCCTCGAAGTCAACGGCTGGACCATCAACTCCGCCCGCGACGCTCTTTTGCGCGAACACTACGATCTGGCCTTCATCGCCACCACCGACTACGCCATGCACGCCTACGGGCCGCACCATCCCGAATCGGTCCGTCATCTGGCCATACTGGACGAAACCCTTGGCCGCCTGTTCAATGACGTTCCTGATGTCCAGCTTCTCATCACCGCCGACCATGGGATGTCCGACAAACGCCGTATGCTGCACTTGCCCGCCGTCCTGGCGCAACATGGCATCTCGGCTCAGGCAGTGCCCGTCATCAAGGACCTGTACGTAGTGCATCATTCCAACCTGGGCGGCTGCATCTACGTGCACCTCGACGACCCGGCCGCCATTGACGACGCCATCGGCGTGCTCCGAGAAACCGACGGTGTTGAGGAAGCCTTGCCCCGCGAAACGGCGGCAGCTCAGTTCTCCCTCATGCCGGAGCGCTTGGGCGACATCCTGGTAACCGGAGCGTCGGACGTGGTGTTCGGCGACCCGGCGGAAATCACGCTGCCCCTCGGCCTGCGCTCCCATGGCTCCCGGCATGAAACCAGCGTTCCTATCATCGGCTGCGGCGGCGATTTCGGAGGCTTCGAGTTCCGCGAAAATTGCGACTTGGGCCGCTATGTCAGCCAACGAGTGCTAAACTAGACAGGCATTATTATTCCGTCATCCCAGCATCTCTTCTGTCATTCCCTCGAAGGCGGGAATCCAGGGCGTTTGGATAGTCCGCTGGAACGGAGACTCTCTTGCCAACTGTAAAAGTACGTGCTCCCGCAACCACTGCTAACCTGGGACCCGGCTACGACTGCCTCGGCATGGCCCTGGACCTGTGGAACTGCCTTACCGTAACTACCGAGCCGGCCCAGGCCATAACCTCTGTTCAAGTACAGGGCGAGGGTGAAGGTGAGCTTTCCGCCGATACCGAGAATCTTACCTACCGCGCTATGGCTTTCCTGTACGGCGAGGCCGACCAGGAAATACCGCCGCTGGCCGTACAGTGCCATAACGTCATTCCTCTCAGTCGTGGTTTGGGCAGCAGCGCCGCGGCCATCTCCTCCGGCCTGGTCGCGGCCAACGCTCTGCTGGATAATCCCTTCACTGCCAATGACCTGATGGAAATGGCGGCAACCATCGAGGGCCACCCTGACAACGTAGCTGCCGCAGTGTATGGCGGCCTCCGTTTGGTAGTAATGGACGATGACCAACTCTACACCGCGCCCATTGCAATACCTGATGATTTGCAGGCGGTGCTTTTCATCCCGGAGCGCCGCATCGCTACCGTGGACGCCCGCCGTGTTCTGCCCGCCGAGATTTCTGTCGCCGATGCCGTGTACAATATTAGCCGTGCCGCGCTGCTGGTTGCCGGTATGCAATCCAATCAGCCGGAATATCTCAGCATCGCCACCCAGGACCGATTGCACCAACCCTATCGACAGTCCATTTTCCCTCCCATGAAGGTAATTTTAGATGCTGCCCGCAACGCCGGCGCCTTCGGCGTGTTCCTTTCCGGTAGCGGCAGCACCATCCTGGCGCTGGCGCGAGAACGCGCCATGACCGTGGCTTACGAAATGTTCGACGCTGCCCGTCTGGCCGGCTTGGATGGCCGCGTCGCCATCACCAACCCCACTTCCCTGGGTGCCCACGTCGTTACCGATTGAAATGGCGCTCTACGTTCACAAGTACGGTGGCAGCTCCGTCGCCGACGCCGGCAAAATAGTCAACGTTGCCCGCCGCATCGCCGACGTGTACGATGCCGGCAGCCAGGTCGTAACCGTCGTTTCCGCCATGGGAGACACCACCGACGAACTGATTGATCTGGCCCGCACCGTCTCCGACGAACCCGACCCTCGCGAGTTGGACCTGCTGCTGTCCACCGGTGAGCTGGTGTCTATTACCCTCCTGTCCATGGCGTTGCGCAATCTCGGCTACGACGCCATCAGTCTCAGTGGCCCCCAGGCGGGAATCCGCACCGATAACGCCTACGGCCGGGCGCGCATCAGCCAGGTTGACCCGGAGCGTCTCCGACACGAACTGGCCAATGGCCGCCTGGTCATCGTCGCCGGGTTTCAGGGTTTGACTCCTGACGAAGATATCACCACCCTGGGACGCGGCGGCTCCGACACTACTGCCGTCGCCCTGGCCGCCGTCCTGAACGCCGACCGTTGCGACATCTATACCGACGTGGAGGGCATCTATACCGCCGACCCCCGCGTGGTTCCCCAGGCCGCCAAGCTTTCCGAAGTTGGCTACGGCGAAATGCTGGAACTCGCCGCCGCCGGGGCCAAGATGCACCCTCGCTCCATCGAGCTGGGCGCGGTCTATAATGTTCCTATCTACGTCGCGTCCAGCTTTTCCGACGCCGCCGGCACGCTGATTCACCAATCCCCGGATGACGAGCAAATGGAAGATCGTATCAAAGTAACCGGTATCGCCTACCAGACCAACGTCGCCAAAGTAACCGTCTGCGGCGTTGCCGACAAACCCGGTGTTGCCGCCGCCCTGTTCGAGCCGCTGGCTTCCTCCGGCGTCAGCGTGGATACCATAGTCCAGAACACCAGCGCCGACCGCACTACCACTGACATCAGTTTCACCGTTACCACCGATGACCTGCCCCGCGCCCTCCGCGAAATGTCGAGCTTGCAGGATGCCGTGGGCGCCCAACAGGTAATCAACGACCCTACTCTGGCGTCGGTGAGCATCGTCGGTTCCGGTATGCAGAATACTCCGGGCTACGCTTCCCGTATGTTCCGCATCCTCGCCGATGGCGGCATCAACATCGACATGATAACCACCTCGGAAATCCGCATCTCCTGCATTATCAGCCAGGAGCAGGCTCAAGAAGCCGTCCGTCTTCTCCACCGGGGCTTTGAACTGGACGACGACGGCTAGGGTCTTGCTTGCAGGGCCATGTCATCCTGCTACCTTTCCGTCGTCATCCCTGCCTACAACGAGGAGCGACGACTGCCCGAAACCCTCGCCGTTGTCAGCGATTACCTCAGCCGGCTTCCGGGCATGTGGGAAATCATCGTCGCTGACGACGGCAGCGACGATAGTACGGCAGCTATTGTTCAGGACTTTGCCCGGCGGAATGCACGCCTGCGCCTGATCACTTTACCCCACCGGGGCAAGGGTTCGGCAGTCAAGCACGGGATGCTGGCCGCCGTCGGCGAATACCGGTTCCTCTGCGACGCCGACCTGTCAATGCCCATCGAGTTTCTTGACCGGTTACTACCCCCCTGTGCGCCGGCTGCGGACGTTGTCATCGGCTCCCGCGAGGCGCCGGGCGCACTGCGCCTCGGCGAGCCGCGCCGCCGCCGACTGATGGGCCGCGTCTTCAACTCAATGACCAGGTTGCTGGCCGTCCCCGGCATCGCCGACACTCAGTGCGGTTTCAAGGTGTTCAGAAGGGAGACGGCGCAAGCGCTGTTCGCACAGCAAACGTTGGACGGCTTCGCCTTTGACGCCGAAATCCTGTTCTTGGCCCGCCGTTACGGTTTCACCGTTGCCGAAAGGGGGATAGAGTGGCATTACCGAGCAGAAAGCAAAGTCCGCCCCTTCCGCGACAGCTGGCGCACTCTCCGCGACCTACTCATCATTCGCTGGCGATGGTTAACCTGCCGCTACCCACGAACATTGGGCTGAGCTCAACCTCCACAGCCGGCCAATGTGCTATTTGCACAATTTCCAAAAATACGTTTATGTTTTAGATTGACCGCCGATGCTGCTTCAGTGTAATTCTACACTCGGCGAACATTACGACATCTGATACCCACTATCGCAGATTGCCATTGTAAGGATTGGCCATGATGGTTCAACACACTCCACAGCGGCCTGAAGAGGTCGGTAACAGCGCAATGACCGCGAATCGGTTTCGGGTCAACTTGGGCAAGGAAGCCGTCAAGCTCGCTCTCAACGGTGATTGGGAACGAGCCGCCGAGATCAACCGGGCTATTCTCGAATTGCATCCTGACGACTGCGAGGCCGCTAATCGTCTGGCTAAGGCCCTCATGGAACTTTCCGACTACGCCACCGCCCGCGTTGTACTGGATGACCTATGCCGCCGCTCACCCAACAACAGCATCGCGCGCAAGAATCTGTCTCGCCTGGAAAAGCTGGAGTCCGCTGGCGCAGCCCGCCCCTCGCCTCCCTCTGGTTCGACCGGATTATCCCCATTCTTCATTGAGGACGGCGGCAAGTCCTGCACGACTACTTTGCGGCTCCCCGGCGACTCTGCGGCCTTGGCTGCGCTCAGCGCCGGCGACTCGGCGACGTTGTCTCTGGTTGGGGATTCTGTAGTCGTTACCAATTGTGACGGAGGCCGGCTGGGCAGCCTGGAACCGCGCCTGGGCCGTCGGCTGCGCAAGCTCATCGCTGGGGGCAACCGTTATACCGCAGCGATTGTCGGAGTCAACGGCAGCGGAGTTTCCGTCATCATACGGGAATCTCGGCAGCATCCGTCGCTGCGCAACGTGGTATCTTTCCCGGCCAGCGCCTGCCCTGCGGACCCGCCTGGTGGCGCCAAAGGCGAAACTCCAACCTATGAAGAACTGGAGGTTGGCGATTCACTGGGCGAATCTGATTCGGAAGAAACTATATCCGCCCTGGTGGCCGACGAAATCCAGGACGATTCGTCCGGGGAAGAGGGCGACGATGACGCCGTGCCCGTGCTGGACCCTGATGACGTGGAACCGGTCCCACTGCCGGCGTTTGTCTCGCACGACGCCGAAGAGTGGGAGTAAGCTCACCCCTCCTGCCCGGCGCCGCGCGCCCTGGCGTCCAGGCTGACGGCTATCCTCGATCGGAAAGGACGCACCCGGTTGGTGTCGTGGGCGACGCCCATCGGCACCACGAACACGCTCTCCTGACCAGTGGCATGGGGAGCAAAGAATTCCACCACGCTGTCGTCGAAAAAGGTCAGCCCGGTTGCTCCCAGGCCCAGCGCGTGCATCCCCAGGTACAGCCGTCCGCCGATAGTGCCGGCCAGCGTCTGCACCATCCGGTATCCCCTCGGCCCGAAGTCGCGATTGACCCGCTCCAGGTCCGCGGTGATGAAGGCTACTGCGGCAGCATCGGCAGGCAGCGCCTGTTCGTACCCTAAATGCCCGGCCATTTCCCTGAAGTCGCCGGCTTGCAACAAGCGCAGTCCGTTGTAGAAGCGATTGTAGTAATACGCGCCGGGTTCCAATCCGGAGACGGCGTTAGCAATGAAGTACATGCTGAGATACGGGCTGAATCCGTCGACGAAGCTGGGCGCATTAATGCCCTTGCCGGCGGCGTCAACCACGCTGCGAAACGTCTCCCACGGAATCGGTTCCGTGGCGAAGCGCCGCGTTGAACCTCGAGAGCGGATGCAATCGCCCAGTGCGGCGGATGGCTGTGCCCGCAAGTCCAGATCGCCTCGAAACGCGCCATCTGTCTCCGAGCGCAGGGGCCGGAAATTATCCCCGGTCCCATCCAGTTCATCCCGCTCCGAATTGGTGCCCTTGCGGCTGCCATCGTTCCATTCCGCCGCATCTCCCCGCGTCCGCAGCAACGACGCCAGGTGCAGTTCACGGCTCAGTGGATAGTCAATAGCGCCGGCTGAGAGGTCGTTGCTCTCCTGGGGCAGCATACCGGGCACGTCGCCCGGGCCGGCGGGCGGCACGCCGTCGGGCGCGCCGATGGCGGCAATCAGCGATGGCGCTTCGTCGTAACCGTCGATGCCGAGAAAACCGCTGACCAGCCGGTCCGCAAAGCCGAACTTCAAGCCGATTGGCACACCCTCGGCGCTGCCGGTAGCCAGCAGGTTGGCGGCCATGGTACCCAGGTCCCAGTAACAATAGCGGTAGCCGCGCTCCCGGTACTTCCACGCGCTGCGCCAGAAAACGGTTGTGAACACCAGCGTAGCCGGATACGCGGCGTGGTCGCCCGTGGCCCCGCCAATCCAGCGCCGCAGGTCGCCATTGCGCAGCCGCGCCAGCGTGCAGGTGAGGGGGTTGAAGTGATAGACGCCGGCCCGCAACCCATCCAGGTCGCCACAGACCAGGTAAATCTCGGTGGGGTATAGCGCGCCGGCCGAGGCCGCAGCCCGGTAATGGACCTCGCCGTCCCTCAGCTGCCGTCGCCGTATCACCGCCGCTGAGTGGTAAAGCAGGCTGGTCAACTTCTGCAATGTCAGCGGCTGCGCCGAATCCGAGTCCGGCTCTGCACCGCGAATGGCGTCCAGCGTCGCCATGCCCGGCCCGGAACCTGCCGCCGCGTCCGGCAAAGGAATGGCGCGCAGACCCGGATAGACCTTGTACAGAGGCGGCTTGTTAGCCAGGTTGATGTATTGGAGCTTGGTCGCCTCGTTGAACTGCCGGGCTACGCTGGAATCCCCCGTTGCCATGATGCTCACTTCCTTATCGCTTTCGGTATATCTCGACGGCGGCCGACTCGATGACGGAACCCTTGATGGGGGGCCGGGGTTTGCTCACCCGTACACGCACGGCGTCAATGGACGGATACAGGGCCAGCGTCTGCTCCGCGATGTTCTCTGCGGCGGCTTCCAGCAGTTGGCGGGGTTCGCCCTCCATCACCTGCCGCGCCGTACGGTACAAGTGGGCGTAGCTGACTGTATCCGCAAGGTGGTCGGAGCGACCGGCCTGGCGCAGACCTATTTCCGCCTCCAGGTCAACTACGAAAGACTGGCCCAGCCGTCTTTCCTCGGGATTCACGCCGTGGAACCCGTAAAACTGCATCCCGGTGAGGATGATGCGGTCAGTCGGCATTGCCCGGCGTTCACCGCGGGGTGGCGGCGGTCTGACGCTCAATCTCCGCCACCAGCGCCAGTAGATTCTGTGCTCGTTTCACCACGGGAACGTCCACCATGCGCCCGTCGATGGAAAGGGAACCCCGGCCGGCCGCTTCCGCCTCGTCCCAGGCTTCCACCACCTGCCGGGCGTAAGCCACGTCGTCGGGGTGCGGCGAGAACGTTTCGTTGATGATGTCAATCTGCGCCGGGTGGATGGCGAATTTGCCGGTGTAGCCCATCTGCCGCGCGTTGCCGGCGTCAGTGCCCAGGCCGTCCGGGTCGCGGAATCCCACAAAGGGACCGTCCAGCGCGGCGACTCCGGCGGCCTTGGCGGCCACGGCTACGGCGGAGCGGGCGTAGTAGCACTCCTCCCCGAAGTCGTTGCGGATTACGCCCATGTCGTTGGTGTAGTCCTCGGCGCCGAAAGCGATGCCCGCGATGCGCCGGGACGCCCGGGCCATCTCATACACGTGAACGATCGCCATGGCGGTCTCAATCCATGGAATCACCCGCAGGGTGCCCGCTTCGATCCCGGCGCTGGCCTCTAGTGGCGCAAGCAGGCGGTCAACCTGCTGCAAGTCCCACTGGGTATCGCCCTTGCCGATGCTGATGCCCGACAAATCCGGGGATACCACTGCCGCCAGTTCGTCCGTCGTCAGCCCGGTGTCCAGCGAATTCACCCGCACCATCACCCGGCGGCCGGCAGCCCGCAGTCGAGGCACCCACTCCACGGCCAGCTCACGCGCCGCGACTTTTTCGCCCGGCGGCACCGAGTCTTCCAGGTCAACCATCACCACGTCGGCCCCGAACCCCAAGGCCCGCTCCAGCATATTGGCCCGGTTTCCCGGAACGAATACCAGGCTGCGCAGCAGTTCCATCGTCAGAAATCTCCCCATGAATAGCCGGACTTCACATCCACCTTCAGCGTAACGTCCAGTTCCAACGCCGCTGGCATCTCGTCCAGAGCCAGCGCCGTCATCGCCTCCATCTCGTCGTCGGGCACTTCAAAGACCAGTTCGTCATGGACTTGCAAGATCATCCGCGAGCGCATCCGATCCCGCGCCATGCGCGCCTGAACGTTGATCATGGCCTTCTTCATGATGTCGGCGGCGGTGCCCTGAATCGGCATATTGATAGCCATGCGCTCGGCGGCGGCCCGGGTGTTGTGATTGGTGGACTGAATATCGGGGAAATAGCGCCGGCGTCCCAGCATGGTCTCGGCGTACATGACGGCCCGCGTCTGCTCTTTCACCGATTCCAGGTAGCCGTTGATGCCGGGATATTGGGACAGATAGTTGTCGATGAAATTGCGTCCCTCCTCGCGACTGAACCCGGTCTGCTGCGATATGCCGTATGGCCCCAGGCCGTAGATAACCCCGAAGTTCAGGACTTTGGCGATGCGACGCTGCTCGCCGTCCACTTCGTTGATGGGCACGTCGAACATCTGGCTGGCGGTGGCGGCGTGAATGTCCTCGCCGCGACGGAAGGCTTCCAGAAGCGACGGGTCCTGTGACAGATGGGCCAGCACCCGCAGCTCAATCTGGGAGTAGTCCGCCGAAAGCAGCTGGCAGCCGGCGTCGGCAACGAAAGCCCGGCGTACCTGCCGCCCCAGCTCGGTGCGGACGGGAATGTTCTGCAGGTTTGGGTCGCTGCTGCTCAGCCGCCCGGTGTCGGAGCCGGTCTGGTGGTAGGAGGTGTGGATGCGCCCGGTGCGCGAGTTCACCATTTCGGGCAGCGCGTCAACGTAAGTTGACTTCAGCTTGGACACCTGGCGGTAGTCCAGGATTCCGTCCACTACCGGGTGCATACCTTTCAGCGATTCCAGGGCGTTGGCGTCGGTGGAGTAGCCGGACTTGGTGCGCCGGGTTTTGGGCAGGCCCAGCTCTCCGAACAGCAAATCGCTCAACTGCTTGGGCGAGTTGATGTTGACCTGGTGGCCGATGGTGGCGTACAGCCCGGTTTCGATCTGCTCCAACTGTTCTTTGAGGTCGCGGGACATTTCGTGCAGGATGCCGGCGTCCAGCTTGACCCCGTGCTGCTGCATCTCCACCAGCACGGGAACGAGCGGCAGCTCAACGTTGGACAGCAGGCCGTCCAGGTTCCGCTCGGCCAGCGACGGTTCAAACCGGCGGCGCAGCTGCAGGGTGCAGTCGGCGTCCGCAGCGGCGTAGGGCGTAGCGTCGGCGATGTCCACTTCGTTGAAGGTCTTCTGGTTCCGCCCGGTGCCGATGAGTTCCTTGATTTCAGTCATCTCCCGGCCCAGGAACTCCAGGGACAGCGGCTTGAGGCCAAGTTGGGTCCTGGTCTTGCCCAGTAGATGCGCCGCGATAATCGTATCCTGGTCAACGACGCCGTAGGGGTCTATGCCGTAGTTGCTCAGCAGGGTCAGGTCGTAGTTGGCGTTGTGGGCGCAGCGGCTGATGTGGGCATCGGTGAACAGCGGGCGCACTGCGGCCATCACTTCTTCCAGAGGCAGCTGTTCGCCCTCGGTATGTCCCACCGGCACGTACCAGGCCACTCCGCCGTCAACGGCAAAGCTCAGCCCGGCCAGTTCGGCGGCCATGGGGTCGGTGCTGCTGGATTCGGTATCGAAGCCGAAGTCGCCGGCCTCCCGCAGGGTGGCGACCATGGCATCCAGTTCGTCCCGGGTGGTTACGGTACGATAGTCGGTGTCAGCCAGCGCTGATTCTGCAGCCGGCGCAGCCACGCCGGCGTCGTCGCTGGCCGTGGCCGTGGCCCAGGGCGCATCCGGCGAGGGAACCCGTCCCACTACGCTGTGGAACTCCAGCTCGGTCATCAGCGCCACCACGTCGCCGCGCTGGTAGTTTCCGAAACGGCAGGCGTCCAGGTCCAGGTCCACCGGGGCATTGAGGTCGATGGTGGTCAGGAACCGACACTCGTAGGCCAGCGCTTCGTTCTGGGACAGGCTGTTTTGCACCCGCTTCTGGGTAATATCGTCAATATGCTGATAGATGCCTTCCAGGGTTTCGTAGTTGCTGAGGAGGGTGATGGCGGTCTTGTCGCCGACGCCGGGAACGCCGGGGATGTTGTCGGACTTGTCGCCCACCAGGGCCTTGTAGTCGGGCTGCTGGGCCGCCGTCAGGCCGCCGTAGCGTTCGGCCAGTTCCGTCTCTCCGACGATGCGGCGGTCGCGCTCGCTGCTGGCCAGGTCAACGCGCACCATGGGCGTAATCAGCTGGAAGGTGTCGCGGTCGCCGGTGAGTATTATCGTCTCCACGCCGGCAGCTTCGGCCTGGCGGGACAGGGAGCCGATGATGTCGTCGGCCTCAAAGCCCGGTAGTTCGTACACGGGAACGGCAAATACGGACATCAACTGCTTCACCCGGCCAAACTGTGGCCGCAGTTCGGGAGGGCTGGGCGGACGCTGGGCCTTGTACTCCGGGAACCGCTCGTGGCGGAAGGTGGGTGTGGGCGTGTCGAAGGCCACGGCGACGTGGGTAGGCTGCCATTCGTTGAGGGCGCGGATGAACACGCTGGCGAACCCGTACACCCCGGTAACGTCCTCGCCGGTGCTGGACACGGTAAGGCTGCGATTGACGCTGATGGCCCGGAAGGAGCGATGCACCATGGCGTGCCCGTCGATGAGGAGCAGCAGGGGAGACTCCCGCCCGGCCGGGGCCGCAGACATGGGCAATGACATTTGGCCGCTGCTCACCATGGGGAGTACCTCCGTCCGCGCGCCGGGCATACCGGGATGCCGGCGGTTTTCAGGGCGCATTATACATTACGCAGGCCAGGGG
>VXTR01000061.1 GCA_009837355.1 Chloroflexota bacterium | reverse complement strand
GGCATTCACCACTCCTTGCGGGTCGTACACGGGTTTTCTGGGACAGGCTCTCTTGCCATAACGCAAGGCATGAGTGGGGGCGAGGCGTTGTTGTACCGGGTCAACGACGAGCAATGCGCCTTCCAGGGTGTACGCGCCCAGCAGGGCAGGGGCGCCCTCGTCGGCGAAAATTGCTATTGTGGGAGTGACGATTCCGTCCATCCTGATGTGGACGATGCCAAGGTCGTCCTCCACCACACTCCCGTCGGCAAGTTCGGACTGGATGCGGCGATACGGGACTACACCTAATTCACGTAGCAAGTTTGCCGGCAAACACGTAAACGTGGATCCGGTATCCACCAGCGCATTTACGGTTTCTGAGCGGGCACCATCTGCGGAGATGACTTCAAGGGGATAACTGAAGGTTCCCATTGCAAACCTCGCTTGTAGTTTCTATTTCCCATTATAATGACGCCGAGGGGTATTGGGGGCGGCGGCGTTCTTTGAGGGCGGCGAGGCCCTCTTTTACGTCGTCGCCGAAGAAGCCCAGGGCCTCGGCCAGCAGGGAGTAGTCGAAGGAGGTGTGGCCGGCCTGGCGGAGCCACTGGTTCAGGGCGCGCTTGGTGAAGCGGATGGCCGGCTGCGGACCGTCGGCCAGGCGGCGGGCGATGCGCATTGCAGTTTCCATCAGCTCGTCGCGAGGGACGGCCATGCTGACCAGGCCGATGCGCTCGGCTTCCTTGCCGTCCAGGAAGTCGCAGGTGAGCAGGTAGTACTTGGCCTTGGCCATCCCGCATAGCAGGGGCCAGATGATGGCGGCGTGGTCGCCGGCGGCGACGCCCAGGCGGATGTGCCCGTCGGTGATGCGAGCGTCCTCGGCGGCGATGGAGATGTCGGCCATGAGGGCCACGGCCAGGCCTGCGCCCACGGCGACGCCGTTGATGGCGGAGATGACCGGCTTGTCCAGGTTGAGGATGTTATAAACGATGTCGCCGGCTTCCTGGGTGTTTTGGGCGACGATGGCCGGGTTGTCGATGGCCTGCTCAATCATCTCGAAGTCGCCGCCGGCGGAGAAGGCTTCGCCGGCGCCGGTTACCACGGCGACGCGCACCTCGGGGTCGGCGGCGACGTCCAGCCAGATGCGGCTGAGTTCGTTGTGCAGGCGGAAGTTGGTGGAGTTGAGGGTCTCCGGCCGGTTCATCGTGAGGGTGATGATGCCGTCGGCTTTCTCAATGAGCAGGTGCTGGAATGAGGAGTAGTCGGTCATGTTTGCTCCGGGGGAAAAGGATTACCAGACGATTTGGGCGGCTTGCAGTTCGTTGAGCTCGGCTTCGTCCATGCCAAGCAGGCCGCAGAAGACCTGGTGGTTGTGCTCGCCCAGGTCGGGCGTCCAGCGCAGCGGGTCGGTGGGCGTCGCGGAGAAGCGCCAGGGCGGAGCGACGGCGCGCTGTTTGCCCTTCGTGGGGTGCGTAGTCTGCGGGAAGACGTCGCGCTCTGCCAGGTGCGGGTCGGCCATCAGCTGGTCGGCAGAGAGGGAGGGGAAGGCGGCGATGCCGGCGGCTTGCAGGCGGATGGTTAGCTCTTCGGCGGTGTGTTGTGTCGTCCATTGGGACAGCTGGCGTTCCAGCGCGTCCTGGTTTTGCCAGCGCAGGAAAGCGTCGTCGTATTCGTCGGCGTCGGCCCAGGCCGGATTACCCATAACGTCTTTCAGGGCGCGCCATTGGGCATCATCGGCGACGGCGATGGTTACCCACTGGTCATCGCCCTGGCAGGGAAAAACGCCGTGGGGAGCCATGGCGTCGTCGCGGTTGCCCAAGCGCGGGGCGTCGCGGTCGTTCATGGCGGTGTCCATCAGGGCGTGGCCCATGAAGGCGGTGGCGATGTCGCGGACGGCAACATCGGCGCGCTGCCCAACCTGGTGGTTGCGATGGGCGCACAGCGCGGCGACGGCAGACCACGCGGCCATCATGCCGCCGGTGTGGTCCATGGCGTGGCGCAATTCCACCGGCGGCCCGTCGGGGTAGCCGGTGAGGTAGCCTAGGCCGCCCAGCGCAGCGAACATCGGCGCGTAGCCGGCGTAGCGCGCCTCGGGGCCGGTCTGCCCGTTGGAGGACAGGGACACCATGATGACGTCCGGCTTGATTTCCCTCAGTTGAGGGTATCCCAGCCCCAGCCGGTCCATCACGCCCGGCCGGAAGTTTTCCAGCACCACGTCGGAGATCCGCACCAAATCGTAGGCCAGTTCCAGGGCCCGGGGTTCCTTGAGGTTCAGGGTTACCGAGCGCTTGCTGGCGTTGACCTGCTCGAAGGACGAGGGCGGCTTGCCGTACATGGCGTGGGGCCGTCGGGTGATGTCCAGCCGCGCCGCCGATTCCACCTTGATGACGTCCGCGCCCAGGGACGCCAGGATCATGCCGGCGAAGGGGCCGGCGGCGTGGACGGAAAAGTCGGCGACGCGGACGCCGGCCAGGGGAGCGGAGAATTTGGTCATGGTTGGAACCGTCTAGTAGTACACGGCGTTGCCGGTGCCGCCGCCGGCCGCGATGAGCTCGCCGGTGATGGCCCAGGCCTTGTCGGAGGCCAGGAAGGCGGTCAGGAAGCCGATTTCCGAGGCGTCCACCATGCGGCAGATGTGATTGCCCCGACCCGACCCGGGCGCAAAGTCCTGGGCCTCGGCTTCCTCGGGGGATACGCCGAGCAGCTCGGCGCGAGCGGCCAGCAGGCTGGGCGTGCGCTCGGTGCGGGTGGTGCCGGGATGGATGCAGTTCACGGTGATGCCGAACTGGCCCAGCTGCGCGGCCAGGGTCTTGGTCATGTGCACCAGGGAGGTGTTGCGCGCGCCGCCGCTTAGGTTGCCGGCGTTGCGGGCGTTGAGTCCGCTGATGTTGATGATGCGGCCGTAGCCCTGGGCTTTGAGCAGGGGGATGGCGGCGCGGGAGCAGCGCAACGCGCCCACGAACTTGACGTCGAAGTCGCCGATGAGCTCTTCGTCAATCAGGTCTTCGATGGGGCCGGTGGCCGATGGAGAACCGCCGGGCAGGGACGCGCTGTTGACCAGGATGTGCAGGCCGCCCAGGGTGTCGGCAGCGGAGTTGATGACTCGGTCCACGGACGCGCGGTCGGTGGCGTCGAAGGACATGGGGATGGCCCGGCGGCCGGTGGTCTCGGCGATTTCGGCGGCGGTCGCTTCCAGGTCGGGCATGGAGCGGGAGCCGACCACTACGTCGGCGCCTTCGCGGGCGAGTTCCAGGGCGATGGCCTTGCCGATGCCGCGGCTGGCGCCGCCGACGAATGCCAGTTTGCCTTCCAGTCCGAAGTCCATAGGGGTTGCCTCCATTTGGTTGTTAGCGAACGCGCCGGCGATGGCGGGTTCGCTGGGATAGTGGGATTATACATCCCCTTTGGTTTGCCGGCGCAGGGCTGGCCCGATTACGCCGGGTCGGTTGACACATTAGCGTCATGAGCATTACTGTGGTTTCATGTAATGTCAATGGAATCGTTTGAATGGCGACACGTCGAGGAGCATGACGAATGACGACGCAGATTACGGCGCGGCTGCCGAACGAACTGGCGGCGGGCCTGGATGCGGCGGCGGCGGCGCTCAAAAGGAGCCGTGCGGAGATAGTTCGCCAGGCGGTGGAAAACTACCTGGAAGATTTCGACGACCTTTCCGTGGCGGTGGAACGATTGCGCGATCCGTCAGACCCGGTTCTGGACTGGAACGAGGTCCGGCGTGAGCTACTCGGTTCGGATTAAGGACAGCGCGGGCAAGGAACTGGCGCGCTTGCCGAGGGACGCCAGAGAGCGCCTGGTTGACGCCATCGATTCCCTGGCGGAAACTCCGCTGGCCGGCAGCGCGCTGAAAGGCCAGCTGCTGGGGTTGCGCCGCCTGCGCGTTGGCAACTTCCGCATTGTGTACGAAGTGCGGGAAAACGAGTTGGTGGTGCTGGTGATACGGGTGGCCCATCGCCGGGAGGCGTATCGGTAAATTAGCAACGAGGATTGGTGATTGAGATTGAGTACTAAAATTGGCGTGCCTCTTCTGGCGGCGCTGATGGCTATTCTTGCCTGCAGCAGCGCTGCGTCCACGGAGGATGCGTTGCGGGCGCAGGCGGTTTCCGCCCTGGACGCGCTGGCCGCGGAACTGGCGGCGGAGCGTCCCAACGATGCGGATGGTTATGCCGAACGGCTGCGGACTTACCTGGATGCTCATCCCGGGTTCTACGGGAGCGCCGCGGCTTTGCTGGATGACGGCGGCAGCATCATCGCCAGTCCCTACGTCCACCGCGCCGATGATGGCTACGTCGTGCTGGACCTTGCCGTGCCGTCCTACGACGTTGAGTCGCAGGCTTGGGTTACGGCGCCGCTGGCCGCTAACGCCGGCGTCTGGACGGAGCCTTACTTTGACGCCGGCGGCGGTGAAATCTGGATGATTACCCGGTCGGTGCCGGTTCGGGATGCTGATGGCGTTTTCGCAATCGTTACTACCGATTTGCCGGTGGAGGAACCATCGCGCTGACCGCCCCGTGGCCCGGATTACTAGGCGGGCGGCCCCGTTTGCGGGTTGCGGCGTGGCGGAGGGGGCGCTTCTCGCAGGCTGGACAAGTCCAGGGGTGGCAGGTCAACTTGGACGAAAGACTGCACGCTGTTGGCCAGCTCGTTGTAGCGGTCGAACCAGGCGGCAATCTGGTGCTGCCAGGCGTCCAGACCGCCGCTGGCGTGGAGCTCGAACGCGGCTTCCCGTCCGTCCAGGCCCGACGCCACCTGATCCCAGGCCAGCTGCAGCAGAGCGGCCCGCTGCAGCCCGGTGTACCCGCCGCCGCCGAAGGCGTCCTCCAGCTCGGCGGCCATGTCAGGATCGGCAAAGTCGGTGTCGGCGGGCGCGTTGAGCAGGGAGGAGCCGGGCAGGCCACGCAGGATTTCCGTCATGCGCTGGCGAACCCGGAGGGTGTTGACGCCGGCGGAGGCGACGTGCAGCTGGTTGGGCAAGGCGTATCCGCTGGCCGCCGTCTCGGGTTCCAGCTCCGCCGCCGCCATGCAGGTGCGGGAAATCTGGACGTTGACGGTCATTTCCAGCAGCTGCTGAACGGTCACGGGGTTTTGTTTGAGGCCCATGACTTCGGCCAGGGCCAAACCGAGGGCCAGGCTCAGCTCGGCCTTGGCCAGCCACCCGTAGCTGTGATGCCACAGCATCCAGCAGACCAGCGATTGCTGGCGGTTCCGGTTGGCCGGTTCTCCGGTAAAGACCTGGTGGCGGGGGATGAAAACGTCCTCCATCCAGACCATGGAGTCCAGTTCGTCGAAGCGGCTGCTGAGCGGCGACAGGAAGGGGTTGGCGTGCCGGGCGGCGGAGCGGCGGGACACCACCCGGAGGCCCCTGGCGTTCACGGGCACGATGAACCACAGGTGCCGGCCGCTGCCCGGCGGCAGCTCGTCCCGGCTGCTGACGAGCAAATCCTCAGCAAAGGGAGTGCTGGTGTGCATCTGAATCTTGCCGCTGACGACGATGCCGTCGGCGGTTTCGCTGACCAGGCGCAGGGCGGCGCGCTGGCTCTCGTCGGGTCGCAGGCGGGTTCCAATCAGCGGGCCGCCGCCGGCGTAGGTGAGGAACCGGCCGCTGGCGGCCAGCGAAGCGCGGTACTCGTCGGCGGCCTGGATTTCCTCGGACGAGTGGTCGATACGCGTCAGGGCATTGAGCAGCCCCAGCGCAATCAACCCGCCGTAGGCGGGCGTATGGGTCATGTTGCCGCCGGTGAGGAAGTGCACTGCGCTGATGGCCTTGCCCAGTCGCCGCAAATCGTCGGACGTTCCGGGAGGGATAAAGGCCAGCGGACGGCGGGGGCCGTTCGAGTCGGCCGGCGTGAGGAGAGTATCCTGCCAGTCGGGACCGAAGTGGCGGTCGTACCAGGCGACGTACTCGTCCACCATGCCCGCCGTTGCCGGGTGGGTGGTAACGTCGCTCACGGGGCCTTCGCCCAACACCCAAACGTCCCTGCCGTCGCGCAAACTCTCCCTGTACTCAGCGCCTGTCCTCATGCCTTACCGTTCCAGATGTGTGCGGATAGGCCGCAATTGTACATTGCAGGCGAGGCTGGGGGAATGCGTCGCTGTTGTGGTTGCGTGGGGATCAGAGGACTCCCGCCCGCGCCAGCGCCGCCAACTCCCGCGGCGCGTAGCCCAGCAGCCCGCCGTACACGGCGGCGTTGTGCTCGCCCAACGTGGGCGCGCGGGTCAGCGTGGTAGGAGTTTCGCTGAGCTGGAAGGGGGCGTTGGCGTATTCCAGGGGGCCGGTTTCGGGATGGTCAACCGCGGCGTAGAAGTCTCGCTGGCGTTGCTGGGGGCTGGTGAATACCTCGGACGGCGTGTAGTAGGGCGCGACCGGCACGCCGTGGGCCTGGCCTTCGGCGTAGAGCCACTGGCGAGTGTGCTGGCCGAACCACTCGCGCATCTGGCGGTTGAGCTCGGGGCCGTAGGTCGCCGGGTCGCTGAACATCTCCGGCGTGGCCCAGTGGGGGTTGCCCATGAAGTCCAGCAACCCTTGGAACTGGCGCGGCTCCAGCGTCAGCAGCTCCACGTAGCCGTCGGAGGCCGGCAGCACGCCGCCGACCCGGAAGTAGCGGGACTGGCGGGTTTCGGTGATGCCCTCGGACTCGTGGCGCTGGATGGGCATATAGCCGACGGATAGCTGAGCCTCCTGCGCCGATGCGTCCACGGTCTGCCCGGTGGCCGCGTCGGGGTTGGCCAGGCGATGATAGACGGCGGCAATCGCGCCCACGGCGGCGGTCAGTCCGGCCTGGTAGTCGCCCATGTTGGCGCCGGCGACGATGGGCGGCCGGTCGGGGAAAGTGTCCAGGGCGAGGCCGTTGGGCAGCAGCCAGCCCTCGCCGCTGGCATGGAAGGTCGCCAGGTGCCCGGCGTGGTAGTCGGCGTACGGGCCGCTGCTGCCGAAGGGAGTTACGGCGGTGATGATGACGTTGGGGTTGGCGTCCAGCAGCGAGTCGCGGTCCAGGCCGACGGCGGCGGCGTTGGCCGGCGCGTAGTCGTGGATGACCATATCCACGTGGGCCACCAGTTGGCGGAGCAGGTCCCGGCCGGCCGGATCGTGGAGGTTGAGGGTGACGGACTGCTTGCCGGTGTTGAGGTACAGGTAGAGTCCGCTGCGTTCAGGATGGGGCACGTCGTCAGGAAACGGCCCACGCCGCCGCGCCGGATCGCCACTGCCGGGCGGCTCAACCTTGATGACCCGCGCGCCCACGGAGGCCAGCAGCTTGCCGCAGTAAGGCCCGGTTATGAGCGAGGCCAGCTCCAGGACACGCAGGTTAGGGAGGGCGATAGTCATGTTGCCTTACACCGGCAAAATCGGCGGCGCCTCCTCCGGCAGCGGTACCTTGCGGAGGGAGAGGTGGCTGCCGTCGGTGAACCAAGGGTGGTGCGGGTTGCGCGAGGGCAGCAGCACCGTGGCCATGCCGGGGGCGGTTACTTCGCCCCGCTGGTTTTCGGCCCAGATGTCCACGTCCGCCAGGGCGTTGCCTTCGTGGACATATTTGCGGGCGACGCGGCCCTTGAGGAACTGGGTGTCGCCATAGACGTTGAAACGGCGGGTTTCCACGCGCAGCCGCTTGAGAAAGGCGTCGTCGCCCATCCAGTTGGTCATCAGGGTGCCCAGCCACGAGACGCGTTGCGGGCCGTAGTCGTAGGCGCCGGGGACGCCGACGGCCTCGGCCACGGAATCGCGCAGGTGGCCGATGCCGGTGTACTCCAGGCCGCCGCCGGATTCGGGGTTGCGGAAAAAGTGGTTGGGATGGCGCATCGCCTCCCGGAGCAGCACGCCGTGGGCGCTGGAGCGTCCGGTGCCCACCAGGAAGGCGCTCACGTCCTGCAACGACAGCGGACCGCGCACGACGGTGGGCAGTTCTTCACCGATTTCGGTGTCCTCCCAGTAGCGGGGTTGGCCGCCGCGCGCCGTCTCATTAAGCACCTGTTCGTCGATGGCGGCCAGTTCGTCCTCGGTGTACTCGTGGCGCTTGGGCACGTCGGCGTACTTGCCGCGCTCGCGGGAGGCGCGCCGCTGGTGGCGGGTGCACCAGCCGACGACGCGGGCGACGACCTCATCGCGCTGGTTGGAGTAGGTGGTTTCAACGTACTGGATGACCAGGCGGCCTGAATATTGGCTCTGCTTCTCCTGCACATCGAGCACGCGCTCGACGCAGTTGACGGCGTCGCCGGGACGCAGGACGCGGAAGAACTCCCAATCGTTGCCGGCAAAGAAGCCGTGGACGCCGGGCAGACCCCAGCGGGTGCGGCCCGACCAGTGGCGCATATAGGGCGCGCAGGGATGCCCGATGACGCTGCCGTACTTGGAGTAGGCGGCGTATTCCTGGTCGCGGAACAAGGGGTTGGCGTCGCCGATGCCGTTGACGAAGTTGAGCATGGTGTCCAGGTTCGCTTGGCGGACGTACTGCTCGGTGCGCATCCGGACGCCAATCATGGCGCGGGCGGCGGCTAGGGCTTCGTCCGATATGCCGCCCTCCACTTCGGGCAGGGTTTCCATAACTTGCTGCTGGGTTTGTTGCTGCGTCATTGCCGGTCCTCTTCGTTCGTCATTGTGGTGGCTAATATACTACCTGCCGCTCTTCCAGTTCGGACAACTCCCCATCGCTCACCCCCAGCATATCGCACAGCACTTGACGGTTGTGCTCGCCCATCAGGGGAGCGTGGCGGCGCACTGCCGACGGCGTTTTGCTGAGGTTCCACATCAGGTTGAAGATGGGTTCAGCGCCCAGGGCGGGATGGTCGATGTCCCGGTACAGCCCCCTTTCCATGAAGTGCGGATGGAAGAGACGCTCCTCGGCGCTGAGCACCGGGGCGGCGGCGACACCGTGCTGCTGCAGCAGTTCGGTGATTGCGTCGGCGTCGTGCTGGGCCGTCCACTGGGACAGCAGGGCGTCCAGCTCCCGCCGGTGGCGTTGGCGGCGGTACTGGCTCCGGAACCGCCTGTCGTCGGCCCAGGCCGGCCGGCCCATGGCGGCGAGCAGACCCTGCCACTCGTCTTCCGAAGCTACGGCGATGGACACCCACTTGTCCCCGATACCGTTAGGGCCGGGGGCGCAGGGATAGTTGCCGTAGGGAACCATTGTGGGGTCGTAGTTGCCCCGGGGCTGCAGGGCGCGTCCGGTCAGCGCGTGCTCCATCAGACCGACGCCCTGGGTTACCACGGTGGCGCGCAGCATGGACACGTCGATGTACTGCCCTTGGCCGGTCTGATTGCGGCGGTACAGGGACGACGCGATGGCAAACACGGCGTGGAGCGCGCCGCAGATGTCGCCGAAAGCGTGCTTGAGCCCCAATGGGCCGCCGCCCTCGTAGCCCATGGTGCTGTCCAGGCCGGACAGCGCGCCGATGGAAGGAGCGTAGGCGCGCAAATCCCGCAGCGGCCCGTCCTGTCCGGTGGATGATATGGACGCCATGATGATGTCGGGCTTGATGGCCCGTAGCGTTTCGTAGCCCAGCCCGAGACGTTCCATCACGCCGGGTGAGAAGTTCTCGATGACCACGTCGCACTTTTCCACCAGGCGTTTAGCCAGCGCGACGGCGTCTGGTTCGCTGATGTTCAGCGTGATGCTGAGTTTGCCCCGGTTCACGTTGTGGAACATCGGGTTCTGCTCCGGGTCGGGCTGGTCACCGACGATGGGGCGGCCCAGGCGCATGTAGTCCAGCCGCTGGCGCGTTTCAACCTTGATGACCTCGGCGCCCATGTCGGCCAGCACCATGCCGGGGATGGCCCCGGCCAGCACCCAGCCGAAATCCAGCACCCGATAGCCGGCCAGTGCGCCGTTGTGCTGGGTGTCGTTGCCGTTCTTTGTGTTTTCAGACATACCTATCGTTTTGCCGGCGGGTCTCCCTCTCGTTTCCGCTCCGGGGCGATCCAGGCGGCGATGGCCGGCATCACGGCCAGCGCGATTGCGCCGGCAATCTTGGTGTACAGCGGCTGGTACACCAGGCTCACCGTCCAGAGGGCGGCGAAAACAAGGGCCCCCACGATGATGCCGGCAGCGATGATAACCTCCGGGCGGTGGTTCTTGCCGAGGGCAATCTGCCGGGCGATGAGGCAACTGCCCAAGAAAATCACGAGGCAAACGATTCCAATTCGCAGCAGCATGATTGCACCATTCAGATGATTCCAGTCTGATACAGTTTGACCAGTTCTTCGCGAGAGTAGCCCAGCTCATCGCACAGCACGGTTTGGTTGTGCTGGCCCAGCATCGGGGCCGGCGTGGGCGAGTCAACGTCGGCGTCCACGTCCGCCAAGCGATAGGGCGGGCCGGGGTAGGCCACCGGCCCGGTATCCTCCCGTTCAATGACCACGAAAAGGTCGGCCAGCGACGGGTCGGCCCGCACTTCGTCGTAGGTGCGCACGGGAGCCAGCGGGATGCGGTGCTCCAGGGCGATTTCCAGCAGTTCGGCCTTGGTGTAGTCGGCCAGCCATTCCTCCACGTAGCCGTCCACTTCGTCGGCGTACAGGTTGTTCATCGCCGTACGATTGCGGAACCGCTGCTCCTGCGACCATTCGGGACTGCCCATTATCTGCAGCAGGCGACCCCACTGGCGTCCCTCCGGCGAGCCGACGAAGATGTGGCCGTCCTTGCAGCGCAGGATGCAGTTGGGGTAGGGGAAATCGAGAGCGTGGTGCCCGGTGCGACGGGTTACCCGCCACTGGTACACGGCCATCAGCGCCTCCGGCCCGTTGTAGAGTCCGGCCATGGTTTCGGCTTCGGCGATGTCGATGTGCTGGCCGCCGTGGGTGTCCCGGGCCAGCAGCGCCATCACGATGGACGATGCGGCGGCCATGCCGGCGAAGTAGCCCACCTCGGGCGTGCCGAAAGTCAGCGGCTCCCGGTCGGGTTCGCCCAGCCCTTCGCAGATGCCGCCGGCCGCCGCCAAGTTGATGTCGTAGGCTCGGTAGTCGCGCCAGGGGCCGGACAATCCCCAGGGGCTGATGCTGGCCATGACGAGGTTGGGGTTGTCGGCGGCCAGCGCGTCGTAGTCCAGCCCCAGCCGTTCCATGTCGGCCGGCGGTACGTTGTGTACCACGGCGTCGGAGGCGGCGGCCAGGCGGCGCAGGATGCTGCGTCCCGTGGGGGTTTCCAGGTTGGCGGTGATACCCCGCTTGTTGGAGTTGAGGTACAGATAAAGGCCGCTGCGCTCGGGATGGGGCGCGTCGCCGGGCCAGGGGCCATAGCGTCGGGCCGTGTCGCCGTGCTCCGGGAGTTCCAGCTTGGTGACGGCCGCGCCGGCGTCGGCCAGCAGCTTGCCGCAGTAGGGCGCGGAGAGCATGGAGCCGATTTCCAGGACCCGGAGGCCTGAGAGGAGGGAGTAGGTCATAATCGTTCTGAAAAGCAGAAAAGCGGGACGGTGGCAATGTTACCACACGGCCCGCCGCTCCCTGGCTTGCGTCGGCTGGTTGACTGTTCGGCTAGTCAAACACGGTGTCCATTTTGCCGGGTATGCCCAGGTTCTGGATGCGCCGGTCGTGCCGGGGCGTGGTCTCCGGCTGATTGAAGGGAACTTCGGCGTGGAAGTGTGCCAAATACTCGGCCAGGGCGTCCTGTTCCCGACCGGGATTGAAGGCGTCGGCGAGGCTAGGGTCGGCGGCGGCCACCGGCTCATCGATAACCCCGTTGCCGTTGGTGTCTGGGAAATCCGGGTTGGGCGGGTTGTACTGTCCGGCCTCGCCGCTCAGGTCAACCCGTCCCGTCTGAAGCGCCGGGAAGGGATAATCGCTGCCGCCGTTGGCCAGGAAATCCAGGGTTGCCAGCTTGATGATCCGTTCCGGATCTCCCACCAACACGCCGTTCTCCACCACCCGGTCGCTTACCTCGCCGGCGTCGTCAATTATCGCCAGGGAGCGGACGCGCTGGCCGGCCGGGGACGACGGGTCGAAGCTGAAACGCATCCCGCCCACTTGGGGGAATCGAGCGGACTGGATGCTGCCGATGTCGTCGGCTGCGACGGTGTGCTCGATGATTTCCACCAACTCTTGAGCCATCAGCGGGACTATGACCACACCGTTGTCAAAGCGCAGGGTGCCTTGAATGTCAAACTGCGATACGTCCCCCAGCACTTTCCCGGTGGTCGGATTGGCTGACGGCGGCAGCAACTCTACGTCTGACGGCTCGGTGGTTCCCGGAGGCTGACGCACTACCCCGATGGCGTCGCGGATGCCCCCGCTGTTTTTCAGCGACACCTGGACGTCAGGGTCAACCAGCCGGGCCGTCCACAGGATTGCGTCGGCAATCAGGTTGCCCAGGTTGGTTTCCTGGGTGCGCACGGCGCCGCGGCGTCCGTCCAGATACACCTCGGTGCGTCCGATGATGTTACCGTCGCGGATGCTGAGCACGCCGCGCAGGGATTCGGCGACTCGGCTCACCTCGGGGATGGGTTGCCCCGCGAAAGCCTGCCCGCCTTGAGGAGCGGTGGCGTAGGCGCCGCTGAGGTATGGGTCGATGGATTCGGGAATCACGCGGCCCGCGCCGTCGAATTGCACCACCAGCCGGCCCAGATATTTATAATCGCCATCGGTGTTGACCAGCAGGACCGGAGCGTCGTCTGCGGAATGGTACAGCAGGGGATAAGTATCTTCAGCCACGTCGCCGTGCCACAGCCGGTCGGTTGCGTCGGCCAGCAGGGTGTTGGAACCGCCGGCCACGATGATGTCAACGCCTTTCAACCGGGTCGCCAGGGCTTGCTCGATGTCAAGCCGCTGCATATGGGCCAACAGGATGACCTTGTTGATGCCCTGTCCCGTCAGTTCGTCCACGGCGTCCTGGATGATGCCGGCCAGCTCGTCCAGGTCGTCGCTGTCCCCGGGCAGGATGCCGATGGCGCCGGCGGCGGTGATGGATGCTAGGGTGGGCGTGGTGGCGCCGACGATTCCGATGCGCTGGCCGGCGACGGTAACCACCGCGCTGCGGGCCAGGCTTCCGGCCACCAGCATCGCCTCCTGGCCGTCGGCAACGACCAGGCCGGCCAGGTTTTCGTCGGGCGCGAAGTTCAGGTTGCTGGACAGGTAGGGAAACGAGGCCCCGGGATAGGTTCCGGCGTCGCCGATCTCGGAGGCGATGATGCTGGCGAAAGCGCTGGTGCCCTGGTCGAGTTCGTGGTTGCCCAGGGCGGACGCCTGGAACCCCATGGCGTTGAGGAAGGCGATATCGCCCCGACCATTGCCGGCAATGCCCAGCAGGGGGTCGTTGACCTCGTCGCCGGCGGCGAAGTAGCGCGGGCCGGGCACGTAGTTGTCGCCCGAACTGAGTACCAGGGTATTGTTGGGGAACTGCTCTCTGAAGCCGTCCAGCATCGCGGAGAAGTTCTCGACATTCTCCAAAGCCCCCACCGCGCTGTCCATGTCGGAGGTGTGGAGCAATTGCAGAGTAAAAGCAGGCTCCTGAGGCTCCACCGACCCCGTCGCTTCCTTTGAGAGGGAATCCTGGTCCGCTTTCAGCAGTCCTACCTTGCCGTCCATCTCGTCGGAGAGCCGGGCGATTTCGGTTTCCAGCCTCGTGATGTCCTCGGGGGACGCCGCCGGGGATTCGTCCGCCTGCGGAGCGCTGGCCTGTTGAGACACGGCGGCGAGTTCGCTGTGCAGGGCGGCGATCTCACTGTGCTGGGCGCTTACGTCGGCGCGGATTGCCGACAGAGCAGGATCGCTGCCGCTGTTGCACCCGGCCAGGACAATTATTGCGATTACGGCTAGCCCGGTTATCCATCTGACTTTGCTGAACATGTACTGGTCTTCCTTAAGTTTGCTGAGGCGTGCCACGGCGGGCCCGGTTGCGCTTTTCAACTTTCCCAAACGCTGTTGCGGCGGCGGATTATGTTACACTACCCGCCGTCAATTCGACGCCCACAGGAGGCCCACGATGCCCAGCAAGAAGCGCGGCACCGGCTTGATGATGGTCTGGTGCGAAGTTCCCGCCAACGTTGAGGAAGAGTTCAACCAGTGGTACAACACCGAGCATCTGCAGGAATTGCTGTCGGTGCCCGGCGTGCTCAACGCCGCCCGTTATGAGGCCACCAGCAGCGGCCCCAAGCACCTGGCGATGTACGAGCTGGAATCCGCCGACGTCATCAACACCGACGCCTTCAAGAACCGTCCGCCGACGCCGTGGGGTCAGAAGGTTGGCCCACGCGCCGTGGCGACGACCCTCATCAACAACGTGTACAACATGATTCACCCGGCCGGCTTGTCCGACACGCTGGCCAGCGCCGATATGTCGCCGGCCTTGCAGATTGGCCGCATGGACGTGCCCGCCGAGAGCGATGACGAGTGGAACAACTGGTATTCCACCGTGTACGTGCCCAACTACGAGAAGGTGCCGGGATGCATCCGAGGCCGCCGCTGGAAGGCGGTGCGCGGCGAGCCGGCCTACGCCACCGTGTACGAGTTTGAAAACCCCGAGGTGTCGTCCACCGCCCCATGGCTGGAACAGCGGGAGGCCCACCCCGACAACGTGCGGATGCGCGACGTGATGACCCACGCCGCCGGCTCTCCCGGCATCTGGCGCAAGACTTTCCAGCCGTAGCGTCCGCCGGCGAACCGATGTCGTACAATATAGGGGCGAGCCCTCCGTCGGCGGGTTCGCCCCTGCGCATGGCCATCAGGCGGTAGCACATTGTACGGTTGGATTGAGAAGGCGATTGGTTTAGCGCTGCTGGCGCTGTTGTGCCTCGGTATTGCCGTTGCGTTGCCCGGGCCGGTGGCGGCGCAGGACATCGATGTTAAGGAAACCCGCCGGGTGGAGACCAACGTCGGCCCCTACACCGTGGTTGCCGACGCCAGCGCCCTCCCGTCTTTGCAGTCCGCTCAGTTCTTCATCAGGGTCACTGATAACACTAACGGGCAGCCCGTTGAGGACCTTACCGTGACCATCCTGACCCACTGGAGCGGAAGCGAAGAAACCGGAGAAAACATCGCCCTCAGCCCCAACGTGGCGGGTTTGTACACCGCGACTCTGAAGTTCGATCCGGGCGCCTGGGAGACCACCATACTGCTGGAACCACCGGGCGGTGGCTCCTATGGAGCGGACGGGTTTGTGTTCGAAGTGCCGGAACCGTCCAATAACTTGGAGGCCGGCTACGTGTTTCTTGGCGTGTCCGTGGCGTTGCTGGTAGGAGCCGGCTACTTGGTGTGGCGTGTCCGGCGGAACCAGCGCCAGCGGACGGCCGGTTCCGGCTCGACGGCGGCATGATGCGGCGGGCGATCCCGATCGGCATTGTCGCGGGCGTCGTTCTGGCGTTCATCGGCGGCGTGAGCGTCGCGTCGGCGCACCAGGGCATCCCGCCGGGGCAGACGCCGCTGACGGCGTGGGGGTTCGTCACCAACCCCATACCCAGCCTGTTCCTGCTGGCCGCGCTCTATTTCTACATCAACGGCCTGAACAACTGGCCCAACCCGACGCATCCAATCAATAACTGGCAGAAGGCCAGCTTTTTCGCCGGCATCCTGACGCTGTTCGCGGCCTTGCAGTCGCCCATCGAGCCGCTGGCCGAGCACTACTTTGCCATCCACCAGGTTCAGCACCTGCTGGTGCGCATGATTGGCCCGCTGCTGATATTGCTGGGTGCGCCGCTGACTCCCATGCTGCGGGGGATGCCGGCATGGCTGCGCCAGGGCGTGGTGCGGCGAGTGGTCCGGACGACGGCGGCCCGCTGGATTTACATCAAGCTGACCAACCCGGTTTTCACCATCGTGGCTTTCCTGGGGCTGCTGTTCATCTGGCAGGTTCCCGGCCCGCACGACTTGGCAGTGCAGAACGACTGGGTGCACGAGCTGATGCACGCTACGATGCTGACCAGCGGGTTCCTGTTCTGGTGGGTGGTGATTGACCCCAAGCCGCACCGTTCGCGTCTGCATTACGGACTGCGGGTGCTGTACCTGGGACTGATTGTGCTGCCCAATACGCTACTCGGCGCGGCCATCACCTTCCAGGAGAGGCTGATTTACTCGGCGTACCAGGAGCTGCCGCGTCCGTGGGAGGGCTTTGCCTACCTGTCCGACCAGCGGCTGGGTGGCCTGATGCTGTGGGTGCCGGGCGACATGATGTGCATCATCGCCGCCGGCATCGTGATGTTCATGTGGTATCAGCGGGAGATGGAACTGAACCCCAACCCGCCGCTGCCGGTACCGGTTGAGCCGGCTGGTGAAGACGAGGATTCCTGACCGGATTGCCTACGTCGCCGGATTGTAAGATACTGCCCACTGCCTATTTTCGCATACCAAACCGCCGGCTGGTGACTTACTAATGGCTAACCGCAACGGACACCACCATCATCGCCCCGAACCGCGCTTCGACTGGTTCATTCCCATTGACGGCGACGGCGACCGGGCCGGCACTTTGCGGGCCCAGCGCGCGCCTACTTTTGACTACCTGCGGCAAGTGGCGCAAACCGCCGAGGACTGCGGATTCTATTCCATGCTGATTCCCACCCGGTTCGCCAACGGCCTGTTCGCGGAGGACGCTCCCTTGGCCGAAACCTGGACCACGGCCACGGCGTTGGCGGCGGTAACGTCCCGCATCCGCTTCCTGGTCGCCGTGCGGCCCGGCTTCATCGCCCTGGGACTCTTCGCGCAGATGGCGGCGGCGTTCCACCAGATTTCCGGTGGCCGGCTGGACATCAACATCGTGCCCGGCGGCATCCAGAACGACTTCGAGCGAGTGGGCGAGGTCAGCGACCACGCTACCCGCTACGAGCGCGCCGAGGAGTTTATCGAAGCCTGCCGCGCCCTATGGCAGCAGCCGCAGCCGGTGAGCTACCGGGGCGATTTCTACCGCCTGGAGGACGCCTACTGCGCGCCGGCGCCGGGGGAAGATGCTCCGCGTTTTTACCTGGGTGGCGCGTCGCCCCGGGCTTTGGGCCTCTCGGCGCGCCAGGCCGACGTGCACCTGGGCTGGATTGAGCCGCTGGAAGATACCGGGCAGCGTGTCGCCGACCTGCGAGAACAGTTTGACGCCACCGGACGCCCGCTGAGCCTGGGCCTTCGAACTCACCTGGTCATCCGCGATACCGAGAGCGAAGCCTGGGACGCCGCCCGCAGCCTCATCGCCGACGCTGCGCCTGAGGTCAAGGCGCAGCGGCAGTCCGCCATTGCCGGCACGCCGATGGTGGGGCAGCAGGCTCAGGCGCGGGTTGCCGAAGACCACCGGCTGGGTCGGCACTTATGGAACGGCCTTTCCGAGGTGCGGGTCAACTGCGGCAGCGCGCTGGTGGGCACGCCGGAGCAGGTTGCCGACCAATTGCTGGACTATTGGCGGCTGGGAATTGACGAGTTCATACTCAGCGGCTTCCCCCACGTTGAAGAGTGCCAACGGGCCGCCGAGGATTTGCTGCCCATGCTGCGCGAACGCATCGCTGCGGAAGCGTGATGCAAAACTTGGCCCTGCTCTTGTGGCTGCTGCCCCGGCGGATGCGCTCGGCGTGGGGCCTGCTGGTCGTTACCGCTTTCGGAGTGCTGGCCGCCGTCACCATCATGGCGCTGGGGGCGATGTACTCGCAGGCCTTGGCGGAGGCCGGCTTGCGCCACGCGCTGGCGGTAACGTCGCCCACGGTCATCAACACCCAGGTGGTGGTACGTAACCGTCCCATGGGGCCGGATGACTACGCCGCGCTGCGCACCGAAATTGAGAGCATTATTGACGCTGAAGTGAGTTACTTGCTGCGAGGCACGAACCGCTACGCCCGGATGCTGCCCACGCTGCCGCTCACGCGGGAGGGCATACCCTACGGCACCGGCGACGCTCCGCTGGGACGGCCTTTCTTTGTCACCGGGTTCGCCGACAACGTCCGGTTGGCCGAGGGCAACTGGCCTTCGGATAGCGTGACCGTGGACGAGCAAGGCTGTCCGCAACAGGGCGGCTGTCCCAGGATTGAAGGGGTATTGGGCGTGGATACTCTCCGACTGCTGGGTTGGGAAGTGGGCCAGGAGACCTGGATGGTTGTGTTTGAGGGAGATGACGATGAGCCGCCGCAGTACGTGGCCGTCAGCGTCGTTGGCGCAGTGGAACCCATCGACCCGCGGGCCGAATACTGGATGGGCGCGTCCGACTACTTCCGCATCGGAGATTGGGAAGGCCGTCCTGTCGCGCCGATTTACGTGCCCGAAAGCGCTTACTTCGAGGGCGTCGGGAAACCCTACCCTACGCTGGTGGGCGATTACGGCTGGCTGCTCTACGTGAAGCCCGACGTCATCACGGCGGACACGGCGCAGGACGTCCGGGATGACCTGACGGCCCTGGAAACCAACATCAACGGCGAGTTTCCACGTTCCTACGTTTTGACCGGCCTGGAAAACGGCCGGGGCACCGGGCTGCTGGCAACCTACCAGCGGGAGTTGACGCTGGCCCGCGCGCCGCTGTTCCTGTTCATCTCGCTGGTGGTGGTGGTGATTCTGTACTTCCTGGCCCTGGCGGTGTCCTTGCTGGCCGGGGCGCGCTCCGCCGAGTCGTCAATGCTGCGCAGCCGGGGCGCCAGCGTGAGCCAGGTGGGCGGCCTGCTGGCGGTGGGCGAGGGTCTCATCGTGGTGATTGCGACGGTAATCGGGCCGCTGCTCGCCTGGGCCATCGGCAGCCTGTTCTTGGTGGGCGCCATCAATCCGGCGGAACGGGCAGGAGTGGGCGAAACACCGCTGGACGTATCGCTGTCCTGGCAGATGTTCGCTATGGGAGCCGTGGGCGGCCTGCTGAGCCTGGCGGTGCTCACCATAGCCGGCGGTAGCCTGGCCCGGCTGGGGATACTGGACTTTCTGCGAGCGAGGGCCCGTCCACCGTCGGCGCCGTGGCTGCAGCGCTATTACATCGACCTGCTGGCCATCGTTGCATTGGCCGTCCTGGTCTGGCAAATCCGGCAGCGGGGCGGATTCGTGGAGGGCACGCTGACCGGGCAGGGGCCGGCGCTGGACCCGTCCCTGCTGCTGGCGCCGTCGGCTGCCTTGCTGACGCTGGCCTTCCTGATGTTGCGCCTGTTGCCCTGGGCGATGTCGGCGACGGCTTGGGCGGCGCAACGGACAACGCCGGCCTGGGTTGCGCTGTCGCTGCGGCGAATGGCCCGGCATCCCCTGCCCTACGCTTCGCTGACGGTGGTGGTGACGCTGGCGGCGGCGCTGGGCGTATTCGCCGGCTCGTTTCAGACCACGCTGGCGCGCAGTGAGGCTGACCAGGCCAACCACAGTGTCGGCGGCGACATGGTTCTGGGCGGCGCCACTTTCGCCGGACGCTCGGAGCAGGAGCGGATAGCTCGGCTGGAAGATATTGAGGGTGTGCGGGCAGTCGCGCCGGTCATCCGGGAGCCGGTGGGTTTCCTTGACGGAGTTTCCCAGCGGGGCGTGGTTTTGGGCGTTGACCCCATCACGATGCCCGACGCGTCATGGTGGCGGGATGACTTCGTGGAGGGCGAACCGGCATCGCTGGACACCCTGCTGGCTCCGTTGCGTCGCACCCTGAGCCCGCAGTCCGCCGGAGTTGCCCTGCCGCCGGAAACCGAGCGAGTGGGGATACGCGTGCGCCGGGACGATGGCCAGCACGTAGGCGCGGCGGTGCCGCTGCCCACCTACCGCCTGTGGATGCGCGTAGGCAACGAGCGCGGATTGTACCGCAACCTGGAAATGGGAACGCTGGCCCCGCAGTTTGGCCGTGGGGAGCCGTGGCTGCATCTCAACGCGCCGCTGCCGGAGCAGAGCGCGATCATAGCGGGCGAAGACCGCTGGCGGGTGGTTGCGGTGTACCTGTCCGGGGATACTTTCTCTCGCACGCCGCCCGGCGGCCTGTCCTTTGATGACATAACGGCTTACGGCTCCGGGCTGCCGGCCGAAGGTCAGGTGGTGGAAGGATTCGAGGACGTGGGGCCATGGACGGCGCTGCCTCAGCCCGGCGAGACACCCGACCGGACGGAACTGACCGCGGATGCCGCCTACTCCGGTGATGCCGGCCTGTCCATCCGCTGGGAGGAACCGCTGGGTCGCTCGCCTCGGGGCATCGTGATACCGCCGGGACAACTGCCGCTGCCGGCGATTGTCGGGCCGGAATTCCAGCCGGGCCAGTGGGTGAGAATCACTGTTGACGGTTACGTAGTTCCGACGCGGATCACCGGTACGGTCAATCACTTTCCCACCCTGGACACCGGCCGTGCGTTCGTAGTG
Source organism: Chloroflexota bacterium (assembly GCA_009837355.1). Taxonomy (GTDB): domain Bacteria; phylum Chloroflexota; class Dehalococcoidia; order Lucifugimonadales; family UBA3495; genus Bin87. The sequence continues at coordinate 55,595 of VXTR01000061.1, read as the reverse complement.
GTATCAGTGCACGAGTTGCGGGCGTGGCTGGCCCAGGCGCCGGGCGCAACTCCGATTTCTCCCGATGAGTGGTGGTTTGACATCGCCGACGACCCCAACCTGGACCGGGCGGAAGTGGCCGCCGAGATACTGGACGTTGGCTATCGCCTCTCCTACCTGCGCGACCGGGCCGACGCCGTTGACCTCGCCACGCGCAACCCGCTGGCCGGCGGCGCCTGGGACGCTTTGACCGGTATCGGGTTGGCGGCCCTCGCCCTGGCGGTGGGATTGGCCCTGTGCGCTCACGCGGCGGTGGCGGTTCGCGAGCAGCGGGTTGACATGTCGGTGGGGGCAGCGTTGGGCGTGCCGCGCTGGCAGCGGTTCGCCGGCCTGGCTTTGGAGCGTGCCATTATCGCCGTGCTGGGCATCATCATCGGAGGGCTGGCCGGCTGGGCGCTGGCCCGGTGGACGTTGAGTGAGCTGGCCGGTAACGCCGCCGGCGGAACGGTAACGCCGCCCATCGTGTTCGTGGCCCAGGGGCCATGGCTGGCGGCAACGTTCGTCTGCCTGGCCATTGCGGCGACGGCAGCCATCGCCCTGGCCGGAACGGTGGCCGGACGTTTGCGTCCGCCCGAAGTGCTGCGGGAGACGGAGTAAGCAACGCATGACCGCTATCCTGAACCTCGGCTACGTGCTGGCCCGGCGGCGGCTGATGTCGTCTTTCCGCATTGAGCTGACGGTGCTGCTGGGTGTTACCCTGGCCGTGGTGCTGCTTTCCAGCGCCGTGGTGTTCAATGACCTGCTGGCTGAAACCGCCCTGCGTCGCGCCCTGGCGGAGGCCGACTCCGGCGACGTCAACATCTGGGTGCGCGTTTTCAACGATCTGGACGACCCTCGCACCGCATCGGTGGCCAGCGACCGCTACCGGAACGCCCAACAGTTCGTGGCGCAGCGGATGCTGCCGCCCCTGGGCGATGCCGTCGGAGCCGTGTCTTTCCAGGCGGAAACGGCAACCTTCTACTTCGCCGGCCGGCCGAACCTGGACCTGCCCGACGATGTGCGACCCAGAGGTCGCATACAGTATCTGTCCGGACTGCGTGACGACAAGGGTCAGTTGGTGGATGGACGCTGGCCCGGCATCGCCGGCGACGGCGGGTATGACGACGCCACCGGCGACACCGACGACATAGTCATTGAGGTTGCGGTTGACCGCACCGGGTTTGAATTTCTGAACATCCCGCTGGGCGAAGGTTTTGAAATCATTCCCGCCACCGGCGGCGAGGGACAGGCGTCAACCCGGGTGGCCGTGGTCGGCGTCATCGAACCCACCGACCGGGAAGAAGAGTACTGGTACCGGCGGGACAAGCTGCTGTCATATCACGATGACGACTGGACGCTGGTCCCCCTCTTCGTCTCCGAAGAAGCGCTGCGGCAGCAGGTGGGCCGTCGCTATCCGGGAATCTACACCAGCTCGGCCTGGTTCCTGCAAATTGACCGCATCGGCCTGCCGGCCAAGCAGGTTGAGGAGTTTCAAACGGCCCTGCGCCAGGTTCGCCGCGACGTGTCCAGCAATCTGCCCAACGGCAGCACCTCCACCGGTCTGGCGCGGATCCTGGACGACCATGAGGAACGGCTGTTGCTGGCCCGCATCCCCCTGTTTCTGATGGTATTCCTGGTTACGGGTATCCTGGCCTACTACCTCACCATCACCGCCGGCATGGTCATCCGCGCGCGGGCCGCCGAAATCGCGATGCTGAAAAGCCGCGGCGCAACCACTTTCCAGATCGGAGTGCTGACGCTGGTAGAGGGACTGCTGCTGGCGGCGCCGGCGGTGGTGGTTGGCGTGCTGCTGTCGCCCCTGCTGGCCAAGGCGTTGGGCGGACTGGTTTTCGACGCCGCATCGGCTGGCGCGCCGGTGTCACTGTCCTGGCAGGCGTTCGGGATGGGCGCGGCCGGCGCGGCCCTGGCAGTGTTGGTGCTGTCGCTGGCGACCCTGGCGGCGGCCGGCAAGGGCATCGTGGAGTTTCGACAGGCCGGCGCACGGCCGGCGCGCACGCCATTCGTGCATCGATACTACCTTGACCTGCTGGCCCTGGTGGTCATCGCGTTCCTGTGGTGGCAAATTTCCAGCCGGGGCACGGTGTTGACGCGCAGCCTGGGTGGTCGCGATCTGGAGATTGACTTTGCGCTGCTGCTGGGGCCGGCGCTGGGTTTGATCGCCCTGGGTCTGCTGGTGATGCGGTTCTTCCCGCTGGCCATGGGGCTGTCGGCGCGGATCGTCGGCCCGGTGGGCCCCGGCTGGCTGGTGCAGGGCCTGCGACGCATCGCCCGGGACCCAATCGCGCCGGGCAGCCTGGTGGCGCTGCTGATGCTGGCAACAGCCCTGGGCGTAGTGGGCAGCGCATTTTCCGCCACGCTGACCCGCAGCCTGGATGACCGTGTTCGGTACGAGACCGGGGCTGACATCCGCATCAAGCACGACGGCGGTCGCGTTGCCCGGGCCTACTCTGGCGCGTCCCAATCACTGCCCGGTTCCGCGGAGGTGCTGCGAACCGAAGGCAGCCTCCTGACCGAAGGGTTCGGTTCGCAGCGAGTATCGGTGCTGGCGGTGGAGTCGGACAAACTGGCCGACGTTGCCTGGTGGCGCGACGATTTCGGCGACGGCAGCGCGTTGCCGGAGCTGATGACGCTGCTGGCTCCCAATCCCGACGGGCCGAAGGGCTTGTCCCTGCCGGAGGATACCACCGCCATCTCCCTCTGGGCGCGCACCGGAGGATTGCAGAACCGGCTGGTCAGCGTGTCCGCTCGCCTGCGCGATGGAGCCGGGCGGCACTACGACATACCGTTGGGCGACGTCAGCGGGCACCAGTGGGTGCGTCTGGAGAGTAGCGTGGCTCTGCGGCTGGGCCGAACCGGACGCCCCAGCGATGACGAAGACCGCCCCAGGGTCGACCGACCTCCACATACCCTGATCAACCTGCAAATCGTCGGACGCACCGGCGGCGACCGCCCCGGCATCCTGTTTATCGACGCTCTGACCGCGCACACCCTCGGAGGCGACGAGGTGGTAGCCCCGCTGGACACTGCGGACGGCTGGAGCGTCATCGAAGACTACGTGCGTCCGGGTCTGTATTCCCTGGAGACCAGCCGCAGCGTGTCCCGTTCCGGCGCGGCGGGTTCGACGGTGTTCAGCTGGGCGCCGGGAGGCATCGGCGCGCCGGGCCTGCATCCCGGCGCTCCCGCGCCGCCACTGCCGGCCGTGGTCAGCCCGGAGATTCTGGAAGCCACCGGAGCCGAGGTTGGCGACCGCATCAGCCTGGGGATGTCAACCTTTGCTCTGCCGATACTGGTAACCGGCATCACCGATTTCTTCCCCACCGTTGACCCGCGGGAGCAGCCTTTCGTCATCGCCGACCTGGGCGCCTTTGTGGACTATTCCAACCTCTACAGCCGGCGCATCATCGGCGGCGCCGGCGAGCTGTGGCTGGACCGCAATATCCCGCCGGGCGATTTGGACGGCGCGCTGGCGGCAGCCGAGGATGTCGTGGCGCGAATCAACGAGGATGGGTTGAATGCCGGCAGTGTCATTGTGGCTGAGGAGGAAGCCGCTCTACGGGGGCAGCAACCCCTGGCCAACGCCGGTTGGGGCGGCCTGCTGGTGATTATGTTCCTGGCTCTGGCCCTGGCCAGCGCGTCCGGCATCGCCCTGTTCTGCTGGCTGGACACCCGGGAGCGCCAGACGGAGTTCGCCCTGCTGCGAACCCTCGGCAGCACCCGTCGCCAGCTCAACGGCGTGGTGTGGTTCAACCTGGCGATAGTGGTCATCTCCGGCGTCGCCGTAGGCACCTGGGCCGGAGCGCAAATCGGCGCGGCCCTGCTGCCGGTGCTGGAGGTGGCCGAGGGCGGCGTCCGGGCCACCCCGCCGCTGACCTTTGAAACCGACTGGCGGATGCTGGCCCTGGCCTACGCGGTCCTGGCCGTGGTGAGCATCGTTACCGTGGTCTGGCTGGCCTACGTAACCGGACGGCTGGAAGTGCAGCGCGTGCTGCGGGCTGGCGAGGGCGGCTGACCCTTACACCAGGCCCAGGCCGCGGCACATTTCCAGCATGGCCTTGGCGGTCTCCTCGTGGGCCACGTCCACCATGTCGCCGGCGTAGGTAACGGCGGCGGTGCCCTGGCGCCGGCTTTCTTCCATGGCGTCCAGCAAGCCCTGCCAGAAGGCGATTTCCTCCGGCGTGGGCGTGAAAATCTCGTTGACGATGGGCACGTGGGACGGATGTATCAGGTGCATCCCGGTGTAGCCCAGCGCCTTCAGGTTGTTGGCCCAGTAGCGCAGCCCGTCCAGGTCGCGGATGTCGAACCAACCGCCGCTTACGGGCCACTGGATGCCGGCGGCCCGGCTGTCGATTAGCACCTTGCTGCGCAGGTACAGGGTTTCCGCGCCCTCCAGAGTCCAGCGGTAGCCCACGCTGCGGGCAGTGTCGCCGCCCTTGCCGCCGCTGCCGCCCATGTGGGCCACCCGGTCCGAGGCCATGGCGATGTCGTAAGCGGTGCGAATGCCGGCCGCCGTTTCCAGGCCGGGGTCGATGCAGACCGTGTTCAACTCCATGCCGGCCTTGCGCTCAAAGTAGCGCAGCAGCACGTCGGCCTCCACCACGTCCTCCGGAGATTCCACCTTGGGCAGCAGGATGCCGTACAGGCCGGGTCGCGTGATGGCTTCCAGGTCAAACCCGGTCAAGTCCGTCTCCAGGCGGTTGACGCGGACGAACAGCGTCTGCCCGCGCTCGGCTAGCTCGTCAATCATCCTGGCGACCAGCGGGCGGGCGGCGTCCTTGTCGTACTCCGGCACCGAGTCCTCCAGGTCGAGGATAAGGGCGTCGGCGCCATACTGCGGAGCCTTGCGCATCCAGTCCTCCTTGTTCCCGGGAACGAACATTACGGAGCGCAGGGGTTTGGTGGTAATGCGGGGCATTGGCGGGTTCCTCCTGAACAGTCTTGTATTTACATTGATGGACGGGATGATCAGATTACGCCGTCGTCGCGGAGTTTTGCCAGCCCCTCCTCATCCACGCCGCACAGCTCCCCGAACACCTCGGCGTTGTGCTGGCCCAGGGCCGGCGCGCCCGGCACGTCGGGCAAGGGCTGGCCGTCGAACAGGACGGGGAAGCCGGCCACCACTTCGTCAACCTCGCCGTTATAGGCAGCGTTGCGCATGGGTCGCAGCGCGCCCCGGTCGCGGAAGTGCGGGTCGGTCAGGATCTCCGGCACCGTGCGCACGGGCGCGCAGGGCACGTCGCCGGCGGATAGGCACTCCAACGCCTCGGCGCGGGTCATCTTGCCGATTCTTTTCTGCACTTCGGTTCTGGCGGGCTCCGCGTTTTCAGAGCGAATCTGGTAGCGGGCAAACCGCTCGTCCTCAATCAGTTCCGGCGTGCCGATGGCGTTGCACAGGCGACGCCACTGGTCATCGCTGGCGGCGGTGATGATGATTGCGCCGTCGCTGGCGTGATACTGGCCGGTCGGCCCGCTGCGGCTGTTGTTGCCGGCGCGCAGCGGGATGCCGGCGGCCAAGTCTTCCTCCAGGTTCTCCATCAGCATCAGCGAGGTCAGGGTGTCCATCATGGACACGTCCAGATATGCGCCTTTGCCGGTGCGTTCCTTCTCCCGCAGGGCGGCCAGGATAGCGGTGGACGCGAACATGGGCGTAACCAGGTCGCCGATGTAGAAACCGACGCGGGTGGGCGGGCCGTCGGGTTCGCCGTTGATGTCCATCAGGCCGCTCATCCCCTGGATTTGCGGGTCGTGGGCCGGCTGGTCGGCGTAGGGTCCGGTCTGGCCGTAGCCGGAGATGCTGGCGTAGATGACGCCGGGGTTCACCGCCGCCACGTCGTCGTAGCCCAGGCCCAGGCGGGTCATGGAGCCGGGGGCCAGGTTTTCCAGCACCACGTCCGACTGGCGGGCCATTTCCAGGAACAGCTCGCGGCCTTTTTCGGTACGCAGGTTCAGAGTAACGCTCCTGACGCCCTGGCTGCGCTTGAGGAACCGGGTGGCGATGTGCTTTTCGGAACGCTGCTCGGAGTGGATGCCGTCCGGCCCGGCAAAGGGGCCGTTGCCGCGCACCGGATCGCCCCGGCCCGGTATCTCCACCTTGATGACCTCAGCGCCCAGCCGGGCCAGCGTCATGCTCAAAAAGGGGCCAGCCAAAAACACGGTAACGGCCAGAACGCGCAAATCGGACAGCGGACGCATAAGGAACTCCATATGTGGATTCCGGCTTTTGCCGGAATGACGGTCGCAAGAGTTGGAATGGCGGTTGTGAGGCCGCAGTGTAACACGGCGTTGCGTGGTATCATCCGGCGGTATCTTGACCGACGATGACAGGAGGTTCACCAATGGCAACGAAACCCGCGCTGACTACCGAGCAGGTTACGGCGGCAATGAAAGCGATGCTGACCAAGGCCAACGAAACCCCCGAAGCGCCGGTGGCCATGGCCATCGTCGACGCCGGCGGCGAGCTGCTGGCCTATCTGACCATGGACAACCTGCGTATATTCAGCCGCCGCCACGCCCTGCGCAAGGCGTACACCTCGGCGCTGATGGGCCGTGATTCCGGCGAACACGCCGCCGGCCTGCACGCCCAGGGCCGCAACATCGCCGACCTGGGCGACCCGCGCTTCACCCACGGCCAGGGCGGACTGGTGATTATGCAGGACGGCGTAATCCTGGGCGGCATCGGTGTGGGCGGCTACCCCAGCGGCCAGGCCGACGAAGACCTCTCCCGGGTCGGCCTGGAAGCCATGGCCCTGTAGTCAGGCGACTAAAGCAAGGCCCCGCTCACCGGCGGGGCCTGTAGAGTCCTTGGCGATGCGTCGGCTATCCCCGCAGCGCCGGCGCAACCTCCTCGGCGTAAAGACGGACCGAGTTCTGCACCCGCTCCACCGGCACCGTCCCGCCCAGGTTCGGCTCCATTATCACGCCGGTGAGGCCCAACTGGCCGCGGATTTCCGTCAGCCGCTCGGCAACTTCCTCCGGCGAACCGTAGGCTACCCGGTCCACCAGCAGGTCGTCGTACGTGGTGTTGAGCAGCTGCTCGGCCCGCTGACGACGTTCCGCCGAGGCGTTTTCGCCCTCTGCTTCCACCGTCCGGATGTAGGTATCGGCGGTGCGGCGGAAGGCCCGCATGGTGCTTTCCTCGGTGTCGGCCCGAACTTGCTCCATTGACTCTGCTACGTAGATGGGCATTCGCACGTACACGTCGTCCACGTCGTGGCCGCTCTCCTTGACCGCGGCGCGATAGAGTTCCAGGTTGTTGGCAACCTGCTTGAGACCCTGCCCGCGCACGCCGGTTACCAGCGGGAAGCCCAGCTGTCCGACGATGCCGAAGGTGTCGATGGAGTTGGCGGCGATGCGAATGGGCGGGTGCGGCTGCTGGTAGGGACGCGGCGTAACCACCACGTCGTCCATGTTGTAATAGTGGCCGTGGTGGTCGAAGCGGTAGTTGTTCCAGGCTTTCAGGATGATGTCCAGCGCTTCGGCGAAACGCTCACGGCTCTCGTCGTAGGGCACGTCGTAGCCGTGATAGGAACGCGGGAAGCTGCTGCGCCCGATGCCGAAGTCCAGGCGGCCCTGGGATATGTTGTCCACGGTGGCGGCTTCCTCGGCCAGGCGAATGGGGTGAGCTAACGGCAGCACGCTGACGCCCGTTCCCACGCGGACGCGCTCAGTGCGGGCGGCGATGATGCCGGCCATCAGCAGCGGCACCGACGACACCGAAGGGATGCCGGCTCCGCCCGGGTCGGTAGGCGTGCGCGGCGCGGCGAAATGCCGCTCGGCCAGCCAGACGCCGTCGATGCCGGTTTCGTCAGCCAGACGGGCCATTTCAAAGGCTTCGGCAAAGGCCTCGTCCTGGGTGCGGCCCTCACGGTAATCGCATTCCATTACCAGACCGACGTGCTGCATAATCGTCCTCCTCAAAAATCGGGCGTGCCTACCGGCGTTAGCTCTCTATGTAGGTGTTGGGCGCCGTCAGGAATCTGGTGCGGCACTGCAGGGTGCAGAAGTAGAACCACTCGCCGTTGAAGAAACTGCGGGTGCCGGCGTTGGGGTCAACTTCGTTGGCGCCGTGCATGGTCTGGCCGGTGGTGGCCCGGGCGCTGTTCTCGTTGATGACCGTCTTGCAGACGGGGCAGATTGGGTCGGCGGGCATTGTCGTGCTCCTGTTTTGATAAAGAAGGTAACGTTGGCGTCAGGCTACGGGCTGGAGGTTCATACCGAGGCGAACCTTGCCGGGCTGGTCCAGCAGGGCGCGGGCGACCCTCGCCCGGTGCTCGAAGCTGGTGCCCAGCCGCATGGTCCAGGCGGTAACCCGGCGATACCAGAGATGCAGGTCAAACTCCATCATGAAGCCGATGCCGCCATGAATTTGCTGCGACGAACGCACCGTGGCCTGGCACTTGTCGTTGGTGAAGGCTTTGGCCTGGGACACCTCCACGCCGTAGGGCAGGCCGGCGTCCAGCTTCCACAGAGCCTCGTAGGTGAGCAGCTGCGCGCCGTCCACCCAGACAATCATATCGGCGCACAGGTGCTGGATGGACTGGAAGCCGGCGATGGGGCGGCCAAAGGCGACGCGGTTCTTGGCGTAGTCGATGGCCATCTCCGCGTCCTTGCGGGCGGCCCCGATAATCTGGGTGCAGAGCAGCGCGGTTCCGGTGTCCAGCATCTCGGACGTGGCCGGCCAGCCCTGGTCAACCTCGCCGATGACGTTGCTCAGCGGGATGCGCACCCCGTCCAGATTGAGCTTGCTCTGGGAGTCCTTGGCCAGCGTGGTCAGCCGCGTCTCGGTGATGCCGGCGGCGTTGGTGGGCACGATGGCCAGGGTGATGCCGGCGCTGGCGTCGGTGGGAGCGGCGGTACGGACGGCCATGACCATCAGCTCGGCGGCGGAGAAGTTATCCACGAAGTGCTTGACGCCGTTGATGATCAGGCTGTCGCCGTCCACCTCGCCCCGGCACTGGATGGCGTCGGCCCGCAGGCGCGGGTCCTGCTCCTGCACCGCCCAGGTCATAATCAGGTCGCCGCGGGCGACGCGGGGCAGAATGGTTTGTTGCTGCTCGTCGGAGCCGTGGTAGGCCACGGCCAGCGCAGCCGTAGCCGTGCTGTGGAAGGGCACCGGAGCGATGGCCCGGCCGCACTCCTCCAGGATCAGGCCCAGGTAGGTTACGGGCAGGCCCCCGCCGCCGTAGGATTCGGGCAGCGAGATGCCGAACCAGCCCAGGGAGGCCATTTTCTCCCACAGCTCGACGGAGTAGCCGCGCTCGTCCTGCTCAATGGCGCGGGCCAGGCTGGGAGGACACTCCGCATCCAGGAACTCCCGGGCGGCGTTTTTCACCATCAGTTCTTCTTCTGCGGGTAATACGTTCATCGTGCCTCAGTCGGTGGTAAATCGGTTGCCAGTTATGTGTGCCGCTATACCCGCGGCATCCCCAATCCACGGCGGGCCACCTGGTCGCGCATCACCTGGACGCTGCCGTGGTTGATGCCGCTCTGGAACGCGCCCATCAGGTTGTGGGCGAAGACGCCGCTCTCGATGGCGTCCTCGGAACCGTTGAGCAGTTGCCCGTAGGGCCCGAGCATCTGGGCGATGGTTTCGGTGGTGCGGACGCCGTGCTCCGGCGCAAAGACCTTCTCGGCCGAGCCTTCGTAGGTGAACGTGCCTTCCTGCTCCACGATGGACATGCTGCGCAGGGTCATCAGGCGGCAGACCTGGCCCTCAATCCACATATCGGCCAGCCGGTCGCGCACCGTGGGGTCTTCACGCATGGCGATGCCCTCAATCTCGTTTTCCTTGACCCAGTTCACGATGTCCTCGTCCCGCTGGATGGAGATGAGGTAGCGGGACGCGCCCACCCGGTCCAGGTTCAGGCCCATGGCGCCCACGTACCAGCCTTGGTTCTCCTCGCCGAGCATACAGCTGGCGGGCACCCGCACGTTCTCAAAGAAGGTCTCGTTGGTGCGGTTGTCGCCGTAGGTGGTGCCCAGGGGCGCCGGCGGGTCGTTCTGGATGGTCCACAGCGGCCTCACGGTAATGCCCGGCGTGTCCATGGGAATCAGGAAGATGCTGATGCCCCGGTGTCGCGGCGCGTCCGGGTCGGTGCGGGCCATCAGGTAGATGTGCGTGGCGTAGTGAGCGGCGGTGGTGTACATCTTCTGCCCGTTGATGACGTACTCGTCGCCGTCCCGGACGGCGCGGCACTGCAATCCGGCCAGGTCGGCCCCGGCCTGGGGTTCGGTGAAGCCCAGTGCGAAGGAAATTTCGCCCCGGATGATGCCGGGGAGAAACTCCTGCTTCTGCTCCTCAGTGCCGGCAGCCAGAATGGCTGGCGCGCCGGAGCCGGCGCCGCCCACGGTGATGCCGGCGCGGGCGAATTCTTCCTCAACGATGTACTGGTCGATGCGGCTGCCGGCCTGCCCGCCGTACTCCTTGGGCCACGAGATGCCAATCCAGCCCCGTTCGGCGATGTGCTGGTACATCTCGCGCGTCTTGGGGCCGCGCCGGCGGATGCCGGTGCTCTCCAGCTCCTCCACGATTTCGGGAGTAACGTTTTCTGCGATGAACTGCTGGACTTCAGCGCGGAGGGCTTCCTGTTCCGGGGTAAATGCGAATTCCATAATTACGCTGCCTCACGCAAAGGGTTGTGCGGTGCCTGCTTGATACGCCGTGCAATTATAGCGGGTTGCAGCGGCGGTGTCATTCCCGAACCCCCACCGGCGTACGCCAGCGATCTCTCGAACCGACGTTACAGGCCGGGCGCAACCAGCAGCACGTGGACGCGGGCGGCATCCGCGCGCTCCTCGTCCAGGACGCCGATGCGATGTCCGACAACTGCCGCCTCGGTCGGCTGCTCGAAAATAACGGCTAGGACGTCCGCGCTCTCCCGCGCTCGCTGAATGTCGTTTTCATTGAGGCTGATGGGCGCTTCAATGGCAACCCAAATCGCTGCGCCATCGTTTTTTCGCTCGGCTTGCAGGATAACGTCGGTAGCTTCCACACGGCTGTCCTGGTCGTCGTTAATCAGTCCGTCGGCGAGGGCCGAGTCCATCTGCTCCACCAACTCCGGGAGCGGTTCCAGCAGTTGACTCTGCATAATCCGGGCGCGTCGCAATCCCAGCGCCTGACTGACCCGAGAGCGGACGCTGCGGTGCAATCTGTCTTCCACATCCATACTCATTAGGCAGGCAGTATCAGCAGACGAATGTTGGAGTGCTACCTTCAACTCGGCCATAGCTCGCTCCAGCCGGGCCGCCGGATTCGCCTGTAGCTCGGCCATCATCCGAGCGTCGAGGGATTCGGGATCAATTTGTGGTTCGGTAGCCATGGGTCAGTAGCGACGCGGGTATTTCACCATTATAGCGTCTTCATTCCCGCCACGCGGGAATCCAGGGTCGTGCCTATTGTCGGAATCGGTTTGAGACCCTTGCAAAAATGCCTGGCCCATATTCACGTGCGAGTCGCACCAGCTCTTTAATGTTCTCTTCCCCGAACCTTGCCGCTATCTGACCGATATTGCCACTCGATAGCACAGAGATATTTTTGGTCGCCTCGGCGATGTTTTGGGTCGTTTCCATCAGGTATTTTGCAGTTTCGGCGACATTGTCAGCTGATCTTTTCATTCCCTCTGAGGTTGCGGCGACGTTTTGAGCGACGCTGTGCGACACCGCCGCAAAATCAGTAGCGGCCTTCGCTATGGCAGCAGAAGTTTGCTCAAGATTTTCCAACGTGCGCCGGGCCGGTGGAAGCAATTTGACCATCGCAAATAAGACAAGGCCGACCAGTCCGATTGCCACCACTACCAAAACGACAATCGCTATCTCCTTGACTAGCAGCACGGTTTCCATGCCCATCACCCCAACCCATACTCTGCCAGCACCGGCTTGATGGCCTCCGCCACTGCCGGCAGGTATTCGCTCCAGTCGCCCACGATGCCGAAGTCGGCGGCGCGGAAGATGGCCGCTCGGTGGTTGCGGTTGATGGCCAGGATGACGCCGGCTTTCTGGATGCCCACGGTGTGGTTGAACGCGCCCCGGATGCCCACGGCGAGGTACACCTGCGGCGCAATCGTCCGCCCGCTGATGCCCACCTGTATGTGGTGCGGCAGCCAGCCGGAATGCACCACGTTGCGCGTGGTGCAGATGGACGCGCCGATGCTGGACGCCAACTGCTGCGCCGTCGCCACGCCGTCCTCGCCTACGCCCATGCCCACGCCGACGACTACCTCGGCGGAGGTCAATTCCAGCGCGCCGTGCTCTTCGGAGAAATGCTCGCTGACCAGCGTTACGTCGGCGCCGTCCGGCGTGGCCGGCGGGATGGCCACCATTTGGACCAGCTTGGCGTCGCTCTCCGGCGCGGCCGGCGTCAGCACGCCGGGACGCAGCGTTACCAGGTTGGGCAGCGTCTTGGACAGAATCGGCGCGACCACGTTGCCGCCCAGGGCCGGCTTGAGCTGCACCAGCTGGCCGGCGTCGTTGATTTCCAGGTCGATGGCGTCGCCGGTGAGACCAAGGCGCAGCCGGGCGGCGATGCGAGCGGCCAGGTCGCGCCCGTCGGCGGTGGCGGCGAACAGCACGGCGTAGGGCGGATTATCGGCGATGGCGTTGGCCAGGCTGTCGGCGACGCCCCGTCCGCACACCGGCCCCAATCCGCCGGCGTCCAGCGTCAGTATCCGGTCGGGGCTGCCGTCCATCAACTGCCGCATCACGGCAAACCGACTGCCCTCATCGTCCGGGTTGTCGCTGATGACAACCGCGACAACTTCGCTCTGCGTGATGGGCGTCAGCGCACGGGCCTTGCCCAGCATCTCCAGCGTAACCTGCCGGACTCCATCCTCCGATAGCTCCGCGACAACCCAGATGGGCCGGTCGCCGCCGGCGTAGTGAGGCAACGCCGCGTCGTCGGAATCCTGCCCCTCGGCTTCGGCCAGGGACGCCAGCCGTTCCCTCAGGTGCTCGGCGATTTGCCGGGCTGCTTCTTCCGGGGTTTCGTCCCGGATTACCACGCCCAGCCGGTCCGGTTCCACCAGGCGGATGTCCTCAACCCAGGTGGGCGAACCCTCCAGGCCGAACAGCGAGAGGTCATCGGTGAGGTCGGCGCAGGTCAGCTGCTCGACAGTTTTGGTTTCCGCCTCGGCCATCTCCTCCCGGCCTGGGTAGCGTTCCTGGCCGGCGCCCTCGGTTACGCAAACCACGGCGGGCAGCGGGCACTGCAGCACCTGGTAGCCCTCGTCGGTGGCTCGTTCCACAGTGATTCGGTTGGCGGCGCGGTCAATCTCCAGCTTGCGGACGTTGCTGACGTGGGGCAGACCCATCAGCTCGGCCACTTCCGGCCCCACCTGTCCGGTTTCGGCGTCGCTGCTGTTGCGTCCGCACACGATGAGGTCGGGCGATTCCCGTTGCAGGGCCAGCGAGAGGGCCTGCGCCGTCGCCAGGGTGTCGCTGCCGGCCAGCGCCCGGTCGGACAGCAGCACGGCTCGGTCGGCGCCCAGGGCGTAGCATTGGGTCAGTCCCTCGGCGGCGTTGGGTGGGCCCATCGACAGCGCCACCACGCTGTCAGCGTCGCCGTCTTTCAGGTCAACGGCCATGTTGATGCCCAGCAGGTCGAAGGGGTTGATTTCCGAGGGCACGCCCTCCCGCTGGATAACCTTGTTTTCGTAATCGAACTGTATGCGGGAAACCACCGGAACGTATTTGACGCAGACGGCTATTTTCATCGAGGTCAGACTCCTTAACACCCTCTCCCGTGGCGGGAGAGGGCAGGGGTGAGGGGGCGTTCTCAGGTTCGGCCGGCGGATATGTCGTTGCGGATTTGCTGCTCCAGCCGCGCCACGCCATCACTCACCGATACCGGATAACGGGCCGGCTCACGCAGCTTTCTGTACTCGTTGGGCAGCGAATCCAGCCCGTCAGCGACCCGGCCACGAGCGTCAGCGATATTGCTGGCGATGGTGCGCCGGCCGTCGGTCATGGCCAACGATAGCAGAGGTTCGCCGGATTCAAGGGTCTCATCCGCTAACGCGATGACGTCGCCAGCCATCTTGCCGTCGGCATCGTACTGGCGAAACACCTGCTTGCCGCCGGGCAGCGATACCTTGCCGTCGCTGAGCTTCATCACCGGACGGCCTCCGTAGCACACCATCTTATAGACCATTTCGCACGAGGGAGCATCTGCAGAAACCCCCACCCGAGTGCCCACTCCGAACATATCAATGGGCGCGCCGCCCCGTACCAGTCGCTCCAGTTCGTACTCGTCCAGCCCGCCGCTGGCCACGATGCGCACGTAGTCCAAACCAGCGTCGTCCAGGATGTGGCGCACCCGCCGGCTCAGCGCGTCAAAGTCGCCGGAGTCCAGGCGCACGCCGGTGAGACGGTGGCCGTCGGCCTCCAGTTCTTTCGCCACGTCAACTGCAATGTGGGCGGCGTTGATGGTGTCGTAGGTGTCCAGCAGCAGGATGCTGCGCTCCGGAAAACGCCGAGCGTAGGCTCGGAAGGCCGCAGCCTCGTCGTCGAAGCTGGTGATGTAGGAGTGCGCCATGGTGCCCGTGGGCGGGATGCCGTAGCGTCGGGCGGCCAATACGTTGCTGGTGGCTCCGAACCCGGCGATGTAAGAGGCTCGGGCCATCCGCAGGGCAGCCTCCGAGCCGTGGGTGCGCCGGGCGGCGAAATCGGCCAGGGGCCTGCCCTCCGCCGCGTCCACGCAGCGGGCGGACTTGGTGGCCAGCAGCGTTTGGTACTGCACCTGGTTGATGACGATGGTCTCGGCCAGTTGGGCCGCGATGACCGGAGCCGTCACTTCCAGGATAGGCTCGTCGGTGAAGAACAGGCTGCCCTCGGCCATGGCGCGCACGCTGCCGGTGAACCGGAAACCGAGCAGGTAGTCCAGGAAATCCTCGGTGAAAGTCCCGGTGGAACGCAGGTATTCGACGCTTTCCTCGTTGAAGGACAGGGCGGCCAGGCAGTCCAGGGCGTCGTCGATGCCGGCGGCGACTAGGTAGCCCCGGTCGGGCGGATATTCCCGTACGTAGAGGCTGAAAGTAGCTTCGCCATCCATTCCCTCGGCGAAGTACGATTGGGCCATGGTCAGCTCGTAGAAATCGGTGAGCAGGCCGATGTCGCCGGCCGGCGCGGGAAGGTAAGGTTGTGCATTCAGGCTGGCCATGACAGTAACTAACTGCCGGCAGGACCAGGTTCGATTGGCGTTCGCCGGCACGGGACGTCCGCATTATCCGGCGGGCCGGCAGCAGTGTCAAACGTGGGTTACACTGTACCGGACACCAGCAAGGACGACCCCGATATGACCGAGAACCTCCAGCGTCCCGACGGACGCCGGCCCGACCAGCTCCGCCCGGTGCGCATCACGCCCGGCTCCCAGCCCTTCGCAGAGGGTTCGGCGATGATTGAAATGGGCGACACCGCCGTGCTGTGCGCCGCCTCCGTGGAGGAGCAGGTGCCCCGATGGATGCGTGGCCGAGGCACCGGCTGGGTAACCGCCGAGTACGATATGCTGCCCCGGGCCACGTCATCCCGGCGCAGCCGGGACCGGGACACGGGACGCACCGCCAGCCGTTCCCAGGAAATCCAGCGGCTCATCGGTCGCTCCCTCCGCGCCGCCACCGACCTGCCGGCCCTGGGCGAGCGGGCCATCTACCTGGACTGCGACGTGCTGCAGGCCGACGGCGGGACCCGCACGGCCGCCATCACTGGCGCCTACGTTGCCCTGCACCAGGCCTTGCAGGGGTTGGTGAACGAGGACAAGCTGGAGCGTATTCCCCTGCATTGCGCAGTGGCCGCCGTCAGCGTCGGCCTGAAGGATGGCAACCTGCTGCTGGACTTGAACTACGCCGAGGATTCCAGCGCCGATGCCGATTTCAACATCGTGATGACCGACGCCGGCGACATCGTTGAAATCCAGGGCACGGCCGAGGGCCGCCCCTTCCCGCGCCGACAAGTCGAAGAGGCAATAGCCCTGGCCGCGCAAGGCATGGAACAGCTATTCGCCGCCCAGCGGGGATGCATTGCACCTGCCGCCTAGCAGATTGCCTCGCCCTCCGCATCCAGCAGCGTCAGCCCATACCCCAACCCGCGCAGCGGCTCCTCCACCTGCTCCCGATCGCCCACTACCAGCACGGCGAGACGCGACGGGGCCAGGTATTCCGCGCCCACCCGGTGCGTGTCGGCTAGGCTGACGCTCGCCAGCCGCCGCTCGAAGGTGCGGAAATAGTCATCGGGCAGGTCGAACTGTGCCAGCGTCACCAGTTGTCCCAGCAGTTGGGCAGGACGCTCGAATCCCGCCGGATAGCCCAGCCGCAGCCCGTTCTGCGCGTTTTCCAGCTCCTCGTCGGTCAAGGGACGCTGCCCGCTGATGTCGGCAAATTCGTTCAGCGTCTCTGCCGCCGCCTCTCGCGTTACCGCCGTCTGCACGCTGCCGCCGGCCGACAGCAGCGACGGCGCGTTGTACCAGGAGATGCCTGAGTTATAGCCGTATGAATAGCCCTTGTCCTGCCGCAGGTTCTGGTTCAGGCGCGCCGAGAATTGTCCGCCAAAGGCGTAGTTGAGCACCGACAGGGCCATGTAATCAGGATGGCTGCGTGCCACCACCGGCATACCGGCGCGAATGACCGACTGCGCAGCTCCCGGCTTGTCAATCAGGTAGATGTGAGGACCGTCGCCGTCGCTGGATACGTCGCCGCCGTTGATGCTGGCCGCCGGTTCCGCCGGCGGTTGCCAGTCGCCGAAAAGCTCCTCGGCGGCAGCCATGGCATCGTCCAGTCCAACGTCGCCGGCCACCAGCAGGCAGAGACGGTCGGGCCGCAGCGTCCGGCTGTGTTGCGCTGCCATGTCGGCCCGCTGCGCCGCCGCGACGGTAGCCTCATTGCCCAGGTTTGAGTGAGCGTAGGGAGAGTTGGCGCCGAACACCAGCGCGCCAAAGTTCGAGTCGGCGAGAAAGCCGGCGTCGTCCCTGGCCCGGCGCAGGTCCGTCAGCCGTTCCCGTCGTACCCGCTCCAGTTCATGCTCGGGGAAGTTGGCGTTGCGGGCCACGTCGGCAGCCAGACCCAGGGCGTGCTGCCAGTGTCGATTGAGCGTCTCCGCGGTCAGCAGCGTCGATTCCTTGCGGGCTTCGGTGGCCAGCCGCGACCCGATGTGCTCGAACGCGGCGGCGATTTCCTGGCTGCTGCGGGTGGACGTGCCCTCGTCCATCATCGCCGCCGTGAATGACGACAGGCCGGGCAGTTCCGCCGGGTCCCCGGTGGCGCCGGCGCGGGCCATCAGGGCAAAGGTCACCAGCGGCAGCCCCGGCTTGTTGGCGACTATCACCTCCATCCCGTTGTCCAGGCGACCCCGCTCGGGCTTGGGGGGAACGAACGCCGGCGTCGGCCCGCCGGAGGGCTGCTTGGTGCGGTCGAGGGTTACGGTGGCAGTGCTCAACGACCGTTCGGGATTCACCTGCATCCGCACCTGCCCAGCGTCCATGATTTGCCGGTGCACCCGCAGCACGTCCTCCCTCGTAACCTTGCGATAGCCGTCCATGGCGGTGTTCAGGCCGTCCGGGTCGCCGGTGAAGACGTTGAAGTAGTTCAGCGCGTCGGCCCGCCCGCCAAAGCCGCCGACCCGGGCCAGCATCCGGTAGTGCTGCATCTCGATGCGGTTGATGGCCCGCTCAAACTCCTCGTCCGTGGGCGGCTCCGTGGCGATGCTGGCCAGCACTTCTTCAGCCGCTTCCTCCACTTCTTCCAGCGTGTGCCCATCCGCCGGCGTCAACTCCATGCGGAACTGGCCGGCGATTTCGGCGGCGTAGTAGCCAACCGACGCCGACTGCGCAATCTGCTTTTCGTACACCAGCTTGCGATACATCCGGCTGCTCTGCCCGTCGGACAGGATGGCCCGGAGGATGTCGCCGGCGTCGTCTTCCCCCGACAGGTTGGCCGGCGCCAGCCGCACCGAGTAGAGGCGGGGCAGCGTAACCCGGTCGGTCATCTCCAGGTCAACCCGTCCGGCCAGGGGTGAATCGGCCCGGCCGATGCGGCGCACCGCTGGGCCGGGAGGCAGGTCGGCGAAATACCGCTCGGCCAGTCCCAACGCCGCGTCGGTGTCGATGTCGCCGGCGATGGCCAGGCTGGCGTTGGACGGCGAATAGTATTGTCGGAAAAAGTCCTTCACGTCGTCCAGGCTGGCCGCGTCCAGGTCTTCCTGCGACCCGATGGTCATCCAGTGGTAGGGATGGGGCAGCGGAAACAGGGCCTGCTGGATGTGCCACTGGGCCATGCCGTAGGGACGGTTTTCGTAGCTCTGCCGGCGTTCGTTCTTCACCACGTCGCGCTCGGTGTCGAAACCGTCCTGGTCCAGCGCGTCCAGCAGGAAGCCCATGCGGTCGGCCTCCAGCCACAGCGCCAGCTCCAGGTAGTTGGACGGCACGTCCTCCCAGTAGTTGGTGCGGTCGCCGGTGGTGGAGCCGTTGAGGGTTGCGCCAATCTTCTGCAGCGGCTCAAAGTGGCTGGCCTTGTGATGCCTGGTGCCGCGGAACATAATGTGCTCAAAGAGGTGAGCGAACCCGGTGCGTGCCAACTCCTCGTCCTTCGAGCCCACGTGATACCAGACGTTGACCGCCGCCACTGGGATGGAACGGTCCTGGTGCAGGATGACGTCCAGCCCGTTGGGCAGGGTGTGTTTCTCAAAAGCGATGGCGGTCATAAATCAATGTCCTTGGAGTCGGAAACAGGAATCAGCCCCGCCATTGTAGCATTGGATGGCCTGGATCAGAGGTTCCGCAAGTTTGACGCTCTTGGCATCGGTTGCTATCATCAACTTGGCAATGCTAATGGCGAAAATGTAAGGATTGGGTTGGTTTTGCAATGAATGAGTCCACCATTACCACCAAAGGACAGACCACATTGCCCAAGGCAGTGCGGGAAGCTCTATCACTGGCGGCAGGAGACCGGGTGCGGTACTTTATCCACGACGGTGAGGTGCGCATCCGAAAAGTGCGTACCATCCATGGGCTTTACGGTGCGTTGCCGTATGATGGGCCGCCAATTTCATTGGAAGAAATGCAGGAAGCCATCATTGCTGGCGCTACTGGCGAATGATTGCGTTAGATACTAACGTGCTGGTGCGCTACTTGGTGCGGGACATTCCGGAACAAGCCGAGGCAGCACAGGGCTTATTGGAAGGGCTAACCCTGGAAGATCCCGGTTTCATCGGTCGGGAAGTTACTATCGAAACAGTTTGGGTGCTGGAACGGCCATACCGGTTCTCACGGGAACAAATCGCAGACGTTCTTGAAGAATTGACCGCAGTTCAGAGTCTGATCTTCGAGGCTAGAGACGAGGTGGCGCAAGCCGCTTCGCGTTTCCGACGGGGTGGTCCCGATTTTGCTGACCTGATGATCCTCGCCGCAGCAGAGCGCGTCGAGGCGTCGCCCCTTTATACCTTTGACCAAACCCTGGCACGCGTACCCGGAACCGTTCTTATGGGTGCCCCAGGAACATGAGCCGGGATGGAGACTTGTCCTATTGCTTTACGAAGTAGAAGTCGTCGCCGACGGCAACAGCCCCATGGACCTGAACCGGGTCTTTGACCTGCTCACCGACCCCCGGCCGGCCCGGCGCATCGTCGCGCCCGACCCCATGGGCAACGACGTGTGGTGCGACGTCGCCGGCTGGGAGAACGGCGCCCCCTGCCCGGCCATGGCCGCGCTCTCCGAGGACTCCGGCGAGGGCGTGGTAATGCTGATTTACGGCGGCGAGGACGGTATCCGGCTGAAGCCGGCGGACGCGGCCGGCGAATGGGATACTACCGACAGTGCGCAGTGGGGCGAAGCCTGTTTGATGCTGGGCAGCGACGTTGAGATAGAGTACGCGCCCGATGGGTGGGACTTTTCACAGCATCCCCACTGATTCCGGCGCGTCGGGCCAGTTGTCCGACTGGGACACCGCCTGCCACTCGGCGGTCAGGATTTCCAGCACACCGGGCACGTCCCGGCGGTAGCCGCCCTTGCGGTCTTTGCGGGGACGCAGCCGGGCCGAGGGGCCGTCGTGCAGTCTCTGATACAGCTCGTCGGTGTCGTTTTCCAGGCAGTCGTCCAGCGTTATCGCCGCCACGTGAACCCGCCGGGCCGCCGACTCGGCCTGCCGCTGCATGATCTCCTGGTAGAGACGCCAGCACGCCGGGCTTTCCAAGGCGTCAAGGGAGCAGAGCAGCGCCACCCGGTCGTAGTTGCGGAAGCGGCTCATGGGCGGGAAAACCTGGGCGTTGTAAATCGTCTCCTCGTCGTCGGCCAGCAGGCTCCAGCACTGCACGCCGCGCTGGCGCAGTTCGCCCTCCAGCCAGCCGACCACGGCGCTATCCATAACCGACCCAATGAGCAGAACCCTCCGGTGGGGGATTGGCGCGTCCGGCTGCTCGGCGCTCCCGTTCCGGCTGACGAAATCGATGAAGTCGGGCGGCACCCCCGCCGATTGCAGGAATACCTGCGGTATGGTTCCGCCGGAGCGCGCCAGGGTGTCCGCCCCCACGATGCTGGGCCCCTGGTGCCGAAGGGTTTCCAGCCCGATGGCCACGCCCAGGTCGCAGTCGGCGAACAGCGTCATGTCCACCACGCCGTCGTGCAGAAGCGTGCGGTCAAGACGAGTGCGCACCAATGACGCACGACGCAGGTCGCAGCGCGTCAGGTTGGCGATGTCCAGGCAGGCGGCGTTGAGCCGCGCGCCGCTGAGGTTGGCGTCGGTGAGGTCGGCCATGGTCAGGTCGGCCTCGGTGAGGTCGGCGCCGGCCAGGTTCGCGCCCACCAGCGTGGCGAAGGCCAGGTCGCAGTTGGAAAGGTCGGCGCCCCGCAGGTCGGCGTTGTTGAGGTTGCCGCCGCTCAGGTCGGAACGGGTGAAAACCGCTCCCGACGCGTGGGAGTCCTCAAAGCTGGCCCGATTCAGGTTGCAGCGCGTCAGGTACGCCTGACGCAACTGGGCGCCGTTGAAGACTCCCCGGCGCAGGTCGGCGGAGGTAAGGTCAATCTGGTCCAGGTTGTCGTGGGAGAGGTCAACACCCGGCATCCGCACGCCGCTGAGGTAGGCGCCCGACAGGTCAAGATGCGCTCGCTCCTGGAAGGAACGGGCACGCCAGCGGGCGATGGCAAAGCTTCTCCCCTTGGCGACGGCGACGTGCTCAGGGTTGGCCAAGCCGCTGCTCCGTTCCGCGCGCCGCGGCGCCTCTAATTGTCCGCCGCGGTCAGCGCCGCCTCCCGCCCGGTGAAGGCCGGCATCACCTCGGACGAGAAGATGGACAGCTGTTCCTTGAATTCGCTCCAGGGCATACCTTCGGGCCATTGCAGCACGATGTCCTCCAGCCCGGGGTACTTGGTCTCGATTTCATGCAGGAACTCGATAAAGTCGGCGGGACTTCCGCAGAACCAGGCTTTCTGGTCAACGCCGTCCTCGATGCGCGGCACCCGGGTGGGCGCGCCGGGAGTGCCCCACGGCCGTCCCTGCTCGTCGGTGTAGCGCACGAAGCCGAAGGGCGCGAACCACTTGTAGCGTTCGTCGTGGAAGGGGCGCACCCGCTCGATGGCCTCCTCCCGGCTGTCGGCGATGTAGAAGCCGAAGCCCAGGGCCATGTCCCCGCCCAGCGGCAGGTCCCGGCCGGCGGCGGTGGCCGCGTCGTGGTACTGGGTAATCATCTGCTCGGCATACAGCTCGCCGGTGAGGGCGACCATGGCCTTGATGCCGCGCTCGGCGATGTAGTTCAGCGTGCGGCCGCTGGCGATGGGTTGCCACATTTCCACGGGCCGGTTAGCCGGCCGGGGCACCATGGTGATTTCCTTGAGGTCGTAGCCGCGATAGGGCACTTCCGGCGGGATGGTGTAGTACTTGCCCTGGTGGCTCCAGGAGTCCTCGTTGAAGGCTTTGAGGATGACCTCCATCTGCTCCAGGAACAGCTCGCGGTTGGCGTCATTGTCGATGACGGGAGAGCCGAAGGTTTCCACCTCGCGGGAGTGGTAGCCGCGCCCCACGCCGAAAATCATGCGCCCGCCGGTGAGAATGTCGGCCATGGCGAAGTCCTCGGCGATGCGCAGGGGATGCCACATCGGGATGATGTTGAAAGCCTGCCCGAACTTCAGGTTCTTGGTCTGGCCGGCCAGGTGCACGCCCATCAGGATGAGGTTGGGGATGCACTCGTAGCCTTCGTGCTGGAAGTGGTGCTCGGCCATCCACATGCAGTAGAAGCCACGCTCGTCCATGTGCTGGGCCAAAGCCTGGGCGTGGTCGTAAGCCTGCGCCAGCTGCTCGTTGGTGTAGCGGCGCTGGTCGGCGGGCGTGCCGTCCGAACCCACGTTGTCCAGGTCAATCTGCCCCACGTACAGTACCGAAAACCGCTTAATCATCCCGTCAATTCTCCGATGTTGATTTGCGCATAAAATTGCGCAGCATTATAGCACGGCGGGTCATGGCGACGGTTCCGATTCCAGCGGCCCCCAGGTCACCTCGAACTCGGCCCTGGCCACCCGTTCGCCGGTCAGGGTTTCGGCGGTCTGTCCGGCCAGCCAGACGCCCGGCGCGGCCAGGAGGTCGGGCTGCACCATGGGTATGTGGGCGGTTCCCGGCCAGTCGCCCCGGCGGTTCATCCAGGTGTCCACCCGCCCGGGTT
Organism: Chloroflexota bacterium; assembly: GCA_009837355.1. GTDB lineage: Bacteria > Chloroflexota > Dehalococcoidia > Lucifugimonadales > UBA3495 > Bin87. The sequence continues at coordinate 32,933 of VXTR01000061.1, read as the reverse complement.
CGAAGACGTTGACGGCGATATTGTGGGGCCGGACCTCCTCGGCCAGGCTGAAAAACATCCGCTCCAACGCCGCCTTGCTCATGGAATAGCCGACGCGACCCTCCCGGTAGCTGCGGGCGGCGCCGGAGGTAACGCAGTAGATGGAACCGCCCTCGCCCCGGGCAATCATGGACGGCAGCGCGTACTTGCACAGCAGCAGCGGGCCGCGCACGTTGACCGCCAGGCATTGGTCCAGCAGCTCAACGTCCAGGTCCACCACCGGCGACTCGCAGTCCATGCCGGCGTTGCAAACGAGAACGTCGATGCGACCGAAGCGGTCCAGCGTGGCCGTTACCAGGTCTTGAATGTCCTTGACCTCGGCCATGTCGCAGCGTACGGGCAGCGCGGAGCCACCGGCAGCGGTGATTTGCGCCGCCGTGTCGTGGATGTCGCCGGAGCCGTACCGGGCGTACTCGGTGCCGGCCGACGTGTCAACCTCGGTGCGGGAGGTTACGACCACGCTGGCGCCGGCCTCCCCCAGGCCCAGGCAGATGGCGCGCCCGATGCCGCGGCTGCCCCCGGTTACAATCGCTACTTTGCCGTCAAGTCTCATGCCAACCCTGCCGATGTGGAATCGCGTACCGCAATAGCGGCAAGGATATAGCGTCGGTCAGGCTGCCGCAACCGGCCGGCATCGCCGGCCCATGGCCTAGCCCGGCTCACCGCCTTGCCGGGCGATAATCCCTGGGGTCGAAGCAGGCGTCGTACATGGCCTGGTCGATATGAACCCAGGTTGTGCCGGGGACGCCGCGGGGTGAAACTCTACCCCGATGGAAGGGGAAAGCGGATTCAAACTTAAGCGTTCGGTTTTGCGACGCGGCAATCTGCTTGGCCAAGCCGACCGCCGGGCCAAAGTCGGAGTCCTGGCTAACGATGATAGCCACGTCGAAGCGGCGTTCGTGGGTAGCCTGCACCAAATCCAGGGCAAGGCTGACGTCGACGCCTTTTTCACCGCCGGCGTTGACCTTGCCCTGATAAACGTAAATCCCGCCGTTTCGCAAGTACCTGATTTTGTTTGTCCAGAAGCCATGCAATGACGGCCTACTGAATTCATCAGGGACGCCAGTGTAGAAGCGGACTTCGGTCAAGGTGCGGCCCGGCTCTCTGGCAGTCAATGCGTTTGCCAGCTTTGCAACATCGTAACTGGCCCAAGTGTAAGGGGAGGACTTGTCAGAAGGGTTGACCAGCCAAGACGACCTGGCCAGATGGTAAAGGTTCTGACCGTCGATGAAAACTATGGTGTCCATAGGCAAAAAAACACCCGTCCGGGGAGTTCTGGACTAAGCCAGGTCCAGCGGACGGGGGGCAGATCAATGTATAGTGTACGCAGCTTTGGATTTGCTGTCAAGCGGCCGGGTCGGCCAGGGTTTCGTTGGCGAGGGGGCTCAGCAGCTCATCCGATTCCGGCCGGTCGAACAGTTGGTTCCATTGTTGGTCAGCCTCCAGCTCGGCCAGCAGGAACTTGGCGAACCGGTCCTGTTCTTCGGGAGGCAGGTCAGCGGCTCGATTGAAGGCATCTTGCAGCAGTTGGTTCATGGTTTTCCTCCCGGTTGGGCTGCCTTTCGTGTCTCCACAAAGGGCGGTCTGGGCTTACTTCCAAGGGCAGTCGCGTTCGGTGCACAACCTGCGGGCTCTGTTCGTGGGAATTCCACACGTGCAGTCATGCTGTGCGGGTGGCGGTGTTTGCTCGGAACCATTGGGGTTTTCGTCGTCATCGCCAAACCCATATTGGGACAGGTCGAAGTCGTCGGGAAGCGGAGCGAACCCCGTCGTCCTTAGCCTCTCGATTTCCGACCGAAGGCATATCAGGCAGTCCACCTGGCCGATGTCGCCGTCAGTTCCAAGTATGGGGTCGCCGGGGGTGTACAGGCCGCAGTTTGGCTGCCCCCGTGGGGTGATCCTATTGCCCATGTAATGCGTTGTTGCCATGGTTCCCTCTAATCTTCAGTGGCGGCGACGAAGAACGGCTCCTTTTGCCAGCAGGCGGCTCAAACAGGCGTTGCCTGCTACCATTATAACCTGCAAGCAGCAACACCCCCTACAACCCCCGGTTCGTCACCACCGGCTCCGATGCCAGCAGCCGCCGCAGCCCATCCAAATCCGGCAGCCCCAATATCGCCGTCAGCCCATCATCCAGGCGGCGGCGGGCCACGCAGTCGGCCATGGCCGGCAGACGCTCAAACTCTTCCTCCGCCACGTCGTCGAACAGCTGAGACATAGCCTGCAACTGTTGCGGGGTGATGGCGCGCACGTCCAGCACGGGCAGCTGTTCCAGGTCGGCTTTCTTCATGCCGACCCATCCGCCTCTGGTGCTCGTGCGCTGGGCCAACAGGGTCAGCAGGCCCAGGCCGGAGTTGAGCCACACGGCCAGCGCCTTTTCGTGGGCGATTTCCTCAATCTTGACGGGCCACCATACGTTGGACAGCACGCGGGTGTGGGTTCGCATGGCGATGACCCGGTTGGTTTCCAACCAAAGCCTTTCGGCGACGAGCAGCCGGCCGGCTTGCTGCCACAGGTGTTCGCCATATCCCGGACGCTGCCCGCCTTTGGGCGTAACCAACGGGGACAGATAAGCGTCGGGGATGCACACCAGGGACTTGCGCTGCTCAGTATCGTGCCCTTCCACCATCGGGTAGGCGGTTTGAGAGGTAGTGCGCTCGAATCCGTCCACCAGACGCCGCCGGTCGGGGCCGATTTCGCCCAACTCGGCCAGCGGGCAGAGCGGCACTCGCCCCACGGTTGCCTCTCCGGGAACCCAGACCTCGCCGTCGTCCAGCAGGCGCAGCGCGCTGCGGGTCAGGTCGGCGCGGGCGAACTGCACGCCGGCCCATTTCTTGCCCGCGAGCTTGGATTCGGGGATGGATACCAGCTCGCCCACGTGCCGGCCGTCCACCTCCACCAGCGCGGCGCCGGCGGATTCCAGGTTGGCCGGCGTGGTGTCGGCGATGGCCTGGGCGGTACGGTGCGCGTCCAGCACGCCGTCGGGGTTCTCCCACAGGCTGACGAACGTGGTCCGGTGTTCCGTGGCGGAATCGTCGTCATCGCCGTTGCCGTTGGCCGTCCGCCGCCGGGTGGCAATCAGCAGCGCTTCCGACAGGTCGGTGCTGTCGGAAAAGTTTCAGCGCTGCGGGTCGTGGGAGACGATGACCATGTCCAGGTTGAAGTCCCGCTCAATAAGGGAGCGCGTCTGCTGCCAGGACGGCCCGGTGCAGACGGTGGCCGGCAGCACCAGGGCCAGGCGTCCCTCGCCGGGGCGCAGCTTGGGCGACGCCGCGGCCACGAAAGCCGCGCCCAGGCCGGCCGTTGCCGTCGCCAGCCGGGTCTGTCTTGACTTGAGGCGGCGGGAAAGCTCGTTCTGCAATTTGCGGCGTTCGTCGGCGGGCAGGCTGCCGAAGAGCAGGTTGCCGCCCACGGAACGGGTGAAGGGCGGGTTCATAATCGCCAGGTCCAGGTCGGGCAGCGTGGCGATTTCCTCCTGCTGCGCGCCCCGGGAGCCGCCGCTATAGACCCGGCCAGCGTCGCGGATGGTCCGGCTGCTGACCCCCATGCCGGTGGGAGACAGGGCGAACTGGACGGCGGCTTGGGACTCCCCCAGGAAGTCCAGCGAACCCAGCGATACGTCGTCGCCGTCGGCGCCCAGCGGCATCACGTAGAGGTTGATGCGGTCAAACTGGATGTCGGGGTTGAGCATGGCCAGGCTGGTGGCGGCGAAGTGCACGGCGGAGAGTTGCACGTCGTAGCCGTGCAGGGCCTGTTCCACCATGGCCTTGTGCAGCGCCGGGGCGTTCCGGCCGCCGGCCTCGGTGTGGCGGCGTTCGGCCTCGGCGGCCACGGCCATCAGCAGCGTGCCGGTGCCGCAGGCGATGTCTGCCACGTTGAGCGACGCTGGAAACTCGTGGTCGCTCCAGTCCACGCCGTCTGGCCAGTCGTGGAACACCAGCCGGGTGAGCAGCGTGGCCGCCGGCACGGAGGTGTAGTAGGCGCCGGTGAACTTGGCATCGGTGAGCAGGGTGTGGAAGAGCCGGCCGGACAGGTCGTGTCCTTCCAGGTGGCGGGTGTCGTCAACCGCCTTCAACAGCGGGTTCAGGACGGGAGCGTGCCAGTCCGTCGGAGCGTCAATCAGGATGTCCAGGATGGTGGCGGCGAGGTCGAAAACGGGCACGTAGTCGATGTGGTCGCAGATGTACTGCCAGGCGCGGAACAGGCCGGGGATGCCATCCCGCCACGCTTCGGTAACGCCCACCACGTCGTCGTGGGATTCGGCCAGCCGGAGGTGGAAAGCCAGGGCGTTGAACACCACCAGGCAGCCGATGCGCAAGGCCTTGGCGCGGTCGTTTTCCTGGTCGGTTTGCGCGACGACGCTCCTGACCCGGTGGGCAGTCCTGGCGTGGGTGGCGAGCTTCTGGGCCGATTGCTCCACGGCATACTCGATGACGGCGGCGGCGGCGACCACGCGGTCGGTGCCCTCCAGTTCAAGGGGCAATACGCGCAGGTGGTCGGCGATGTCGGTGGGCGTGCCGAAGCGGGAGCGGCGGTCGGCGACGCGTTGGCCCCGAGAACCGTGGAGCCACCATTCCAGGTCGCCGGAGGCCTCAAGCCCCCCGCGGGTGTCCAGTGGGTATTTCAGCTCTTCCGGGTAAAGGACGCCGATGACGCCCAACGCGTCGGGGAACTGCTGCAGGCGGGTGTCCAGCTGGTTTTGCAACTGGCCGGCGCCGTTGAGCCACTTGCATTCCAGCAGGACGGTGTCGCCGGTCTTGAGGGTGACGCGGACGTCGGGGGTTATGTTGCGGTCGCGCCGTTCGGCCAGGGCGTTGATGCCCTGATCGCGGAGGAGTTCGGCCAGGAACGTGTTGACCCCTTCCTCGCGGATGACGTAGTTGCGGCCCAGGCCGGGCAGATCGGCGGGTTCGTATAGTCGTGAGCTGGGCATGGTCGGTAATCCCTATGGTTCGGAACATCATAGCCTGTTGACAGCCGGCCTTTCAATTACTCGGCGCACACAACGGCGTTGCCGCAATTCGTAATACAAATTACGAAATACGTTATAAATGACGATATATTCTGCGAAACATCAAATTGACAGTGCAACGGGGTGAATATAAAATGCGCGCCAGCCGCAATACATGGAGGACTGGATAAAATGCTAAGTAGTGTGAAGTCCTGCAGCGTTGTAGCGCTGCTCGTTTTGGCGATCGCTTCGCTGCTGCTGGCCGCCTGCGGGACTACCGAGGAGCCGGCTGCCGCTCCCGCCGATCCCACCACCGCGCCGGCCCAGGTGGTTGCCCCTTCGGACGGAGCCATGGCGGTCCCGTCTGCAGCAGAAGTCGCGCCGGCCATGTCGGAATACTGGAACCCGCCCACCGCCTATTATGGCGACCCGGTGTACGGCGGCACGCTGCGCATCAACTACGAGGACCCGCTGGAGCATGCCAACGCCTGGGGCGCTTTCTCCGGCGTAACGGTGCGCTATCGGACTCCCACCCACAACAACCTGGTGGAGACCGATCCCTACGACGACGGGAAAATCATCCCCGACCTGGCCGCCGGCTGGACCAACCACGATGACGGCCAGGGTCTCACGCTGTACTTCCACGATGGCATCACGTGGCACAACGGAGACGCCTTCACCTGCGAGGACGCTCGGTTCACCCTGGAGACCATGGTGACGGGCAACGGCATCACCGCCAGCGAAATGCGCGGCAAGCTGAGCTTCCTAGACATCGGCGCTTCCTCGTGCACGGACGACTCCACGCTGGAACTGCGCTTCACCGAGCCCAGCGCCACCGCGCTGCTGGCTTTCACCGACCGGGCCGCCCTGATGTTCAACAAGGCCTGGTTCGAGGCCGGCGGCGAGGAGGCCATGTTCCAGGACGTGTCCGTCGGTACCGGCCCCTTCCGCTGGGAAGAAGGCCAGAGCGTCGGCGTTGACGAGCAGAACTTCGTCAAGAACGACAACTACTTCAAGAACGGCCTGCCCTACGTTGACCGCGTGGTGGTATTCGGCATCCTGGACGAGTCCATCCAGCAGTCGGTGATGTTGGCCCACCAGACCGATTGGCACTGGGTGCGCAACTTCGGGCAATACGACGCCTACGTCGAGCATCCGCAAATCAGCACCGTCATCCGGGCCACGCGGGGGCATCATTCCCTGTGGCTCAACGCGCGCAACGTCCCCTTTGACAACGTGCGCGTCCGCCAGGCCATTATGATGGGCATCGACCGGGACACCGGCATCAGCATCCTGCAGGACGGGCATGGCTCCGCCGGGTTCCTGATGGCGCCGGGCGGCCCCTGGAGCCTCGACGAGTCCCAGGGCTGCGCCGTGCCGGGCTGGTGCCCGCCGGAAGATGGCGACTGGGACGCCCGCCGCGCCGAGGCCAGGGCCATACTGGAAGAAGAGGGCTTTGACTTCGACAAGATCTACAAGTTCACCGTCGAAGCCGACGCCCAGGTGCAGGCTCGCGCCACCTTCTTCCAGGAACAGCTGCGCCTGCTGGGAGTGCAGACGGACTTTGACCTGGTGGAGACCGTAGCCTACCGCAAGCAGACGTCGGACGGTTCCTGGGGCGACATCCTGCCGCGCAACGACACCATGCCGGCCGACGACCCGGCCCTCGGCATGGGCTTCTACTTCCGCTGCGTTTCCCCCAACAACCATTGGACGCCGGGCCTGGATTGCGACCAGAAGGCCGAAGACCTGCTGGACCAAGCGTCCTCCACTACCGACCAGGCGCAGCGCAAGGCCATTTCCGACGAGCTGCAGCTCTACGCCATGGAACAGTACTGGAAGTTCCCCCTGTACTGGGAACAGGAGGCCGTGGCCTTCTGGCCGGAGGTGCGTGGCTACTTCCACCATCCGCAGCCTTCCAGCTCGTTCCTGCGCTGGGAACACCTGTGGATTGACCCGGCCCACGCGGACGACGCCGACAAGAGCGGTCAGACCACCGGAGTTCCGGGCGGCCTGTAGGCTTCACCGGCCATACGCCATCGCCGCACGCCGGAGCGAATCATCATTCGCTCCGGCGGCGTGCCAGGGATGAAGGCAAACAATGCGCGCTTACATCCTGCGCCGCATGGCGCTGTTTATTCCCACCGCCTTCGGCGTGTCGGTGTTCATCTTCTTGATGCTCCACGTAATCCCGGGGGATTACGCCACTACGCTGCTGCTGGGAGGACGTGACCGGGCGCTGGTGGCCACGGAGGAAGACTTCGCCCGGGTCCGCAACCAGTTGGGGTTGGACAAGCCGCTGCATATGCAGTACGTAACGTGGGCGGGCAAATTGCTGCGCGGCGATTTGGGCATCTCCTGGATTAACCGCCAGCCGGTGCTGGAGCGGATGCTGCCCCGCATCGCGGTCAGCGCGCAGCTGGGCTTAATGGCGGTGCTGATTGCCTCCATCATCGCCATTCCGGGTGGCGTCATCGCCGCGGTGCGCCAGGACACTTTCTTCGACTACGTGCTGCGGTTCGTCAGCATGATTTTCGAGTCAATGCCCAACTTCTGGATCGGCCTGCTGCTGATAGTGGGCCTGCTGACGATGTTCGACTGGATTCCGCCCATTTCATACGCCAACTTGTGGGAAGACCCGTGGGACAACCTGATGATACTCATCTTCCCTGCAATGGTGGTGGGCGCGCGCAGCTCGGCGGGTATGCTGCGGATGACCCGTTCGTCGGTGCTGGAGGCCCTGCGGGAGGACTACGTGCGCACCGCCGAGGCCAAGGGCCTGTACCGTAGCCGCATCCTGTTCATTCACGTTCTCCGCAACGCCCTGCTGCCGGTCGTTACCCTGGCCGGCTTTGAAGTCGTGTTCCTGATGGGCGGTCAGGTGGTCATTGAGCAGGTGTTCAACATCCCCGGCCTGGGCAACCTCTTCATTCAGGCTGTGGGGTCCCGGGACTTCCCGGTGATCCAGGCGATAGTGATGTTCATCGCCTGTGTGGTGTTGATAGCCAACCTCTTGGTGGACTTGATGTACGCTTGGCTCGACCCGCGGATACGCTACACCTAGGCGGCATGGAATGACACTGCCCAACATCGCCCGCCAACGGGATGAGACGCCGGACGTGACGCTGGAACGGCGTCGGATGTCCTTCGCCCGGATGACGCTGCACCATCTGCGCACCAAGCCGCTGGGTACCGCCGGCCTGCTGATGGTGCTGACCATTACGGTAGTGGCCATTTTCGCGCCGGCCATCGCGCCCTTTGACTACCAGGCGCAGAACTACGAAGCGGTGCGCTCCGCGCCCAACTCGACCCAACTGTTCGGCACCGACCAGTTCGGCCGGGACGTTTTCTCCCGGGTGGTGTACGGGGCGCGGATTTCCCTGATTGTCGGGTTCTTTTCCGTGCTGGCCGGCACGGGAGTGGGCGCGGTGATTGGGCTGTTTTCCGGCTACTTCATGGGTAAGACTGATGCCGTCATCCAGCGCCTGGTCGACATGTGGATGTCGCTGCCCGACCTGATTCTGGCGCTGGTTTTCGTGGCGGCGCTGGGCAACTCCATTCCCAACATCATCCTGGCCATCGGCGCGACGATTCTGCCTCGCGGGGTGCGCGTCATTCGCTCCTCAACCATTTCGCTGCGGGAAACCGACTACGTAATGGCGGCCAGGGCCATCGGCTCTTCGGACATGAGAATTATTCTGCGGCACATCGCGCCCAACACCATGGCCCCCTTCCTGATAATCATGTCCTCAATGTTCGGCACCGCCATCCTCACCGAGGCCGGCCTCAGCTTCCTCGGCCTGGGTATCTCGGAACCGACGCCTTCGTGGGGCCGGATGCTCACCGGCCAGGCGGCGCAGTATCTGTCCACCGCGCCCTGGATTCTCGTCTTTCCCGGGCTGGCCATCAGCGTAACCGTGCTGGGCTTCGCCTTTGCCGGCGACGCCCTGCGCGACATCCTTGACCCCCGGCAGCGGGGGCGCTGATCATGCCGGCCCCATCTTAAAATACAAACCCGGGTTTCTGGAGAATCGGAATTCCGCCGGAGGGAATTGTGCGAAGTATCGATATCCACGCTCACCTGACGCCCCAGTGCTTTTTGCATGCCATGGCCGCCGGACACTCCTGGCATGGCGTGAACCCCGGCGATATGTTCGTCGCGCCCCGCAACGTCTGGACACCTCAACAGCGCATCGACGACATGAACTCCCTGGGCGTTGACGTCCAGGTCGTTTCCACCGGCGCGGCCTTCTACTTCTACGACCGCGACGCCCAGGTCATCTCCGAGATGCACCGGGAATGCAACGAGGAAGTCCACCAGATGACCGTGGACTACCCCGAACGGTTCAAGGGATTCGCTCAAATCCCCATGCAGGACGTGAGCGCGGCCATCAACGAGTTGGAGTACGCCGTAACGCAGTTGGGCCTGGTCGGCGCGATGATCAACGACACCGCCAACGGCCTGCCCTACGACGACCCCAGCCTGATGCCGCTCTGGCAGGCCGCCGAGCAGATGGGCGCGATATTGTTCATCCACCAGCAGGGCGGCGACACGCTGGTTACGCCCCGCTCCAACCGCTACCACCTCCCTAACACCATCGGCAACCTGGTTGACCGGGCAGTTACCTTCGCGTCCTTCGTGTTCGGCGGCGTGATGGACAAATGCCCCGACCTCAAAATCTGCCTGGCCCACGCCGGCGGCTACACCTGCTTCGGCGTCGGGCGCATGGATCGGGGCTGGCAGGTGCGCTCCGAAGCGCGGGTCAACATCACGCACCCGCCCAGTACCTACCTGGACCGCTTCTACTACGATTGCCTCACCCACAGCGAGGCGGCCCTGCGCATGGTGATTGACAGCGTGGGCATCGACCGGGTGGTCTTCGGCACCGACTGGCCGGCGGACATGGCCATCGACCAGCCCGTTTCCTGGGTGCTGGGCCTGGAAAGCCTGACCCAGGACGAAAAAGAGGCCATCCTGTGGAAGAACCTGGAAAAACTGCTGAACATCTAGCACGGAGAGACGCAAAATATGCGAGCCATTGACATTCACGCCCATTCCACGCCCCAATGCTTCCAGCGGGAGGTATTGCAGGGCCGCACTTGGCACGGCATGACCGCCGCCGAGGGCGAGCTGTTCAACCCCCGCAACGCCTGGACACCTGAGCAACGCATCGCCGACATGGACTCCATCGGCGTGGACGTGCAGGTCGTGTCCACCAACGTGGCCTTCTACAAGTACGACCAGGACGTGGATACCACCGTCGCCATCGCCACCGACTGCAACAACGAAGTGCACCAGATGACGATGGACTACCCGCAGCGACTGGCCGGCCTGGCCACCCTGCCCATGCAGGACGTTCGGTCAGCCATCGCCGAGCTGGAGCGGGCCGTTGCCACCCTCGGATTCAAGGGCGCGATGATTAACGACCATGTGAACGGGCGCACCTACGACGACCCGGCATTCCTGCCCTTCTGGCAGGCGGCGGAGCGGATGGGCGCCGTGCTGCTGATCCACCAGGCCAATCCCACCATGGTCGCCCCGCGCATCGACCGCTATCACCTACCCAACACCATCGGCAACCTGGCCGAGCGCGCCGTTACCTTCGCCTCCTTCGTCTTCGGCGGCGTCATGGACCAGTGCCCCGACCTGAAAGTGTGTCTGGCCCACGGCGGCGGCTACACTTGCTTCGGCGCCGGCCGCATGGACCGGGGCTGGCTGGTGCGCCGGGAGGCCCGGGTCAACATCACCCAGCCGCCCAGCGAGTACCTGAACCGCTTCTACTACGACTGCCTCACCCACAGCGAGCCGGCCTTGCGTATGCTTATTGACACGGTGGGAATCGACCGGGTGGTGCTGGGCACCGACTGGCCGGCCGACATGATGATTGACTGGCCGGTGGGCTGGGTCATGGGCCTGCCGTCTCTCACCCAGGACGAAAAAGAGGCCATCCTGTGGAAGAACCTGGAGCAGCTGTTGAGCCTCTAAACCAGCCGCTTACCGGCGCCGCTGCCAACCCGTTATAATCCCTGCATTCCAATTGTGCGATAGGGAGGCAATCCCATGGATTTGAGCCTGAACGGGAAGGTAGCGATGATTACCGGCGGCAGCCGCGGCTTGGGCCGCCAGTGCGCGCTGGCGCTGGGACGGGAGGGTTGCGCCGTGGCCATCTGCGGGCGAGACGGCGACCAGGTGAACGCAACGGCAGCCGAACTGTCCGGCTTGGGCATCAAGGCCAGCGGCAGCCGGGCCGACGTTACTAATGACGCCGACGCCGCCCGGTTCCTCCAGGAAACCACCGACACCCTGGGCGCGCCCGACATCCTGGTGAACAACGTGGGCGGCCGGCGCGGCTCCGTCCTCTTTGACGAAACCCCCATGGAGCTGTTCTTGGAGGGACTGGAAGTCAACCTGATTTCAGCGGTGCGGATGACCAAGCTGGCCCTGCCCCACATGCAGGCCCAGGGCTGGGGCCGGGTCATCAACATCGCGTCCATCTACGGGCGCGAGCACGGCGGCTCCGTGGACTACATGACGGGCAAGGCCGGCATGATTGCCTTCTCCAAGCACCTGGCATTGCAGTTGGCGCAATCCGGCGTGCTGGTCAACTGCGTCGCGCCCGGCAGCATCGACTTCCCCGGCAGCAGCTGGGACCGTTTCCAGCAGAACAACACGCCGGAAGTGGTGGCGGAGTTCATCGACCGCAACCTGCCCATGGGCAAGTTCGGCTGGCCCGAACCCATCGGCGAAACGGTGGCGTTCCTGGCCTCGGATCGGGCCGGCCTGATTACCGGCGCCTGCATTAACGTGGACGGCGGACAGTCCAAGTCGCTGTTCTAGGCGGGTTGGTGCACCGTCCCCACGAACTCTTGCCAGGCCAGCACGCATTGCGCCGGCGCTGAGTGCTGCACGTAGCCGCCGGCGCCGGGGATGCGGGCGAGCGTGCAGTTGGGCATCAGGTCGGCCTGTCCCTGCGCCCGGTCGGGGATGTCGCCCTCGCTGAGCTCGCCGACCATGGCCAGGGCCGGCGTCTGGATGGACGGCAACTTGTCGGTGAGGTTCTGGGTGCCCAGGTAGGCCAGGGTTTCCAGCACCACGTGGCGAGAGGTCTGCCCCATCTGCTGGATGTACCACTCGTGATGCGCCGGCGCGGCGTCGGCGCTGACCCGCCGGCCGCCGGTGGCCCGCGCCCAGCCTTCCACGCCTTCCTCCTCCACCAGCCGGTAATAGTTGCCGTAGGTTGCCACGCCGGTGAAGTTATACGGCGAGGTGCAGGTGGCAACGGTGTGCAGCCGCTCCGGGTGCTGGTAGGCGAACTGCAACGCGATGGTGCCGCCGATGGTCTCGCCAATGAGGTGAACCTTGTCCAGCTCCAGGTAGTCCAGCAGGTTGCGCAGATCGCCGGCGAATCCTTCCAGCGACCAGTCGTAGCTGCCCGGGGCCGGCACGCTGGAGCGTCCAAAGCCGCGGGCGTCCACGCGGATTACCCGGTATTGACGGCCCAGCAGGGGCGGCCAGGCGTACCACAGCCGTCCGCTCTTGGCGTTGCCGTGGTGCAGGACGATGGTTTCCACCGTCCCCGGCTCGCGCCACGGGTCGGTGAAGTTATCGTCGTCGTAGTACATCTCCAGGTTGTCGGCCAGGGCTGCGATGGGCATGACAATCTTCTTTTACACTCCGAAGCCGCCGCCCGGTGTCTGGTCGGCCAGTGGGATGGACACGCTGACCCGGTCAACGTCGCCGACGCTGCGGGTGGTGTGGCCGCGCCCGGTCAGGTCCTCGCACAGCTCGATGTCGCCGACGTTGAAGATGCGCTTGCTGCCGTCGCCCAGGCCGATTTCCACCTGGCCCTGCAAGGTGATGACGTACTGGCGGCGGGGCGCGGTGTGAAAGTCGACCAGCTGGCTGGGCTTGAGTCGGCTGAACTGCACGCCGGTGGCGGCCTGCACGGCGGTGCGCATGGCGTGGCCGACCTGTTCAAAGGGAAGCTCCAGCTCCTCGATGTGGGACTCGCCGTCCTCGCCGGTATAAATTCTCACTGCCTGCATAGTTGTGTACCTCCGGTATGTTGTTGACGCAGGGTATCATAGCACCTGTATCAGCAGAGTGCGGAACCGTAATTGCCCCACCGTTCAGCGTGGTATAAAATGTGGAAGAGCGATAGCGACAAGATCTCGTGCGTTCAACTGACCCAGCCGTGCGTATCATTGCAAAAAGAACCATCAGGGAGTTTTGGGAATCCCATCCTGATGCAGAATCCGCACTCAGAGAATGGTACGTCGAGGTTGCCCGGGAAGATTGGTCAACACCGGCTGAGTTGATAAGGCGTTACCCAGGATCAAGCATCGTTGGGAGCGACCGCGCGGTTTTTCGTATCAGAGGGAATAACTACCGGCTTGTGGTAAGGATATTCTATCCAGCGCGAACGGTGTACATACGGTTTGTGGGAACTCACGCCCAGTACAATCGCATCAACGCCGAGGAGGTTTAGCAATGACAAATGCAAAGCCTATCCATAGCGAGGCGGACTACGATAACGCCTTGGCCCGGGTGAACCAGCTTATGGATGAACTATCAGGACCCGATGGCCAAATAGACGATGAAAATCATCAAAGCCGAATCGAATTGGACAGTCTCGTCACTCTCATCGAAGAGTACGAATGCGAACACCACCCGATTGGCATACCTGACCGCACCGCAGCCATTTAGGACTAGTAGCTCGCTTGTCGCCGTTCTTTTGGGGATGTAAAGGGCTTTTTCACCACGCCCGCCCCGTGGCGCACACGTCCTGCAGGCAGCAGCCCTTGCAGCGCGGCGCGTTTTTGGTGCAGGCTTCCTTGTGGTGGCGGTCCAGTAGCGCGTGATACTCATTGTACATCGCCACGTCCGCCGGCAGCGCGGCGTGGAACATGGCCTGCCAGCCGCCGTAGTCGGCGCGGCCCTTCGGCGTCAACCCAACCCGCTCCATGATGCGGATGGTATAGGCGTCAATCACGAACGACGGTTTGCCGGCGGCGTAGAGCAGAATGTCGTCCGCCGTCTCCGGCCCGATGCCGTAGATGTTCAACAGTTCCCGGCGCAGCGTGTCGGTGCCCGCCGCAAACATGGCGTCCAGGTCGCCGCCGTACTCCTCGCACATGTGGGCGGCAAACGCTTTCAGCTTGCGCGCCTTGGCGTTGTAGTAACCCGACGGGCGCACCAACTCCGCCAGCGCGTCAATGTCGATGCGATGCACTGCCGGCCAGTCGTCGATGCCGGCGGCGCGCAGGTTGGCCAGCGCCAGCTCCACGTTGCGCCACGCCGCCGCTTGCGTCAGGATGGCGCCGGCGATCATCTCGAACCGGCTGTCCCCCGGCCACCAGCCCTGCGGCCCGTAGGCGTCCAGCAGCCGCCGGTATATTTCCGGCAGCGTCGCTATACCATCTTTGGCCGTCATAGCCGCACCGGAATGGAGTCGGCCAGGGTGATGCTGCGTTCGTCAACATCGCAGCGGTAGGCGTAGATGGACACGCCGGCGTCGGCGGCCTGCCGCAGCGTCGCCCCCAGCAGCGGGTCGGCCACGTCGTGGGGAGCGAAGGCGTCGGCGTCACTGCGCTGGATGACGAACATCACCGCCGCCTGGTGGCCGGCGTCCAGCGCCGCCATCAGGCTGTGCAGGTGTTTCACGCCCCGCAGCGTCGGCGCGTCGGGAAACAGGCCGACGCCATCCTCCACCAGCGTAACCGACTTGGTTTCCACGTAGCAGAGACCCTCCGGCCCGCTGAGCCGAAAGTCCAGCCGGCTCTCACCGAATACGCTCTCCGGGCGCACGTCGGGATAGGCGGTGAACTGGGGCAGCCGGCCGTGGGCGATGGCCTCGGCGACCAGCTTGTTGGGCAGCCGCGCGTCGGCGGAGGACAGCGCGTCGCCGGTATCCACCAACGCCAGGTCGTAGGCCGTTTTGCGCGTGGTGCCCTCCGGGGCAGGAATCATCAGCACCCGGTAACCGGGCACCAGCAGCTCGTGCATCCGTCCCGAGTTGGGTACGTGGACCAGGTACTCCCGCCGCTCAACGTCCACCAGCGCGGCGAACCGGTTCAGCCGCTTGATGAACCGTCCCTCAATCAACGGTGGCAACCGCAAAGTACAACTCCATGCTCCGGATTTTGCCATATTAGCAGATGTTGACAACTGCACCGCCACCGCCTAACGTTGCCGCCGGAGGTGGCATCGTGCAGTACTCGTTCCGTCTTCCCAACGCCGACTACCTGGGCTTTCCGGCCACGGCGCAAGCCATCAGCGAGACCGCCGTCAAAGCCGAGGAACTGGGCTTTGACGCTATCTTGGTCAACGACCACGTAATCGTGGACGACGGCCCGCGTAGCGTCCCCTGGCGCAACGTGTATGACCCGCTGATGGTTCTTTCCTACGTGGCGGCCCTGACTGCCCGCATCGGGCTGGGCACGTCGGTGCTCATCATGCCCTACCGC
The DNA here is from genome assembly GCA_009837355.1 of Chloroflexota bacterium. Taxonomy (GTDB): domain Bacteria; phylum Chloroflexota; class Dehalococcoidia; order Lucifugimonadales; family UBA3495; genus Bin87. The sequence continues at coordinate 17,476 of VXTR01000061.1, read as the reverse complement.
AACCCCGTCGTAACCGCCAAGATGGTTGCCACCCTGGACCAGCTGTCCGGCGGGCGCGCCATCGCCGGCGTCGGCGCCGGCTGGAGTCAGCCAGAATATGACGCGCTGGGCGTGCCCTACCGGGAACGCGGCGCCCGCACCGACGAATACCTGCGCCTGTGGCAAGCCTGCTGGGAACCGGGGCCGACTACCTTCAAGGGTCGGTTCTTCTCCTTCGAGGATATGCACGTCAACCCCAAGCCGGTGCAGCAGCCCCATCCGCCGCTGTGGATTGGCGGCTCCGGCAAGCCCTCCCTGCGTCGTGCCGCCCGCTTCGCCCAGGTGTGGCAGCCCACGCCGACGCCCCTGCCCGACTTGATTGCCAACCGGGCGTACCTGCATGACTATAGCGCCGAGATCGGACGGCCGGAACCGCCGCGCACCCGCATGAGTTTTCGGGTGAACCTCGCCAGCATCACGGGTTTTTCCGGCTCCGGCAGCGACCGTCCAACGGGGTATGGCACCGTGGATCAGGTGGCGTCCGATATGAAGCGCTACCGCCAGGAGGCCGGGCTGGAGGAGTTTCAAATCAACTGTCACGATTGCGGCGACCTGCAACAACTGCTGGACACCATGGACGCCTTGGTCCAGGACGTGCTGCCCAAGGTCGAGAGTTGAGCGACGTGAACTCCTTCCCCACCGACCCCGTCGCCAAACGCCGCGTGCTGATGGACGCGGTGGAAAGCGTGCGCGACACGCTAGAAGCCGGCGCGATGGCCGCCGAAGCGGACGCCACCCTGCCGCCAACCTCGGTGGACGCGCTCTACGACTCCGGGCTGCTGCGCCTCAAGATGCCCCACGTCCTCGGCGGCGCCGAAGCCGACCCGGTAACCCAGCTGGACGTGCTGGAGGCCGTCAGCCGCATTGAGCCGGCCGCCGGCTGGTGCCTGATGATTGGCGCGGCCAGCCTGGGCGGCTTGTCAGCCTTCCTGCCCGACGAGGCCATTGAGGAGATTTTCCCCGGCGGCCAGCCTCCTAAAGTGGCCGGAGCAGCCGCGCCGTCGGGCGCCGCAACGCCGGTGGAGGGCGGCTACCGGCTCACCGGACGCTGGCAGTTTGGCAGCGGCATACAGCACGCCCAGTGGGTCTCCGCCGGCGCTCGGGTCGCTGGCGCGTCCGACGGCTACCCGCGTCAGCTCCGTGTGGCGATGCCCCGGCACAAGGTCAAGGTACACGATAACTGGCAGGTTATGGGTTTGCGCGGCACCGGCAGCTGCGACTTCTCGGTGGACGACCTGTTCGTTCCGCACCGCTTTGCTTGGGACTCAACCCTGACGGAACCCATTCGGGGCGGTGCGCTGTACCGTCTGGGCCGGCCCGGCTTCGTCACCAACGAACATTCGGCTTTCGCGCTGGGTGTTGGCCGCCGTGCCCTCGACGCCCTCACCGAGGTCGCCGGCGCCAAGACGCGCGGGTACAACTCCACTAACCTGCTGGCGAACCGCCCGGTGGTGCAGCGCGCCCTGGGCGAATGCGACCTGCGCCTGCGCGCCGCCCGCGCCTTGAATGTCGAGATTCTGGAGGCGGCCTGGGACGCCGTTTGCGCCGGCCATCCGCCCCCACCGCCGCTGCAGGCCCAGATGCGCTCCGTCGCCACCTACACCACCGACGTTTCCGCCGACGTGGCGTCCCAGGCATTCCGCTACGGCGGCGGGTCGGCGCTGTTCACCACCAGCATACTGCAGCAGTGCCTCCGCGACATCAACGCCGCCGCCCAGCACCAGATGGTCAGCGACACGGCCTACGAAAACCACGGCCAGTTTATGCTGGGCCTGCCCGACGCCCGGGCTATGGAATAGCGCCGGCCGCCTCCCCACCTTGTGCTATCATCCCGCTATGCTCTCCGCAATCCGCAAAGCCGTGATTCCCGCCGCCGGGTTGGGCACTCGCTTTCTGCCGGTAACGCGCTCCGTGCCTAAGGAGCTGCTGCCCATCCTGGACCGGCCCATGCTGCAGTACGTGGTGGCCGAGGCTGCCGAGGCCGGCATCACCGACGTCGTCATCATCACCTCCCACGGCAAGGAGAGCATCGCCGACTACTTCCGTCCCCGTCCCGACTTGGAGGAGCGACTGGCCGACGACGTTAAGCTGCTGGAAAAAGTACGTTCCGGCGCGCGCCTGGCCAACGTGTCCTTCGTGATTCAGGAGGAGCCGCTGGGCCTGGGCCATGCCGTGCTGACGGCCCGTGACGCCGTGGGCGACGAGCCCTTTGCCGTCATCCTGCCCGACGACATCATCGCCCACACGCCGGGCGCGCTCTCGCAGATGATGGCGGGGATGGCCGACGCCGGCGACGCTGCTGCCGTAGCGGTCGAGCGCGTGCCATGGGAACTGGTGCATAACTACGGCGTGGTGGACGCCGAACCCGTGGGTGGCGGCGGACACCGTGTGCGTGGGCTGGTGGAAAAACCGCCGCCGGGAACCGCGCCGTCCAATCTGTCCATCGTGGGCCGCTACCTGCTGCCGCCTTCGGTTTTCGACTGCCTGGAGCGCACGCCCCCCGGCGCCCGCGGCGAAATCCAGCTCACCGACGGGCTGGCCCTGCTGATGGAGGATACCCCCCTCTACGCCTGCGAGTTCCTGGGCATCCGCTACGACGGCGGCAACCCCATGGGACTGCTGCGCGCCTCCCTGGAATACGCCCTCCGAGACGACGACACGCGCGCGGCGGCAGCAGCGTTGATTAAAGAGTTGGCGGACGAGTTGGAATAAGCATGAAAGTTGCAGTAATGGGCGCCGGCAGCATGGGCGGCTACTTCGGCGGTATGCTGGCCCGCGCCGGCCACGACGTTACCCTCATCGCCCGCGGCGAAAACCTGGCCGCCATCCGCGGCGACGGCCTGCGGATGCACACCGAAGCCGGCGATTTCACCGTGCCCTGCTCCGCCACCGACCACCCGGCGGACGTCGGCCCCGTTGACCTGGCCCTGCTCACCACTAAGACCTACCATAACGTTGACGCCGTGCCGGCCATGGCCCCGCTCATTGGCTCCGATACGGCAGTGTTGAGCCTGCAGAACGGCATCGACTCCTACCTGCCCGTCGTGGAACAGTTCCCCGACGCCGTCATGCTGCCCGGCGCAGCCTACATCGAGGCCAGCCGCCTGGAGCCGGGCGTGTTTCAGCAGGCCGGCCGCGTCGTGCGCGTCGTCACCGGCGGAACCAGGGGCAGCCCGCCGCAGCACTCACAGCGCGCGGAGCAGATTTGCGCCGCCTTCCGGGACGCCGATGTGGAGGCGGAAGCGTCCGATGACATCGACCTAGCCCTGTGGACGAAATTCCTGTTCATCGCCACCATGGCCGGTGTAACCTCGCTGGCCCGGGAGTTCCTGCGCGATTTGCTGCCCCGTCCCGAATGGCGCAAAATCGTCCGCGCCTGCCTGGAAGAAATTGAAACCGCCGGCCGCGCCTCGGGCGTGAATCTTGCGCCGGACGTGGTGGACAGGACCTTTGACTACATGGACCAGTCCCGGGGCGCGATGCGCGCGTCCATGCACGCCGACCTGGTGGCCGGCCGGCCGCTGGAGTTGGAGGCCCTCAACGGCGCCGTGGTGCGCGCTGGAGAAGCCGCCGGTGCGCCGACGCCGATCAACGACGTTATTTACGCTGCCTTGAAGCCCTACGTTAGCGGCAATCCCTGAAACGGTTACTGCGCCGTCAGCCTGGCCGGTATCCATTCCCGCAGCAGGTCCATCAGCTCGGTGCGGCATTCATCCAGGCGGTGTTCCGCGCCCTCGTAAAGCACCAGTTCCCGCGGCTCTTTGGCCCAATCGTGTATCGCTACGGCGCACGAGAAGGGCAGCCGGGTGTCCGCCTTGCCATGCACCACCAGCAGCGGCGTCGGCGACAGCATCCCCGCGCCCTGCGCGCCGTAGGTTTGCGGCGACAGCGACACCACGCCGGCAACGTGGTCGCTGAACGCCGCGCCGGCGATCACTACCGCGCCGCCAAAGGAATGCCCCACCACCACTGCCGGCCCGTAGCCGGTGGCCCGCAGGAAGTTGACGCCGGCCAGCAGGTCAAGGGCGCACTCCTGGATGTTGTTGGGATGCCGGTAGTCCATCCGCAGGGAGGTGATGCCCTGGCCGGCGAATTCCTCGGACAGCTCGGCGTAGAGGCCGGATGCCGGCCCGCCAAACCCGCCGCGGGCTCCGCAAACCCAGATGACGCCACGGGTGGTTTCGGGAGCGGCGTGCCGAATGGCGGGTATGTCGCCCCGACTGGTGCGCAGTACCAGCCCCTCGCCGGCGTCGCCTTCATGGGGCGGCCCCACCAGCACCTGCTCAATCCGCATTTCCATCGCCGAACTCATTACGTCTAATCGTCGTCATCGTCCCCATCAGCATCGTCCAGCAAGTCCTCTACCACCGGGGTATCCGGCAAAGCCAGGGGCAGGCTGATGACCATTTCCGTGAACTCGTCCGGTTGCGACTCAACCTCGATGACGCCGCCGTGTTCGCGGATGATGTCGTTGCAGATGGAGAGGCCCAGGCCGGTGCCCTGGCCGGTGGGTTTGGTGGTGAAAAACGGGTTGAAAATCTTTTCAACGATGTCTTCGGGCATTCCGCTGCCGTTGTCGCGGATGCGCACTTCAACCTGTTCTTCTCCCCTCCGGGTGGCGAGCAGCAGCGTCGGCATATAGCTGCTGTTGGGGTCGGCCTCCAGCAGGTGCCGGCGTTTTTCGTCGGTGGCGTAACAGGCGTTGCTGACCATGTTGAGGAAGAGACGGCCAACATCCCGCGGGTTCACCTCGATGTCATCCATTTCCTCGAAGTCATATTGCAAGTCCAGCTGGAACTCCGAGTCCAACGCCCGGGCGCTGTGATAGGCCAGCCGCGCGTGTTCATCCAGCAGGTTGTTGATGTTGGTCATCTCACGGGTCACCGACTCGCGTCCCATCATCAGCATATCCTGCACGATACGGTTGGCCCGTTCCCCGTGGGTGCGAATGCGTTCCAGGTTTTCGTTCAGGTCGTCAAAAATATCCTTGATCAGGCCCAGCTGCTCTTCGTCCAGCTTGCCGTCTTCGCTTTCGTCGATGGTTTCCTGCATCTCTTCCAACAGTTCCGTGGAAGACTCGGAGAAGTTCTTGACGAAGTTCAGCGGGTTCCTGATTTCGTGGGCCACGCCGGCGGTCAGCTCACCCAGCGAAGCCAGCTTTTCCTGCGCCACGATGCGGTCCTGGGCCGCCGCCAGGTTGGTCATGGCCTCTTCCAACTCGTGATTCTTGCTGTCCAGTTCGTGGTTCTGGCTGTCCAGTCGCGCGTTGACGTTTTCCAGCTCGGCGTTCTTGCTGTCCAGTTCGTGGTTCTGGCTGTCCAGCCGCGCGTTGATGCCCTCCAGCTCGACGTTCTTGCCTTCCAGTTCCTGGGCCAGTTCTTCAACCAGGTTGAGGCGTATGGCTTCCTGAGCGTTGTGGCGGAACACCTCCAGGGCCGCGGCCATTTCGGCCACTTCATCCCGCCCGCCGACTTCAACCCGGGTGTCCAGGTCGCCGGCGGCCAGGCTGCGCATCCAGCCGGCGATCAGTTCCAGCCGGCGCAGCAGCACCCGGCCCACGTACAGCCACGCAATGAGCAAGGCGCCGCCGATGCTGACGAAGCTGATGGCCAGCAGCAGCGTGCGACCGGTGAGAATCGCCTGGGCCGAGGCGTGGGTTGCCTCCTGCGCCCCAGCTTCGGCGCCGTTGACGAGAGCGTCCACCTCGTCCACCAGCAACACCGCTATGTCGTGGTTATTGTCCAGCAGCTGTTGCTGGCGTCTTTCCAGCTCCAGCTGCCTTGCCTGCAGGTTAAATCCGTTCTGCTGCCCCAGTCCCAACTCCAGCAGCCGGTTGAAAATGGGTTCCAGTTCATCGTGCAGCGGTGTGCCGCGGAGGTGGGAAAGGTTGCTTCGGATGTTGTTGGCGGAAGACTCGAATCTTTCCCGGAAAGGTTCGATTAGAGAACTGTCCGACACAATAGACGCGCTGGCCAGCAGTTGAATCGCAATCTTGGCGTTGGACTGCAATTCGGCCAGGTAGCGATACCGGGCCTGCTCATCCTCGGAAATATGGTCCGCGCGGAGCGCTTGGGGTTGGTCCAACTCGGTGTGCCCGGTTTGGAGATAAAAGAACTGACGGTCGATCTCCGGCACGATGATGCCGTCCAGTTCCCCAGTGAGGCTTTCCAGCCCGGCTTGCACTTCGTCCAGTTGTTCGTTCAACGTGAAGCTTTGCCACATCCCGCTGTTCAAGCCGGCAATGTTGTCAATCAGTGCGGTGGAGTAAGTGTTAATACGCTCAAACCGCTCAGCCTCGCCGCCCTTGCTTTCCAAAACTGCCAACTGTTCCCGGAACGATTGGTGCGCGACGGCGATTTCGTCGCCCACTCGAGCCACGTCCTCGGGCGTCGTTGCCGACGTCAGCGTGTCCGCCGATGCCACCAGAGCCTGGCTGTATTGCGCCACGTCGAACGCCGCCGCCAGCTCGGGCACGCTGCCCTCATTTACTCGGTTCTGCGCCTCGCCTACCTGGTTAAAGGAGAACCAGCCCACCAAACTGGCGGCAAAGGTCAGAGCTACCGCGCCGCCCAGCGCCAGGTACAATTGCGCCGAAATGCGGTAGCGATATTCCAGCAGTCTCTTCAATCGATCCGTCATCTGCCAGTCCTCCCGCGTTCGTCAAGCCGGTCCAGGGGAATATAATTTCCCTCCTCGTCGATCATCGTCAGGAAAACCGTATCCGATCCCTGGTTGTCGCCCTCACCATAATGGAGTTCGAACCCGTCGAGATTGATAGGTTCGGAACTGCGCAAGCCCGCCAGGAAGCACTCCCGGTCGGGATTCTGGCCGCAGCGTTCCAGCCCGGCGATGGCCAGGCGCCCCGCCAGATAACCCTCCAGGGAAACGAACCCGGGAATTGCTTCCGGGTCATACTCCACCAAAGCCCGGTGATATGCGGCCACCACCGGCGTTGAGTCGTCGTGTGGGAATGGCACTACCTGGGTCACGAAAACGCCGGCGCCATGTTCGGGGTCCAAACGGCCCAGTTCTTCGGCCAGCGCGTTGCTGCCCACGAAGGAAATGTTGATAAACTCCCAGTCCACGCCGATGTGGCGGGCCCACGCAATCAACTCCGCCAGCGGACGGTAGGCCCCGACCAGGATCACCCCCTCCGGATTGCCCTGCTTCAAGTCCAACAGCCCGGTCTTCACCGCCGTGGTGTTTCGCGGATACAGCCCCACCGCTGCCGGCTCCATACCCCGCTTGGACAACGCGGCCAGCGCTCCGTTCAGCCCGGCGCGGCCGAAGGAATCCTCCTGGTACATGATCGCAATCCGGTCCAAATCCAGGTCGGTGGTCAACCGCTGGACCATTTCTTCCGTCTCCTGGTTGTAGGAGGCGCGCATGTTGATTACGTTGGGCAGGCTCTCCGCGTCCCGCAGAAATGCTGCGCCGGTGAAGGGCGCGATGTAAGGAACGCCTGCCGCCAGCGCCACCGGGGTCGCCGAGCGGGACGTGGGCGTGCCCACTGCGCCAATCAGCGCAAAAACCCGGTCCTCCGCAATGAGCCGGGTGGTGTTGATGACGGCCAGTTCCGGCTCGTAGGTGTCGTCAAGGGTCACCAGTTCCAACTGGCGGCCCTGCACTCCGCCGTTCCGATTAGCCTCGGCGAAGGCCGCCGCTATGCCCAGGTTCATCCCGATGCCCAGTTGACTCGCCGGACCGCTGAAGGCCGCTGACTGGCCGAAAACTACACGGTCGGCAAACACGCCCGGCGTTCCGGAGGCGGGCGCGTTGGTGGTCGCTGCCACCGTCTGTTGGGGATTGTCTCCCTCCGCCGTCGGCTCAGGGGTGGATTCGGGCGGCCCGCTGGCATCCGGCGCGGCCGGCTGGCAGGCGATCAGGCCCAGGGCTATCGTGATGGCGATGATTGCGGTGAGCCAGGACAGCCGGCCTGTTGACAATCCGGGTGCAAGCCTCATCCGTTCTTACGCTTGACCATTGCCAGCCGGTTTCTGCCGTTCTCCCGGCTGTAATGCAGTTCGTCCATCATCTCGCGCACCAGGTAAATGCCCAGTCCTCCGATTGGCCGCTCTTCCAATGGAGCGTCGATGTCGGGCTCGGGCGCTTCGTGAAGCGGGTCAAAAGGCTGTCCGTCGTCGGCAATCTCCACTCTCACCACGTCCGCATCCGCGGCCAGCGACACTTCGATTTCACTCGCGCCGCCCCCGTAGTTCACCACGTTCACGCTCAACTCGTCCAGAACCAGGTGAACTTTGAAGGTCAGGTCCGGGGGCCAGTCATCCCGCTCGGCAAATTCTTCTACCGCGGCGGTAATGCGCTCCAACTGGTCCATTTCGGAAGGAATGGTCAGAGACACCGATTGGCTCATGGTATGACCTCACTTCACCCGTAGCGCCAGGCAGGTGATGTCATCAAACTGCGGCGCTTCACCGGCAAAGTCGCTCACCGCGTCGAAGACCGCTTCAACCGCAGTGCGGCAATCCCCCGGGGCCGACGTGAAGATTCCCTGCAGCCGTTCCATCCCGAACTCTTCCTCGCCCACGTTGATGGCCTCGGTTACGCCGTCCGTGTACAAAACTACCGTGTCGCCGGGCGCGCAGGTGATGCTGCTCTGCTCATACTCACCGCCGTCCAGAATGCCCAGGGCGATGCCGTTAGTGCTCGGCATTACGGTGTTGCTGCCGTCGGCGTGCACGATCACCGGCAAGTTGTGGCCGCCGTTGGCGTAGGTCAACTCGCGAGTCGCCGGGTCGTACACCGCGTACAACACCGTTACGAACATCATCGCGTCATTGTCGTCGTAGAGCAGGTCGTTAACTTCCTGAAGCACCCTGCCCGGGTCGTTGAGGCCGATGGCCGAGCCTTTGAGCAGGGTACGGCTGGCCATCATGAAGAGTGCGGCGGGAACCCCCTTGCCGGAAACGTCGGCAATGGCCAGGCCAATGCAGCCGTTCTCCAGGTTGAATATGTCAAAAAAGTCGCCCCCGACTTCCCGGGCCGGCGTCATGTTTCCAAAAACTTCGAAATTATCGGTGGTCGGGAACTCCGTAGGCAGAATGCTCTGCTGCATTTTGCTGGCAACGTCCAGTTCATTCTCAATAGCGGCCAGGCGCACTCGCGACGACTCGGCCTCTCGCCACGCGGCCAGATTGTTCAGTGTTCGTTCAATGGTCACCCGCAGGTCGTCGAAATCCAGCGGCTTGGTGACGAAGTCGAAGGCCCCGCGGTTCATCGCGGACCGGATGTTCTTCATATCGCCGTAGGCCGAGATGATTACCGAACGGGTATCCGGCGCCACCTCCGGTATACGCTCCAGCAGCGAAAGCCCGTCCATCTGCGGCATATTGATGTCCGACAGCACCATGTCGATGTCGGTGTCCTGTTCCAGCTTCTGGAGCGCCTCCACCCCGTTCTGAGCAAACACGAACTGGTACTGGCCCGACCGTATGCTGCGCCGCATCCGCTGCAAAACCAGTGGTTCGACGTCGGGCTCATCGTCAACTACCAGTATCCGGTATGCTTCTGCCTTATCAGTCATGGCTCCATCCTCCGCAATATCCCGCATCAGTAGCGACGTTGCTCCCGGGCGCCGCAAAACGCGCCCGTTTTTACCCGTTGACCGCCGCTACCGCTTCCGCTTGGGAAGAGTGAATATCGATCACCCGGTCGAACCCGCTGATTTCGAACACCTCGCGCACCGTCCCCGTCAGCGAACAGATCGCAAACTTCGCGTTCTGCTGCTGCAACTTCCGCGCCGTCTGCAGAATCACTCGCAGACCCGCACTACTGATGTACGATAGACGTTCCATATCCATGACTACCGCACGGTCTTCGGAGTCTATGGCGGACTCCAATTCCTGGTAGAACGTCTGCGCGTTGGCGCTGTCAACGCGTTCCTCGGTCTGGATAATCAGAGTTCCACTATCTCTGTTGACTTCAATCGGCATGATTTCGCCCTCATTTTGATTTTACTCGTGAGGCGCCAAAGCCCCTGCACGGTGGCCGCCATTTTACGGCGGATTTACACTCCTGTACAGTGCCCGGCATGGCAACGAGCGCAACGCCGCCGCCTACTCCGGCCAGACCGGGTCGTGGTAGCCCAGAGGAACCGTCGGCCTGGCCCAGTAGGGCTGCGTCTCCGACAACTGCAGCGTCGGCGCCAGGTGTCCCAGCCGACCCTCAGGCACGTCGCTGGTCGTTGACCAACTCTTGATTTCAGCAGCGTCGAACTCTGCCGGCACGTCCCTCAGTTCCGGTTCCGGCGCCTGGCCCTGTTCCACCAGCCATTTGCCGACCTGCGCCAGCGAGATTCGAACCAGCCAGCTGCCTCCTTCCCGCGCCCGCCGGCCCAGCGCCAGCATCGCCCCGAAGGCCATCAGGTACCCGGTAAGGTAATCAATGGCCGAAACGGGATAGAACTGCGGCCCGGGTTCGGCTCCGGGAAACAACTGTCCCTGCCGGTCGGTAATTCCGCTTACCGTCTGCACCACTGTGTCAAATCCGCGCCGTTCCGCCCATGGGCCCACTCGGCCAAAAGCCGATAGCGAGACGTACACGATCCCCGGCCGCAAGCTGGCCAGGTCCTGTGGCGACAATCCCCGACGCGCCAACGTTCCCGGACGATAGCCCTGCGAGAAAACGTCGGCCTCCCGCACCAGGCGGCGCAGCGTTTCAACCTCCTGCTCTTCCCGCAAGTCCAGATGAGTGGACAGCTTACCGTGGCCGGTGTCGTATTCCTGAGAACGGCTGCTGGGCAAGTGTTTGGCGCTAACCTTCATCACGTCCGCCCCGTGTTCCGCCAGGGTGCGGGCGCAGGTGGGCCCGGCCAGTACACGGGTCAGGTCGAGTACGCGAATCCCGGACAGGGGCCGGTCTCCCTCCGGCAGCGGCTGCGGCGGGCAGTCGCCAATGCGCTCGATTTCCATCAGGGGCAGAGAGGCCACCGCTGCAGACTGGGGATGCTGCGCCCACTCGGCCATGGAGCGCACCATCCCGCCGGCCCCGTTGGCGGCGATAATGGCCTCCTCCAGTTCCAGCGCGTCCCATTGGGCCACCGCCCGACGCACAGCCTCCCGGTCTTCCTCCACGCCCAGCACGCCCAGCGCAGCCTCCCGGTGATTGGGGAAATTGCAGTGCAGATAGCTCCAGCGCCCGTTTTTGGCCGGGTACACGCCCATCACCGAGGGACGCTCGCCGGCTGCCGGCGCGTCGTTCAGCGTCAGGTAGCGGCTGCTCCGCAACGAGGCCGTGGCCCGTCGTGCGTCAACGGCGACTTCCTGCCGGCGTCCCGTGCGCAGTTCCCACAGGTCGGAAACGGCCAGACCCACCGCAGCCAGGCTGGCCGCTGCCGCCTCGCCGATGCGAAACGGAGTGGGCAGTATCGGATCGGCGCCACCCGAGAACTCAACAGCTTTGGCCCTCTGCGGCTCCCACCCGGCTATCGGGAGCAGCGTAGGCAGAATCTGGTTCGTCACTCTGAAATCACTCCCAGATACAGTGTTTTGCAATCGCCGGGATATTACAATAAATCGTCCTGGGGAATCAATTGGGCCGCAGAAATGCTTAGGGGCGCATTGCTATGCGCCCCCGCTCAGTGTCGTTGGATGATGCTGTCGGTCAATGGCCGCATCCGCAGAAACCGCCATGGCTGTGACCGGCGCCCACCGGGGCCGGCATCGGCGAACCGCCCATATCCGCCATGTCGCTGGCGAAACTGTCGCCCTTGCTCACCGCCGCAAACACCGAAATGGCTCGTTTGGCCGGCTGCTCGCATATCGGGCAGTCTGCGCCGGTGGCCGACATGGACTGCAACTTCTCAAACTTGTACCCGCAGGTGGGGCAGGCATATTCATAAATCGGCATAGCGCACACTCCATCAAAGACCGTCACTCCCGTGGAAGCGAGAATCCAGTCGCTGAACTCTTGATAACGCGACTATACCGCCGGCCTGCCCCAGCGTCAAGACGCCCGTCTCTCACCCTTGCCTCTGCCCTACCACGCCGCTACAATCAGCGAACCCTTATTCCCGCCGCAGGGGGACTTTTGCAAGCAGCCACGCCGGCCGCGCCGGAAAACCCGGACATCAAGGGCAACCGGGTTTTCATCCTCAGCAGCCTTTCCATAGGGCACGGCCTGTCCCATATGTTCGACCAGGGATTTCCCCTGCTGGTTACCGAGATTGCGGCGGCTATGGGCCTGGGCAACTTCCAAACCGCCATCCTCTTCGCCGTGCGCCAGGCCGGCTCCAGCGCCACCAGCCTGGGCGGCGGACCCCTCACCGACTACCTCAGGGCCTACTGGGGCCTTATCCTGACCGCCTGTATGCTGGGCCACGCCGTCACCTTCGCCGCCATCGGCATTTCGCCGACTTTCGCGGTCGTCGTCCTGGCCGTACTGTTCCTGTCGATCCCCGGTTCTCTGTGGCATCTGCCTTCCGCCGCCGCCATCTCCCAGCGATTCCCCGAGCGTCGGGGCTTCGCCATCTCGATGCACGGGTTTGGTTCCAACATCGGAAATGTAACCGGGCCGGTGGTGGCCGGAGCTTTGCTCGGCGTGGGATTCCTGATTTGGCGGCATATCTTCTTCATTTATGCTGGCTTGGCCGTGTTCATGGCGTTGTTCGTCTGGTGGTCGCTGCGGAGCCTGGGCCGGGAAAACGCCGGCATTGCCGGCAACAGCCTGGCACACCAGTTCGCCAACGCGTTGACGCTGCTGCGCAATCCGGTGGTCATGGCCCTGATCCTGGCGGCGCTGCTCCGCGGCATCGGGCTCAACGCGCTGTTCAACTGGACTCCCTTCTACCTGCGCGAGACCCTGGAGATGTCCACCCTGCAAGCCGGTTCCTACTATGCCTTGCTCACCGGCATGGGTATCGTGTCCGCCCCGGTACTGGGTTGGCTGTCCGACCGCTGGGGCCGCAAGGCGGTGCTGGTGCCCGGATTCTTCGCCGCCGCCGCCCTTGCCATGGTGGTGGTCAGCGTGGGCGACACGCTGCTGCTGATCCCCGTCCTCGCCGGCCTGGGCCTGTTCAGCTTCGCCCTGCACCAGATTATCCAGGCGTCGGTGCTCGACTACGTGGGTCGGGGCGCGGAAGCTACCGCCATCGGGCTGCTCTTCGGCATCAACGGCGTCATCGGCATCGGCTCGCCTTTCCTGGCCTCGGCGATTATCGAGCAGTTCGATAGTTACGGCGCCGTCTTCTACTACGCCGGCATCCTCACCTTGCTCACCGCCATCATTGTCATTGCCATCCCCCTGCGCAAGCCTGACGCGCCTGCGCCGGCATAGCGTCCGCCCGGCTGTTCACGGCGGCTCCGGTGATTCCCCGCGTCTAATGATGGCGTCGCAGGTAACGGACTATCTCCATCATCGCCTTGCAGTCCACTTGGTTGTAGGCGGCAATATCGGCCATGAGCGGCCGGGTGGCCATTGATACTCCCTTTTCGCGCGCTTCCGCGTCGCACCGCCACGCGCCCACCATCGCGCCCAAGCCATCAACCGGACTGTCCGCCCAGTCGGTCTCAATCCAGCCGTGGGAGCGCATGGCCGTGGTCACGGCTTTCAGGCCGAACCCAAAAGCAGACTTCACCGTTATGGGTTCCTTTTGCATCACGGAACGCCAGAAATCAAACCAGTTCAGTTCCGGCCAGTCTCCCTGCTCCCCGTGTCGCGCCCTGGCCGAGTTGTAGCCGGTATCCAGCGCGCTGACCTCGGCGGGAGACCAGTGAAAAATACGCGGCGCGGGGTTTCCCGGGTCCAGTCCCGCGCGAACGGACTCCATATAGGCAACCCACTCCCGGATGATGCGCAGCTCTTCCCCTTCACACAATCGGTCGGTTATGAACGACCTGAACCGCCATTCCCCGTTTTCAAGATGGCCGCAGCCGATCATGAAGATAAGCGGCTGCCCGCCCTTTTCCGGTAGATTCGTAAAGTCATCGTTCAAGTCGCTGCAAAACTCGAAATCCACGAAGAACTCCAGGCCCGCCGTTTCGTGCCATTCGTCCCTGGTCTGCTCAATCCGCGCCGGCAGAATCAGCGGCCCGTCGTCGACGTTCACCGCCAGCAGTTGCTCCAGGACCGGGCCGTAGGTTCCCGCGCCGCGCGTTATCACCATCTCGGCAGTAATTTGCGGATCGTCCCAGCGATAGATGCCGGCGTCGTGCGCCCGTTCGCGTCCGGCGATTCCTACCCGCCACAGCGCCGTCAACTCTTTCAGCTCGTCGGCCAGCCACTTCTTGACGCTCTGCCAGTGCAGTTCTGCCCCATCATCCGCAGATTCATCCTCCGGTTCGGCCTGCTCACTTGCCATCATCATGTCGCCATCGTCCGAATTGCTCATATTGGGGTACAGTTCCGGCATTGATGGCGTAGGCACAATCTCCCAGTCCGCTCCTTCGGTACGCACGCGCCGCACCCACGTCAAGGCATCCTCCACCGCGCTGGCGATGGACACGCCGGCGGCAACGTTGCCGTCCTGCTCAATCGGAGCCAGCCTTTCCAGCGCGCTATCGCCCCGGTAATCAACCCCTCTGCTGCGGTACTGCCAGCCCCGTCCCAGCAGGTGCGATTGCGGCGGCAGATAGCCCTGCAAACGCCCCAGCATCCGGTTGTAGATATACAGCTGAGCCTTATATGCCGGATAGCTGGAGTCCGTAAGCCCGGCGCCGCTCGCGTTGAAATGCAACGTCGTGAACTTGGTATCCACCACCCGGTAGTGCCAGCCATCCGCCCCCAGGTCGGGCGCGGACACCGCGGCGTCGGACTCCGAAATGTCGTCGGGAAACAGCTCCCGCAGCGCGTCGCTGCGCACCAGGAAGTCCGGCGAGCCGTAGTTCCGGTTTTCGGCGTCCCACAGCACGCCCTGGTAGATGACGGGCGCTCCTTGCTGCATCGCGGCGAAAGTCGCCTCGGCCTTTTCCAGCCGACGAGTATCGCGACGGGTGTCCTCGGCAACTGTCACTACTTCGTATCGCTCCCGCAGCAGCCGCAGTACTCCTTCTTCAAACTTCCGGCCTTGTTCAAAAATGAACTCCAGAAAGTCAAGGTTTTTATCGTAGCGGTTCGTTTCCCGTTCGGGCCGGTAGCCGTGGTTCGCGCCGTGCGCTTGCAGCCAGTCGATCAGCGGGTCCTTCAGCATCCAGTTCCGAGTGCGTCCGGCGCTCACCCATTGCTGCCAGTCGTCCCGAGATTCGGGAACGGCCACCGCCGAGCCGTCATCCCGATGCGTCAGCGCCTCAATACCCATAAAATCCTCCTGTGTGGATGATAAGAAGCTGGCGAGGGCATGGTCAATCTACCATCGCCCTGCCTTGACACCCCATTGCCCCGTGCTACTATTGACCCATCCCCAAGCCGGCGCATTCCCCGCCGGTTTTTCGTATAATTGCCTCATCTCACCGCCCTCAACCCCATAAGGAGCGCGTTGCCATGGAACTCGACCGCGACACCTTGCTGAAACTCTACCGCACCATGACCACCATCCGCCACTTCGAGGAACGCGGCGTCCCCGAAACCGGACAGCGCGGTATGTCCGCCTCCGTTCACTCCTCCGTCGGCCAAGAAGCCGTACCCACCGGCGTCTGCGCCCATCTTTCCGATGACGACTACATCGGCAGCACTCACCGCGGCCACGGCCACTGCATCGCCAAGGGCGTTGACCCCAAGCTGATGATGGCCGAGCTGTTCGGCCGCAGCCACGGCCCCAACAAGGGCAAGGGCGGCTCCATGCACATCGCCGATATGAGCAAAGGAATGCTGGGCACCAACGGCATCGTCGCCGGCAGCGTCCCCCTGGCCGTCGGCGCAGCGTTGACCTCCAAGATACAGAAGCTGGGCCGCGTCGCCGTGGCCTTCTTCGGCGACGGCGGCGCCAACCAGGGCGTCCTCCACGAGTGCATGAACCTCGCCTCTGTGTGGAAACTGCCCGTCATCTTCTGCTGCGAAAACAACGGCTACGCCGAATCCACGCCCGTTGAGTATGGCCTCTCCGTCGCCAACGTGGCTGACCGCGCCGCTGCCTACGATATGCCCGGCTTCCACGTGGACGGCATGGACGTGCTCGCCGTGTACGAAGCCGCCGGCGAAGCCGTGTCCCGCGCTCGCGCCGGCGACGGCCCCGCCCTGCTGGAAGCCCGCACCTACCGCTACTACGGCCACACCGTCTTCGACAACCCCCTCACCTACCGCACCAAGGAAGAGGAAGACCACTGGCGCGCCCGCGACCCCCTGCTCACCTTCCGCAATCACATGTCCGCCCAGGGCAACCTCATCACCGCCGCAGAGCTGGACCGGATGGACGAAGAGGCCAGGCAGCTGATGGAAGACGCGGTCGCCTTCGCCGACGCCAGCCCCCTCCCCGAACCTCACGAAATCTACGAGGACGTGTACGCCGACTACCCGGTGGACATGATGCGCCGCGGCGCCAATATGTCCGTGTAGCCCAACGGCCCCGTGTCCATCACTCCCTTAGGAGGCTGAAAATATGACCACCATGGTTGAAACCCCCATGCTGCCCCCGCCGGGCGAAACCCGCGAACTCCAGACCCGCGAGGCCATCAACGAAGCCCTGATCCAGGAAATGCGCCGCGACGAAACCGTCATCATCATGGGCGAGGAAATCGCCGGCGGCGCCGGCCGTGAGCACCTGGGCATCGTTGACGCCTGGGGCGGCGCTTTCCGCACCACCCGCGGCCTCATCCAGGAGTTCGGCAACGAGCGCGTGCTGGACACCCCCCTGTCCGAAGCCGCCTTCGTCGGCACCGCCATCGGCGCCGCCTCCACCGGTATGCGCGCCGTCGCCGAGCTGATGTTTGTGGACTTCATCGGCGTCTGCATGGACCAGCTCCTCAACAACGCCGCCAAGATGCGCTATATGTTCGGCGGTCAGGTCAAGGTGCCCTTCGTCATGCTGACCCGCATCGGCGCCGGCTTCGGCAGCGCGGCCCAGCATTCCGAGTCCTTCTACTCCCTGTTCAGCCACATCCCCGGCCTCAAGGGCGTCTGCCCCTCCGACGCCTACACCGCCAAGGGCCTGCTGCTCTCGGCCATCCGCGACGACGACCCCGTGGTCTTTTTCGAGCACAAGGGACTCTACGGCGACACCTGCCCCGTGCCCGAGGAAATGTACACCCTGCCCCTGGGCAAGGCCCGCACCGTCCGCCCCGGCTCCGACATCACCCTGGTCGGCATCAGCAAGATGACCTGGGTGGCCGTGGAAGCCGCCGAGGAGCTGGCCAAGGAGGGCGTCAACGCCGAGGTCATCGACCTGCTCAGCGTGTCCCCCATCGACTACGACCACGTGCTGGATTCCGTGCGCCGCACCCATCGCCTGCTGGTGGTGGACGAGGACACCCCCGTCTGCAGCATCTCGTCCGACATCTGCGCCCGCGTCGCCGAAGAAGCCTTCGACTACCTGGACGCGCCTCCGTCC
>VXTR01000054.1 GCA_009837355.1 Chloroflexota bacterium | reverse complement strand
GCTTGCTCACAGTCTACACCCCAACCGGCATCCCGACTTTTGAGACAGGCTCCTTTGGGACCCATCGCATCCCGGTGGATTGCTAGCTGAGGCGATAGCCGCCTGCGGTCAGTCAAATCCGCTAACTCTGGACACCTTTAACCTGCTGCGGCGCCCTGCATGGGCCTACCAAGACATTGGGCGGCAAACATGAGCACGGTCAAAGAGCACTCCGTTTTCCTCAAGCCCTTGAGGAGCATCTCTCCGACTACGTTCAGCGCTATCAAGAAGTGCGCTCTCAACGTGGTGTGGCGACGCAACGGTAGTCCACCACTTTTGCCAACATCGCCGAAAGCGCGAGTGGGAACAGCGGCGCACAAACTACTCGCCGAGGCAGGGCAAGGCAGGCTGAAGGCAACAGCGGATAGTGTCAACACCCGATGGCATGAACTGGTGGAGGAGGCCGATGTGGCAATCAGCCGTACCCCATTGGAACGGCACTTAGCCCCATTGGATAGTTCGGTTCCTGATATTGAGGTCCTGCGAATACGTGCAACGCGCAAGGCCCTGGACATTGCGTGTGAATCCCAAACAACTCCGAGGAAGGACCGCAGCCA
Organism: Chloroflexota bacterium; assembly: GCA_009837355.1. Classification (GTDB taxonomy): domain Bacteria; phylum Chloroflexota; class Dehalococcoidia; order Lucifugimonadales; family UBA3495; genus Bin87. The sequence goes on along the minus strand of VXTR01000054.1, from coordinate 2,677 downwards.
CGTAACCCCACCATCCTACGGGCACGAGATTCCGGTACAGTCAACTGACCGCCTAGTCAGGGGGACAATCGACGCCGTCATACGGAAGGATGGGACCGGCATCATTATCCAAGATTACAAGTCGGGTTCTATAGTGGAACTCGAAGACGGTAACGAGGTCCAACCTAAGAAGCCCTATCAGACCCAGATGAAAATGTACGCTGGGCTTTATGCCGAGAACTTCGGTGAATGGCCGGCTTCCCTCGAACTGGTGTCCCTGACAGGCGAAAGGCTAGGCGTTCCTTTTACAAAGAACGACTGCTTAAATCTGCTAGATGAAGCCAAGGCAACCCTGAAGAGGATTAACGAGGCCGTCGAGTATCATCCCAGCAGTTCATTGCCACCAATCTTGGCTAGCCCTAGCCCAGAAGCCTGCATCTTTTGCCAATTCCGCCCAGCCTGTGGACCTTACCGCCTAGCGGCTGCAAAGCAAGGTAAAGAGCACTGGCCCCTAGATGTAATTGGTACCGTCGAAAGCGTTAGACGCCTCGGAAATTCCAGGATGATGCTGTCCCTCACCACCGGCACCGACTCCGTGAATATCCCGGGGCTTTCCCCAGGCGACAGACATCCCGCTTTGTTGAATCTGAAACCGGGCGATATGGCCGGCGTTTTCAATCTGCGTCGCTCACGGCCCAGTGCTCCCTACTCTGAATCTCGTTTGACAACGGTACACAAACTAGAGCAGTCAACGCTCTCCGCTTGACAGCGTTCTGCCAAATCAGGACAGTGGCACTCCCCCCTTGGCGTCGGGGAACTCTATCACGAAACAATTAACTGGCCGCCGACCAATAATTCAACCATCCCGTTCAGATAACCGTCGGACGGAGGGTCAATAGGCACAAAAACGAACGCCATTCCAAGACGACAATTATTGCTTGAATGACAAGACTAGTAACTCCCTCAGTCGTGAGGCAAGTTTCGCATAGCCCAATACGGCAGCATCTGGTGCGTGGCTACAGCCTCTAGAGGGGAACACGCCCCGAGAAGCAATAAACCTTGACGGCGCGATGGCAGCGTCACTGGCCTTGGCGACGGAGTTGTTCCTCCAACTCACTTACCCGGGCTTCAGCGGCGTCAGCTCGGGACTCGGCGGTGTCGGCCCGGTCGCGCTCGCTTTCAAAGGTGGCGATGTGTCGCCCGGTAGCCGGGTCGAGGCAACCCAGCCGGCCATCATGCCAGCGCCAGTTCAGGCTCAACGCTGCGCTGTACCCTTCCAGCACACCGCCGGACACTTCGGCAACGTCAATCGGTTCGTACCGCCCGTTCACCAGCCGGTCCCCAGCCAGTCTGGCGCCGTGATACTCGCCGGTGGCGTCGAACCGCCAGTACTCCCCTATCCCCAGCCTCTCGTAGAACTCCCGCTTCTCCCCCACGTCAATGTGGCCCGTGCCCTCCGACGCGATCTCCAGCACCAGGTCCGGTGGTTTACTCTGCTCCGATACCACGTACCCGTTGGTCTCCCGGTAGGCCGCCGGGTCCACGCCGAAGGCCACCAGCAGGTCGGGATACCGCATCTCGGCGCCCCGACGGGCCGTGACGTACTTCTCGCCGGATACGATGGTGGTTTCGGGGTTGCCCAGGAACTGCTTCAGGTGGTGGTGCAGGCCGGTTTCGCTGAGGTGCTCGGCGGAGGTCATGTCGTCGGGCTCGCGTTCGGGCGGGTCCGGCAGGCGGAAGCGGCCCTTGGGTTTGGCAATTTTGGTGGTGGCGTCGGAGGTGGTCATTTCTCACCTGCCCGTCGTTGAAGATGGCCCATGGCCCACTTTTGGCATGGGTCTTACACCTCGGTATTGTACACCACGCCACAAGCCTTGGCCCGCCCCAAGAACGTGAAGGCGGACCAAGACGAGGCGTACGGCGCGATTCAAATTACTGACACCCACCTACTGACGACAGCCGGCAACGGCTGTTACGCTGGAGGCATAGTCCTGGCGCGCCCGGCATATCCTGGACGTCCTAGCCAGCACTACAAGACGCGCTCCGACACCATGCCTTGGAGGGCATCATGTGCACGCAATTTCTCCTGGACGATGGAATGTTAGTCCCCAACCTCAGGAGGAATCACCTTGGCGAAAAAGCAGCCGCCAACGCCGGCACAGTCCAAACACGCGGCAGGTGAAAACCGGGAGGCTCTCCACGACGCCATCCGCGACTACGTGGACGCCCACCGGCGGTTGCACGGGCAGAAGCGGACCGCCGAGAGCCTGGGCGTGTCCCGTCACACGTTGTGGCGCTACTTCGAAAAGGGCCACGCCGGACGCGCCGTGCCCGCTGCCGTCCTGGACTCTGTGGGCAAGAGCATAAAGGACATCGAGGCGGCCACGCTGGAGATCATCATCGACCTGGAGGGCCTGCGTCCCGACCCGGCGCTGCGCCCCCTGCGCCGCAACCTAGAGGACGCGCTGTTGCTGCTGTGCGCTGCGCCCCTGACCGCCGTGGACGAACTGGCCCGCTTCGGCCGCGTTCCCGCTTCCACCCTGCGCGACCGGCTGGACAAGCTGGCCAAACGCGGCCTGGCGGACTCCGTGTCCCACCACCTGGGCGTCCTGGGGTCCCGACCCCAGCGCCGTTACTTCCCCACAGAGCCTGTCTCAAAAGTCGGGATGCCGGTTGGGGTGTAGACTGTGAGCAAGCC
>VXTR01000089.1 GCA_009837355.1 Chloroflexota bacterium | reverse complement strand
CCGGGATGGCAGCAGTGACCGCTCCTTCGTGCGATTTCAGGATTAGCTGACTGTTTGGTGGCCGTTGACGACCGCAGTGATGTTGACCTCGTTGGCAGGCTGGGTTGGTTTACCGATTTGCGCTAGCGATGAGGTTATTATGAACGCCTGTTCTATGGTTCGTCAATAGGCCGGCGTCGGGAGTTTTAATTCTACCGGGATGAACAGGATGGAGGAGATGCAGGGGATTGTCACAATCAGGATTTTGGCATTGAGGGATGTGCATCCGTGCTAGAATCGGGTTATGACGACGCCCAACTTTGCCGAGCGGACCATCGCTCCCCAGGATTTCATTGCCCGTTGGCGGAATGCCGGGTTCGGGGAGCGGCAGGGGGCGCAGTCCTTTTTCAACGACCTGTGCGGGCTGGTGGGGCATCCGACGCCGGCGAGTTTTGGCAGCCCGGAGGCGTTCACCTTTGAGAAGGCAGTGCCGGGCGGGTTCGCCGACGCTTACTTTGAGTACCATTTCGGCTGGGAGTTCAAGGGACAGGACGCGCAGCTGGACGGGGCTTTTGACCAACTGCTGCGCTACCAGGTGCATCTGAAAACGCCGCCCCTGCTGATTGTTTCGTCGTTCCAGACGATACGGATACAGACCAACTTCCCGGGGATGGAGACGGCCCGGTACGACGTTGGCATCGGCGAGCTGACGCAACCGGAGCGGTTGGACCTGATTCGGGACGTGTTCTTTACGCCGCATCGGTTCCGGGAGCGGCTGCGGTCGGTGGATGCCGTCACCCGCGAAACGGCGGCGCTGTTCCAGTCCATCGTGGAGGACATGGAAGAACGGAATGAGGAGCCGGAACGGCTGGCCCGCTACCTCAATCAACTGGTGTTCTGCCTGTACTCGGAGGACGCGGGGCTGCTGCCGGAGGGATTGTTCACCCGCATCGTGGCGCAGCACTACCGGGACCCGGCAACGTTTGACCGGGCGGCGCGCAGCCTGTTCGGGCAGATGGCAACGGGCGGGTTTTCCGGCGCCGACGAAATCGCCCACTTCAACGGCGACCTGTTCAACGTGATTGACACGGTGGAGTTGAGCACGGTGGCGCTGCAACGGCTGGGCGAGGCGTGCGAAAAGAACTGGCGGGACATTGAGCCGTCGATATTCGGGACGCTGTTTGAGCGGGCTTTGGACGCATCCAAACGGGCGCAGACGGGAGCGCACTACACGGGAGCGGCGGACATTGAGCTGGTGGTGGAGCCGGTGGTGATGACGCAGCTGCGCCGGGAGTGGGAAACGGCGCGTGCGGAGATTGAGGGGCTGGATGATGCGCCGGCGCGGGCCGGAGTGGAGGCGTTTCGCCGGCGGCTGGCGTCGGTTTCGGTGCTGGACCCGGCCTGCGGCAGCGGCAACTTTCTGTACATCGCGCTGCGGTCGCTGCTGGATTTGGAGCGAGAGGTGATTGACTTCGCGGCGGCGCAGGGATGGCATGGGTTAACCCCGACGGTGCAGCCTGACCAGATGCTGGGGCTGGAAATCAACCACTACGCGGCGGAGCTGGCGCGGACGGCGCTGTGGATTGGCTACATCCAGTGGCACCAGGCCAACGGCTTTCCCTACACGCAGCGTCCGATACTGACGCCGCTGGACACGATACGGCAAACGGACGCGATACTTGACCTGTCCGACCCGGAGCATCCGGCAGAACCGGAATGGCCAGCGGCAGAGTTCATCGTGGGGAACCCGCCGTTTTTGGGACATTTCCCCTTCCGGGAATCGCTAGGCGACGAGTACGTTGATGCGGTGTATGGTCTGTACGGCAGCCGAATTCCCAACTCCAGCGATCTTTGCTGCTACTGGTTTGAGAAAGCACGGGCGCAGATTGAGGCCGGAGTAACCAAGCGGGCCGGCCTGCTGGCAACACAGGCGATACGATTCCAGTCCAACCGCCCGGTGCTTACGCGCATCAAAGAGACCGGAGATATTTTTGCGGCTATACCGGATCAAGATTGGGTCTTGGCCGGCGCAACAGTTCATACATCAATAGTCTGCTTTGACGACGGGAGCGAAACGGAACGATACCTAGATAGTCGAACGGTCGCAAACATAAACGTTGACCTAACATCAGGCCACGATCTGACGCTGGCGGAACGGTTGGTGGACAACCGGAACACAGCATTTCAAGGTATCGGCAAAGTGGGAGATTTCGATATACCCGAAGCGATTGCAAAGGAGATGTTGGTTCAAGCGAATCCGCACGGCCGTCCCAACTCGGAAGTCATTAAGCGGTGGGTGAATGGCACTGATATTGCCCAACGCTCGCGGAATATTTGGATAATCGATTTTGGAGTTGATATGGCAATGGACGACGCGGCACTATACGAGGCACCATTCGAGTACGTCAAAGAAAGAGTGATGCCTACGCGCATAAAGAACAAGATGAAATGGCGAGCGGAAAATTGGTGGTTGCATGGCTATCCTGCTACGACGATGCGGCAAGCATTAGCGCCATTGCCCCGTTACATTGCAACGCCAAAGGTTGCTAAACATCGCTTTTTCGTGTGGCTTGAAGCGGATGTTTTGCCCTCCAACCTGATAATCGCGATAGCCAGTAGCGATGACTATATGCTCGGCGTGCTGTCGTCATCTATCCACGAACTATGGGCGCGTCAAGTTGGAAGTCAGTTGAGGGAAGCAGACAGCGGTGGAACTTATACGCCGACCACCTGCTTTGAAACCTTCCCGTTTCCGCGGCCAACGGAGGGACAGCGGGATGCCATCGGCGCGGCGGCCGCTGAGTTGAACCGGCTGCGGGAGGGCTGGCTGAATCCGGAGGGGATCGGGGCGGCGGAGTTGCGGCGTCGGACGTTGACCAATCTGTACAACCAGCGTCCGACGTGGCTGGACAACGCGCACGGCCGGCTGGACGCAGCGGTGGCCGACGCCTACGGGTGGCCGGCGGATTTGGAGGACGGGGAGGTACTGGAACGGCTGTTGGCGTTGAACCTGGAGCGAGCGGGGGAGTAAGCGGGGGCCATTCTGCTAAAATTGAGTTGGTGAGCGATTCGCTCAGTATCTTCCGACTCGATTCCCCGCTGGGGGCAGCGCCATGGCCGCTTCGACCGTAACTTACCCGCCCCGGCCGGTCATTGACCGGGCTCAGCTGCCGCCCGGCCCGCCGGAGCTGCCGGTCATCGGGCAGACGCTGCGTTATATGCGGAACCCCATCGGCCTGATGGAGGACGCCGCCCACTACGGCGACCTGGTAACGCTGTCCACCAAGCCGGCGCTGGTGTACCTGGTGAACCATCCCGACCTGATTCGCGACGTGGTGGTTACCAACCATCAAAAGCTGGACCGCGGCCCCAACGTGGAAGTGATGAAATACATCATGGGCGAGAGCATTGTTACGTCCACGGGGGCCGAGCACCTGCGCCAGCGCCGTCTGATTCAGCCCAGCTTCAACCGCAGCCGCATCGATGCCCACGCCGAGGTGATGCAAGCCTACGCCGCGCAGCGGCAAGCGGGTTGGACTGCCGGACAGCGCCTGGACATGGCTCACGAGATGTCCGCCCTCACCCTGCGCATCGTGGTTAAAACCCTCTTCGGAGCGGAGCTGGACTCCGACGTGCAGCGCATCGGCGCCGCTTTCGCGTTCAGTAACAAATACATCAGCACTCGCGCCAATCAGCCGGCGCGGGCGCGCAACCTGTGGCATAGGTTGCCCGTGCCCTTCACCCGTCGGTTCAGGCGCGCCCGCGCCGACCTGGACGAGGTCGTGTACTCCCTCATTGCCGAGCGTCGCCAATCCAACGGGGATGGCGACGACCTGCTGTCCCTGCTGCTGGAGTGCGAGTACGAGGACGACGACGGCGCAATCCGCAGCATGACCGATGAGCAGGTGCGCAACGAAACCGTAACCCTGTTCGCCGCAGGCCACGAGACCACCGCCGTTACCCTCACCTGGGCTTGGCATCTGCTGGCGACGCATCCCGACTATTACGCGCGCTTTCACGCCGAGCTGGACGAGGTTATCGGCGACCGCACGCCGACGCTGGCCGACTTGCCCAACCTGACTTTCACCGACCAGATACTCAGCGAGACGCTGCGCCTCTACCCGCCCATCTGGTTCTGGGGCCGGATGGCCTACCAGTCCTTTGAGCTGGGCGGCTATCGCATCCCCGTGGGCGCGTTCATCCTCGCTCCGCAGCTGATTGCCCAGCGGGACGGCCGTTGGTTCGACGAGCCGCTGGCCTTCCGTCCCGACCGCTGGACGCCGGAGTTTCGCAAGTCGCTGCCGCAGTTCGCCTACTACCCATTTGGCGGCGGCCCCCGGCGGTGCATCGGCGACGGCTTCGCCATGATGGAGGCCAAGCTCATCATGGCCACCATCGGGCAACGCTGGCAGATGCGCCACGACCCGCGGCACAAGCCCGAGATGCTGCCCCTGATTTCCCTCCGTCCCAAAGGCGGTATGCCCATGTACCTGGAACCTCGCTGATACTTCCGAAGGAACTTCGTTATGACCACTTACTCCATAACCTACCCGCCCAAGCCCAAAGCCGACCGCGCCGACCTGCCCCCGGGCCCGCCGGAACTGCCTATAGTCGGCCAGTCGTTCCGTTACATCAGGAACCCGGTAGGCCTGATGCAGGAGGCTGCGACCTACGGCGACCTGGCCACCATGTCGGTGAAGCCGGCGCTGGCGTACCTGGCCAGCCATCCGGATCTAATCCGCCAGCTTTTCGTGGACAACCACCGCAGCGTTGGCCGGGGCCGCATGACCCTCACCCTGCAGTACCTGATGGGCATGGGCCTGGTAACCGCCGACGGCCCGTTGCACTTGCGCCAGCGTCGCCTGATGCAGCCCCAATTCCACCACCGCCGCATCGAAAGCTACGGCGAAATAATGACCGACTTCACCCTGCGCCACCAACAGCGCTGGCAGGATGGCGACCGAATCGATCTGGCCGCCGAAATGAGCGAGCTGACACTACACGTCGTCGTGAAGACCCTGTTCGACCTGGACCTGCCCGACACGGTGCGACGCATCGGCGCGGCCTTTGAACTCAGCAACGATTACATCAAGTCCCGGGACAATCAGCCGCCCGCGGCGCGGCGGCTGTTCCATCGCCTGCCCTTGCCCTTCACCCGGCGTTTCAAGCGAGGGTTGGCCTACCTGGACGCCACCGTCTATGACCTCATCGAGCAGCGTCGCGAGACGGGGCTGGACGGCAACGACCTGCTTTCACTGCTGCTGAACGTGCGGGACGACGAGGCCGAGAATCCCGAGGACGCCGTGATGACCGACCAGCAGGTGCGCGACGAAGTGATAACCCTGTTCGCCGCCGGCCACGAAACCACCGCCGTTGCCCTCACCTGGACCTGGTATCTGCTGGCCACGCACCCCGACGTGCAGGCGGGGTTTCACGCGGAGCTGGACGACGTTATCGGCGACCGCGCGCCAACGCTGGACGACCTGCCCAACCTTGCCCTCACCGATCAAATCCTCACCGAGTCAATGCGACTCTACCCGCCCATCTGGTCCACCGGGCGCATGACCTTCGAGCCAATAGAGCTGGACGGCTGGCATATTCCCGCCGGGGCCGCCGTGGTCGCGCCCCAGTTCATCGTCCACCGGGACGCCCGCTGGTTCGAGGACCCGCTGGAGTTTCGTCCCGACCGCTGGACGCCGGAGTTCCGCGAGAACCTGCCCCGTTTCGCCTACTATCCCTTCGGCGGCGGCCCGCGCCTGTGCATCGGCGAAGGCTTTGCCTGGATGGAAGCGAAACTGCTGCTGGCCGTCCTGGGTCAGCGCTGGCGGATGCGGCACGACGCGGGGCACAAAATCGAGCTGCAGCCCCTGGTGTCGCTACGGCCTAAAGGGGGGATGCCCATGCACCTGGAACGGCGGAAGTAAGCACGACTGCTCAATGGCGGGTTGTTATAATGACTTGCTTTGTTTGAACAGATGCCTGCGCGCCGTTGGGCGTGGGGCGGTTCCTTTGGAGGTTTACCGAATATATGGATGCCATTACCGTTCTCGTGGTTGATGACGAGGCTGACGTTGAGACGCTGATTCGCCAGCGGATGCGCCGGGACATACGCGCCGGGCGCTACGATTTTCGCTTTGCGCGTTCCGGCAAGGAAGCGCTGGAACTGCTGGAGCAGGAGTCGGGCAGCGTCCATTTGATCCTGACCGATCTCAACATGCCGGAGATGGACGGCTTCGCCTTGCTGGACGCGCTTTCCGGCCTGGATCCGCTGATTCCGTCGGTGGTGGTTTCCGCCTACGAAGACGGCGAGCGGATGAGTCGCGCCGCGGCCCTGGGCGCCGAAGGCTACGTGGTGAAGCCCGTGGACTTCAAGGAGCTCAGGGGCATGCTGGAGGCCCGTCTGGACGGAGACTGACCGGTGGGAGACTGGCCGGCGTCAGTGTCGGCCCACAGTTTGCTGGCTGCCCCGCCTGGGTTCGAACCAGGGCTTACAGCTCCAAAGGCTGACGTGCTACCGCTACACCACGGGGCATCTATCCCGATTATAGCACCTCGGCTTTATCCCGTTGCGCTATACTGCCGCCATCACACGCACCAAAGGAGCTAGCAAGCATTATGGAAACCGTAGGATTCATCGGTCTGGGCAACATGGGCGGCGGGATGTCGGCCAACATCCAGAGCGCCGGCTACCCCATGATCGTGTACGACCTCCGCGAGGAGGCTGCCCTGCCCCTGCTGGAAGGCGGCGCCAGGTTGGCCAACACTCCCGCCGAGGTCGCCGCGTCCAGCGACGTCACCTTCACCTCCCTGCCCGGCCCCTACGAGGTGGAAGCCGTGTCCACCGGCGCCGCGGGCGTGCTGGAGGGCATCAAGCCCGGCAGCGTGTACATCGACCTGTCCTCCAGCCGGCCCACGCTGATCCGGGAGATTGAACCCAAGTTCAGGGCCAAGGGCTGCCACGTGCTGGACGCGCCGGTGAGCGGCGGCAAGACGGGGGCAGCGTCGGGGAACCTGGCAGTGATGGTGGGCGGAGACCGGGAGGTGTTCGACCGGGTGAAGCCGATCCTGGACGCCTTTGGGGACAAGGTGTTCTACGCTGGAGAGATTGGGGCAGGCAGCGTGGCCAAGCTGGTGCACAACATGATTGGCCACAGCGTGCGGCAGGCCATTGCCGAGGGGCTGACCCTGGGCGTCAAGGCCGGCGTTGACCCCGAACCCCTGTGGGAATGCGTCCGGCGCGGCGCGCTGGGCCGGATGTCCTTCCTGCACGAGGGCATCGTGCGCACCATGTTCCAAGGCGAGTTCGAGCCGGCCAGCTTTGCGCTGAACCTGGCGCACAAGGACATTTCACTGGCGACGGAGTTGGCCCGGGAGTACGACGTGCCCATGCCCATGTCCACCCTGGCCCAGCAAATCTCGCTGCAAGCCATGAATCGCGGCTGGGGCCACGCCGACAGCAGCAGCACCGTGCGCCTGCAGGAGGAGCAGGCCGGGGTGGAAGTGCGCGCGCCTCACGTTGACCCCGAGCGCGCCGCCCGCTTCATCACGACGCACCCGGACGCGGGGTAACGGCGGCGACCACGCGGTCCTCTCTCTGCTTGACAACGGTATGAGGGCACCGGCCTGTTGTTGAGGTTTGCGACGGGCCGGCCCTCGGGCAAAAGTGAGCAACCAGGTTCCCGGAGAGGCAAATACCATGTCCCTCCTCCACCCAACCGACGACATTCGGCCGGTTTTCGTGCTGAGCACGGGGCGTTGCGGTTCCACGATGGTGTCAAACATCCTGAACACGCACCCGCGAGTGCTAAGCGTCTCCGAGTTCTTCTCAGTTACGGGGTTGGCGGCTTTCCGACGCCGGAAGCGCAGTGGGCAGTGGATGTGGCGGCTTTTCAGCCGGCAAAACGCTGCGCTCCGTTTTCAATTGCAGTATGAATACGAGGAGACACTCTACCCCTTTGACCATCCTGGCGCTCGATTCACCCGCGCCGACGTGCCGCCCATCATGTGCGCCACTCTGCCCCATCTCACCGGCCATCCCGAGGCGCTGTACGATGAACTGGAACCGGTAGTGCGAGGATTCCCGAAACAGCCGCCGGCCGACCACTACCGGCAACTGTTCACCTGGTTGTGCCAACGCTTCAACAGGGACGTCTGGGTCGAGCGTTCCGGCCCATCCCTGATGTGGGGCTACACTATGCTCCGTCAATTCCCCGAAGCCAGGGTAATACACCTGTACCGCGACGGACGAGACACCGCCATGTCAATGAGCCGTCATCACGCTTTTCGCATGGCAGTGGCATCCCTCCGCACCTCTCCAATCCATCCATTGAAGTTGCTCCGACACGACAGGACATGGGAAACGTTGATGCTGTGGCAATCGGCTATCGACAGGTTTGTCCCTTTCCGACGGCTGCCCCTGGACAAGCTGGAACTTGCTGACTTCGGAACGTTTTGGAGCGGATTAGTTGAGCACAGTACGAGACTGTTCGACCGTCTCCCCTCGGAATCTGTGTTGAACGTCAAATTCGAGGACATCCAGGCGGATCCGGAAAGTGAGATCAGGCGTCTCATCCGGTTTATATCGCCAGCTCTCGAAGATGACGTCTGGATACAGGAAGCATCCTCAATTCCGCAGCCAACGCGGTCCCGGTTTACACAGCTCGAACGGCATGAGCAGACCGCCCTCACCGAAGCCTGCCGTCCGGGGCTGGAACAACTCGGCTACTCCATCTAGACCATCACCGAAAATCGGGCGGGGCCGGCAGCCGGGCCAATAGGGGTGAAACCATGTCCACGGTGGCGGCGCGGACGTCGTCTATCGTGGCGCAGCCGCACATGCCCATGGTGGCGTCCAGCTCGTCCCGCAGCATCTCCAAGACGGCCTGGAGACCCTGCTCGCCGTCCACCGCCAGCCCCCAGAACAGCGGGCGCCCAATCAGCACCGAGCGGGCGCCCATAGCAAGGGCTTTGAAGATGTCCGTGCCCCGGCGGATGCCGCCGTCCAGGTACACCTCGGCCTTGCCGTCGACGGACTCAACCACCTCCGGCAGCACTTCAATGGTCGCCGGGGTGGTATCCAGGTAGCGGCCGCCGTGGTTGGACACGATAACGGCCTGCGCGCCGTTCTCCGCCGACAGCCGACCGTCTTCGCCGGCCATGATGCCCTTGACCACCACCGGCAGCTTCACGTTGGACGCGAACCAGTCCAAATCGTCCCAGTCCGTCGCCACGTCCCGGATGTCGCTGGGGCCGGCCGGAGCGTCGGCGGCAAACTTCCAGCTGTGGGTTCCCAAGTCCAGCTGGGCGTAGTTGGGCGACTCCGGACCGACATAGTCGTTGCGGATGTTGCGCTCGCGCTTGGGCTTGATCTTGGCGTCCAGGGTCATGCAGATGGCCGAATAGCCGGCCTCCTCCGCCCGGGCCGCCATCTCCAGCGTCAGTCCCCGGTCTTTGAAGAAGTACTGCTGGAACCACAACGGGCCGGACGCCGACGCCGCCACGTCCTCCAGCGTTCGGGAGGCGTGGGAGCTGAGCACCATCAGGGTGCCGGCCGCGCCGGCCGCTTTCACCGTGGCAATCTCCGCTTCCGGATGCGCTGCGCTGTGGTTGCCCGCCGGGTCCAGCATCACGGGCAGGGCAATCTCTTGACCCAGCACGGCGGTAGCCAGGCTGCGTTGGTCCACGTCCACCATCATGCGGGGGCGCAGCATGATGGAGTCAAACACTGCCCGGGTGCGCCGGATGGTGATTTCGTCCGTTGCGCCGCCGGCGATGAAGTCGTAGTGGCCCTGCTCAATCCGCGCTTTGGCGATCTCTTCGTACTCAAAAATGTTGACCGGTTCCGCAGCCATCTGGTTACCTCGCTATGACACCTGGTTTGTTCGGCGCATTATACATGACCCACATTTGTGCTAGACTCACCATAGGAGAATGCCGGGCTGGCCGGGTGGCCGCCGCGGTCCGCCTCTGGCGGATCGGGGAGGAAAGTCCGGGCTCCACCGGACAGGGTGCTGGGTAACGCCCAGGCGTCGGCTCGTCTTTGGCGGGTCGGTGACGGAAAGTGGCACAGAAACATACCGCCGCAGTTTGTTCAGACGGAGTTCGTTCAAACGGATTCGCTTCGGCGGACGGCGGCAAGGGTGAAATCGGGCGGTAAGAGCGTCCGGCCGAGTGCGGCGACGCACCGGCGGCCAAACCCCACCTGGAGCAAGGCCAAATAGAGGGACTATGGGTGTCCGGCCCGTCCCCGGGTTGGCCGCTTGACCCCATCGGCAACGCTGGGGCTAGATAGATGGTCACCGTCCGGCCTCCGTCTCACGGCGGAGAACGGATACAGAACCCGGCTTACAGGCCGCCCGGCTTTCTCTCATTACACCCCCTGAAGGAGCGTCCAAAATGGTCCGCACCAACCGCGCCAAAGCCAAACTTCTCGCCGGAGAAATCGCTGTCGGCGGCAGCGTCAACTTCTACGCCCCCATCCTGGTCGAACTCTACGGCGTTCTGGGCTTCGATTGGGTCTGGATTGACTGCGAGCACGGCTCATCCAACGATTCGGAATCGGAAAACATGATCCGGGCCGCCGAACTCCACGACCTCACGCCGGTGGTGCGCGTGCCCAACGCTGAGCCGTCCACCCTACTGCGCTTCCTGGACCGGGGGGCCCAGGGCCTCATCGTGCCCCATATCAACACCCGCGCCGAGGCGGAGGCCGTTGCCAAAGCTTCCCATTACTACCCGATGGGCGACCGGAGCAGCGCCACCGGCGGACGCACCAACCGCCTGGGCAGCGGACTGCCGCCGGTCGAATACTACGAGGCGGCCAACCGGGAAACTCTGGTTATCTGCATGATTGAAACGCCCGAAGCCGTCGCCAACGTTCGCGACATCGCCAGCGTGGACGGCGTGGACGCCCTGCTGGTCGGCAGCAGCGACCTCACCCAGGCCATGGGGATGCCGGCCCAGGCCGACGTGGACGCCGCCATCTCCCAGGTCATCGACGGCACGCTGGCCGAGGGCAAAATCATCGGCGTGGCCGGCGCCGGCATGACGGTGGACAACGTGGCCCGCTTCCGGGAGTTCGCCCAGCGGGGGGTGAACCTGATGTCGGTCAACGTCCAGGACTTCATACGCCAGAGCGCAGGCCGGTTCCTCACCGACTTGCGGGCGTGACCTCACGCATACCTAGCTCGTCGTTTCTCCGCCTGTGAGGTGCCCTGTGCTATTTCCCGATCCATCCACCGACCGGCTGCTGGCCAATCTTGACTCGGGCCAACCGTCCCTGTGCGCCTACGTGTTCAGCCACCCAAACATGGTGGAGGTGGCCGGACTGGCCGGCATGGACTGTTTCATGGCCGACATGATGTTCACCGCCCACGATTGGGACAACATCGCCCACCTGATACGGGCGGCCCGCGGCACGGGCATCTCGCCGATGATCCGGGTGCAGGCGTTTCCCTGGGCCACCGGCACGGACCGGCGCACGGTATCCGATGCGGCCCGCGCCCTGGCGCTGGGGGCGACGGCCGTTACGGTCTCGGTGGGTTCCAAGGAGGAAGTGCAGGAGCTGATGGGCCTGCGGGACGACTGGCACCGCCTCATCCATCTGCGAAGGTTCGACACCGCCGAGGACTTTCCCGAGTTCAACCGCAAAACCCGGGAAGGAACCCTGGTGGTGCCTACCGTGGAGAGCGAGGGCGGCCTGCGTGACCTGGACGATATCCTGGCCATCGACGGTATCCGGCTGGTGTGGCTGGCCGCCGGCGATGTAACCAAGATCCTGGGCGTGCCTTTCAAGTACGAAGACCCCAAGGTGATGCGGCTGCTGGAGAACGCCGTGAAGACGGCGGAGAGGCACGGCGCGGCCATCATGTACAACATGGGGTTGGACTCACCCGACTTCGAGGCGATGGCGGCGTCAGCCAAGCGTTACTTCGAGGTAGGGGTGCGGGTCGTTGGCTTGGGGGCCATGGAGTGGCACATGCAGATGGCCCTGCAACAGATCAGGCGAGGCGCCATCGGGTAGCGGGCGGGGCAGCAGACGGAACGGCGGCCGGTTGCGCCGGACTGCCCCGGCGCAATATAATCGCCTGTTGGCGGCCATCCTCATTTGACCGTCGGGAGGACACCCTTGACTACCTACCTAGATCTGCACTGCCACTCCGTCGCGTCCGACGATTCCCGTGCCACTGTCCTGCAGTACCTCAAATGGATTAACGTCCTCCGCAAGCGCGGCTTTACCATCGACGGCATCGTTCTTACCGAGCATCGCAAGTTCGACTACGACATTGATTACTCCCAACTGGCCGCCGAGTACGGAGTACTGGTGCTCAAAGGGGCCGAGCTGGATACCTGCTTCGGGCATATGCTGGTGTACAACGTCACCAAAGGGCTGGGCAAAGACATCGACTTTGGCGACGTAAAGATGGATGGGCGCGACCTGATACAGGCGGCCAAACATCACGGCGGCATTGTAGTGCCGGCGCATCCAGGGCGCTTCGGCATCGGGCTGGTGGAGTACATGGAACAGGGCGTGGAGTTCCCCGACCTGGCCATCGTTGAGCGGGTCAACGCCGGCAGCAAACCTGAAGAGAACGAAAGAGCCGAGACGCTTTGCGATAACGGCGGGTACCTGGGCACCGCTGGCAGCGACGCTCACCTGGCCAGCCACATCGGCCGGGCCGTGACCGAATTCAAAGCGACGGTCCGAACTGAACCCGAGTTGGTGGAGGCACTGATGTCGGGCGAGTTCCGGCCCATCTACATTGAGGAAACCGCGGCCGCTACCATCGGCTGACCGGAGGCTGATATGCCCACGCAAATTGACTACGAATACGACCACTCGCTGTACGGCGTCGAGCACCAGTCCGGCCCGTTCGAGGTTACCAACGACATCATCAGCGTGTATGCGCGCAGCGTTGGGGAAGACAATCCGATTTTCGTCGATAGGGATGCCGCCCTGGCCGCCGGGTACGCGGATCAAGTCGCGCCGCCGACCCTCTGCGCGCTCTTTGAACGGGGCGAGTTGCCCGACATCAAGCTGCAGTTCGGGCGTCGCCAATTCCACGGCGGGCAGCGGGTCACGCCGCGCGCAACCATCGTGGCGGGAGACATCTTGACCGCGTCGTCGCACTTGAAGGACGTGTACACCAAAACCGGCCGTTCCGGAACCATGGCTCACGTGGTCTGGGAAACCACGTTCCGCAATCAGCACGGCACAATCGTTGCCGACGTGCAGCGTTCACAGGTGGTACGGGAGTAGTTTTATGACAACGGAATACCCCAAACTCTACTTTGAAGACGTTGACCTCGGCGACGAAATCGGGCCGGTTGTCCTGTCGGTATCAGACGAGCAGGTGGTTGATTTCTGCTCTCTGTGGGGCAACCCGGCGCCTAACCGATTCACGGACCAGGCCGAAGCGGAACGAGTGGGGCTGGAGGGGCCAATCGTTCCCGGCATTATGACCATGGCGCTGGTGTCCCGAGTCCTGACCGATTGGGCCGGCGCGGAGACCGTTGCCGACCTGGACCTGGTATTCCGGGGTTCGGTTCCCCACAACGAGCCGCTGCACATGGGCATTCAGATTAGCGATACCTCCGAAGACGACACGGGCAACATGGTCCAGTGCGATATTACGATGACCAACCCGGCTGCTGACCGCCGGTACCTTATAGGCACCGCAATGCTCAACCTGCCCTCCCGCGATGCTGCATAAGCTCCGCCAAATCGCCATGATGGTCAACGACCTCCCAGAGGCCATCGACCTCTATGGCAGCGTGCTCGGTATGGCTCCAAGCCGAGCCGGGGCGCTGCCCCAGTTCGGCTTGGAGAACGCCGTCCTGGCCGCTGGCAACGGCACCTTCGTTGAACTGCTGGCGCCCAGCAACGGGGACTCCGCCGGCGCCCGTTTCCTGCAACGCCGCGGGGAAGCGCCGTACATGGTCATCTTTGAAACCACCGAGTACGATCGCCTGATGCCGCACCTGCGGGACATGGGTGTCCGCATCACCGGCGAGACCCAGCACGACGGCTCCCGCTCCGCGTTCCTGCATCCCGCGTCGTGCAACGGGGCGTTCCTGGAAATCATGGAGGTAAGCGACCCGACCAATCCCTGGCCTGCCGCCGGCCCGGATTGGCAGTCCGCAAGCCATCAGCCCAGCACGTTGCAACTGCGCCAAGTCGCCATTATCGTCCACGACCTGGACGCCGCCATCGCTCACTGGAGCGCTCTCTTCGGCCTGCAGCCCACCAAGCGTTTTCAAATCAGCTTCACCGACCTAGAGATCGCCGTGCTCCCCTTGGGAGACCGCAAACCTTTCATCGAGCTGGCGCAGCCGACCAGCGACGACTCGCCTTCCGGCCGGTTTCTGGCCCGCTACGGGGAGGGGATTTACCTTACCATCTATCAGATTGCCGATTCCCTGGCCACAGACGCCTACCTGCAATCGCTGGACGGCATCCGCTTTACCACGTCACGGCGCACGGATAACTACACCAACTTGGGCTTCAACAGCATCTGGCTGCATCCGGCCACTTTCAAGGGCGCCTTCACCCAGCTCTCCCAGGTACTGGACCCCGAGAATCCCTGGCCTCCTGCCGGCGACGACTGGTTTCGGGAGTAGTCCCATGCGTTCGCCATCTGCTGACCAGCACACCGGCCACAGCCACACTCATTCGCGGGACGGACAGACTCACACCCACAACGGCAACGTGCCTCAAACCGTCGCTTTTGAGAACGTTACCGTAACCTATGGCCCGATTCACGCCCTGAGCGACGTTTCCTTCTCCGTTGACAGCGGCAGCCTCTCCGCCGTCGTCGGCCCCAACGGAGGCGGCAAATCCACCCTGCTGAAAGCCGTCGTCGGCCTGGTGAAGCCTGACGAGGGTCATGTAACCGTCCATGGTCGTCCCAGCGCCGAAATGCGCAAGCAAACCGGCTTCGTTCCTCAGCTGGAACAGGTCGATTGGAACTTCCCGGTAACCGTTTGGGACGTCGCCCTGATGGGCCTCACCCCCTCGCGGGGCCTGTTTCGCGCCCACAGCCGCGCCAACCGCGACGCTGCCGCCGAAGCCCTGGCCACCGTTGGCCTTACCGACCTGCGGAATCGGAGCATCGGCGAATTGTCCGGCGGACAGCGGCGCCGAGCCCTGTTGGCCCGAGCCATCGCCTCCAAACCGTCCATCCTGCTGCTTGACGAGCCGATGAACGGCCTCGATCCCACCGCGCAGCACAGCTTCCTGGACATTATCGACAACCTGCGGGACGGGGGGGCCACGGTGATGATGAGCACCCACGACCTCACCTGCGTGTCCGCCCGCGCCAGCGACGTTGCCCTCATTAACCAGCGTCTCATCGCCTACGGCCCGCCGGAAGAAGTGTTCCTGGAATCGGTGCTCGCCGACGTATTCGGCCACCAGCTGGTTGTCCATGCTACCGGCAACGCCTACGCCCTCCACCACCACGACCACAATCCAGCGTGGCCGGGCCGCACGTAACCAAACCTGCTACTCTCTCTTCCACAGGAGTTCCAATGTACGACCTCAACGGCAAGACAGCCCTCGTCACCGGCGCCGGCGGACGCCACGGCATCGGTCGCGCCATCGCCACCCGTCTCGCCTCCGAAGGCGCCGACGTGGTGGTCACGGACGTGGAAGCCTCCCTGGACGCCATCCGTACCGAAGACCGCATGGATGGCTGGGAAGGGCTGCCCAGCGTGGTCAAGGAGATTCAGGCGATGGGCCGTCGCAGCCTGGGCCTCTACTACGACGTGGCCGACAGCGCCCAGGTTGACGCCATGGTCGCCGACACCATCAACGAGTTCGGCAAGGTCGACATCCTGGTCAACAACGCCGGCTCCCGTCCCGGCCGGGATCGAGTGCTCATCGTCGAGCTGGAAGAGGACGCCTTCGACGACGTGATGCGCGTCAACGTCCGCGGCACCTATCTGGTCAGCCGGGCCGTCTGCCGCCACATGATTGACCGGGGCGGCCCCGGCAAAATCATCAACATATCCTCCGGCGCCGGCAAGCGCGGCATCGCTCGCTACGGAGCCTACTGCGCCAGCAAGTTCGCCGTCATTGGCTTCACCCAGTCCCTGGCCCACGAAATGGCGCCTCATCACGTCAACGTCAACGCCATCTGCCCCGGTCTGGTGGACACCGAGCGCGTGGACTTCATCGCCGCCGCCCTGGCTCCGGAGGGCACCTCCGGCGAGGAGCACCGCGCCCTGATGGTCCGCGAACGCGAAATGCGCGTGCCCCTGGGCCGCATCGCCCAGGGCGACGACATCGCCCGCATGGCCGCCTTCCTGTCCTCCGCCGAATCGGACTACATGACCGGCCTCAGCATCAGCGTCTCGGGCGGCTCCGAAATGAGCTAGCGCAGGCTCTCTGGCCATCCCACCATGCCCATCGACCGCGCCCAAGTCCAGCACATCGCCGCCCTGGCCCGCATCTCTCTCACCGACGCGGAAACCGAGGCTTTCACCCGCCAGTTGTCCGACATCCTCGACCAATTCCAGGCCCTGCAGGCCCTGGACACCTCCGGCGTTGAACCCACAGCCCACGTCGCCGGCCTGGATAACGTCCTGCGCGACGACGAGCCGGCCGACAGCCTGGACGCCGAGGACACCCTGCGCAACGCCCCCCGTCGCCGCGGCGACTTCTTCCAGGTGCGCGCCGTGCTGGACGAGTGAAGTTTCGATGTCCGAACTCTGGCAGCTGTCCGTAGCGCAGGCCGCTCAACTCCTTGCCGACCGCGCCATCAGCAGCGTCGAACTCACCGACGCCTGCCTGGAGCGCATCGCCGCCGTGGACGGCCAACTGTCGGCGTACCTCACAGTAACCGCTGACATCGCCCGCCAGCAGGCGCAGGCCGCCGATCGGCGCATTCTGTCCGGCGACGCCGGCCCGCTGACCGGCATTCCAATGCAGGTCAAAGACCTGCTCTGCACGAATGGGGTGCCCACCACCTGCGCCTCCCGGATGCTGGCCGAGTATGTGCCCGTGTACGATGCCACCGCCGTGGCTCGGCTGCGCGCGCAGGACGCCGTGCTGCTGGGCAAGGGGAACATGGACGAGTTTGGCATGGGGTCATCCACCGAAAACTCGGCGTTCTTTCCGACCCGTAACCCCTGGGACACGTCGCGCGTCCCGGGCGGCAGCAGCGGCGGCTCGGCGGCGGCGGTGGCCGCCGGCATGGCACCCTTCGCACTGGGCACCGACACCGGCGGCAGCATCCGGCAGCCGGCATCTTTCTGCGGCGTAACGGGACTCAAGCCAACTTACGGACGGGTCAGCCGCTACGGTCTGGTCGCCTACGCCTCGTCCCTGGACCAAATCGGCCCCCTGGCCCGAGACGCTGCCGACTGCGCCCTCATCCTGCAAGCCATCGCCGGCCACGACCCCCGCGACGCCACCTCGCTGCCCGCTCCGACGCCCGACTACGCCGCTGCCCTCACCGGCGACGTGTCTGGACTCCGACTGGGTGTTCCATCAGAGTATTTCGCTGATGGCATGGACGCCGGCGTCCGCGCCGCCGTTGCCGCCGCCATCGATCAGTTGGCCGCCCTGGGCGCGGAAATCCGCGAGGTGTCCCTGCCGTCCACCGAGCACGCCCTGGCCTGCTACTACATCATCGCCCCCTCCGAGTGCTCTGCCAACCTGGCCCGCTACGATGGGGTGAAGTACGGTTACTCCCACCAAGGAGATGCCGATATGTGGGAGGCCATGGAACGCACCCGGCAGCACGGCTTCGGCCCCGAGGTCAAGCGCCGCATCATGCTGGGCGCCTTCGCCCTCTCCTCCGGCTACTACGACGCCTACTATCTCAAGGCCCAGCAGGTGCGCACGCTGATTCGCCAGGACTTCGCCCGTGTCTTCGCCGACGTGGACGCCCTGGTCGCGCCCGTATCTCCGGTAACCGCCTTCCTCCTGGGCGACCGCACCGACGACCCGGTGCGCATGTACCTGGTGGACATCTACACCATCCCGGTCAACATCGCCGGCCTTCCCGCAGTGTCCATCCCCTGCGGCTTTGCCACTCCCGACGACGGGGACACGGCCCTGCCCGTCGGCCTGCAGCTCATCGGCCCCCATCTCGCCGAAGACCGCCTGCTCAACATCGCCCACGCCTACCAACAGGCCACGGCGTGGCACCGGGAGCGGCCCAACATCTAACCGCGCACCGGGCCTGCCGCAGCGCCGTATTCCTGCTAGAATCTAGCAATATCCTGCTGCGCCGAGGCCCGCCATGCCCACGCCACAACGCACCCGCATCCAGACCCTGCTCACCGCTGAAACCACTGACGACGCCCCCAACCCGGTAACCGTCAGCGGTTGGGTGAAAACTGTCCGCTCCTCCGGCGGCGTCGCTTTCGTTCAAATCAACGACGGCTCCAGCCTGGCCGACCTCCAAATCGTCGTTGACGCCAACTGCCCGGACTACCCCCTGGTTGACCGCCTCACCACCGGCTGCAGCCTGACCGCCATCGGCGTGCTGCGCGAATCCCCCGGACGCGGCCAGCGCTACGAAGTCGCCGCCGACAGCCTGACCCTCCTGGGCGACGCCGACCCCGAGGAATACCCGCTCCAGAAGAAACGCCACACCCTGGAGTTCCTCCGCGAACTGGCCCACCTGCGCCCCCGCACCAACACCTTCGGAGCCGTGGCCCGGGTCCGCAACGCCATGGCCTTCGGCATCCACCAGTTCTTCCAGCAGCGGGGCTTTCTCTACGTCCAGACCCCCATCATCACCGCCAGCGACGCCGAGGGCGCCGGCGCCATGTTCCGGGCCACCACCCTGGACCTCAACGACCTGCCCACCCAGGGCGGCCAGGTTGACAACAACGCCGACTTTTTCGGTCGGCCCGCCTTCCTCACCGTCAGCGGCCAGCTGGAAGCCGAAATCTTCTCCCAGGCAATGTCCGACGTGTACACCTTCGGCCCGACCTTCCGCGCCGAAAACTCCAACACCTCCCGCCATCTCGCCGA
This sequence comes from Chloroflexota bacterium, assembly GCA_009837355.1. GTDB lineage: Bacteria > Chloroflexota > Dehalococcoidia > Lucifugimonadales > UBA3495 > Bin87. The sequence continues at coordinate 57,226 of VXTR01000089.1, read as the reverse complement.
GTTCTGGATGGTGGAGCCGGAAGTCGCCTTTTGCGACCTGGACGGCCTGGCCCAGCTTGCCGAGGACTTCCTGCGCAGCATCTTCGCCCACGTCCTGGATAACTGTTCCGAGGACATGGCCTTCTTCAACCGCTTCTACGACAAAGAGCTGATAACCACCCTGGAAGACATCGCCAACTCCGACTTCGAGCGCATGACCTACACCGAAGCCGTCAACGCCCTGCAAGCCTCCGGAGAGTCCTTCGAGTTCCCTGTCCAGTGGGGTTCCGACCTCCAGTCCGAGCACGAACGCTATCTCACCGAGCGCAAGGTCGGCCGGCCCGTCATCGTTACCGACTACCCCAGCGCCATCAAGGCCTTCTATATGCGCCTCAACTCGCGAGCGCCGGGAGATCAGGGCGAAACCGTCCGCGCGATGGACGTGCTGGTGCCCCGCATCGGCGAAATCATCGGCGGCAGCCAGCGCGAGGAACGGCTGGACGTGCTGCAGACGCGCATGGCCGAGGCCGGCCTGGACGACGCTCCATACTGGTGGTATCTCGACCTGCGCCGCTACGGAACCACGCCCCATGCGGGCTTCGGCCTAGGCTTCGAGCGCACGGTCCAGTTCGCCACCGGGATGCAGAACATCCGCGACATCATCGCCTTCCCCCGCACTCCGCGCAGCGCCGAGTTCTGAGGCTGTCGAGCTGCGACGCATGACCACGCCTGCCCACGTCAACCTTCACACCGCGCCGGCCGATGCCGGTGAAGGCGCCATCCTGCCCAACTTGCTGATGTTCGGGGAGGTGCTGCGCCGGCTTGGGCTGGATGTTGGCTCAGCCAATATGCTGGACCTGGTGCGCGCCACCGAGTTTGTGCCCATCGGCGGCAGTCGCAACGATTTCCGTCTCGCCGCCCGCGCTCTGCTGGTGCATCGTCGCACCGACCTGCCGCTGTTTGACGAGGCGTTCCAGGTCTTCTGGCGCCGGCCCGCCCACGGCCGCAGTATGCGCGACCTGCGTTCCATGGGCGAGGAGCGTCGCTATCGCACGCCCCGGGTGATGCCGCACCGCGAGGATACCTCCGACGGCCCTCCCGACGCCGGCGAAACCGACGACACCGGCGACCGTCAACCCGTGGTTGACCTGCTCCGCTCCTTCAGCGCCCGCGAGGTGCTGCGCCAACGGGATTTCGCCGAATACACTCCCGCCGAAGTGTCCGCAGCCCGCGTCTTGATGAGCGAACTGGCCTGGGACCTGGGCAGCCGTCGCACCCGCCGCCTCACCTGGGGCGACGGCCGCGACGTTGACCTGCGTCGAACCATGCGCCGCAGCCTTTCCTACGGTGGCGAGATGCTGGACATCGCGCACCGTCAGCGCAAGACCAAGCCACGCCCCCTGGCGCTCATCTGCGACGTCAGCGGCTCAATGGAACGCTACACTCGTATGCTCCTCCACTTCCTGCACACCGTTGCCGTCAGCGGTCAGCAGCTGGAGGCTTTCCTGTTCGCAACCCGCCTGACTCGCATCACGCGGCATCTGTCCCACCGGGGCGTTGACCATGCCGTGGCCGAGGTGGCCCGGGCCGTACCCGACTGGGCCGGCGGAACCCGCATCGGCGACGCTATCAAGAGCTTCAATTACCAGTGGGCGCGGCGGGTTTTGCGCGGCGGCGCGGTGGTGCTGGTCATCTCCGACGGCTGGGACCGCGGCGAGCTGGAACTCCTTTCCCGCGAGATGGCCCGGCTGCAGCGCAGTTGCCATCGCCTGATTTGGCTCAATCCGCTGCTCGGTTCGCCCGACTACCAACCGCTGACCAGGGGAATGCAGGCCGCGCTGCCTCACGTGGACGACTTCCTGCCAGCGCATAACCTGCACAGCCTCCAGGAACTGGCCCGCCACCTGAATCGCCTATCCGAGGGACGCGCTCAGCCGACCATGCGACGGCGTCGACAGTCCGACGCACCTCCGGAACCTGACTCTCAGGAAGTTATCTCCCATGACGGTGGCGCCGCCGCTCGCTCTCGCCGTGAGCTCAACCCGGCGCTGGCACCCACTTTCCGGCATCCGCTGTGGGGGCACCCCAACATACCCGGCGGCAGCTAGCCTGCCTGTCCCGGCGCAACCTCGTCATACAGACCGGCCAGCGTCGTCGCCAACGCCCGCGGGCGCTCCGCGTATTCCGGGGTGGGATACCACTCGTAATCAAAGCTCCGCACGATACTCCCCTCTATGCTGGTGCGCAGCCCGGACACGATGACCCGGAAACCCAGCCTGCTGGATGCCTGCTCCGCCAGCTGCTCCAGGATTACGTTGGGGCAATCGAAAATGACCATGAACCCGCCCTCGCGCTGTCCATCCGTAACCCGCGCCCGGAACACCTTCCCGAACAGGTCCAGGTCAACGATGGTGTAACGGCGTTCGGCGGCGCCGTGGTCGGGCCAGCCGATGAATATGTCCCCGCCAACCGTCCAATGATGCATTAGGCATACCTCGCTGGGGCTGTGGATGATACCAGATAACCGGTTCACCGGGGTTACCCGGCCGGAACCGACTCCCCAATGGCGCGGCCGGGCGGTTAGTAAGCGCAATCGGATTTGGGGTATAATCGCGGCAACTTCACAGATTGGGAGGAAGTGTGCCCCGCCCTCGCAAAACTGCCGCCGCCAACGCTCAGTCAAGTGCAGCCGGTGAGCGCCCGTCACCGGTAACTGAAAACTACCTCCTTTCGCTGTACAAGATGTGGGAGGACGGAGAGGTTCCGACGCTGACTCAGTTGACCGAGGCGTTGAGGCAATTGCCTCCCACCGAAGGGCTGGGAACATCGGTGCCATCGGTGGCGGGTATGCTGCGGCGGATGCAGAAGCAGGGTCTGGTGGAGATTGGCGGGGACAAGCGCATTCGCTTGACGAACCGGGGCCAGACCGAGGGAGAGAATATCGCCCGACGGCATCGGCTGGCGGAGTGGCTGGTGGTGGACTTGCTGGGCATGGAACTGCACGAAGCCCACATCGAAGCCCACCAATTGGAGCACGGCATGTCGGAAGCGCTGGAGTCCAAGCTGATGGAGCGGCTGGGGAACCCGACGCGCTCCCCTTTTGGTTGGCCTATTCCGGGCTCAGGAGCGGACGTGGCCAGCGCCGGGGCAGTTACATTGGACAACGCGGATGATGGCCAAGCCTACGTGGTTGACCGGGTGCCGGAAGAGGACCCGGAGCTGCTGAAGTTCCTGGGGGGAGCGCAGTTGGTGCCGGAGCGGCACATAACGTTGGTGGAAGCGATGCCCTACCTGGGGGTCATGCGGGTGGAGACTGAAGTGGAGGAGATTTCCATTGGGTACAACGTGGCGCGGCAAATCGTGGTGAGGCCCCCGGAGACGGATTCCACAAGCGGTTAGATGTCAGCGGCCAGGGCGCGCCTGACTTCGGCCCAGCCGTCGGCCATCGTGCGCTCGGGGAAGCGAGCGGACTCGGAATCGGGGACGACTTTGACGGCGACCAGGATCGGGCCGGGCCGGCGCATGATGTCCTCCATGCCGATGAGTAGTTCTTCCAGGTTGTCGAAGCGGCAGGCATGAGCGTAACCGGCGCTGCGGGCCACGCCCTCAAAATCAACCTTGTCGAGGCCGCGAATTGGCACGCCATCGGTGGACGTATGGTCGGCGTCTTCCAGGACAAAATGAACGAAGTTGCTCGGCGCGGCCTCGCCGATGGTGGCCAGGCTGGCCAGATCGGTGCGCAGGGTGGCGTCGCAGTCTAGCACCAAGATGCGACGGTTGGGCTGAGCCAGGGACAGGCCTAGGCCGACGGCGGGGGCCCGGTCCATGCAGTCGGTAAGGTCGATGTCCAAGTCACGACGCTGGGATACCTGATGCCAGTCGCGGAGGGCAGCGGAGGTGGATACCACCAACGCATCGTCACGGTGGTAGTTGATGGCGCGAGCGACTTCGTGTGAGGGAATCATTCGTTATCGGAATCCACTTCGGCGTTGCGACGGGATTCATCGCGGATTTGGGAGCGGCGTGAAGACACCATCAGGTAGAGTCCAACCGGGATGAGAATGGCGCCCGGAACGGCTTTGAGGGCGTTGGCCTCCACGAAGCCCAGCCACAGCAGGTAGAATCCGGCGACTACTACCGCAGAAGCCAGCAGGCGGCCAATAATGCCGGTGAGCGAGAACTTGGGCATTGGTTTTAGAGTCGGGGCGAATCTACCATCGGCAGATTCGCCCCTTACGCTGACTACCTTGTGCCGGCGGCTAGTTGTCGGCGGCCAGGGCGGCGGTTACTTCCTGGTATGCCTGCTGCGCCGAGCGGGTGGGGCGCTGGCGGAACTGAACCGGGGTGTTCTCGATTTCCGGCTCGACGGCCAGGTGGACGAAGACCGGGCCTTCGGCGGCGAGAACTTCGTCGATACCGGTGGTGAAGTCTTCCAGGTTGTCAAAGGAGAAGACGGCGGCATAGCCGGCTCCCCTGGCGACCTCTTCCCAATTGGTGACGCCCTCGGAGCCGGGAATGGGTTGGCCGCCGGTTACGGCATAGACGCCATTGTTGAACAGGAAGTGGTAGAAGTTCCTGGGCTGCTTGGTGGAAGTAGTTACCAAAGAGCCCAAGTTCATCAGCAGGCTGCCATCGCCATCCATGACGATTACCTTGCGGCCGGGTTGCGCCAGGGCAATGCCCAGCCCGACGTTGCTGGCCTTGCCCATTGCGCCGGAGATGGGCAGGTCCAACACCTGGTTGCTGGTAACGGTGGGCAGGCCGAAGCGGACGTTGCCGGCGTTCATGGTGGGGACCAGGACGGCGTCTTCGCGCTTGCTGTCGATGACGCGGACGGCGTCGGTATTGTTAATCATGGGGTTTGCTCCTGAATGAGGAATGTTCCCCTCTCCCTTGATGGGAGAGGGTAGGGGTGAGGGTGAAAGCCCGGATAGCCGGTTATGACCCGAACTCGGTGCCAATCAGGACGGCAACGGGGCGGCTGAGGCGTTCGCATTCTTCAAAGGCGACGCTGATGCGGTCGGCATCTTCATCGGTTTCGACGAGGTAATAGTTGATGCCCCAGGCGTGAAGGATGTGTTCGATGAAGCGCCCGGCGGAGTCGGGAGTGGGGCCGCGCCGGGTCCAGCCGCGATAACCGACCAGCATAACCAGCGGCTGGTTGAGGTCGAGGCAGAGGCCGCGGATGGAGTCGCCGGCTTCGAAGACGCCGGTGTTCTGAATGAGCACCACGGGTTTGGCGCCGCCAACCCAGAGTCCGGCGGCGACGGCCATGGTTTCACCCTCGCGGCAGACGGGAACCAAGTCGAGGGTGGGTTCTTCCATCATCATGTGATAGAGGAAATTGGTCTCGCTGTCGGGTAGCCAGACGACGTGGGAGACGTCGTTTTTCTTGAGCTCGTTGACCAGCGAGGCGGGATGCAAAATTGATTCGGGGATAGCGGTGGTCATTCTAATGACTCCTTGGGGGGTGCGCCAAGTACGGCGAATTGACTTGCATAACAGTCCAACCGGCATTATATGGCGTGGCATTTTGGGCGTCAACGACTCGCTGGATGGCTCCAGGGCCTTTCGATTATTCCCGTAATGCGGACCCCGTATCAAGTACGGGGTGACGTTCTTTCGCCGGAATGACGGCTTTGCAGGTTTGTACCGATAATCGAAAGGCCCAGGGATGGCTCGGCCCGCCAAGGCTGGCCAAGCCGGTGGGAGTTGAAACCGGAGCAGGATATAATCCGTATGAACGGTAAGGACGAGATTGGAGGCGCTGATAATGGGTACTCTGAGATTGAAGCGAGCGTTGGCCGGGGTTGCGCTCGTGGCCGGGTTGATGGCAATGGCATTGAGCTGTGGAGGGGCGGATGAATCTGCGGCGATGGCAATGGAGGATAGCGCAGCATACGCGCCAGCCCAGCCAGCGGCGGCGCAGCCGACAGCCGCGCCCGAGGCTGCATCCGGCTCAATGACGGAATCCCTTGGCCTGGACCGTTCCCCCCTCGCTCAAGCGGCAACGGCGGTTCAGCAGGCCAGCGCCGGAGCCGACTCGGATACGCCAACCGGCGAATCCGCGAGTTCCATGCAAGCCCAAAGCGGGCGGCAGTTGATTGTGGAGGCATGGGTAAGCCTGGAGGTGAACGACATTGACTCGGTGGCCCGACAGGTGGAAACGCTGGCGGCGCAACGAGGCGGCTGGGTGGAATCGTCGGACATAGTTGGCGAGGGAGGCTACCGAACCGCATCCATCGGGATACGGGTGCCGGCGGAACGGTTCAACAACGCAATGGATACCCTGCGAGGGTTGGGGCGCGTGACCGACGAGGGGGTGTCGTCCACCGACGTAACGGACCGGCTGATTGACAACGAAGCCCGGATGGAGGCGTGGAAGGTGCAGGAGGAGCGGCTGGTCGTGCTGCTGGAAAACGCGGCGACGGTGGAGGACGTGATCGACATTGAGCGTCGCATCTCGGAAGTGCGAGCGGATATAGAGCAGGTAGCAGCGACGCAGCGGAACCTGGAAAACAGGGTAGCGGCGTCGCTGATCAGGGTTAATTTGCACCTGCCGCCACGATTCGCCGCCGACCCGCCCTACGGGTCGCTGACCCTGGCAGTAGGGAACCCGGCAGAGACCGCCGACTCCGTAGTGACACAGGTGGAAGCGCTACAGGGCTACGTGGGAGAAAAACGGGAATATCAGGAAGACAGGGGCCAAGTGGTGCAACTGTCGGCATTCGTCAGGCCAACGGACCTGAACGGGTTGATGGACTACGTGGCGTCGCTGGGCGAGCCGTCGGAGCGGCGGCTGGATTCAGTGGGGCCGGCGCCGTCGGGAGATACGCCCAACGCACGGCTGACGCTGGTGATTCGCTCCAACGTTGACTCCGCGGCTTCGCTGTCGCTGGAAGCGTCGGAGCCGATGGCGATGGCCGGAGAGATACGGGCGCGGGTGGAATCGCTGGGCGGTTACGTGGAAAACTGGAACGAATCCCGATGGGACGAAGGGGAGAGCGTAAGCATCAACGCGGACCTGGTGGTGAAAGCTTCGGACTTGAGGGAGATAATGGATTTCGGCGCCGGGCTGGGCAAGGTTGTGGCCTGGGAGTACCACTCCTCGGGTCAAAGCCCGTCGGACGCGGCGCCCAACTCGCGACTATCCGTATCGGTGTACACCGGCGATGACCGCGACGGGATTTGGGTGGTGGTAGGAGTGATTATCGCCGTTCTGGCGATAGCGGGAGCGGGCGGAGTGATCGCGCTGGTAATGTGGCAGCGAAGGCGGAGGAGCGGCGCGGAAGGCAACGGCGTCAGTCAGCGGCAACCTCCTGCGGCTGACGACGGCGACGGCGGGAACGGGAACGCGGAGGTTTAGCGGCACTGCCGTTTGTGGATGCCGGCGGCGCCGGGTCGAGAGCGTCGCCGGCCGGAGCGGCGGCAGCCATGGCCTGCTGCATTTCGTCGATGAAGGATATGACGCGCCGAAGGGAGCGGGCCAGCCGGGCCAGGCCGTGGTCGGAGTCGCCGGTGGTGCGGATCTGCATATCCCGTCGGCTGACCAGGACACCGGGCCCCATCTTGTTCTGCAAAGCCAGGCGAGCGTCGCCGACCGGCTGTCGGAATACCACGGTAACGATGCCGTCGCCGGCCGTTCCCGAAATAGACTCGACACCGGCGGCCAAGCCGAGACAGCGCAGGTCGGTTATGGTGAGCAGGTTCTCCACCGGGGGAGGCAGCGGGCCGAAGCGATCCTGCATATCGGAGCGGACGGCGGCGATTTGGGCGCGGTCGATGATGTTGGAAAGGCGCTGGTAAAAGGCGAGGCGGGCCGGCAGATGGGCAATGTAGTCGGCGGGAATGACAGCGGAGATGGTCGGCAGGTCGATGCGCGGGGGCGTTTGAAATTCGGCTGAGGGAGCGGCGCCGTTGCCCTGGTCGTGGAGTTCCTGGACGGCCTGGCTGAGCAGCTCGGAGTAGAGGTTGAGGCCGACGGCGTGAATCTGGCCGCTCTGGTCGGCGCCGAGGAGGTTGCCGGCGCCGCGGATTTCCAGGTCGCGCATGGCGATGCGGAAACCGGAGCCAAGTTCATCGGCCTGGAGGATGGCGTGGATGCGCTGGCTGGCGGCGTCGGTGATTTCGTGGTTGTCGGGGAGCAGCAGGTAGGCGTAGGCGCGATGGTCCCCACGACCGACGCGGCCACGGAGCTGGTAGAGTTGCGCAAGGCCGAAACGGTCGGCGCGGTCGATGATGATGGTGTTGACGTTGGGCATATCCAGGCCGGACTCGATGATGGTGGTGCAGACCAGGACGTCGGCCTCGCGGTTGGCGAAGGCGACCATAACGTCTTCCAGTTCGGATTCGGGCATCTGGCCGTGGCCGATGATGAAGCGGGCTTCTGGAACCAGCTTTTCCAGCTCCTCGGTGATTTGATGGATGGTGCGGACACGGTTGTGGAGGAAAAAGACCTGGCCGTCGCGCTCCAGCTCGCGCAGGATGGCCTCCCGTACCAAGTCTCCGCTGTCCTCGGACACGAAGGTTTTGACGGGCAGGCGGGCCTCCGGCGGCGTGTGGATGACACTCATATCGCGGACGCCGGCCAGGGCCATGTGCAGCGTTCGCGGAATGGGCGTGGCAGTGAGGGTGAGCACGTCAACCTCGGCGCGCATCTGCTTGAGGCGTTCTTTGTGGGCGACGCCGAAGCGGTGTTCCTCGTCAACAATGACGAGGCCGAGGTTCTTGAAGCCGACGTCTTTTTGCAGGATGCGGTGGGTGCCGATGACGATGTCCACCAGGCCGTCCCGGGCGGCCTCGACGACGTCAGCCTGTTCTTTGTGGGTGCGGAAACGGCTGAGGACTTCAACCTTGACCGGATAAGGGGCGAGCCTTTCGGCGAAGGTGGCATAGTGCTGCTGGGCGAGTACGGTGGTAGGCACCAGGATGGCCACCTGCATACCCTCGTTGACGGTCTTGAAGGCGGCGCGGAGAGCGACCTCGGTTTTGCCGTAGCCCACGTCGCCGCAGATGAGGCGGTCCATGGGCTTGGACAGCTCCATGTCGGTTTTCACTTCGTCAACGGCGCGAAGCTGGTCGGGGGTTTCCTGGTAGGGGAAGGAATCTTCCAAGTCCTGCTGCCAGGAGGCATCGGGGCCAAAGCGATGTCCCGGGACGGTTTCGCGGGTGGCGTAGAGACGGAGCAGTTCGGCGGCGATTTCCCGGGCGGCGCCGGTGGCGCGCTCCTTGATGCGCTGCCATTCGCTGCCGCCGAGACGGGTGAGGGTGGGCGCGTGGTCGGTAGCGGCAACGTAGGCGCCCAGACGATCCAGCTGTTCGGTGGGGACGTAGAGTCGGTCGTCTCCGGCGTATTCCAGCACCAGATACTCGCGGTCATCGCCGGTGGATTCGAGATGGGTGGTTCCGATGAACTTGGCGACGCCGTGGTCGATGTGGACGACGTAGCAGCCGGGCGTGAGGTCGGTCAGCGAAACGGCGTCGCCCAAGTCGCGGCGGGCCGTGGGCGGGCGGTAGGCGCGCTGCTTGACGGTTCCGAAAAGCTCGGCATCGCTGAACACGGCAACGGCCGGGGCGCTGCCGGCGCCCTCGGCGTGCCAGCCCTTGCGTAATGAGCCGGGCATCAGATAGACACGCTTGGCCCGGGGGCGAGTTGGCAGCGCTTCCACCACGCTGGCGGAAATGCCGGATTCTTCCAGGAGTTCGCTCAGCCGGCCGGCGTGCTGGCTGATGGCAACGACGGCGCCACCCTGGGCGATGCGGTCGGCCACGTCGCCGGTAAAGGCGGACAGGCCGGAGAGAACGTCGGGCAAAGGCTGCACGATTTGAGGACCGTCGTCAGCCCCCCAGCGGAGCAGGTCCACGGTAGTAACGGAGGAACGGGCGATTTGCTCACGAAACGTTTCCCAACCGGCGGCGGGAGACGGGAAGCCATAGGGGAGTTCGCCGCGGCTCTGGCGGTTGGCGCGCTGCTGTTCGTAGCGGGCGTCCTGCTCCTCGGCTTCGCCGGCGAGGCGGGCGGGACGGTCGAAGACGACAATGGCGTCGCCGGGGACGTAATCGGCCAGCGTGTGGGAATTGAGCAAGCCGTTGTAGAAGGACAGGATTTCGGGATTAGGCACGGTGAGCAGTTCGGAGAGTTCTTCCTGAAAGCGGGCGACGGTGGAGGCGGAGCAAGCGGACAGGTCGATGCGGCTGCGGCGCTCCTCGAAGACGTTGGGGTCGCAAAGTTCGGTGAGCTGCTCGGCGGCGGCGATGACGTTCACGGCGTCGGCGTTGTCGATGGAACGCTGGGTTTCGGGATCGAAGAGCCGGATGGTGTCGATTTCGTCGTCCCAGAGCTCGATGCGGTAGGGCAGGTCAGCATTGGGCGGGAAAACGTCCAGGATGCCGCCGCGGAGGCTGAAGGAGCCGGTGGCTTCCACCTGAGGCTCGCGGCGGTAACCCAGCTGCACCCATGCCGCCAAGGCATCGTCGATGGACGGGACGCGAGCGCCTTTAACCAGAGGGCCGCCGGAGTCGTCGGGATGGCAGCCCAAGGTGAGGTCAGGCGGAAGGGTGAGGCGCAGGGCGGCGGACACGGACGCCACCACCAGGGGAGGTGTCGCATCGCCGGGACGCTGGGCAGCGTCGGCGAGGGACGCCAGAGCGGCGAGACGCTGGTTGCCGGTGCGGGCGTCAACGGCGAGGCGCTCGAAGGGCAGAACTTCCGGTTCTGGGAGCAGGAAAACGGGGGCGGCGTCGCCCAGGTAAGTCAGCAGTTGGTCGTAAAGGCGGCGGGCGTCATCAAGGCGCGGGGTGATAACTACGATGGGACGTCCGCGAGAGGCGGACCAAAGGGCGGCCAGGTACACCGGTTGGTGGTCGGCGTTAACGGTAAGCTCGGCCTGGGCATTGGGCTGGGCAAGGTTCCGCAGGTGGCGTTGCAGCCAGGGCTGCGCGCCAAGGAGGGAGAGGAGTCCGGTGAGGGCCATGTTGAGTCCAAAAGCAGAATTTCGGCCTGGGTGGTTAAATAGACACACGCCGAGACGGGACTGGCCTACGGCGGACAGCCCCGTGAGGAGATTGTACGCTGTGTTGAGGCACGGATTCAAGCGGAATGGCGGGGTGTGCGTGATATAATTCACGTCCATATTGCAATTGGTGCGCGTTGGATTGCCGTTATGTCCGCTTTGCGGGGTCAAGCCGATTCACTTTCGCCGACCGTGACTGCCGGGGCCGCTTCAGAGTCGCCGGGCAAGGGCAGCTACCGGAGAATTGTGGTGAAGGCCGGCACCAACGTGCTGGCCGGCGGCAACTTGCAAGGTGGGCCGGACACCGCGGTGATGGCGGACCTGGCGGAGCAGATTGCCAGGCTGGCGACGGAGGACGGCGTACAGGTTCTGCTGGTCACTTCAGGAGCAATCGCGGCCGGGCGGCAAGCCATTGCCGAGAAAATCGCGCTACCGGCGGTGCCGGACATTCCGACGCGCCAGGTGCTGGCCGCGCTGGGACAGAACCGGCTGATGGCCGCCTATGCAGAGCTTTTTGAGCGGCAAGGCATAGCGGTGTCGCAGGTGCTGCTTACCATCAAGGACATGGCGCAGAGACAATCGTATTTGAACATCCGCAATACGCTGCTGTCCTTGCTGGACCTGGGCGTGGTTCCCGTCGTGAACGAAAACGACGTGGTGGCAGCTGACGAAATTGGCGAGGTGTTCGGGGACAATGACCGCTTGTCGTCCCTGATTGCCGCACTGATTGACGCCGACCTGCTGGTGATTCTGTCGGACGTGGACGGACTGTACACTGCCGACCCCAAGCTGGACCCGACGGCGACACGGATTGAGTCGGTGGACTTCGTGGACGAGCAAGTGGCAGCCATGGCCGGGGAGCACCGCAACGACTGGGCCAGGGGCGGCATGCCAACGAAACTGGACGCGGCGCGGTTGGTGACCACCTCGGGCATCGCGATGACCATCTGCCGAGGCCGGGACCCGGACGTGGTGGTCAAGGCGGCGAGAGGGGAACGGGTGGGAACGTTTTTCCGACCGGCCAGCAGCAAGCCGGAGGCGCGCAAACGATGGATGCTCAGCCGAGTGGGCGATGGCGATTGGGGGCAAGTGGTGGTGGACGACGGAGCAGTTTCAGCCCTGCGGCGCAACGGCGTGAGCCTGCTGGCAGCGGGCATCCGCAGCGTGGTGGGCGGTTTCGAGCGAGGGGACATTATCTACATCACGGACGGCGGCGGCGAGCACATCGCCTGCGGCATTGCCAACTATTCGGCGGGCGACGTGCAGCGTATCCGGGGAATGCGATCGGACCGCATCGTGGACACTTTGGGCTATCACTACGGCCAAGAAGTGGTGCATCGGAACAACCTGGTATTGCTGTGAGGCTGGGTTTTCATCGATAGACAGGATGAACGGGACTACTTAGGGGATTACTCATGACGGCAGGCGCAGAACGACTTTATCAGCAGGGGAAGGCGGCACAGGCGGCGTCAACGTTGTTGGCGCGGCTACCTTCGGACGTGCGCAATGATGCTTTGGAGAACATCTCCCGCGCGCTGGAAACGGAGCAAGGGCCGGTGCTGGAGGCAAACGAGGCAGACTACCGGGAGGCCACGGAAGCCGGCATTAACGAAGCGTTCCTGGACCGACTGCTGCTGAACCCGGAACGGCTAAACGGAATGGCCGCCGACGTGCGCGGCGTGGCGGCGTTGCCGGACCCGGTGGGCGAGTTGATGGAAAGCTCCACCCTGGAGAACGGGTTGGAAGTGGAAAAACGGCGCGTACCGCTGGGGGTGCTCGCCAGCATCTACGAAAGCCGGCCCAACGTTACCACCGACATAGTTTCGCTGGCGCTGAAATCGGGGAACGCCTGCATCCTGAGGGGTGGCAAGGAGACCCTGCGCTCAAATACCGCGCTGGTGTCGCTGATTCACCGGGCCATCGGCGAGGCCGGCCTGCCCACCGACGCCGTGCAATTCGTGGACGACACCGACCGGGCGTTGGTGGACGTGATGCTGGGGATGAAAGAGTACATCAGCCTGCTGGTGCCCAGGGGCGGCACCGGGCTAATCAACTTCGTGGCGGAAAACGCGGCCATGCCGGTGGTGACCGGCGGCGTGGGGGTTTGCCATACGTATGTCGACCGGGACGCGGACAGCGAAATGGCCGCACGCATCATTTTCAACGCCAAGGTGCAGCGTCCCACGGTGTGCAACGCGCTGGACACTGTATTGGTGCACTCGGAAGCGGCAGCGCGCTGCCTGCCGCCGATCGCCGAGGAGCTGAACCGGGCCGGGGTTGAAATGCGCTGCGATCACCGGGCGCTGAGCATCCTGGGACCGGCGAACAATCTGAACGTGGCGCCGGCGGAACCTGAAGATTTCGGGCAGGAATTTCTGGCGCTGATCGCCTCGGTTAAAGTGGTGGACAGCCTGGACGAGGCTATAGAGCACATCGAAGCGCATGGTCAAGGCCATTCGGAAGCTATCGTGACGGACGATGCCGACGCCGCAAGCAGGTTCCTCAACGAGGTGGATGCAGCGGCGGTTTTTCACAACACCAGCACCCGTTTCAATGACGGCGCCCAGTTCGGGCTGGGCGCGGAGGTCGGAATCAGCACGCAGAAATTCCACGCCCGCGGGCCGTTGGGACTCCGCGAATTGACAACCTACAAATGGGTAGTCCGCGGAACGGGTCAAATTCGCGAGTGAGCGAAAACTAAATGCCTTTCGACTACGAACGCGAAGTACGCACCGCCAACTCCGAGGCGTATTTGATCCTGGACGGAGAAACCACGGTGGGGCGGATTGACACGCATTTCATGCCCGGTATTGCGCACATCGCCATCGCCGTGGAGCAGAATTTGACGGCGGAGCAGATTGAGGAAATCATCTCGGACATCGACGCTGATATGCTGAACACCGTGGGTTCAGAGCGCGATTCCCACATGTACCACGTGTTCCAGGGGCACGAGATACGCGTGTTCAGCGACACCGGGTACGAGGACTATGGCGGCGGCAACGGTAACGGGCGTGGGCATGGCCCCCTGCCGCCGGGGACGGGGTAATCGTCGGGCTACTTGCGCTTCAGGACGCGGTGGACTGCCTCCGCGACGCCGTCGGAGGTCAGGCCGTTTTTGACCATCAACTCGTTGGCGGGGCCGGAGCTGGTGTAGCCGTGAAGGGCGACCATCTCGACGGGCACGGGACGGTTGCGGGCGACGACACCCGCGACGACGCTGCCCAGGCCACCATGGACGTAATGCTCTTCGGCGGTAACGATGGCGCCGGTTTCCTCTGCGGCGGCGATGATGGCGTTTTCATCAGCGGGGGCAAGGGTGTGCAGGTTGATGACGCGAGCGTCAATCGATTGGCCGGCCAGGCTATCGGCGGCGTCCAGGGCCGGAGCCAGCAGGGAACCGCAGGCGATGATGCTGACGTCGCCGCCGGCACGCATGATTTCGGCCTTGCCCGGATGGAACTGGTAGCCATCACTGTGCACTACGGGAGTGGCGGCCCGGGGGAGCCGAACGTACTGAGGGCCGCGGGTTACGGCGGCGGCGCGGATGACCTGCTCCGTTTCCGGCGCATCGGTCGGGATCGTGACGCTGAACGAGGGCAGAGCGCACATGAGAGACAAGTCTTCGATGCTGTGAGCGGACATCCCGTCCTCGCCGGTGAGGATGCCGGCGTGGGTGCAGACCAGCTTGACGTTGAGGGACGGCTGGGAAATCAGGACCCGCAACTGGTCGTAGGGGCGGCCGGTTCCGAAGACGCTGAAGGTGCTGACGAAGGGTATTTTGCCGGCGGCGGCCAGGCCGGCGGCGACACCGACGATGTTCTGTTCGGCGGGGCCGAAGTCAAAGAAGCGGTCGGGATACTGGTCGCGCCAGAGGTGGACGAAGGTGGAAACGTTGAGGTCGCCGCCCAGAACCACGATGTCGGGATGCTCTTCCGCCATAGTGAGGAGGGTGCGGCCATAGGTTTCGCGGGTTGCGACCGATTGCCGGGTGGTGGTCATCAGGCCAGCTCCTTGAGGGCTGCGTCGTATTCGTCGGCGGTGGGGGCGCGCCCGTGAAAGCCGGGGTTGTTCTCCATGAATGATACCCCCTTGCCCTTGACGGTATTCGCGATGATTGCCGTAGGGCCGCCTTCAGCGGAAGCGTGGAGGGCGTGAAGGATATCGGCGTGTTCGTGGCCGTCGCAGGTGATAACGTTCCAGCCGAAATCGCGCCAGCGGTCGGCGAGGGGTTCCAGCGTCATCACTTCGTCGGTGAAGCGGTCGTTCTGGATGCGGTTGCGGTCGATGATGGCGGTAAGGTTGCTGGCCCGGTGGTGGGCAGCGGACATCGCCGCCTCCCAGACCTCACCCTCCTGACATTCGCCGTCGCCGAGGAGGGCGAAGACGCGGTAATCGCGCCCGTCGAGACGGGCGGCCAGGGCGTGGCCGAGGGCGAAGGACAGGCCCATGCCCAGGGAACCGGAGTTCATCTCGACGCCGGGAGTCATAGGATGAGCGTGGCCCTGGAGCAGGCCGTCGGTTTTACGGTACGACGGCAGTTCGGACGCCGGGAAGTAGCCGGCACGGGCCAGGGTGACGTAAAAGCCCGGCGAGGCGTGGCCCTTGCTGAGGACGAAGCGATCCCGTTCGGCCCAACTGGGAGCGTCGGGATCGTAGCGCAGCACGCCGAAATAGAGGGAGATGAGAATATCGATTTCGGAAAGAGAGCCGCCGGTGTGTCCACTGCCCGCGTCGTAAATCATCTTCAGGATTTCGCGACGGGATTCGAGAGCGGTGGCGCGCATCTCCTCAACGGTTTGCAAGGGTTGGGTTACAACAGCCAAAGGAGCACCTGCACATTGACAAAGGTAATAGTGATGGGCTGACCCGATTATATGCGCCGGTATGGGTGGTGTCCATATTGATAGGATAGAATATGCGGAGGTGTAATTCCGCGATGATTGTTGATTTTCACTGCCACATACTGCCGCCCGGGTTTGCGGAGCGGCACGACGAGCTGGCTGCGCGGGACCGGACTTACGCCGCACTGTTTCCGAAGCCGGGCGGGCGCATCGCCGGCGTTGAGGCGCTGCTGCGGGAAATGGATGCGGCCGGAGTTGACCGAGCCGTCGCCATGGGGTTCGGGTGGACGGACCAGGAAGTTGCAAAAGAGGTGAACGACTACCTGCTGGACGCCGGCCGCGCATACTCGGACCGAATCACGGCGCTGGGGTCGGTCAACCCGGCATGGGGCGAGGCGACAGTGGTTGAAGGCGAACGGTGTCTGGACGGCGGCGCCGCCGGAATCGGCGAGCTTCACGCGGACACGCAGGGGTTTGACATCACCGACGGCGACGCGCTGGCGCCGTTGATGGAACTGCTGCGCGTGCGAGGAGCGCCGGTGGTCATCCACGCCTCGGAGCCGGTGGGACATCACTATCCCGGCAAGGGAACGACCACACCGGAGCAGCTGCTGAAGTTTGTCGCCAACTTTCCGGAGAATCGGATGGTGCTGGCCCACCTGGGCGGCGGGCTGCCGTTCTACGCCGCGATGCCGGAGGTCGGCGCGGCCCTGGGCAACGTTTGGTACGATACCGCCGCGCTGCCATACCTCTACCGGGCCGAGGCCGTGACGGCTGCCGCGCTGACGGCGGGGGCTGAGCGGATACTGTTCGGCAGCGACTGGCCGCTATTGAGCCAACGGCGGGTAATGGACTACATAGGTTCGTCGGGGCTGGAGGTGGACGGTATGCGGCCTTTCGATGGCCATAGGATGACGCTGCCGGATTACCTGCGCCAAGGGCTGGATATTGTGCTGATTGGGCTGAATCCGTCGGCATACTCGGTCAGGGAGGGACATTACTTTGCCAACCCGCGCAACCGGTTCTGGTCGGCGTTAGCTGCGTCTGGACTGGTGGGCCGGGACGTTGGGCCTGATGACGATGGCGGGATGCTGGCGGACGGCATCGGCTTTACCGACGTGGTAAAACGGGCGACGCCGCAAGCGTCGGGACTGACGGCGGCGGACTACCGACGGGATGCGCCGCTGCTGCGGGAAAAACTGGTGCGCTACTCCCCGATGATTGCCTGCTTTCACGGGCTAACGGCGTATCGCGCCTACCTGCGCTACGCAGAAGGACTACGAAACGCCGGCGACATCGAGCTGGGCCGGCAAAGCCGCTGCATCGGCGGGAGCCGGGTTTTTGTCTTGCCCAATCCCAGTCCTGCCAACGCTCGATACTCGCTGGCGGAGTTAACGGAGTGGTATCGCCGGCTGGGCGAATGGCGGTCGGAGTTAAGTGGTGTCAGATGACCGCGAAAAGTTGCGGACGTTCATCGCCCTGCCGCTGCCGATTAACTGGACGGAGGCTCTGACGGAAGCAATGGACGGGTTGCGCCGTGAAATACACGGCGGCGTGCGGTGGGTGAATCCGTCGGGAATCCACTTGACGCTGAAGTTCCTGGGAGCGACGGAGGCCGGCATGGCGCCGCGCATCGTGAGCGAGTTGGCGGTAGCCCTGGAAGGCACCAAGGGGCCGGCGCTGTCGCTGTCGAGACTGGGGACGTTTCCTGCCGGGCGCAACCCGCGGGTAATCTGGGCTGGGATAGACGGCAGTACAGATGGGCTGGACGAATTATTCCGGCGGGTTGAGGATACGGCGACCGGATTGGGCTGGCCGGGCGAGCGCCGCCCGTTTCGTCCGCATCTGACGCTGGGACGGGTGCGGGAGCAGGCCACGGCGGCGCAGCGGCGCGTGATTGGGGAGACCATCGCCAACACGTCTTTACCCGTCGCTCCAGTCTGGCGCGTGGATACCGTCCGTCTGTACCGCAGCGAACTGACGCCCCAAGGGGCGATTTACAGCAGCCTGGGAGAGGTCAAAATCTGATGGAAACCACCCTGGAAACCATTATCAGGCCCGTTGCGCCCTACGACTTTGAGCTGACGGCAGGCCAACCGAATTACTCCCGCGACCAAGAATACAAGACGGAAGATTATGTTGACGGAGCCTACATCAGGCTACTGGATTTGGGAGACAAGGCGTTGCTGGCGTCGGTGCGCTCGGTTGGGTCGCTGGATGAGCCGGAGCTGGCGGTTACGCTGACCGGAAACGGCCTGACGGATGATGACGCCGAGCGGGCGGCGGCGCAGCTGGCATGGCTGCTGGGGTGCAACCAGGACCTGCGGCCCTTTTACGACTCCGTGGGCGGCGATAGCATACTTGCTGAGGTAGTGCGCGAGTTTTACGGGTATCACAACACGCGCACGGCGTCGGTGTTCGAGGCGTTGGTGCAGGCCGTGATGGGGCAGCAGATTGCCACTGCGGTGGCGCGCATCGTGCGCAACCTGCTGATAGAACACTACGGAGTGCGGGCCAGCATCGGCGGGCGCGAATGGTACGCGTTTCCGCGGGCGGAATCGTTGGCGACGGCTGAGGTGGACGACCTGCGACAATTGAAGCTGAGCGTGCGCAAGTCAGAATACATCCAGGGCATCGCACGGGCGGCGTTGGAATCGGCGGACGGGTTTGAGGGGATGCACGAACTGCCCGACGAGGAAGTAATCCAGCGGATGGTGGCCTTGCGAGGCGTAGGACAGTGGACGGCGCAGTGGGTGCTGGTGCGGGCGTTGGCGCGGCCAGACGGGTTTCCCATTGGAGATTTGGCGCTGCGGCGGACGGTGGCAGCGCTGTACTTTGACGGCGCGGAGATTACCGACGGGGAACTGCTGGCCTTTTCGGGGCGGTGGTCGCCGTGGCGGTCTTACGCTACTGCATACTTGTTTGCGGCGCTGCGGTCGGGGCGTGTGGCGGGTTCGTAACGCCCTGACTAACGAAGCATACGCATGAGGCCCTTGGGGTTGCTGGAGAACTGGCGCATCAGTCGTTGGGTCTGTTTGAACTGGTTGAGTACGCGGTTGACGTCGGCGGGGTTGGTGCCGCTGCCCATGGCGATGCGGCGACGGCGGCTGCCCTTGATTATCTCCGGGTTTTCCCGTTCCTGGCGAGTCATCGAGCTGATGATGGCCTCAGTTTTGCGGAGTTCGGAGTCGTCCAACTGGTCGCGCATCTTCTTAGTTTGGCGCCCCAGGCCGGGCATCATTTCCAGGACGGAGCCGAGGCCGCCCATCTTTTTGACGCCCTGAATCTGGTCCAGGAAGTCGTCCAGGGTGAAGCTGGCGGTGCGCATTTTGCGTTCCAGCTCCCTGGCTTTTTCCTCATCGACGGCGTCCTGAGCGCGCTCGATGAGGGTCAGCACGTCGCCCATGGCCAGGATGCGGGAGGCCATCCGGTCGGGATGGAAGGGTTCCAGGGCATCGCTGCGCTCGCCGGTGCCGACGAACTTGATGGGGACGCCGGTAACGCGGGTGATGGAGAGGGCTGCGCCGCCGCGGGCGTCGCCGTCCATCTTGGACATTACCAGGCCGTCCAGACCAACGCGCTGGTGAAACTCCTGGGCGGCGTTGACGGCGTCCTGGCCGGTCATGGCGTCAACGACGAGGATGGTCTGGTGAGGGGATACGGCGTTCTTGACATCCTCCAGCTCGTCCATCAACTCGTCGTCGATGTGAAGGCGCCCGCCGGTGTCCACGATGGCCCAGGTGAGCGCCAACTCGGTGGCCCGCTTGACGCCGGCGGCGGCGACTCTGGCCGGGGTGGAAGACTTGGGGTCTTCGGAGTACACCGGGATGTCAAGTTGTTTGCCCAGAGTTTCCAGCTGCGAGATTGCGGCGGGCCGGCGCAGGTCGGCGGCGATAAGCATGGGGCTGTGGCTCTGGCGCTTCATCTGCAAGGCCAGCTTGGCGGCGGTAGTGGTTTTGCCGGAACCCTGCAAGCCCACCAGCATCAACACCGAGGGCAGCTGGCTGGAAGGGGTGAGGCGATGGTCGCCGGCGCTGAGCACGGCGGTCAACTCCTCGTGAACGATTTTGACCACCTGCTGGCCGGGAGACAGGCTTTCCAGCACTTCTCCTACCAGGGCGCGCTCTTTCACCGTGGCGACAAAATCCCGGGCGACGCGGAAGTTAACGTCGGCTTCCAAGAGGGAACGGCGCACCTGGCTGAGGGCGTCGTCAATGTCTTTTTCCGTCAGACGTCCCTTGCCCTGCAGGCGGTTGAAGATGCCGGTGAGGCGGTCGGTAAGGTTGTCAAACATGGTGGGTTCCTATTCCCAGCGAAAGGTGCGGTTGGCGATGATGAAGGCTATCACAAACCAGACGGCCATGCCGAGGAAATTGGGCCACTGGGTGATGATGGAGTCGCCCTGGACGGTCATGCCGCGGATTGCTTCCACCAGGAAAGTGAGGGGCAGGTAGTCGGTGACGGTTTGCAGGATACCGGGCAGCACGTCGCGGGAGAAGAAGACGCCGGACAGGAACATCATGGGCAGGGAGACTATGTTAGCCAGGGGCGCGGCCTGCTGCTCGGTGCGGGCCCAGCCCGACACGGCGAACCCCAGGGCCAGGAAGACGGCACCACCCAGGCCGGCGGCCAGCAACACCGCGAAAAAGTTGCCGGCGAACTCCGCTCCGAAGATGAACACGGCGACGGAGGCCAGAATCAGGGTTTGCAACATCACGGCGATAAGCCGGGTGACGACTTGCGCGGACAGCAGAGTGGCCGGATTAAGCGGCGTGGCCAGCAGGCGGCGCAGGACGCCTTCCCGCTTCATGGTAACGAAGCTGAAGGCGACGCTGAACAGACCCAGCTGCATAATGGCCATGCCGATGACGCCGGGCATCAGGAAGTCGATGTAGCCCAAGTCGCGGGCGGCGACGGCCTCGGATTCCAGGGTAACCAGCCGCTCCGTGCCGGTGAGCGCGAAGTTAATTTCGTCGATACCGGATTGGAGCAGGCTCAGGCCGACCTGTGACTCGGCGGGACGGCTGCCGTGGTAGAGAACGCGGATGGCGACGGGCTGCCACTCGGCGTCCCGGGAGCCGGCGGCGGGGCCGAAGTTTTCGGGCAGGATGAGCACCAGGTCTCGCCGGCCATTGGTCAGGGCGTCCAGTTCGCCATTCTCGCTTCCGGTGGTAATGCGCAAGGATTCCATGCCCTGCGCCCGCTCAACGAAGCGGGCGGAGGTTTCGTTCTGAGCCAGGTCAACGATGCCGAGGTTCACCTTGCCCAGCTCGCCGAAGTTGAGCAGTCCAAAGATGACCATGATGACCATGGGGAGAAAGAAGGTCCAGAAGAGGGCGGCACGGTCGCGGAGCCACATCCGTATGGACATCCAGGTGAGGTAGATGGCGGGGTTGGTCAGCACGCTAGAACTCGCGCAGGGAGCGTCCAGTGAGGTCCAGGAAAACGTCTTCCAACGTAGCGGGACGCACTTCCTGCTGCCGGTGGAAGCCGCGGGCCAGGAGTTCGTCAATGAGGGAGTTGGGCGTATCCATGGTGATGATACGTCCGGAGTCCATTACGGCGACGCGGTCGCAGAGCTCTTCAGCTTCCTCCATGTAGTGGGTGGTCAAGACGATGGTGCGTCCCTGGGCCTTCCAACCCTGGATGGTTTCCCACATCAGATGGCGGGCCTGAGGGTCGAGTCCGGTGGTGGGTTCGTCGAGAAACACAACGCTGGGGTCGTTGACCAGGGCGGCGGCGATGGCGAAGCGCTGCTTCTGGCCGCCGGACAGGGTGCGAAAGGATGCGGCACGGCGTTCCCAGAGGTCAACGGTGGTCAGGAGGGGTTCCGGGTCAATCTTCATCCGGTAGATGCTGCCCAGCATTTTGAGGATTTCCTGGAGCTGCAGGTGCTCGAAAAACACGCTACTCTGCAACTGGACGCCAATCACCTGCTTGACGGCGCGGGGGTCCCTGGAGACATCGATTCCGGCGACCGTGGCCTTTCCGCTGTCGGCAGCGCGCATCCCTTCGATGATTTCGATGGTGGTGGTTTTGCCGGAGCCGTTGGGACCGAGGAGGGCGAAAACCTCGCCTTTGCTCACGGTGAAGGATACCCCGTCCACGGCCTGGATGTCGGCGTACCGCTTCCGCAGCCCTTCCACGAAAATAATAGGGGCGTCGCCGTCGATGTTCTGATGGTTTGGCGTCGTCATTAGGTTCGAACCAGTGGACAATTATATCACCCGCCGAATGGTACAATCGGCGGCGAGATGATTCCGCTGAAGCTGTCCGTCCGCAACTTTCTGTGCTATCGCGATGACGTGCCGCCGCTGGACTTGCGGGGGATTCACGTGGCCTGCCTCTGCGGAGCCAACGGGCACGGAAAGTCGGCGCTGCTGGACGCGATGACCTGGTGCCTGTGGGGGCAAGCGCGGACGGGCAGCCGGAACCACGACGGGCTGATTACATACGGCGAAACCGAGTGCCGGGTGGAGCTTGACTTCCAGGCGCAAGGACAGCCCTACCGGGCCATCCGGCGACGGCGTTCCGCCGGAAGGGGGCGCTCGGAGCTGGACCTGTTTGTGCTGGACGACGGCGACCATCCGCGGGCGATTACGGGCAACACGCTGAACGAAACCAACAACCGCATCCGGCGACTGGTGGGCATGGACTATGACACGTTCGTGAACTCGGCCTTTCTGCTGCAAGGACGCTCGGACGAATTCACCCGCAAGACGCCGTCGGAGCGGAAAGAAGTGCTTTCGTCCATCCTGGGATTGGGACTGTACGAGATAATGCAGGCGGCGGCCCGCGACCGCCGAGCGGAGTGGCAGGACCGGACAGTACGGGCTGAAGGAGCGCTGACCCAATCGAAAACAGCCCTGGAGGCCATTCCCGACCCGACGCAGGAACTGGCGGCGGTGGAACAACGCCTGACCGAACTGGATGGCGAGTTGGCGACGGCATCGGCGACGGCGGCAGAGATGCAGGCCATAGTGGAGGAACTGCGTCGCAAAGAATCGGAACTGACGACCCTCGAACGGCGGATCGGTACGCTGGGCGAGGACATACGGCGGGCGAACGATGCCATCGCAACGGCGCGGCAACGAATTGAGGATACGCAAGCCCGGACGGAGCGGGCCGGGGAAATCGACGCGGGAGTGCAAGGGTTGACGGCGGCGCGGGAAGAGTTGGAACGGTTGGAAACAGCTCGACGGGAGTATGACGGGCTACAGGAGCGGCGGAACGAGTTGCAGGCCACGATTGACCGCGAAGAAGCGGCGCTGGCTTCGGAATCGCTGGAACTGGCGCGGCGCATTCGCGAGGAATTGGAGCCGCTGGCCGAGCAGGGCAGCCGGATTGCCGGACAGCTGGCGGATTTGAACGCAGTCGAAGAGAGGCTGGTTATAGAAGAGGACAATATTGACGCTCAAAACGCGGAGGCCGCAGAATTGCACGGAACCATCGCGGTGCAGCAAGGCGAGTTGGAGCGGTGCGTTGCGGACGGGAAGGAACTGCGGGCCAGACAACAGGACATGGCATCGGCCGGCGCGTTATGTCCGCTGTGCCGCACGCCATTGACGGAGGATGCCTGCGGCGACATTGCCGAGTGGTACGAAGCGGAAATACAGGCCAAGTTGACGCTGCATGAAGAAATCAAGCGAACGCTCGGTGAACTGGCCCAGCGACATACGCAGTTAGTCAGCGACGCGGAACGGGGGCGCGTTGAACTGGCACGTCGGCAGCGGCAGACGCAGCAGGAACGGGGACGGCTGGAGCAACGCAAACAGCAGAGCGCCGCCGCATCGGAACAGCTGGGGTCGCTGAAGCCGAGGCTGAGCCGGCTGCAAGAGGTTCTGACCAACGGAATCTTCGCCGGCGATCAAAGGGCGAACATCAGCGAGATTGACGAGGGGATTGCGACTCTGGGCTACGACGACGTCCGACGGGAGGAGGCTTACCGTTTGACGCAAGCGCTGCTGCATTGGGAATCGGAGCGGCGGGATCTGGACGCGGCGCTGGCGCGACTGTCCGACGATGAAGCGGAGTTGCGGCAGAATGAAGCGCAGGCGGCGCGTTGGACGGACGAGTTGAGACAGGCCGAGGCCGGGCTAGCCAAGGCCCGGGTGGCGGTGGCGGAACTGCCGGAGCGAGTGGCGGCGGTGGAGTCTGCCGAATCGACGGTTGCCGGCTTGTCGCACGAACGGGACGAACTGCTGGCGCGGAAGGGACGGCTGCAAGGCGATGGGGAACGGCGACGGGCGTATCTTGATGAAATCGCCGGGCTGGAGCGAAGTCATGGCGAGGCGCAGGCTGAACAGGGCATTTACCAGGAGCTGTACGCCGCGTTCGGGCGTAGCGGCGTGCCGGCGATGCTGATTGACGCTGCCGTTCCGCATATTGAAACCGAGGCCAACTACCTGCTGGGTCGGATGACCGACAACCGGCTGGCGGTCAAACTGGAAACGCAGCGAACGAATCAGGGCGGCAACGTAACCGAAACGCTGGACATACTGGTGAGCGACGAGCTGGGGTCACGCAGCTACGACCTGTTCAGCGGCGGCGAGGCCTTTCGCATCAATCTCGCGCTGCGTATCGCTCTGTCCAAGGTTTTGTCTCAGAGGCTGGGGGCGCCGCTGCCAACGCTGTTCATCGACGAGGGCTTCGGCACGCAGGACGCGGCCGGGCGGGAGCGCATCGTTGACGCCATCGCGTCCATCCAGGACGACTTTGAGAAAATCATCGTGATAACGCACCTGGACGACTTGAAGGACCTGTTTCCGGTGCGGATTGAAGTGCTGAAAACGGAAGAGGGTTCGCAATTCTGGTTGAGTTAGCCAAGATGAAGGAGACAATGTGATGCTGACCGACGCACAACGGGAGTTTCTGGCCAATCACCACAACGGGGCGCTGACAACGTTCCGGAGGAACGGCGCGGCGCAGATGAGCATCGTTACCTGTGGGCTGCATGGCGACGGCGTAGCTTTTACCACCACGGCAGATCGGGCCAAGCTGCGGAACCTGCGCCGGGACCCGCGCTGCACCATCCTGGTGGGTACGGACGACTGGCGCAACTTCGTGGTGCTGGAAGGCGAGGCTCGGCTAGTGGGCGTTGACAACTCCACTCCGGGGGAATACCGGGAAACCCTGCGCGACGTGTACCGGACGGCGGCAGGGCAAGAACATCCCAACTGGCCGGAGTACGACCAGGCCATGCGGGACGATGGGCGGTATGCCGTCATCGTAACTCCGGCGCACGTGTACGGGCGGACAGACTAGCCAATCCCCTCCGCTCGTCGCAGGGCGGCAACGTCAAAGGGTATGTCGTCGTACTCGCCGTTGAGGGCGGCCAGCACGCGCTCGCCGGAAAGTGGGAGCTGCTTGACGCGGACGCCCACCGCGTCATACACAGCGTTGGCGATGGCGGCCGGCGGGCCGAAGCCGGGCGGCTCGGCCACGGCTCGAGCGCCAAAGGGGCCGTCTTCCGCCGGTACCCTGATTAGTACGTCCTCGATCTCGGGCAGGTCGATAGCCAGGGGCATCAGGTAAGACGCGAAGGACGGGTTGCGGACGGCGCCGGTGTCCGGGTCGAACTGCTGGTCTTCGGTGAGGGCGCGGCCGATGCCCTGCACCACGCCGCCGTCCAACTGGCCTTCCACTGCCATGGGGTTGATGGCGACGCCCACGTCCTGGGCCTGGATGTAGCGCAGGACTTTCACCTGCCCGGTGTCGCGGTCAACCTTGACCTCGGCGGCCTGGGCCGCGAATACCGGGGTGTACGGCATACTGGACAGGGACGCAGTGCCGATGATGGGTCCGCCCCGTGAAGTTACGCTGGCGGCGGCAAGTTGGGCGAAAGTCAGACCCTGGGGTTCGTTGTCCATCACGTACACCCGGCCATCTTCGCAGCCAAGGGCGTCCTCGGGTACGCCCAAGCGCTCGGCGGCCAGGGCCATCAGCTTTTGCACAGTGTCCTCGGCGGCGCGCTGCACTGCCGTGCCCTGGCTGTACACGATACGGCTGCCGCCGGACTGCCCGGTGTACGGGGCCAAGTCGGTATCACGCTTGGCGACGATGACTTTCTCCATGGGGATGCCCAGGGCTTCGGCGGCGATGGCGGCCAGGGACGTATCGCTGCCGGAGATGTCCACCGAGCCGGTGAGAAGGCTCACGGTGCCGTCGTCGTTGACGCTGATGGCGGCGGTGGACGGGCCGCTGCCGCTGCGCCACTCGCACAGGGCCAGGCCGATGCCGTGCCCGTCTTCCAATTCACGGGGCCAGTCAATCCGTTCTTTCACGGCTTCCAGGGTTTCGATGAGGCCGTTGCCGGGGACGACTGCGCCGCTGACCGACACGTCGCCCTCGCGCAGGGCGTTCTGCAAGCGCAGTTCGTAGGGGTCAACGCCGATTTCGTGGGCGATGTGGTCCATGTGGGACTCGACGGCGAAGGTCATATCGGCGACGCCGGAGGCCCGGTAGGAACCGACATATATCTTGTTGGTATAGACCCCGTAGGAACGGAGCCGGAAGTTTGGGATGCGGTAGGCGCCGATGCCGTGGCCGATGCCGGAGTTGGGGCCAGCGCCCAGGTAGGCGCCGACGTCAAAGATGGTGTAGGCTTCCCGCGCCGTTATCGTGCCGTCCTTCATCACGCCAGAGCGGATGTAGTTGGTAACCGGCAGGCGCGGGCCGTTCATGGTGAAGACTTCTTCGCGAGTGTTGACCAACTTGACCGGGCGTCCGGTGCGCATGGCCAGCAGCGCAGGGAAGGCTTCAAAGGCGAGGCGGAGTTTCGCGCCGAATCCTCCGCCCAACTCCATTGGCACGATGCGGACGCGGGAAACGGGCATTTCCAGCACCGCAGCCAAGGAAGCGCGCACCGGGTAAGGGCCCTGGGTGGAGGCGTAAATCACCAGCCGGCCGCCGGGTTCAACGTCGGCGACGCAAGCCATGGGTTCCAGGAAGCCTTGATTGATGCCCTGGGAGCGGTACACGTCTTCAACGACAACGTCGGCGTCGCGGAAGGCTTGCTCAACGTCGCCGCGGTCGGCGTCCAGCAGAGTGCTGACGTTGTGGCCCATGGTGAAGCCATAGCCTTCATAGTCTTCCAGGTCAGGATGCACTGATGCCGCGCCGTCCACCATTGCTGCCAGCGGGTTGACCACCGACGGGATGTCTTCGTACTCAACCTTGATGAGTTCAACGGCCTCTTCGGCAGTGGCTTCGTCATCGGCGGCGACGGCGGCGATGGGTTCGCCCACGAAGTTGACTACCTCGCGCGGCATCACGTAGCGGTCGCGGAGGGCGCCGGAGCCGAAGCGCACGTCGGGGAAATCGGCGCCGGTGATGACGGCGCGGACGCCGGGCAGCGCGGCAGCCTGGGTGGTGTCAATGCTGACGATGCGAGCGTGGTTGCGGGCGCTGGGCAGCAGTTTGCAGGCCAGCATACCGGGGAGGTACACGTCCGATGCGTAGGTGGCGCGCCCGGTTACCTTTTCATAGGCGTCCACGCGGGGATGGTTTTGTTCCAGGACTTTGAACTCGGTGGTCATCGGTTGCCTCCGTATAGGTATCACCCTCACCCCAACCTTCTCCCATCAAAGGAGAGTGGGCTACGGGCGCATCAGGCGGATTGGCGCATTTCTTCGGCAGCGGCCATGATCGCCTCGACAACGCGGGCGTAGCCGGTGCAGCGGCAGAGGTTGCCGCCGATGGCGAACCGGACGTCTTCCTCGGTGGGATCGGGATTCTGCTGCAGGAATCCGGTGGCGGACATTATCAAGCCGGGGATGCAGAAGCCGCACTGCAGGCCGCCGTGTTCCACGAATGCGCGCTGCACGGGGTTGAGTTGATCAACGTCGGCCAAACCTTCAATGGTGGTTATCTCGGCGTCATGGGCGCTGTGCGCGAGGACGAGGCATGAGGTTACGGGCTTGCCATCCATCAGAACGGTACAGGCGCCGCAGTCGCCCTCGTCGCAGCCTTTTTTGGAGCCGGTGAGCCGGGCGTCATCCCGGAGGCAATCGAGGAGGGAGTAGTATGGTTCCACCAACATCAGGCGGGATTCGCCGTTGATGTTGAGGGTCAAGGGTTGTTTCATTATGGCAACCTCGATTCATTTCTGGATTCCGGCTTTCGCCGGAATGACGATGCGATCACCAAGCGGTTTGGACGGCCAGGCGTCGGATGTCGGCAAAGTCGGGCGCGTTGCCGGCGGTGGCAACGGCGTGGCGCAGCGTTCGCTCGGTCAGGACGCGGGCAATCTCGCGGCGATAGTCGGCGCCGCTGCGCACGTCCGCGATGGGATTGCAGGATTGCGCGGACAGGCGGGCGGCTTCCGCCAGGTTGGCGGCAGTGGGCTGCTGGCCGACCAGACGGCCCTCTGCCCCGTAAGCCCGTATCGGCGTGGGAGCGACGGCACCCAGGGCGATGCGGACGCTGGAGCAACTGCCGTCGTCGGACAGGCTGACTACGGAGGCTGCGCCGACCGCCGATATGTCCATTGCGCCGCGAGGACTGTGCTTGACGTACAGCCCGCCGGTGTTTGGCGCAGGCGTGGGCAGGCGCAGTTCGGACAGGATTTCGCCGGGGTTCAGAGCCGTCTGGCCGGGACCAACGAACAGCTCGTCCAGCGGCAACCAGCGTTGGCCGGTGGAGCTGACGATAAGGCATTGGGCATTACAGGCCAGCAACGCGGGCAGGGTGTCGCCGGCGGGGGATGCGTTGCAGACGTTGCCGGCGACGGTGGCCAGATTGCGCACCTGCACGCCAGCGAAAGCGGTCGCGCCGGCAGCCAGCGCGGGGTAATGGCGGCGCACGTCGGCGTTCTGCTCGATGTCCTGCACGGTGGCCATGGCGCCGATAGCGAGGCCGTCGTCGGGGTTCCAACGGATGTAGTCCAATCCTGGGACGTGCTGCATACAGACGACGGACTCGGGACGCCATACGCCGGTACGCCAGCGGACCAGAAAGTCGGTGCTGCCGGCGACCAAGCGCGCTTGGTCGCCACGGTCGGCCAGCATTTGGAGCGCCTCGTCCAGCGAGTGCGGCTCCAAATAGTCAAAACGAGCCATACCAGCCCTCCAGCTCCGGCGCGATAGGTGATGGGGCCAGCCGGGTAGTGGCGGACGGCGACCCCGATGCGCCGGACGGGTTGGATTATAGGGGCGGCTGGATTGCCGGGTCAAACCTGTTTTGGCTTGTACTCCGGGACGTTCTGCGCGATGAAGTTGGTGATCCTGCGAACGTCTTTTTCAATGAGACAAGCCACTTTGCGATTTATACGAACCCGTGTTTCCTTCTCATCCCAACTGCTGTAGTGGGAACCGTCAAGGATGTAGTCGCTGCGGTGAAAGTTAGTCCAACCCGTGTTCAAAGGCGTACTGGGTCTACCAAATTCCCCGTGGCTTTCTTTGATAGCCGCAGCTATTTTCTCTCTTACATTCTCATCGCCCCCATACAAGCCGAAATTGAGATAAGCGTTGTCATTCGACATGATGAAGTGGAACGTCGCCAGAGGAAGGTCCGGGAAGCTTGAAGTTCCCTGCGCTTCCACTTCCAACCACTGCTTAGGCACGAATGCGACCCAGCCGGACGCCGATGCGACAACCTCCATGTCCTCCCGCGATCCCACGGCCGCTTTCAGGATCTTCCACAGTTCCAGACGGTAGTCCGGCCTGCTGGCCAAAATGGTCTCGAATAGTTCCCGGTTGGCGAGATAAACTTTACGGGCCGTTTTCTGAGCGCTGGAATCCGGCACGATGTTTCTCCTCAGTGTGGTGGCGTACTGCATCAGGAACGCTCGGACGTCTTCTGCTATTTCGCCGTTTTGACGGTCAGTCAGTTCTTTCAGCACGTCCAACACTACGGCGTAACCTGCCGCCTGCCAGTGCTTGCGCTCATCTGCCGACTCTGGCTGCGTCGGGGCAGGACTCAGGAACACTTGATGCCGCTGTAATTCGTCGTACTGGTTTGCCAAGGCGCTCCGGTACCTGGTCAATTGCTGGCCTTGTTCTGAAGAGAAGATTTTGTTCTCGATGGCCAGGAGGCATTGTCTCGCTTCATTCAAAACCAGGATGTCCAGATAACCCAACTGGCCGCCAACATAGTTCTCCCACTCCCGTATCACGGTGGCCTGGGACCAGTCGGCTGACTGGACTTCGGAAGGCGCGCAGGTTTTTGACAGGAAGCCCTTAAGGAAGCGGTCGCCTAGTCCGTGATTTTCATTCGGATCAAGCAGCCACGCCAGTAGGTTGGAGTGAAACTCCTCGGAGCTCCACAGCCAGGGGACACCCGAGCCAGAATAGAGGCGACTGATGAAGTCGAACGCGTCGATACCATCTTTGCGCTCGGCCAGCAGTTCTTCCAGACGGGCCAGGTCATGGCACCAGGCCGGTGGGGTGTCCTGGTTAGCCGCCGCAACTTCGCAGGAAAGCAACGGCTGCAAAACCTCATACCACTCTTTCGAGTTCTTTAGCGTGCTCATCATATCCTTGCCCGAAGCGCCAACCCAAACACAAGGGGCCGACATAAAGTCCGCCCCTGCGATGATCGATAGTTGTGGTGACTATCTGCCGTTGCCGAAGGGTTGGATGAGGACGCGGAGGGTGCCGTCGTTTTCCTTGCGCTGGGTGAGCAGCTTGTGGCCGGCCTGTTCCGTCCAGTAGATGACGTCGTAGATGTTGAGGGCGTCGTGGAGGATGGCCTCGATGAAGGAGGTGCGGTCGTACTCCATCTGGCGGCTGAGGGCGGCGATGACGCCGGCGCAGTTCTTGCCGCGCCCGTCGATGACGGTCCAGCCGCTGCCGTCCTGGTGGCCATTGCCGTTTCCGTTGGCATGGCCGTTGCCATTGCCGCCTGGCGCTACGCCGACGGGGGCGCGCACGTCAATCTGGCCGCTCTTGCGCAGGTCTAACTGTTCCTTGAAGTAGGCGACGGCTTCCCACGCCACGGCGCGGTCCCGGTCGCCGGTGGAGCAAACAGCGCCGCGGACTCCGACGATGTCGGGGTTGATGCGAGCCAGCTCGTCCAGGTTTTCCAGCTTGAGATGGCCGCTGAGGGCGGTGCTCAGGCCGGCCGCCTTGGCCTCCATCACCATATCGCGGAGGACGGGTTCGGGCATAAAGTCGAACAGGTTGCGCCCGTCCTTGGTGAGGGTGTCAATGAGGAACCCGTCGCATTCACCATCCTTGGCCAACTGCACCATCAGGTGAGGGTCAAGGCCGCCCTCAAAGAGGAAGTTGTCGGCGAAGAGGGAGCCGATGAGCTTGGTATCGGCGTCGCCGATGGCGGCGCGGGACTCGCGGAGCACTTCTACGGCGGTGTCGTAGTCGGCAACCTGGAAGCCGACCTTGACCGAGGTGGCGTCCATCATCGTGGCGGCGTGCACGGCCATGGCGACGGTGCCGGGCTGGTTGGGAACGACGCCGAGGGTGACGCTGACGTGCTTGTGAGCAGGAATAATCTCCCGCACTTCCTTGACCAGCTTGGGATGGGCCGAACCCACCAGGGCCTCTTGCAGGTTTTTCAGGTCGATGATGTCGGCGCCGCCCCGGTCGGCTTCCAGGGCCTCGGCCTTGTTTTGAGCGCTGACCAAGAGCATCATGCCGGAACCGCCCAGGTCCAGATGGCGACCGGGCTGCAGTTCCCCGTTGAGCCAGGGCGCGTGGGGACGACCGTGGATGACCTCGCGTTGCGGTTCGGGAGAAGCGGCTGCGCGGGGGAGCAGTGGCTCCAGCTCACGCCAGAGTCCCATCTTTTCCTCGTCGGTGAGGTCGGTCAACGGAGCGCGGACGCTGCCGCCGGCCATGCCCATCATCTCGCCCCAGGCCTTGCACATGGACACAGGCAGGGCGCCGCCGGTTTTCTTCATGGTGCCGCCCCACCACTTGTCGGACAGTGCCTTGATGTCCTTGAGGTGGCGGTTGTAAAACTCCACGTCGTGGTCGCCGGCGGTGGCGCGGTCGATGAACTGGGTGTAGTAGTTGTGCAACGGGGTGTCGAAGCGCCAGTCGGAGGTGTTGGCGAACATCACCTGCTGATGGAAGCCCAACTCTTTGGCCTTGTGGAAAATCCATTCGTCGGGGGTGCTGATGATGGCGTCGCGGCCGACCAGCAGGTGGGTTTCGATGGAAATCTGCTGGTTGAAGCTGGCTTCCTTGACGCCGACCACGTTGGGAATGGCGCAGAGACGCTTGAGGCCCTGGGGGCTGATGGTGATGCCGAACTGCGGGGAGTTGTAGAACATCATCGCCAGGTCGGTGGTTTCGGCAACCTGACGGACGAACTCGACTACCTGGTCTTCGGTCTTGGTTACCATGTAGGACGGGGCGATGATGAGCAGGTCAAAGCCGCGCTGCTGGGCATGATTCGCCAGCGCGATGCTCTCCAGGAGGGAGGTGTCGGTAACGTGGGCGCCGATGAGCCAGCGGCCGGCGGCTTCGTCGGCCACGGTGTCCATGACCAGGCGGCGCTCGGCTTCCGTGAGGCTCCAGAACTCGCCCATGTTCCAAGTGCAGCCGCCACCGCGGACGCCGAGGCTCTGCACGTGGCGGATGTTGCGGCGGAGACCGTCGGTGTCCACGCGATTATCGGGAGTGAAGGGCGTTACCAGAGTGGTCCACTGGCCCTTGATGGTGTGCCAGGCCCATTCCTGCGCCTCGTGCTTGCGGTAACCGGCCATTTCAGTCAGCCTCCAACAGCAGGTGTCATTTGGGTACGCCAAAGCCGGCAAGTGACAAGCGCGCTCCGGCTGGCTAAGGATAGTTTATGCGGGGCAAGGGCCGGCGTCAATAAAGAACGGTGGCTACGGAGCGGGCTGGCACTGCGGGCAGTACCAGGTGCTGCGGTTGCGGACGCGGAGTAGCTGGACTTCGGTTCCGCAATGCGGGCACCGCTCGCCCTTGTAGCGGGGAATGGTCCAGGGCGACAGCGCTGTAGGCGGGTCCGGCCACTGGGCATCGCGGGCGGCGGCGTAGGCTTCGGTGGAACGGGTGAGGGCGGTTACGATGGCCCGGTGCAGGCGCGTTGTTTCGTCGTCGGACAGGGTGTTGGCGGCGCGCTCGGGGTGTATTCCCGACAGGAACAGGGACTCGTCGGCGTAGAGGTTGCCCAGGCCGGCGATTACGGACTGCTCCAGCAGGATGGCTTTGAGTGGGGCTTTGCGGTTGGACAGGGCCTCGGCAAGCGTCTGAACGGTGAAAGACGGTTCCAGCGGCTCCGGCCCCATTCTGGGCATGGCGTCGTCGGGGTCGGACAGCAGCCACAGATGGCCGAACTTGCGCGGATCGATGAAGCGCATCTCGCGGCCGTCGTCCAGGGGAAAGGTGTGGCGCACCATTCGGTGCAACTCGGTGTCGGTGTCGTGGATGCGGAGGCTGCCCGTCATGCCCAGGTGCAACACCAGGTGATAGCCGTCGTCCAGCAAGGCGTTGAGGTACTTGCCCCGGCGCTGCACGTCGGTTACGCGGCGGCCGGCGACGCCCTCGATGAACTCGCCCACCGACGGCTCGCGGATGGTGTTGGCCCAGGTGATTTCCGGCGCGCCCAACCGACGCCCGACCAAGCCGGAGCGGAGCAGATACTGGCGGGTGTTTTCGACTTCGGGGAGTTCGGGCATGGCAGGTCAGTCGGACGCCACGCGACACACGCCGAGGGTAACTTCCATGCCTTCCACTTTGGCGGTTTCGGATTGGGCGTCTTCGGCCGGCGGCTGAGCGAGCAGGTCGTCGCTGAGGGTTTCCTGCCTGATGTAGTCGCCGTGGGTAGCCATGACGCGGGCAACGTCATCGGAACCCTGGTAATAGGTTACGATGCGGTCGGTGATTTGAAAGCGGGCGGACTTGCGCAGGTTCTGGATGCGATGGGAGAGTTCGCGGGCCAGGCCCTCGTCGGCCAGTTCCGGGGTGATGTTGGCGTCCACGGCCACCATATAGCCGGATTCCAGGTTGGCTGAGTACCCGTTGACGGATACGACGGCGTCGTCACTATTAGAATCTGAGTCGTGGCCAGCGGCGGCTTGAGCCTCCGCGTAGAGGCTTTGTACGGCGTCGGCTGGCTGCAGTTCTTTGATGTTCAACTCCTCGAGAATCTGCGGGCGCACCCAATCCAGGTATTTGGCCTCGTCGGCGGTGCGGGTCTTGACCACCACGGAGGCCAGCGGCTGGCGGACTTTGAGGCCGGCCTTGCTGCGAGCGGCCCGGCCCATGCTGGAGACCCGGATGGCCAGTCGGGTGGCGTCCATGACAGGCTGGTCGATGAGAGAGACGTCGGCGACGGGGAAGTCGGTCAGGTGCACGCTGTCCGGCCCGTGGGGATTGAAGCGCAGTTCCAGGTTGCGGTACATCTGCTCGGACACGAAAGGAGCCAAGGGCGCCATCAGCCTGGCCACGGTGGTGAGGCAGGCGTAGAGGGTGGCGTACGCGCCCAGCTTGTCGGCGTCGGCTTCCGACTTCCAGAAACGGCGGCGGGAGCGGCGCACGTACCAGTTGGACAGGATGTCGATGAAGTCGGCGACGCGGCGGCCGGCGTCGGTGGGATTGTAGTTGTCCAGGTTTTCGTCAACCACCTGCACCAGACGGTTCAGCTCGGCCAGAATCCAGCGGTCAAGCTCGGCCTCAGGACGCCAGTCGGCGGGGATTTGGGACGGCTCGAACTCGTCGATGTTGGCGTAGTTGGTGAAGAAGGAATAGACGTTCCACAGGGTGAGCAGCACCTGGCGCAGGGTCTGCTGCACCAGCCGGTCGGAGAAGCGGCGGGGCTCGCCGGGATGGGACGCGGTGAACAGATACCAGCGCAGGGCGTCGGCGCCGTGGGCGTCCAGGATGGTGTCGGGTTCCACGATGTTGCCCAGGCGCTTGCTCATCTTGCGGCCCCGGCCGTCCAGGATGAGGCCGAGGCAGATGACGTTGCGATAGGCGATGTCGTCCTGCATCAGCGTGGACAGAGCGTGCAGGCTGTAGAACCAGCCGCGGGTCTGGTCAACGGCCTCGCAGATGTAGTCGGCGGGCAGCCGGCCGTCGGTCTCAATGTCGCGGTTTTCAAAGGGGTAGTGCCACTGGGCCAGGGGCATCATGCCGGAGTCGAACCAGCAGTCCATCACTTCGGGGACGCGCCGCATCGTGCCGGTGCAGTTTTCGACCCGGCAGGGCCAGGTTACGTCGTCCACGTAGGGGCGATGCAGGTCGAGGTCCTTGAGGATTGCGCCGGAACGCTCGGACAGTTCGGCGACGCTGCCGACGCAGACGGTTTGGACGCAATTGTCGCACTGCCAGATGGGTATGGGGGTTCCCCAGTAGCGTTCCCGGGAGATGGCCCAGTCCACGTTGTTGCGCAGCCATTCACCAAACCGCCCCTCGCGGATGTGTTCGGGATACCAGTTAATCCGGGAGTTGTTGCCGACCAGGCTGTCCTTGACGGCGGTGGTGCGGATGTACCACGAGGTCTTGGCGTAGTAGAGCAGCGGCGTGTCGCAGCGCCAGCAGAAGGGGTAGGTGTGGCGATAGACGCCCTGGTGGTAAAGGAGGCCACGGTTTTCCAGGTCGGCGGCGATTTCCGGGTCGGCGTCCTTGACGAACTTGCCGGCGAAGGGGTAGCTGCCCGTGATGACGCCCTGCAAATCCACCTGCTGCACAAAGGCCAGTTGGTGTTCACGGCCCAGGCCGAGGTCTTCGTCGCCGAAGGCCGGAGCGATGTGAACGATGCCGCTGCCGTCGTCCATGCTGACGAAATCAGCGGCGACGACGCGGGGCGCGTAGCTATCAGCGTCCTGCAGGGTGGTCTGGCCGTCGTCGCCCCTTACGAACCGGCGGATGGGAACGCCGTACTCGGCGGCGTCGTAGAGAGGGCGGTAGGGCTGCCCAAGCAGTTCGCTGCCGGCCAGGGTCTTGACCACCGTGTAGTCCTCCTGCAGAACGCCGAGGAGAGCGGTGGCAAGGACAAGCTGGCAGCCGTCGGTGGCTACGACGGAATACTCGGCATCGGCGTCCACGGCCAGGGCGGTGTTGCCGGGCAGCGTCCACGGCGTGGTAGTCCAGGCCAGGAAGTAGGTGGGCATCGCGTCCGGCCATTCGGTGGCTTGGAACTTGACGAACACGCTGGGGTCGGGAGTGTTTTCCCGGTAGCCAAGGGCGACCTCGTGGGAGGAAAGGCTGGAAACGCAGCGGGGACAGTGGGGCGCGCCCCGGCGGTCCTGGTAAAGCAGGCCGCGATCCCAGAGCTTCTTGAGAATCCACCAGCCGGTTTCGATGTAGTCGTTTTCCAGGGTTACGTAAGGATCCTCCATATCGACCCAGTAGCCGATGCGGTCGGTCATCACCTCCCATTCCTTGACGTAGCGGAAAACGCTCTCGCGGCAGCGGCGGTTGAACTCGGCGATGCCGAACTCTTCGATTTCACGCTTGGAGGAGATGCCAAGCTCCTGCTCGATTTGCAGTTCGACGGGCAGGCCGTGGGTGTCCCAGCCGCCCTTGCGGATGACGCGGCAGCCCTTCATGGTGCGGTAGCGGGAGATAACGTCCTTGAAGACGCGGGCCAGGACGTGGTGAATGCCGGGGCTGCCGTTGGCGGTGGGCGGCCCCTCGTACATCATGAAGAGAGGAGCGTCGGGGCGCTCGTCGTAGGAGCGGCGGAAAACGTCGCGCTCTTTCCAGTAGTCCAGGATTTCAGCGTCCAGGTCGGGAAAGTTGACCCGGCTGGAAACCACGTCAAACATAGTCAGGATACCTCGAAACCGTCAGAGTTTA
Organism: Chloroflexota bacterium; assembly: GCA_009837355.1. Classification (GTDB taxonomy): domain Bacteria; phylum Chloroflexota; class Dehalococcoidia; order Lucifugimonadales; family UBA3495; genus Bin87. Next base: position 20,668 of record VXTR01000089.1, on the reverse strand, counting down.
GAGACGATTATAGCGCAGGCCAGAGAGCGTGGAAGTGGTGCAGCGGGCCGTGGCCCCGGCCGATGGGGTAGGCGCTGCGGATAGCGGCGGTTACGTAGTCCTTGGCCTGTTGGACGGCGGCCGGCACGTCCAGGCCGTGGGCCAGGCCGGCGGCGACGGCGGAGGCGAAGGTGCAGCCGGTGCCGTGGGTGTTGGTGGACGGGATGCGCCCGGTGGTGAACTCAAGGAACCGCTGGCCGTCGTACAGGATGTCGGTGGGCGGGCCGTCCCGGTGGCCGCCCTTGACGACCACGGACTTCGCGCCCATGGCGATGATGGCTTCGGCGGCGCGCTGGGCGTCGGCGTCCGTGGCGATGGTCAGACCGGTCAGGTCCTCGGCTTCCGGGATGTTGGGCGTAACCACAGCGGCCAGGGGTATCAGCCGCTCGCAGATGGTGGCGATGGCTTCCGCACGCAGCAGCCGGTCGCCGCTCTTGGCGACCATCACCGGGTCAACCACCAGGTTGGCGATGCCGTGGCGCCAGATGCCATCGGCGACGGTGGCAACGATTTCGGGGGACGACAGCATCCCGGTTTTCACTGCGTCGGCGCCGATGTCGGAAATAACGGCGTCAATCTGGGCCGCGACAACGTCGGTGGGAATTTCGTGGACCGCGGTAACGCCCACGGTGTTCTGGGCAGTGATGGCGGTGAGCGTTGACGCGCCATAAACGCCCAGGGCGGAAAAGGTCTTGAGGTCGGCCTGGATGCCGGCGCCGCCGCCGGAATCGGAGCCGGCGATGGTCATTACGACGGGAGGACGATTGGCAGGCATGGGGTTTCGCGTCGCGGCAGTGATCAGGCCGGCTGGTCGGGGATGCGCCAGTCGTCGGTGGCGTCGCTCTCATCGGGGCCGGTGGGCAGGTTCAAGGCCACGCCGGCGTCGCGCAGGACGCTGATGTGCTCTTCATCAGAAAGCACGCCGATGTGGAGGGCCGGCAGGGTTTCGATGTTGAGGCCCGCGGTGAGACCGAGTTCCAGGGAAAGGCGAACGGCAGACTGGTTGTCGGCGGCCTCGGTGATGATGACAAAATCATAGCGGCCCAGGACCGCATATTGAGTGAGGATTCTGCCGGAGGGGGTTTCAACGGCGGCGGCGGCCTCGCTGAGGAGATTGGGGTTGTCGTGGCCCATGCGCCGGCCGCGTCCGGTGAGGTTGGCGAGCATTACGTAAAGTGGCATTGGGGAGCACCTGCGGAGGAAGATTCGGAACGCGCCGCAGTTAGTATAGCATCGCGGCAGGAACGATTCCTGCTCGCTCCGGCCGCAATGAACTGCCCCCAGCCCTCCCGGATTGCCGGCATTACTCCTTGTGGGTATTCTACGATGCCGCCGGGCGCTTTTCGTATAATGGCCCCATCAGCTCAATACCCTGCGGCCCTGCCTACCCTTAACGAGATGACTCTTTGAACCCAGCAGACCCACGAGACCTGGAAACAGCAGCCCTGCGCGAGCGCCTTTCCCGCCTCAGCCAGGCCAGCCAGCGCATCACCGAAGACCTGGACCTAGACGCCGTCCTGCAGCGGGTGGTGGACGACGCGCGCCTGCTCACCGGCGCCGGTCGGGGCGGCCTCACCGTCATTGACGACGCCGGGCAGCTCCAGGCTTTCATCTCCTCGGGCCTGAGCGAGGAGGCCCACCGAAGAATCATCGAACTGCCGGGAGGCACGGACCTGTTCGCCCACCTGAGCGACCTGTCCGGCGCGCTGCGGGTGTCTGACTTCTCAGCCTACTCCGAAGCGCTGGGGCTGCCGGCAATCGGCCCGCCCCTGGGCCCGTTGATCAGCTTCCTCAGCGCGCCCGTTCGTCTTCAGGGCGCCCGGGTCGGCAACCTATACTTGTCGGACAAGCCGGGCGATGAAGGGTTCAGCCAGGAGGACGAGGACACGCTGGCGCTCTTCGCCTCCCAGGCCGCCCTGGCCATCGGCAACGCCCGCCGCCACCAGGAGGAGCGCCGGGCCCGGGCCGACCTGGAGGCCCTCATCGACACCTCGCCGATTGGCGTGGTGGTCTTCGACGCCCGCACGGGGGCGCCGGTGTCCTTCAACCGGGAAATTCGCCGCATCGTCGAGGATCTGCGCAACCCCGACCAGGCTCCGGAAGACCTGCTGGAGGAATTGACCTGCCGGCGCGCCGACGGGCGGGAGGTCTCCCTGCGGGAGTTCCCCATGGCCCAGCTGCTCAGCGCCGGCGAGACGGTTCGGGCCGAAGAGATTGCCATCAGCGTCCCCGACGGGCGCAGCGTAAGCGCGCTGCTCAACGCCACGCCCATCCGCTCCGAAGAGGGTGAGGTGGAGTCCTTTGTGGTAACCATGCAGGACCTGACGCCCCTGGAGGAAGTTGAGCGGCTGCGGGCCGACTTCCTGGCCACGGTCAGCCACGAGCTGCGAGCGCCCCTGACTTCCATCAAGGGGTCCGCCGCCGCCGTGCTGGATTCGGCCACGGACCTGGACCCGGCCCTGGTGCGCCAGTTCTTCCGCATCATCAACAACCAGGCCGACCACATGAACGAACTGGTCTCCGACCTGCTGGACGTGGCCCGCATCGAAACCGGCTCGCTGGCGGTCAACCCGGAGCCGGGCGAGGTGATCGCGCTGGTTGAAAGGGCCCGCAACGCTTTCAGCACCGCCGGCGCCGGCAACCGCCTGGAAATCGACGTGTCGCCGGACCTGCCCCTGGTAATGGCGGACCGCCGGCGCATCGTACAGGTGCTGGTCAACCTGCTGAACAACGCATCCCGCCACTCCTCGCCGGGCTCGTATATCCAAGTGAGCGCCACTCGGGACGGGGTGCACGTGGCGGTGTCGGTGACCGACGAGGGTCGGGGCATCCCTGCGGAACAACTGCCCCACCTGTTCCGCAGGTTCTCCGGTGGCGCGACCGGGGAGCGCGCCGGGGAGCCGGCCGGCGACACCGGCCTGGGCCTCGCCATCTGCGAAGGCATCGTGGAGGCTCACGGCGGCCGTATCCGGGCCGAGAGCGACGGCCCGGGCCTGGGTACCCGCTTCACCTTCACCCTGCCCACGGTGAGGACGACCGCCGGCAGCCCGTCAGCCTTGCGCGGGCCGCGTTCATCCCGGCGTGAACTGGAGGAAGTGGCAGAGGGCATGCGCGTTCTGGCGGTGGACGACGACCCCCAAGCCCTGCGCTACATCCGCGACGCCTTGACCACCGAGGGCTACCGGCCGGTGGTCACCGGCGACCCGGAGGAGGCCCTGCACCTCATGGCGGTAGAGCAGCCCCGGGTGGCGCTCCTGGACCTGATGCTGCCCGATACCGACGGCGTGGAGCTGATGCAGTCCATCCGGGCAATAGCCGACGTGCCGGTCATCTTCATCTCGGCCTACGGCCGGGAAGACCTCATCGCCAGGGCCTTCGACCATGGCGCCGCGGACTACGTGGTCAAGCCCTTCTCGCCTACGGAGCTGGCGGCGCGCATCCTGGCGGCCCTGCGCCGGCGAGAGGTGTTCGCGCCGCTGGAACCCTACGTCTGCGGTGACCTGGTGGTTAACTTCGCACAGCGTCGGGCGACCCTGGCCGGAGAGCCGGTGCCCCTGGTATCCCTGGAGTACCGGCTGCTGGCCGAGCTAGCGGCCAACGCCGGCCGGGTGCTGACCTACGACCACCTTCTGGAGAGGGTCTGGAACAAGAGAGCCGGCGGCGACATTCGGCCCATGCGCGCCATCGCCAGCAAGCTGCGCCGCAAGCTGGGCGACCACACCGACCGGCCCACTTACGTCTTCACCGAGCCGCGGGTCGGCTACCGGGTCCCTCTGGGCGAAACCCCGGACCAGGAGCCGACGGAAGACTCCGAGCCGGACGCCCGTTCCTTATGATCAGTGCTTATGTTGACCTTGCCACCGCAACATCGCAATGACAGGCTCAACGGGGCGTGCTATCATCGCGGCGCCTGGATTCCCGCCTGCGCTGGAATGATGGAAGAGTAGAGGGAGGCTAAAATAATGGATGTCGGTTTGAATATGTCAATCTCCACCAACTCGATTGACGTGGCGGAGATCGCGGCCAAAGCGGAAGCCCTGGGGTTTGAGTCCATCTGGCTGCCGGAGCATCCGGTGATGCCGGTCAACACGGCGTCGAAGTATCCCGGCTCTCCCGACGGTTCCATACCGGATTACATGAGCGACATGGCCGACCCGTACATCGGGCTGGCGCGGGCCTCGGCGGTTACCAGCAACATCAAGCTGGGCACTGGAATAACGCTGATACCGGAGCGCAACCCGCTGGTGCTGGCCGGGGCGATTGCGACGCTGGACCGCTTTTCCGGCGGCCGCTTCCTGTTGGGCATTGGCACCGGATGGCTGCGGGAAGAAACGGAAATCATGGGAGGCGACTTTGACCATCGCTGGACGCAGGCCCGGGAATCCATCGAGGTGATGCGCGCCCTCTGGACGCAGGACGCCGCCGAGTATCACGGCCGCTACTATGACTTCCCACCGGTGCAGTGCAACCCCAAGCCGGCGCAGGAAGGCGGCCCGCCGGTGATCCTGGGGGGCAACGCGCGCAACGTGTTCCGCCGGGTGGCTCGCTGGGGCGACGGCTGGATGCCCACTGCGGCCAGCCCCGAGCAGATTGCGGCCGGCCGCGCGGCCATCGACGAGTTGGCGGAAGCCTCGGGACGGGATCCGTCCAGCATCGGGATCACGGTGTTTGGCCAGCCGGCGGACCGGGAGCTGATCGGCCAGTTTGAAAGGGCCGGCGCCAACCGGGTCATCGTGCGCCTGCCGGACACCACCGGCGTCGGCGCGCTGGAAGAGATGGAACGGATTGCGGAGGCCGTGTTGTAGGCACGCGAAAGGCTCTGCAACGAACCTCAGAATGGGAGGGCGGCGCTTCTGCGTCGCTCTTTTTTTATCACAAAGGCAGCAAGATTTGGTGAGTATTGTGATTTGTGATATCTCACTGTATGGCATATTGTATATTCGGAAGTGCGATGCTAAATTCTCAACAATTCGCCGCTGAATTCCATACTAATGACTTAAATACGTTATGGCATTCCGTATTACGTAAGTATTGGCGCAAATTTTAACGATTAAGGTTGCCAATGCCATCCTGATACTGTTTGACTGTACCCTTTATGATTGCCTATATTGCCGGAACCCGAAGCCATCGGCAATGAGCGATGGAACCCCGTAAGGGATCGGGCGGAAAATCTACTCTATAACCATTCAGGAGGGCCTCCATGGCGTATAGACGGTTTTTACGATTTCCGATTGCGGCGCTGGTGATTGCGCTGGCTACCGCGGGGTTGATTATCGGCTGCGGCGGAGCTGCGGAAGAGTCGGCGCCGCAAGAACAGCAGCAAGTGCAACAACAGGCTCCTGCCACGAGCGCTCCGGCGCCCGTTCGAGCCACCAACACGCCGATTCCCCAGGACGCTACGCTGGCCCCAACGCCGACGCAGCGCGCTTCGGTGCTGCAGGCAACTCCCAGGCCGACGCTGGCCCCGCAGACCGAAGGCGAGCTGGTTACTAATCGGCTGATTGCGGTGCTGGACCCGCCGTCGCTGGAGTCGATGCTGGACTGCGAAGTTACCGGCTCCGGTGTGGTCAACTACCGAATGTCCGCTGAGTTCATGGTTGATGCTGGTCGCTTTGACGGCTCTTACGAGCCGATGCTGGCCACCGAGTGGGCAATCACGCCTGACGGCAGGACCTGGAACTTCAAGCTGCGCCAGGGCGTACGCTGGCACGACGACTGGGGCGAGTTCACGGCCCAGGACGTGAAGCACTCGCTGGCTTACTACACCAACCCGGAATGTCGCGCGTCCTACTCGGACTACTTCCGCAACGACCCGGGCAGCGACGTTGAAATCGTCAACGACTACGAGGTCAACATCCACATGCAGAAGCGACCGGCAGTGGACTTCCTCTACTGGTTCTCCGGCTATCGGGGTGTTCCCATCAGCAGCAAGGCCCAGTGGGACCAGGCCTGCCCCGGCGGTGAGGCCGAATACAACGACCCCGAAACGGGCGAGCCGGTGGGCTACTGCAAAGCCAGCCGCGACGCGGTCTATGAAAAGTCGGCCCGCACCGGCCCCTACGAATACGTAAGCTTCGAGGAAGGCGTCGGCTGGGAATGGCAGCGCGTGGACTACGACCACTGGCGTGTGGACGCGGATTTTGAAGAAATCGAAATCAAGGACGTGCGTGAGCCGGCAACCCGCCTGGCCATCATGCAGGCCCGTGAAGGACACATTGCCGCCATCAACCGCGCCCTGCTCCAGGACGCTATTGACGACGGTCTGGAAGTGTTCGACAGCTCGGTTACCGCGCAGACGACCTTCGCCATTTTCGGCGGCATGTACTTCGCCACCGGCGAGAAGGGCATTGACCCCAACGCCTCGGCAGAAAACCAGGCCGCAGACCGGGAAGCCTATAACATCGTGGCGGCCCGGGACGAGATGCACCCCTGGAACGACCCGGGCGAAAGCGGCAAGCTGGTCCGTATGGCGATGAACAAGGCGCTGGACCGAGACCAGATTAACGACGCCATCTTCAAGGGAGCGGGCGGCCGCCAGTGGGTAGCAACTCTGGTTCCCGACTTCGCAGCCGGCTACAACCCGGCCTGGGAAGACAGCTGGGACGAGCTCTATGGGTACGACCCGGACAAGGCCAGGGAATTGCTGGCCGAGGCCGGCTATCCCAACGGCTTCTCCTTCCGCATACCGGTATTCCCCTTGAGCGGCGTGCCGGAGATGCCGGACATGATGGAAGCCATGGCCAAGTTCTGGACCGAGATCGGCTTGGATCCCTCCCTGGACCCCATTGAGTTCTCCAACTGGCGGAACGAATACCGGGGACTGAACACGGACTGCTGCGTGTACCCGTTCCGCGGGCCGGCAGCGCCCATCGACACCCGGGTGCACTTCTACTTCAGCGCCGAGCGGTTCTTCCGGGCGTACAGCAGCGACGACATCCAGGAGAACAAGAACAAGGCGTTGCGGGCGCTGAACGAAGCCGACGCCACGGCAGACTGGCAGAAGGTTTCCGATGAAATCTTCTACAACGCCGGCACCATTCCCGGCTGGACGCTGCCGGTAAGCGCGGTGGTGGACCCGGACGTGGTCGCGGAGTACATCTTCCTCGGCCCCAACAACGGCAACTACGTCTATCTCGAACACGTGAAAGGCGTGCGGGAGTAGCCGCAGAAGTCGAAGCACACTTCACCCCGGCGGGCCTCAGCCATGGTTGCGGCCCGCCGGGGAAACTGACAACTTGATTGGTCGTACGTACCGAGAGCAGGAAAGGACATTATGCAGCGCTTTATTATCCTGCGACTATTACAGGGCTTGTTGGCCGTATTCGCGATCAGTCTCATCGTTTTCTCATTATCGCGAGTGGCCGGCGACCCGCTGGCGGCGATCCTGGACGACGAATCCGGGAAAGAGCAGATTGAACTGCTGCGCGCGCAGTGGGGCCTGGACGAGCCTCTGCACGTGCAGTACTTCACCTACATGAGGCGGCTGCTCACGGGAGACCTGGGCACGTCCTTCAAGTGGGACCGGCCGGTGGCAGAACTGATTCTGGAGCGATTGCCGGCTACTCTGCAGCTATCCGCATTTGCCCTGCTGGTTACCGGGGTGATTGCGTTCCCGGTGGGAGTGATCTCCGCGGTGAAGAAAGACTCCTGGTTTGACACCGGCGGCAAGATGTTCGCCATCTTAGGCCAGTCGGCTCCCACCTTCGCCGTAGGACTTATCCTGATGTGGATTTTTGCGGTGCAATTGGGCTGGCTGCCGACCTCAGGCAAAGGCGGTGTCAAGCACATGCTGATGCCGGGCTTCGCGCTGGGCTACTACAACGTGGCCGCGATCATGCGCTTGACCCGCTCGTCCATGCTCGACGTACTGGACACCGAGTACGTCAAACTGGCGCGCATCAAGGGCATACCGGAGTGGAGAATCGTGTGGAAGCACTGCTTCCGCAATGCCCTCATCGGGCCGCTGACTTACTTCAGCTTGATTTTCGCCATCGTCATCACCGGCTCCGTGGTAATCGAAACGGTGTTCGCCTGGCCGGGTCTGGGGCTGATGGTGATTGAGGCCATCAACTCCAAGGACCACATAACGGTGCAGGCGGTGGTAATGCTGTTCGCGCTGCTGTACGTGGCCGTCAACATCGTCACCGACATCACCTACGCTTACGTTGACCCGCGCATCCGCTACGGATAGCCCTACCGGAGGGATTTAGCAATGGCTGTGCAAACAACCGCTCCCGGAGGTCCGGTCGGCGAAACCGTGGCGGCACCGGCAGGGAGAGAAACTGCAATAGGCAAGGCCTGGCGTGAATTTCGCCGTTTCCCGGTGATACCCACGTTCATCCTGATCGTCCTGCTGTTCGTCCCGGCCGTCTTTGCCGACCTCCTTTCTCCCCACGACCATCTGCTGGGCGACCTGGAGCGAGAACTGGAACCACCGGCCTGGGTTTCCGACCGGGAAAGGGAACAGCTGATTGTCCAGCGAGCCCGAGACAATAACACCGAGGTCAGCCTGAACAACGCGCGCCGAAACATGGACAGCGGGGCGGCTACCCTGGTGGACACCAACGGCAACGGTCAGCCCGACATCGGCGAGACCATGGTGCGCATTGAACTCGGCGGCAGTTGGGAATACCCCTTCGGCACCGACAAGCAAGGGCGAGACCTGCTGAGCCGGCTGATGCACGGAGCTCGCATATCGCTGGCGGTATCCTGTCTGGCCATCATGCTGGGCGGGTTCCTGGGCACCACCCTGGGAATGGTAGCCGCGTTCCGGGGAGGCCTGGTTGACGCCATCCTGATGCGAATCGTGGACATCAAACTGGCTTTCCCGTCGATTCTGCTGGCGTTGACGCTGGTCGTGGCCATCGGCTCCGGGTTCAGCACGGTGGTCATCGTGATCGCGCTGCTGCTGTGGGCCCGCTACGCCCGGGTGGTTCGCGGCGAAGCGTTGACCATCAAGGAGAGAGACTTCATTGACCGGGCCCGGGTCGCCGGAGCGTCGAACCTGCGGATTATGGCCCGGCACATCTTCCCCAACGTGTTCAACACGGTTATCGTGCTGGCGACGCTGGAAGTTGGGCACGTCATCATCCTGGAAGCGACGCTGAGCTTCCTGGGCGCCGGCATCCCTCGTCCGCAGCCGGCATGGGGCCTGATGGCCGCAGACGGGCGGGAGGTTATCACCAGTTCGTGGTGGATTTTCCTGTTCCCCTGCTTGGCCATCGTGATGACGGTGCTGTCCATGAACCTGCTGGGCGACTGGCTGAGAGACCGGCTGGACCCCAAGCTGCGGAACGTGTAATGCCGCACCTGCAAACCGGAGAGCAGGCTTTCATTGTGCGGCCTCGGATACCCGAGGCCGCCGATGTGCCAGAATAATGCTTCACGTATTACCAATCCGGCCGATACGATGGTAGTATAGCGACGCCGGAGGTCGGACACGCTATAATTAGCGCGCTTCGGACAACACCGGGCAAGGGTTCCGACCATCGACCGAACCCAAATTCGAGGGAGAAGCTTAGCGATGACAGCTGTACAGACTGCCACCGACACCATCCTGGAGGTCAACGACCTCAAGACGTACATCTTCACCCGTGCCGCTGTGGTGAAAGCGGTGGACGGCATTTCCTTCAACCTGCGCAAGGGCGAGACGCTGGGCATCGTTGGAGAGTCCGGCTGCGGCAAGACCATGACCGCGCTGTCGCTGCTGAGGCTGGTGCCCAAGCCGGCCGGCCGCATCGTTGAAGGTGAGATTGTGCTCAACGGCGACGACATCCTGCAGAAGAGCGAGGATGAGATGCGCGACGTTCGGGGCCGTCGAATCTCGATGATTCTGCAAGACCCGCAAACGTCGCTGAACCCGGTGTTCACCATCGGCAACCAGCTGCGGGAGGCCCTGGGTATCGCGCACAAGGAAAACAAGAGCTCCATGCTGTCCCGGGCCGTGGACGCGCTGCGCAAGGTGAACGTAGCGGCTCCCGAGCGGCGGCTGGACGACTACCCGCACCAGATGTCGGGCGGCATGAAGCAGCGCGTGGTGGGCGCCATCGCCATGTCCTGCGAGCCGGGCGTAATCATCGCCGACGAGCCAACGACGGCGCTGGACGTAACCATCCAGCTGCAATACCTGCGGCTGCTGAAGGAAATCCAGGCCGAAACCGGGTTGGCCATCATCTTCATCACCCACGACTTCGGAGTGGTGGCGCGGATGTGCGACCGGGTGGCGGTGATGTACGCCGGCCGCATCATCGAGCAGGGCGACGTACGCGACATCTTCAGCCGTCCGGCGCATCCGTACACCCAGGCGCTGATTAACTCGGTGCCGAAACTGGAGCAGAGCGTGGACCGGCTGTATTCCATTGATGGGCAGCCGCCTCTGCTTTCCAACTTGCCGGAAGGCTGCCGCTTTGCCCCGCGTTGTCCTTACGTAGCGGACAAGTGCTACGAAACCTACCCAACGACATACCATCTGGCGGAAGGACACCACGCTGACTGCTGGGCCCTGGACGCAGATTGGGACGGCACACCCATCGAGGAATTCATACCGCCCACCGGAAGCGCCGGGTAAGGGTCGGCGGTACTATCCCATCTTATAAACGCTAGGAGGAGGAACTGTCCCCATGGCAGTTGATACCAACAACGCCCTGCTGGAAGTGCGCGGGCTGAAGAAGTACTTCCCGGTCACCAAAGGCCTGATACTGATGAAGACCATCGGATACGTTCAGGCGGTGGACGGCATTTCGTTCTCCATCAAGCAGGGCGAAACCGTAGGACTGGTGGGTGAGTCGGGCTGTGGCAAGACCACGACCAGCAAGCTGCTGCTCCGCTTGGAGCGCCCCACTGAGGGCGAAATTATGCTGGAAGGGAAAGACATCAATTCCTTCCGGGGTTCCGAGTTGCAGGAATATCGAACCACCGTGCAGGCGGTTTTCCAGGACCCCTGGTCATCGTTGAGTCCACGGATGCGGGTTCGGGACATCGTATCCGAGCCCCTGGTGGTGAACCGGAACGTGACCACCCAGGAAAAGAACGAAAGGGTCTCCGAGGTTCTGCAGCAGGTTGGACTGCACTCGCAACAGGCAACCAACTACCCCCACGAGTTCAGCGGCGGACAACGGCAGCGCATTGCGGTGGCCTCCGCGCTAGTGTCATATCCCAAGCTGATCGTGCTGGACGAGCCGGTTTCGGCGTTGGACGTCTCCATCCGGGCGCAGGTGATGAACCTGCTGAAAGACCTGCAGGAACAGTACAACGTCAGCTACCTGCTCATTGCTCACAACCTGGCCACGGTTCGGTACATGGCCCATGAAACGGCGGTGATGTACCTCGGTCAGATCGTGGAATACGCGGAAACGGAGGAGCTGTACAACAACGCCCTGCATCCGTACACGAAGGCATTGTTCTCCGCAGCGCTGCCCTCGCACCCCGACTTGATTCGTGAGGACATCGTGCTGCAAGGAGAGGTGCCTTCGCCGATCAATCCGCCCAGCGGGTGCCGTTTCCACCCGCGCTGCCCCTTCGCGATGCCACAATGCTCTGAGGAGACACCGGTGGAGAAAGAGGTTGCTCCGGGACACCGGGTTTCCTGCCACCTGTACTGACGCGCTGTAGCGCCGAAGCTATGGCCGCCGCTGCCGTGTAGCAGCGGCGGCCAATTTTTGTGAATTCGACGCCCATACTCCGACAGGCCGAGGATGAAGGGAGAAACTGTTTGCCGGTAGCGTGTAGCTACTTGATGCCGAAATTGTCGCCGTTCTCCGTGCGAACGATGAGGAGCTCGTTGCTGATTATCGGCGGAATAGTGATTCCGGAGCCCATGAAGATCTTCCAGTCAACGGAGCCGTCCTTGCGATGCAGGGAATACAGATAACCGCTGGCGTCCCCGAAGATAAGCCGGTCTTTCACTACCAGCGGCGAAGTCAGGATGGCGTTTTCAGCCTGGAAAGTCCATAGTATCGAGCCGTCCGCGGCGTTCAGAGCGTACAGCGCCCGGTCGTGCCCGCCCACGTAGAGGCTCTCCTTTCCGTCATCATTTGCCAGAGCCGGAGCGCTGTAGATGCCTTGCAGAGGGTTTTCCGGTGAGAACTGCCACAATCCGCCCTGCTGGCCCTGCGGACGAGGGACGCCGGGCACTTGCCAGAGCCAAAGCTGCGCCCAAATCTGCTTGAACTGGAACAGGCCCGGTATTTCCCGACGGTCGGCGCTCACGGCATAAACCCGGCCGGTGGATGCGAAGAAAGCGTGCTGGCCGTCGGCAGAGATTACCGGAGCGCCGCGAATTGCCTTGGCCGTGCGGAAGCGGAACCATTCCTGGCCGGTGCGGGCCGACAGGACGTAGAAAACACCGCCCTCGTCTCCGACCATCAGCCTGCCGTCATAAACGGCCACCGCTCCGCTGGCATTGCTATCCAGCTGCGTTCTCCAAATCAGTGAGCCTCTGTGGGCGTCCAGAGCATAAAGCCAGCCCTTTCCGGAGCTGATATAGACCAGGCCATTGACGACTTTCGGCGCAACTTCAACAGTATCTTCGGCCGTGAAGGTCCAATGAGTATCGCCGGTGAGCGCGTCCCAGGCGTTGACGGTGTGGTCGGTGCTGCCAAAGAAAAGGTGAGAATCCACCACCCCGGCGGCGGAAGTGATTCGCCCGGGCGTGTCGCCTTGCCAGCCTTCCCGGATTTCGCCGGTATTGGAGAGGGGATAAATGCCGTTGGCTGAGCCAAGATAGATATTGGAGTATTGCGCCACCGGTTCGGAACTGAGCGGCTCCGGGACATGCGCTCTCCACACGATAGTGCCCACCGGAGGGTCGAAGCCAACCGATACCGACCGTGTATTGCGCGTGTCCCGACCGCTGATTGACCATACTCCCGGGCCTTCGTCAGCCGTCATCTGAGTCTGGATATTCTTGAAGAAAATCACCGTGTTAGGCGCGAAAGGATAATTAATCCAGACGATGAACAATATGAAGAGAACGATGGCGCAGGACGTGATGATGCGCCGCCAGGATAACCGTTCCAGCAGCCAATTGCGGCGGCGGTGTTGTGCCCAGATGGGCAGGCGCACCACCACCTGGCCGCATTTCTCGCACCGGGAACCTATGCGCTGCCCGACCAACCCGCAATATGGGCATTCCAGCACCAGGTGGTCTTCACGCAATGCGTCATCGTCAACGAGGGAAAAATGGCCGGGGGATTCCGATGGAAGCGGTGACGGTTCCACCGTGACGGCGCCGGCCGGCTCCAGGGCAAGGGCGCCAGCAGGTTCGCCGACCGGGGCATATTCGGAGCCGGACACAGCGGGCTGGGATACAGCAACCACTTCCAGCGGCGAAGGTTCCAGCGTCGGCGCCGGGCGCACCGAAGGTTGCTCAGGCTCGCCGGCCGGACTCGTTTCGATTGGCGGCTGGGCCGAATCGGACATGGGGTCCAACTCCCGACGGGAGCGTCGGGTGATGCGTCGGAATATGTCCCCCATGCCTGGCATCGGCGGGTTGCCTAGTTGTTAGTGAGCGCGCCGTTGATGAGCAGGCTGCGCACGCCAGGAGTGAGCGCACGGGCCCGTTCCTGCAAGCCATCGGCGCCGGCGTTGGTGATGGGATGCTGACACATCAGGTACGGGAAATCAGGAACGCCCATCAGCCTGGTATAAGCGCGAGCCGTATTGGCGAACACCGTGGTGATGATGGTCGCCGCGGGGATGCCCTGCTGCTCCAAAGTAATTCCGTCGTGCAAACTGCCCGACGAGCAGCCCCCTCAATCGCCCACGCCGGCGATCACGAAATCGGCGTTGCGATGCAGGTCGGCCAGTACTTCGGGATAAGGAGGCAGCGAAGCGCTGTGCTTCTGCGTGTAAAAGATGTTGGAAAATTCAAACTCCGCGTCCAACTCCCGGGCGATTGCCCAAAGGATGACGTCCGAGTTGGCCTTGGAATTGTCCAGCAGTCCCAGGCGGCCACCGCGCAGGTCAATGGGCCGGGAAGCCATAATCAGCGGGGTTGCGCCGGGGTCAAAGCCGGTGGGGTCAATCAGTTGTACGGTGGTTGCGCTGCCGGTAGTCATGGTTGATCTCCTTTGCACGGCTGTGCGACGGGTCACTTGCCCTCCGTAATAGCGGAGGTTTCGGCGGGAACGCCGAAGTAATTCATAATCAGTTCGCTGTAGATGCCGCTGTCACCGCCGGCCTTGATAATCAGGATGTCTTCCGGGCCGTTAACGGTCATGCGGCGTTCCTCGTCGTCTCCCGGTTCAATAGCGCCGTTGACCATCCCCAGCCGCTTGAGATCGCCCACGGAACGCCAGGACCGTTCGTATAGATACTCCTGCATATCCCGCCGCGTCCAGCCATGGCGCCCCAGCAACTCGGAATGCCAGTGCCCCACGACCCACACCCACTTGATGTCGCGGCCAAAATAAACGCCCAGGCCATGCGAGTTCATACCGTCGGCGATGGAATCCAGCAACCCCTCAGCAGTGGTGCTGTAGCGGTTGCCGTGCATCGAGGGGTCCTGGATGGTAGCCACGGTTACGACGGACTGCTCCGGTGCGTATCCGAGACTGACGTGGAACGGTTCCCAGGGGCTGTTTTCCTCGTCCTCTCCGATGACGACGCCGAACTTAGTCAGGCTGCCCATGCAGCCCCGGTCCAGGAGCCCGGGCCGCTGCTCGAAGACGTTGATGAGGATGAGCCGCAAAGCGCGTCCAATGGTCGAGTTGGCGCGATGGCCGGGGCTGAACAGGTTGTCGGCGCAGTTCAGCTCAATCTCCCGCCGTATTGGGCCGTTGACGATGGTCAGCAGCCCGGTGGAGTTGGTCACGGCGGAGACCTCGTGAATGCAATTGGGGTCGTGCTCAATGAGAGTGCGCAGGGTCGCCAGCACGATGGGGAAGTAGGCGGGCAGGCAGCCGGCCATCACGGCGTTGGCGGCGGCCTGTTCGGCGGTCAGCGTCCGCCGTCGCACCGGAACCTCGCCCAGAACTGTGTCGGGCTCGAGGCCAACCGCGTCCAGCATCGCCTGCACCCGGTCGGCAGTGGGCGGGATGACGGGCAAGCCGTCAGTCCAGCCACGACGGTAACATTCTTCGATGGCGTCCAGGGTATCGGGATAGGGGTGCACGGCAGCGCGCAGAGTTTGCTCAACCACGATTGCCTCCTGATGACATTTGCAACGGGCGTATTCTACCAACCGACGGCCAGTAATCTCAACTTGCGTCCGGAGAACCGTGTTTCGCTACCCCAGGCCGACGGGATGCCACGAAATGATGCAGCTGAGTACCGGCCCCGCCCCTTGCAGCCGCCACACGCCGTCCCGTTGCTCCAGGACGTCGTCCAGGACCTGCTCCAGCCGTTGCATCTCCCCGGTGCCGGGCTCCACGTACAGCTGCGGGGCGATGCCGGCGACGGCCGCCTCCCGACTGGCGTACTGGGGTGGAGGTCGCTCCGGCAGGTCGGTAATCTCGGGCCGGATGCCCAACTCGTCCAGCACCGGCAGCAGTTGCGACACGGTGGGCAGCGAGAGCCGTGGCTCACCGTGCACTGCCTCCCAGATGTGATGCACCTGCGACCTGGAAGCCGTCCGCATCAATATCACCAGCGCCAGGCGCCTGGCATGGCTGTCCAGCTTGCGGACGAACGCTCCGATGTCGTGGATCACGTGGAGCACGTTGCAGCACAGCACCACGTCGGCCGGCTCTACCGCCGCGTTCAGCCAATCCGATTCAATCATCGACACGTTGCGGATGCCGAATTCGTCGGCGGTCTCGCGAAAAACGGCACGCATGCTGGGAGACTGTTCGACGGCGGTAACCACGCTGCAGGTCAGGGCCAGGGGCAGGGCCAACCGGCCCCCACCGGCGCCCACGTCCAGCAGGGTCTCGCCCTCCACCAGGCGGGAGCGCAGCTCCTCGACGACTACATCGTCAGTGCGGAACGGGTCTTCTTTGAAGTTGTGGGCCGCCGTCGCCCAGGAGTCCGCGGGTCGCTGGCCGCGAACCCGGTCGGACTGCTCGTGCTCAACGCGGACCATTTCGGTCCAGGCTTGTATTGCGCTCATGTCTGTTACCTCTACCTCAGCCGGGCAACGCGACCGGCAGACTGACTGCTGCCCGGGAACCTGTGGCCAGCAACACCGACGCCGGCGCTTTCCCCATCGCTTCGGTAAGGCGACCGCCGCCAACCTCGCTGAAATCGCAGTCGATTCCCCATTGAGATGCCCGTCGAACCGGCCAGATCGGTCTCGTCAGGTGATACGTTCTGACGCCCGCCCCGGTTTTTCTATTGTAGCCCCAATAGCGGGCAGTGAGAAACTCTTCCGACGAGCCGGGATTGGCGTACGTCGGCGTTTGGCCGGATTCGGCCCAGAATCGTTGGCGCCGGCCGGCGTTGTGCCAATGGTAAGCAATGCGCCGGCGTGAATCCGATTCATCGGCCTCCAAGCCCTCAAACTCATGCCCCGTCCGGGCAACGGTGAACGGCTCTCCGTACATCACGCGCGCCGCCAGCGCCGTCAGCCGATGGGGCACAATCTGCCCGATGAACACAACTCCCGGCCGCGCGTCAGCGCCATCCGACGGCCGGCGCACGTAGAACCGCAAATTCACCTCATCGTAGCGGCACGGCACAACCGGGATGCCAAGAACTCGCAGGCCCTCAAAGCGCAGCCCTACCAGGCTTATGTAAGCCCGGCCCTGCCAATGGTCGATGGCCAATCCCGGCGGCAGCAGGGGTTCCAGCACGGCATCGTCAACCGGCCACGAAAACAGCAGCGGGTTAATCCAGTTCGCAGTCAAGGCGGCAGGCATGAGCCGCGACCATCCCAAGCGGGCGGCGACCGGCTATCCTTCCAACTCGGCCAGGCGCTGCTCCAGGCGACGCTGCTGCAATGAGATGGTCAGGTCGCCGCGGGTGCGTTCCAACACGCCGCGCATGGCGTCGGTGCTGTGGCGCAGACCGCCCGTTACGGCCTCCGGGAAATCGACGGTTACCAGGATGCCGTAAATCTCGTCCATCAGCTCCATCAGCTCCTCGCAGCGGGTGGTGTCGTCCCGGCGCAAGGCGTCCAGGATGTAGCGACGCAGTTCGCCGATTACCTCGGCCATCCCGTTGAGATAAGCCGGCGGGTCAATGCCCAGCGTTTCGGCGTCGGGAATGTCAGCCCCGGAGATGACGGCCAGCGTTATGTTAGCCTCGGTGAACTCCTTGCGCGCGTCGGACAGAAAGCCGGCATAGTAGATTTCCGGGTTGTCCGTGCGGATGCTGACGGTTTCGGACAGACTGGCCGACGCTTCGCCCACCAGACGCCTGGCCTCCTCGAAGTCATTGCGATGCACCGCACGGATGGCATTGGCGGAGTTGCGGATGACCTGCCGGGAGATGGCCAGCGCACGCTCCCGAGCCTGGTGCCTGGCCGTCAGCTCGCCAATGGCGTGGGCGGACATCGCCGCCAGGTGAGGGCCGTATCGCGTGGGCATATCAGACCCTCCCGCCGGCGGAGCGGATGGCCTCCGTCAGCTCGGCGGCGGCGGCTTCCGGATTCGGAGCGCTGCCCACCGCGGCGGTTACGCAGATGGCGTCGGCGCCGGCCTCCACCACCGGGGCGACGTTTTCGGCGGTGATGCCCCCGATGGCCACCAGCGGCACCCGGGCGGCGGCGCGGGCTTGTTTCAACCGCTCCGGCCCTTGCGGAGCGCGCGTAACTTCTTTGGTGGTAGTGGTGTACATCGCGCCAAAGGCCACGTGGTCGGCGCCCATCTGCTGCGATTCCACGATCAGCTCGATTTCCCGGTTGGAGCGGCCCAGCACCTGCCCCGGCGCCAGGACCTTGCGCGCCTCGGCCACCGGCAGGTCCGTCTGGCCCACGTGCAGCCCGACGTGCTCCGGCCCCAGCGCGGCGGCCAGGTCGGCATGGTCGTTGATGATGAGCAGGGCGTCGTTGGCAGCGCACAGGTCGCGCAGCGCCGTCCCCAGCGGGAGCTGTTCGCCCTTGTCCCGCAGCTTGTCCCGCAGTTGCAGCATCCTGGCCCCGCCGTTGATGGCGGCGCGGGCGATGTCGAACGGGTCGCGGCCACCGGTAACCTCCGGGTCGATGATGACGTAGAGGCCGCGGATCCGGGATGCCTGGGCCTGGCGCACCACTGCGCCGATGCGGTCAACCGCGTCGTCCAGGGCGCGGCGCAGCTGCAACGCGGCATCGGCGGGTATCTCCCCGATGTCCTCCAGCGCTGTGAGGAGGCCGTCCGCCGCCCTCGCCAGGCCCAGCGCTTCGTGCCGGCTCTGCGCTCCCCGGCCGCCGGTGGATTGGCGCTGGGGATCACTTATACCGTCGCCCAGCCATCCGATTTCGCCCCGCATCAACCCTTCGGGCACCGCGTCGGAAGCCAGCAAACCGTCCAGGCAGGCCAGCAGTGAGGACATCAGGGTCGAATGGGCGGGCGCTGGTGAGGAGGTCACAGGTCAAGTCCTTTGGGAGCCTCGCCGCTGCGGGCGGCGTCTATCGACTGGCGCACCGAGTCGGGCATATCCACGCCGTGCTTGGTGAATGATTCCTCCACGTGGCGGCCAATGTTGCGCGGGTCGCTGTAATAGTCCTGGCTGCGGCTGTCCATCGGGCTGGCCTCGTGGACGCCGGCGGTGGTCTTGCCCATGGCGAAGGTTGACATCCGCCGTTCCATCGCGTCGCTGCCGCAGAGACTGCAAGCCGGCGGCACGTGGTTGCTGACGGAACGCACGAAAACCGAGGCGACGGCCCGGCATTGCTGGCAGCGATATTCGTAGATTGGCATAACGCCTAACCGTCGGCCCTAACCATCAGGATTATTGATTTCTTGGCGATGCTCGTGGAAGTCCGGCGTTACCAGCCCGCCCATAGCCTCGCCCATGCGGCCCATGTGGCCGTCGATACTGCCCACGTGGCTGTTGTCCAGGTCGGCGGCGGCGTTGTCCGGCATCCAGTTCAGGCTCTCGCCCCACGAACGATGGAATGAAAAGCCCGATACCAGCCGGGAAAGGTCATTGCTGGCGCAGCCCCGGCAGCTCAGGCCGTCGGCCGGCGTCCAACTGTACACCAACCGCGACTGCCGCTGACCGCACTGGTTGCATCGGTATTCGTACATCGGCATAACGCAGCAGATTCTAGCACAATCCAAACCCCAAAATTTCCACCGACGCGCGCCCGCCTGTAGCCTCAAAATTGCGGTTACTCAAGTCATGGCACTATGGACGGACCATCACCGGACTTCGGGCGGTGGTAGATCAACGCGCACCGGTTCGCCGTGCAGAGGTGTCAGCGTGTCAACAGAAGGCCCTCGGGCTATCAGCGTCTCAACGTCCGAACCATCGGGCGCCATGGTGTACAGAATGTTTCGGGCCCCAGGATGGGGGTTGTGGACAGCGATCCGGGTACCGTCGGGTGACCAGGAAGCGCGGAGGCGTGGGCAGTATCCCGCCGCACGGCCTTTGAAACAGCCTCCGGTATATGATGGATCGCTTATGACATTCTTCAAGTCGCTGCCATCGATGTTGATTACGTACAGTTGGTCGTTTTGGCTACGACTAGCATCCACGAATAGGAACTGCTGTGCGTTAGGGGACAAACTGAAATCGATTGGCCAGCCCTGGATGTATTGGCTCAAGTCGGCGATTGGTTGGTGGTCCGAACCGTCGTAATTTGCCGAATGAAGCAGGAACGGCATGGAAGGCTGTTGATCATCGGCTATTCCCGGTTCGCGGCCTATGTAGTACAACCGTTCATATGAACTTGACCAAACTGGTTGCGAAACATAAGCACCGAGCCCCCTTGATTCCGCAACAACGTGCCAGGTTTCGGTTTCTAAATCGACTGTCGTGATGGCGTGTCGATCAAGCCAGAAGGCGATGCGACGACCATCGCTGTGCCATGTTATGTAGCTAATGAAGGACGCGAGGAAGGGATATGGAGGGCTCAGTTCGGTTTGCCCAGGGCCATCGTAGGCCGTTATCCGGACGGCGGGTGTGCTATCGCTCTCGATATGGATATAAGCGAGTCGAGAGCCATCGTGGGACCAGGCCGGGATATGTGCTCGCTTGAGTTCTTCGGGGCGTTTGATACGTTCGCCCGCAAAGTCCATCGTTTCCAAATGGTGTCTGGTCAGCACGTCCATAAGCAGTGGGTGGCGCTTGTTGTAGTCCAAATAAACTATCCGCCCGTTTGGGATAATGCGAGGTGAGTACTGTCCGTCGTGTCGATTTTTCGGAATGGACCGCAGGTCATTGCCATCAACGCCAATCCGAAAAATTCGATTGTGGATGTTAACGACGATGATGGCGCCATCGTCAGACCATCGCGGCGTCCGGTCGGCGCCGGCATACGCTAGAGCTGTTTCCCTAAGCTGAACTGCCTCATATTGGTAGCAGGCGATACCGGGCGAGGATGCCAGGAAAACAAAAGCGAGCAGGGTGAAACCAAGTAGGCGCAGCATGGTCTCCCCAGCATAGCAGGTTGCCGCCAATCCTCAAATCCCGATTCCGATAATCACCGACGCCGGCCTATTGACAAATCATAGAACAGGCGTTCATAATAGCCCTGCACGTGTAAGCAATCAACCATCCCAGCCTGCCAACGAGGTCAATATCACAACGGTCGTCAACGGCCACCAAC
>VXTR01000024.1 GCA_009837355.1 Chloroflexota bacterium | reverse complement strand
CGCTGACGGCGCAGTCGGCCCTGCCGGCGCGCCCAGCCCCATGGGCATCATCGCCCTGGTCGTCGCCATCGTCGCCGCCGTCATCAGCGTCGCCGCCATCATCATGGGACGACGCAACGGCGCCTAACTCGCAAACCTCTCGCGGTCCATTCCAGCTTTCGCTGGAATCCGGACAGTTAATCGACAGCCTTTGCCATCATGAGGTGGCGAGGGCTGCCGATTTTGCGGTAGGCGGTACAACGCAATGCCATCGACACCCACGTATTCTAGAATCTGGTCTTGAGAATCTAGATGCAAATAGCCAGCCCATCAGCGCGCCGGTGACGAGAATTCAAGCCTTACCCACCTCGGCACCTCTTCCAAGGACCTCATCGCCTTCGCCAAGCTATTTCACGCGGACATGCCCGTATCTATCTCCTATCAACGCGAAACCGTACTTGTGGATTCCAACTTGAACCGCTTGGCGGGGATAGCCGACGAGCCCAAAACAGCAGAAAATTCCGATGCCAGCGGGCCGAGCCAAGCTGACGAACATGTGCTGGTGACATTCCGTGTCATGGCCGATCAACTACCTGCCGTCAAACGGTGGTTGGATGAGAACGATATATTCGTCCGAAATGTGGGTAGCGACTACATCGAAGCTCACGTGCCGCCGTCGCGATTAGGCGAAGCGTCCGAGCGACCCGGGGTGCTGCAAATTGAAACCACGATCCCGGCGTTGTCTCCGCGTCCTTCTTCGTCCATTCTCCCCAATCCTGAGGTTATCAGTCAGGGCGTCGGCATTCACGGGGCCGATGCCTGGCACAGCGCGGGTTTCCGTGGGGAAAATGTCAAGGTTGGTATCATCGACGCCGGATTTGAGGGTTTCGCCCGATTGCAAGGCTCGCAGTTGCCGCGCCATGTGGTAGCCCGATGCTACTTCGCGACCGCCCAAGCACCGTCCTCGGCGTTGGCCGACTGCGAAAATAACGGAACTCACGGGACAACCGTAGCCGAAACACTCGCGGATATTGCCCCCAACGTGGCACTTTACATCGCCCAACCCGTAACCGCCGGGGATTTGCAATCCGCCGTCAATTGGATGACCAGTCAAGGCGTAACCGTAATCAATCATTCACTGGCTTGGGGGCCCTTGAACCCGGGCGATGGAACGTCTCCCTTTAGCAATTCACCACTCAGGACCGTTGACCGAGCGGTAGCCGGAGGTGCCGCCTTCATCAATTCTGGCGGGAATAACGGACGCCGGGTGTGGTACGGAGCCTTTGAGGATACCGACGAAGACGGTTGGCACAACTTCAGTGTTCGAGATGAGGGGAATTCGTTCGTCACCACGGAGAGCGGGGGAGTTTCCGCCTTCGTGCGTTGGGAGGGAGACTGGGGGAACGAGGATTGCGATATTGATCTGGTTATGATGCGCCCCCAATCATCCGGGTCCACTCGGGTTGCCATCTCCGGGGACATCCAAAACGGCGGACCAAATCAATATCCCTACGAATATCTACAGGCAACCGTACCGCCGGGCCAGTACCACTTGGGCCTCTGGAAGGCCGAATGCAACACCGCGCCGGCTTGGGTCCAACTCTTCCTGTGGGACACTGAAGGCGGATCTGATGGATTGCAACATCGCTCGCCCGGCCATCACATGGCGGAACCCGCCGAAGGAAGGAATCCCGGTATGTTGGCGGTGGGGGCGGCTGCCTGGTTCGACACTCAGCATATCTCGGTTTACTCCTCTCGCGGACCGACCATCGATGGCAGGGTCAAACCTGACATCACCGGCATCACGTGCAACCCTACCGTCACTGATCCTCCAGTCTCATTGCCGGACGGCAAAACGCGCTACCCGACGTGTGGCACGTCCCATGCAGCACCCCATGTCGCCGGGCTCGCCGCACTGGTCAAACAGAGGTTTCCCAACGCCAGCCCCGCCGCGGCATCGGCATACCTGCAAGAACACGCCGCCGAACGGGGCCCAGTCGGATCAGACAACACATGGGGCAGCGGTCTGGCGGCACTACCCAATCCGACAGGAACCGTAGGCGCCAATCTGCCAGTTACCGAGGTTTCTCCACCCCAAAACATCTCAGTGCGCGACGGGATCAGAAGCGGCGAGGTGATAGTATCCTGGGACGCCATCCCCGAGGCTACCCACTACCGCATCGGCTATGTCAACATGGTTACGGATTACCCGCTGGCGAAGAACAGTCCCAGTGGAGAATGGCGGGGAGCATTCATCTACTCGGATGTCAACGCTGTGAACTTCCCAATTACAGATGGCCGAGTCGAATACACCCTCCGACGGTTGGCTCCGGTTCGGCACGCCATCACCGTGCATGCGTCCAACGACGCCAACTACAAGGGGCTTGTCAATAGTGCTACCTTCCGTTGGCCCAACTCGCCTTTTTGGGAATTCCACACTCCCAAATGAAGGCGCCCAGTTGCAAGCACCAACCAGAGACGATACTCGCCGGGGTTTGTGACTTCTATCTGATTTCCTTTTATGGGAGGACCCTAACGCTCATCTGAGGCAAGGTCATTAGGTCGATTTGCAAAATCGTCGTGGTCCTCCCAAAATGTGCACAGTTGACGACCCACGCCGTTTTGGCGGAGGCAACCCAGCGAGGGACAAGCTATGGAAAAGGTAGCTACAATCTCAATTCGGATGGAGCAGGACAAAGAGACCAAGGGAACGTATCGGTACGCTACCCAAGAAGAGGGAGCGGTGGTGCGCACGGTGTACATCAGCAAGTTGGCGTTCCCCGACGGCGCACCCAAGTCCATCGAGGTCACCATCTCCGAAGGATAGCTAGCTTCCTCCTAGGCACTGGCTTGGCGGCGTCATTTGCCGCTTCCTTCTGCCGGTCGGGGCGTGAGTGGCCGTAGAAGGAAGACGTGATGGACAAGTTGGCGTGGCTCGGCCTTTTGCTGACCACCATGACGTTCTGACGATCCTATGTTGTAACCGAAGCGTGAAAGTGGCGTGGCAGCCGGACCGTGGTGTCAAGGCAGCCCAACGGCTAGGCCGGCTGCATGATGTTCCCAGGGACCGGGTTGGGAACACCAGGTCCATTGGCAGACTCACCAGGCCGCCGGCTGGTTGGCGGAAGAAACGGGCAACGAGGACATTTGACACCTTTTCCAGTTGGCGAACTGCCTGCACGGCAACTGGTACGGGCGTTGGGAGACCGATAGCGCCGCGGGCCGTGGTGTGAACGACGTAGTCCGGCTGCTGGACCTGTAGAATCCTTGAGCCGTCCATCGCCTGCTTTTCCCAACTGGGCAAGCTGAGGCCCCTGGCTCTCGTCAGGGGCCAGTTTCATGGGCATGGATTTCATTGATAACAACATGGTGATAAATTCGAGATAACGATATGGTAACATTTATAGCATAGATTGAACTCAGCACAGAATGGCCGGGCGGGACGGCGGAGTACGGACTTCACCCTGCGGTGCGGCAAGCATTCTCGAGGAGTTGGCAAGATGAAATTCGATGAACTGGTCAGGGAGAACGAAGCCCTGCGGGATCGCCTGTCCCGCTTAGGCCAGGCCAGTCTCCGCATTGACGAGAGCCTGGACTTTGATACCGTGCTACAGGAAGTGGTGGACAGCGCGAGAGTGCTGACTGGCTCCCGCTACGGAGCGATAACGGTTCTTGATGAAACTGGGGGACTAACTGACTTCATAGTTTCGGGGCTCACCCGGGAAGAGCACCAAGGGCTGTGGGAAATGCCGGAAGGATTGGCTTTTTTCGAGTATCTCAGCGGGGTGCGGGCGCCGTTGAGGTTGTCGAATATCGCCAGCCACCTGAGGGTGCTGGGGATGCCGGAGTACTCGCCACCAGTGTCGACATCCGCGCTGTTAGTGGCGCCAATTCGCAACCGAGGGGAAGGAGTAGGCACCATCTATCTGGCTCACGAGATGGCGGGGCAGGAGTACAGCCAGGAGGATGAAGAGACGTTGGCACTATTCGCATCTCAAGCGGCGTTAGCTATCGTCAACGCCCGTCGTTACCGGAAGGAGCGCCGGGGTCGGGAATACCTGGAGACGCTGGTCAACACCTCCCCGGTGGGAGTGGTGGTCTTCGACGCCAGCACCGGCACCCTTTTGTCCGTTAACCGGGAGGCCCGGCGCATTGTAGACTGCCTGCGATACCCGGAGCAGACGATGGAGCAGTTGCTGGACGCGGTGAGTTTCCGGCGCGCCGACGGGCGGGAGTTCTCCCTAACCGAGTTCCCCCTGACCCGCGCCCTCAGCACCGGTGAGACGGTGCGGGCAGAGGAGATTGTCATCTCTGTACCCGACGGGCGCAGCGTCGCTACCCTCATCAACGCCACGCCCATCGCTTCCGAAGAGGGCGCCATTGAGACCGTGGTGGTTACGTTGCAGGACATAATTCCCTTGGAGGAAACCCAGCGACAGCGGGCGGAGTTCTTGGGAACCGTGAGCCAAGAACTGCGAGCGCCACTGACGTCCATCAAGGGCTCCGCCGCCGCGCTGCTGCGCACCCCGTCCACGCTGGACGCGGCCGAGACCCAGCAGTTCCTTCGCATCATCGACAGCCAGGCCGATCGCATCCTGGACCTTATTGGCCAGTTGCTGGACGCGGCCCGGATTGACGTCGGTGATATGTCAGTGTCTCCGGAACCCTCCGACCCGGCTTTGCTGGTGGAGCGTGCCGTGGACACCTTCCAGGCCGGCGGGGGCCGCAACAACGTGCGGACGGAGCTGCCGGAAGTCTTGCCGCTGGTGCTGGCCGACCGGCGTCGCGTGGGTCAGGTGCTGACCAACCTGCTGAACAACGCATCACGGTACTCCCCGGAGACCTCCGTCATCCGCGTGCGGGCTGCGGTTGAAGGAGTCCACGTGGCCATCTCGGTGGCCGACGAAGGCGTGGGGGTCGCCCCGGAGCGGCTGCCGTACCTCTTCGGGAGGCTCTTCCGGGCCGAAGGCGATGAGCGCGAGGGAGCCGGCCTGGGTCTGGCCGTGTGCAAGGGGATTGTGGAGGCTCACGGCGGCCGTATCTGGGCGGAGAGCGCAGGGACGGGACGGGGCGCGGAGTTCACGTTCACCCTGCCGGCCGCGGAACCGGTCGGCGGCCCTGTCGACCGGAGCGTGACCGGTGGCCGCCAGGATGTACGCGTACTGGCCGTGGACGACGACGCACAAGCACTGCGTTTCGTGCGTGACGCACTGACGGAAGGGGGATACCAGGTAATCGCCACCACCGACCCGGAGGAGGCGCTGGAACTGATGGAGCGGGAGCAGCCGCAACTGGCGCTGCTCGACCTGGTGCTGCCCGGAACCGACGGCATTGAGTTGATGCAGGACATCCTCCGCATCTCCGACGTGCCGGTGCTGTTCCTGTCCGGCTACGGTCAAGACCAGGTGATTGCCCGCGCCTTCGAGATGGGGGCCGACGACTACATCGTCAAGCCCTTCTCACCCACTGAACTCGCCGCCCGAGTGCAGGCGGCCCTGCGCCGGCGGACTGGCCCGGCACGGTCAACGCCCTCCGAGCCCTACGTCCGGGGAGAGTTGACCATCGACTACGAGCAGCGGCTGGTGAGCGTGGACGGCAGACCGGTGCGATTAACGGCCCTAGAGTACCAACTGCTGCGGGAACTTTCCATCAACGCAGGCCGGGTGCTGACCCACCAGCACCTGTTGCAACGAGTGTGGGGCCAGACCCGACCGGGAACGCCGCGGGTGATTCGCACCCACCTGATGCGGCTGCGGCGCAAGCTGGGCGAGGACGGCGAAAACCCCAAGTACATCTTTGCCGAGCCGCGGGTCGGCTACCGCATGGAAAGACCTGATGCCGCGCCAGTCACGGCGTGAGACGCCGGCGTTACGGCAGGCATACCTTATTTGGAACGCCTCGGCAAAGATATGGGTGCTCGGTTTTTTGCGTGTCGTTACCATGTCAAACAAAACCATATCGATAACGATATGGTAATATTCCCTGGGTTGAATAGCGGCGAGCGCCGAGCCGCCGGGTGGAACTCGTACCGCGCTGTTCCATCCATCCGGCGGTGTCAGCTCACATTCACGAAGGGGTGGCACGATGAATCGCGACCAGCTGCTCAGGGAGAACGAGGCCCTGCGGGATCGCCTCTCCCGGCTCAGTGAGGCCAGTCTCCGAATCATCCAGGACCTGGATTTCAATTCCGTTCTTCAGGAGGTGCTGGACTCCGCTCGCTCCCTCACCGGAGCCCGCTACGGCGTCATCGTCCTGCACGACACGTCCGGGAACGCGGAGGACTTCCTGTCCTCGGGGATGACGGCGGACGAATCGGCCAGGTTGTGGACGATGCCTGGCTGGCCGGAACACTTCCAGTACCTGAGCCGGCTTCCCGGCCCCCTGCGGATACCCGACCTGCTGGGCCACATCCGGTCGCTGGGCCTGCGTGAGCTGGAGCCTACGGTGGAGGTAAGTCCCCGGGTCGCCTTCCTGGGGGCTCCCGTGCTGCACCTGGGTCAGCGCGTGGGGAGCGTTTTCCTCGCTGAAAAGCAGGGCGGGCCGGAGTTCACCAGGGAAGACGAGGAGACGCTGGCTTTATTCGCCACCCACGCCGCGATGGCCATCGCCAACGCTCGGCGTTATAGGGAGGAGCGGCAGACCAAGGCCGACCTGGAGACGCTGATTGACACTTCGCCGGTGGGCGTGGTGGTACTCGACGCGGGGACCTGTGCGCCCAAGTCCCTCAACCGGGAGGTCCAACGCATCGTGGACGGTCTGCGGGACCCGGAGCAGACGACTGAACAGCTGCTGGAGGTGGTTAGCTTCCGCCGCGCCGACGGGCGGGAATTCTCCTTCACCGAGTTTCCGCTGACCCACGCCCTGAGCTCCGGTGAGACGGTGCGGGCCGAGGAGATTGTCATCAGCGTGCCAGACGGGCGCAGCGTGACCACGCTGATCAACGCTACGCCCATCGCCTCGGAGGAGGGCGCCATCGAAACGGTGGTCGTGACCATGCAGGACCTGACGCCCTTAGAGGAGGTCGAGCGGCAGCGGGCCGAGTTCCTGGGTACCGTGAGCCACGAGTTGAGGGGGCCGCTGACATCGATCAAAGGTTCCGCCGCCGCGCTGCTGCGCACGCCGTCAACGCTGGACGCCGCGGAGATCCAGCAGTTCCTGCGCATCATCGACAGCCAGACCGACCACATCCTGGACCTGATCGGCGAGCTGCTGGACGCGGCGAGGATAGAATCGGGCACCCTGTCGGTGTCGCCGGAACCGTCCGACCCGACCCTACTGGTGGACCGGGCCGTGGGCCTCTTCCAGAGCAGCGGAGACCGAACCAACGTCCGCATCGACCTGCCGCCGGACCTCCCACGGGTGCTGGCGGACCGGCGTCGCATCGAGCAGGTCCTGTCCAACCTGCTGACCAACGCCGCCCGGTACTCCCCGGAGTCCTCCATCATCCGGGTGAGCGCCGCCCTGGAGGACGTGCACGTGGCCATCTCCGTGGCCGATGACGGCGTGGGAGTTTCCCCAGAGCAATTGCCCTACCTCTTCCGAAGGTTCTTCCGCGCTGAGGGCGACGAGGCGGACGGCGTGGGAGCCGGTTTGGGGCTGGCCGTCTGCAAAGGGATAGTGGAGGCTCACGGAGGCCGAATTTGGGCGGAGAGCGACGGTCCCGGGCGGGGTGCCAGGTTCACGTTCACCCTGCCGGCCGCGGAGCCGGTCGGCGGCGCTGCCGTCCGGAGTGGTCGGAGTGCACGGCAAGAGGTGCGGGTACTGGCAGTTGACGACGATGCACAGGCCCTGTGGTTCGTACGCGATGCCCTCACCGAAGGAGGTTACCAAGTAACGGCCACGGTGGACCCGGAGGAGACGCTGGGACTGATGGAGCGCGACCGGCCCCACTTGGTACTGCTGGACCTGGTGCTGCCGGGCACCGATGGCGTTGAGTTGATGCAGAACATCCTGCGCATCGCCGACGTGCCGGTGCTATTTCTGTCCGGATACGGGCAGGACCAGGTGATTGCCCGGGCTTTCGAGATGGGTGCCGACGACTACATCGTCAAGCCCTTCTCGCCCACGGAACTGACGGCCCGGGTCCGGGCGGCCTTGCGCCGGCGGACCGTCCTGGCCCGGGTGACGCCCTCCCAACCCTACGTAAGGGGCGATTTGACCATCGACTACGAGCAGCGGAAGGTGAACGTGGCCGGCGAACCGGTGCGGCTGACGGCCATCGAGTACGATCTGCTCCGGGAACTCTCCGTCAATGCCGGCCGGGTGTTGACCCACCGGGATTTGTTGCAACGGGTGTGGGGGCAGACCAAGCCCGGCGGGCCCCAGGTGATTCGCACCCACCTGACGCGGCTGCGCGGCAAGCTGGGCGAGGACGGCGAAAACCCCAAGTACATCTTCGCCGAGCCGCGGGTCGGCTACCGTATGGAAAGGCCTGACGCCAAGGCACAAGGCCACCAATGAAGACCTGCCAACGCGGCCTCTGGCTTGTCAACGATGGAATCAGGGGCGCCATGTAGATCCCTTTTTGCCCAAATGGAAGGTAGAGATAAATGAGGTCAAAGCTGTGGGGGTTGCTACCCCTCTTGGTCCTTGCGGCAACGATTGTCCTTACGGTCACGGCCTGCGGCGGCAACCATCCAGAGGGGAGGGCGGCGTTGCCGTCGCCGCCGTCACCGGCTGCGGAGCGGGGCGCTCTAGCCCTACCGCTCAACACATCGGAACCGTCCGCCGATGAGAGTGCCCTTGAGGAGATCGAGGCTGAGGCGCGGAAGCTACTAGCCGACGAGTTGAACGAAGACGAAGGGGACTTCAAGCTCAATAGCTCGGAGAAGGTGGGTTGGTCCGACGCCAGCCTAGGATGCCCGCAGGAGGGCTATTTCTACGCCCAGGTCATCACTCCGGGCTACAAGCTGGTCTTCAATTTGGAGGATATGCCCTACACGGTGCATACCAACACCGACGGCTCCCTCATGGTGGTCTGCAGGGATGGGCAGTAGTGCATCGAGGCATCTGCCAAAGGGATGCCAGGGCCTTGCTGGTAAATTCGGTCATTCCGGTGAAATTACAGGCAAGGCCGATCAGGGCGCGTCAACCGACCGCAGCCCCATGTTGCAACGCCAATACAATCCCATTTCCTTGCAACCCATAGAAGCTGAGCCTCCCATGAACAGCAGGCGTGGAACACCATGCCGGACGGCATCAAGGGATCGGCCCGATGACCAACAGTGCGCGGCCCCGTGAGGCTGCTAGTCCCACGAACTTCACTGGATCAACCATGATTGACCTTTCCATAAGCACCGGATTAATTGCCGGCCTGTTCGGCCTGCTGGCCACGTTTAGCTTAACTCCCGCTCTTTTCTTCACCCTCATTCTGCTCCGTCGCATTCCTGGCCCTGTTCATCGCCGTCCCGAAGGGATGACCCTCAGTTGCGCCGAATCAAGCTGATGCCCGCTGGAAAGGAAACGGACGGCACACTCGCCCGGAAGGAATTCGGGTTTCGCAAGTCTGCCTGGAAAGACCCAGGCACCGCAACGCCATCCGCATTAATGCGGAAGCATCACGACAACTCTCTGCCATCCAGCGGATTGGCCAGAGGCTCCATACTCCTGAGCTACTGGCCTCAACCTGGGCCGCCCACAAAACGACGAATTGGAATTGAACCGCCTCAGGTCCGTCCGAAGGAACCGCTTACGATGTGGCCGATGTGGCGGCGATTCCCGAATGGCGATTCAGGCTGCGCCTCCAGTTTGCCTACCACACCGGCCAACGGGATGATGCAACAAGGGAGTGCAGTTCGTGCTGTAACGACACCCGGTCCGTGAAAGTCGCTCCGTCATCACTCGGTTATCCCAAGATTCGCCAGCACGAAGGTGTACTCCTCAGCGATTTCGTACCACAAGGCGGTTCTTCCCGACCCGCCGCCGTGTCCCGCACCCATGTCGGTTTTCAGGAGCAACAGATTGTCGTCCGTCTTGAGGGCCCGTAGTTTCGCCACGTACTTGGCCGGCCCCCAATACGGTACTCGATAATCTCTCAGGCCCGTCGTCACCAATATCGGCGGGTAGTCCTGTGCCTTGATCTGGTCGTAAGGCGAGTAGGACCGAATGTAGTCGAAGGCGGCCTTGTCCGCGAGGGGGTTGCCCCACAACGGCCAATGCGGAGGGGTCAGAGGCAGGTCGGGATTGAGCAGGGTATTGAGCGCGTCCACGAAGGGCACTTGGGTAACCATTACGCCCCAGAGTTCCGGAGCCTGGTTCACCACCGCTCCCATGAGTGTCCCGCCGGCACTGCCGCCACTGATGGCGATTCGCCCCTCTGATCCATAGCCCTCCTCCACCAAGTGCCGGGCTACGTCGATGAAATCGTTGAAGGTGTTGGTTCTGTTGAACAGCTCACCGCCCTGTTCCCATCGAGCTCCCAGCTCGTCGCCGCCCCTGACGTGGGCGATGGCGAAGATGAACCCGCGGTCCAAAAGCGACAACCGCGCGGTGGAGAATTGCGGGTCGATACCAATGCCGTAGGCGCCGTAGGCGTAGATATACAGGGGTGCGGAACCGTCCACCGGCGTGTCCTGGTGGCGCACGATGGATACCGGCACCCGCACGCCGTCACGCGCCGAGGCCAGCACCCGGTTAGTCACATATTCAGAGGGGTCGTAGCCGCTGGGAATTTTCCGCACCGACCGCAATTCCAGTTCCCCGGTGTCAATGTGATAGTCGTAGTAAGTTTGCGGAGTGGTCATTGAGGTGTAGTACAAGCGGAGGACGTTCACGTCGAATTCAGGGTCCAACGCGATGTAAGCCGTGTAGGCCTCGTCAGGAAACTGAACGTGAGTTGAACGACCGGCCCGGTCAATGATGCGCACCTGGTCAAGGCCGTTGACCTTCTCATCAATCGCGATGTAGTCCTCGGTCAGGTGAAAGTTCTCGATATACAGGGATTCGGAACCCTGCAGGAGGGTCCGCCACGACGCCTGGGTGGGGCTGTGCTCAGGCGCAGTCACAATGCGCGAGTTTGGGTGGTTGTCATTGGTCATGATGACAAATCGGTCGCCCTGGTGGTCAACGTAGTATTCATGGCCGGCTCTCCTGGGAGCCACCAGTACCGGTTGAGCCGTGAGATCGTCCACAGCGAGCAGCCGATACTCGGTGCTGACGTGGTCGCCGGCCGCTATGATGACGTATTCACCGGAGCTGGTGTTGCCCACGCCGACGAAAAATCCTGGGTCGGATTCTTCGTAAACCACCACGTCGCTCCCCACCGGCTCCCCAAGAACGTGCCGGAGCACCCGATGCGTTCGCCCGTTTTCGTCCAGTGCAGCGTAGAAGAAAAACGAAGCGTCAGGAGACCACACAACCCCGCCACGCATGTCTTCAATCCTGTCACCCAGCAACTCGCCGGTGTCAAGGTTTTTGACCACCAGTGTGTATCGTTCCTCCCCGGTGGTGTCGGTGCTGTAGGCCAGCAAGGAGGCGTCTTTACTTAGCGTCAGGCTGCCCACTCTGAAAAACTCGAAGCCCTCCGCCAAGGCCGCCACGTCCAGGATCAATACGGTGTTGCCGGTGGGACCCTCGCGGGCGTTGGGGTCCGATGCTGGCCACCGGTACCACTGAGGGTATTCGCTCCCCTCTTCATGTCTCGACTGGTAATACCAGTCCCCGAGTTTTTGAGGCAGGCTGACCAACTCCGCCGGTTGGCGCTCCGCGATTTCGTTGTAGATGGTGTCAATCAAACCCTGATACTGCCCCATGACGGCGTTGTAGTAAGAGTTCTCAGCCCGAAGGTAAGCCAGCACTTCCGGGTCGTCCTCGTCTTCCAGCCAGCGCCACGGGTCCTGCAAAGTGATCCCATGATGGGTGAAACTGTAGGGACGTTGTCCGGCAATTGGTGGGAGGAGGGTAGAATCGTCATCGTCATCCGAGGGGTCGAATTCCCAGCATTCCGGGTCAGCCACCGGCTGGCCCCAGCGGTAGAGGATGGCTAAGCCTGATACACCGGAGGCATAGCCCAATTCGTACCGGTCATCGGAGGGATAGGCGCGTCCTACAGTGTAGCCGTTGCTGTCCGTACTGAGGAAAACGAACCATTCCCGGCCGTCGCTATCGGTGAAAAAGCCATCGTCGAAGCCAGAACCGGGCCACGACGACGGGCATGGCGGAGCGGCAGCAACGCCATTGGCCGTCAGAGCTATGGCGATCATCGCCACTGCAACCGGAATGAAGAATTTCATTGTTACGACCCCGGCACCCAAAATTTGCCATCATGCAGGCGGCGTAGGATAACACCAAAACGTTGACCTGTCGCTCTGACAATCCGCACGTCCTAAAAACCTGTGCCTCACCACCCTGAAATCTTTGCCGGCGCTAGATCGAGAAAAGGGCTTGCCCACGACGCGCGGCAGAATCAGGTTCACGACGGCGACATAAACCTGAGCATCCACTGCCGTGATGCACCGGATAGCGGCTTCGACAAGCTTGACGTGGCGGGCATCAGTCATGTCTCCTTTGGCGTGGCCGACGCGCAGGCACTGACGGACGAACTGCTGAGCAAAGGGGTTGCACTTGCCCGTGCCGTCTTTCACCAAGCCCGATGGAGACATTCTCAGCACTGCGTCCATGGACCGGACGGACGCCCTGGCGCAGTTCTATACGCCGTAGGGGGGAATGGCGCCTCGGTAGTTCGGCAAAGCCCTGGCGGGCCATGACGGCGGCAAAGTCAGCAGGAATCACGTCGGTCTCCGTCCGCCCGCAATCTCCCGTCGCCAGTTGCCGCCTGGCGATGTTTCTGCGGCGGGGCAATCCCAACCGGCAAGAACAAACGACGCCGATTCGGCCAGTATGGGCACCGCGGGACACCGGGCCGCAAGTAGCCAACTAGGCTGGTTCAGGAATCGCCTCAACGAGTAAGCTATTTCGGTACACCGCGGGGCAGAGTCGCCGGGACTACGCCTGGTTCAGCAAGGGCAGGAGTTTGCCCACCATGACCTCGATGTCGTCCAGGCTTTCTGCTACCTCGAAAGCCGGCATCGTGTTCTCGTAGAAGTTCTCGTGGAGCTCACAGGCGACCCGGAATAGGCGGCGAATTTCGCCGTCTCCGGTCTCAGCCCTAAGCCGGCTGACCATGATGAGGTGATGCCGGAAGCGACTATGTTCCCAGCCGCGTTGGTCGGCGACGGCTTTCAGGATCTGGACCGTAGCCCCCCAACCCTTCTCGGATGCCTGCGCCAAGTCGCCCGGCGGCTAGTTCCTGCCTAGCCTGTACCAGGAATCGCTCGCTCGCTTGTTGATACTGCTGAGTAGTCACCCGGGGATCCTCCTCACTATTTTGTAGGTTACCAGCTTCAACCAGCTTGGGCAACGCCGCGGAAGCATTGCTCCAAAGCCGGCTCGGGTATGAGCAGGGAATCTACTTTTAGGAGCGTCAATACTTTGACCCCCGTATGCGGGCTGCCTAAATTTAGGTTGTGGGTACCCGCGGTTGGCCAGCATCAAACCGGCCGCACGGCGCGGTTTTCTCCGCTTTGGTGAAACCACTGCAACTACGCCTGTTCATTGGCTGCCGGAACACCTACAGGCGCTCGGAACGCCTATTCCCAAATCCACAGCCTGGCAGGGACGGCCATTTTTGGCCGGCGGGCTCGGTCGGATCGCCGAGAGGCGACACGAACTCCGCCCCAATCCGGGTCAGGCTATCCGAATGGTGGTGCAAGCGGAGCCCAGCCCGATGTTCCCCGGCGAGTTTCCAAGGAGGGAGTCGCGTTGCACCGTCTTCGCGGCGGGTCTGTGCCTCGCCTTCAGTGGCGGCTGACCCGTAGTCTTGCGACTGAAGTCGGCCTATGACACCGATACCGGTCGGCTGCCGGAGGGATGCTCGAAAACTCCGAACGGCTGCCACCGAACTTGAGTGGTTGTTGTTGAAGCGTGTTTTGGCGTTGGTTCAGGAGGATGCCGGTCCGACGGGTCTCTGGTGCCCACCGTTGCGACATCCTGCAATACCTGTTGAGCAGATAGAGACAGGCTATGATAAATGCCGTAGCCTGTGTTGTACTCTGCCGGCCAGCGGTGCCATATGTACCAGCCGTCGGCAGCGAGGCGTAGACCGTCGAGGTTAGATATGAGGAGCATCATTCGTTGCCGCGCTTCAAGTTTCACCATCATCGTGGCCCTCACGTCGCTGTGCTGGCTAGTCCTGGGCTGTGGGCTATTCGGCGACGAACAGCCGGAGGCCACACCACGGTTCGAACCGGACATCCAGGCCACCGTCGAGGCAAGGCTGGGCAGCATAGATGCCACTCGGCAAGCCGCCGCGCCCACGGCCACTGTCGAGCCCGACCCCACTCCGACATCCACCACCGCCACGCCGCCGGTGGTGGATCTGGTTGGCGTTCTTTCAGAAATTGGGCCGGATGCTCGCTGGGGCGATGTATTCCCGGCCTTCACCGAGCGGGAGCAGGTCTGCATCCGCCGCGAACTAGGCGACGGCCAGCTTGCTCCGGCGCTGGCGGGCCCGGTCTTCCATGAGGACGAAACCCGGGAATGGGAGCTTGCAATATTCCATTGCCTGGGGCAAGAGACCGCCGCCGTTGCCTTCCGTGCGCTGTTCATCAATCAAATGGTCCCTCAGGCCGAGTTGACGATGGAGAACGACGCCTGCATCCAGTCCCTGCTGGCCGACGCTGATGCGGTGGCCCTGCTGGCCGGCTCCAGGCTCGATGCTACGCCGGAACAGGCGCTTGCGCTGTTCGGGTTTTTCTTCGGTCTGGAGACCTGCTTCCCACAGACGGCTGCCGGTCAGGATGAAACCGCGCTGTGGAGTTTCGCCACCAGGGGATGGGTAAGCGCGGCGCCTGCGGTGGCCGACGGCGTCGTGTACATCGGCTCCGACGACCACCGGGTTTACGCTCTGGACGCCGCCACCGGCAGCGAGCTGTGGAGCTTTACCGCCGGCGACTCGGTCCACTCTACACCCACGGTGGAGGGTAACGTGGTTTACGCCGGTTCCAACGGTCACCATCTTTACGCTCTCGACGCCGCCGGCGGAACCTTGCTCTGGACCTACGAAACCGGCGCCCGGGTCCGGCACTCGCCCACGGTCAGCGTTAGCCGGGTCTACGCCAGCACGCTGGTCAACGGAGAGCCCAGGGTGGCGGCCCTAGACGCTTCCTCGGGAACACTCCTCTGGGTCACCCAGGTTCCGACCGCTTTTGACTCTCAGGTCAGCCCCACCGTGGCGGGCAACTTGGTGTATGTGCCAGGGGCGGACTACGGCGTCTTTCACGCCCTGGACACCACAACGGGTGAAGTCGCCTGGACCGCTACCGTCGGCGGCTACGTCGAGTCAGCTCCGACAGTCCACAACGGGGTGGTGTACCTGACGGTGGTCAACAAAGCTTACGCCTTGAGTGAGATGACCGGGGAGGTCATCTGGAGCTACGACACCGAACGGTTCCCGGCCAGAGACTTTCCCGCCCTGGTGGTCGACGGCGTGTACTACCTCTCGCCGGACGAATTCCTCCACGCCCTGGACGCCGCCACGGGAGAGGAACTCTGGAGGTACAGTGCCCACGGTCCAATCAGCGCCGCGCCGGTGGTCGCCAACAGCGTGGTGTTCGCGGCCACGGAGTCCGGAGAAATCCTTGCAGTGGACGCCGCAACTGGCGCCGAATTTTGGACCGTGACCACTGAGGGCGGTGGGCTGCAGGGGCTGAAGATTGCCGAGGGCGTACTGTACGTGGAGTCGGACCTGGGCAAACTGATGGCGGTGGACGCTGCCAACGGCCAAGTCATCAGGGAATATGAGAAGGGTTACTTCTTGGGCCTTAGCAACTACACGGTCCATGAGGGCGTGTTGTACTTCGGTTCATTTCCCAACGGGGTGTACGCCCACGCTACTCCACAGCCCCGTTAGCATCGCCTTGGACGGTTTTCGGTGAGGCAATTGTGCGTTCCGGAGGCTCCACCCAAAGTAGGGCATCGCGCTCCCTTCATTGGACGCTTCCCGGGGCGCACGAGGCATTGGCAACAAAGTCAGGTGCCGACACACCGGTTGAGCTACCGCAGGGTTTCCACCAGAGCGGCCGCCATGGTGGATACAATCACCGCGCCTACGGTAAACGGAGCCGTCATCATTGCCGTAAGTACGAAAGCCTCGGGCTGGACGCCGGCGACAGCCACATCGAGAAACCTCACGGTCGTGACGAAGACGATGATTAGTGCGAGCGCGGCCACGCCAGCGAATGCAATCCGCCCGGTCCAGCGGTATCGGCTCATCGGTCTGACCTCCTTCCTACACCATTCAGCACGGTTATTGACGCAATTCAGGGAAAGAATGTGAATCTAGCATACGGCCCAGGGCGGTTGCATAGAAATTCCTGCGCACGACCCGCCAATTTCGCTCTCATCGCCCTGGTTTCCGACTCCAGGACAGTATGGTTGCGTGGTGCTCGTTCAACATTCAAGAGACAACCGGTGACCACGGGTGTTGCTGATGGAAGCAAAAGTCAATCTGCTAGCGGGTTCCGGAGAGCGATCAAAGCACCTAGTTCTCCACCCGCACCGTGATGATGTCCATCCCGTGGTACTTCTGGTGCTTGACCGACGAAGCGTAGTGCCGCAGCAATCGGAAGGACACTTCTCTTTCGTCCACCACCTGCGGTTCCTCTTCCAGGAATAGCAACCGGTCGCCGAGGTTCTCTTCTTCTAAAACGGAAATAAATTCCAGGTCCACAGCCTTCCCGTCGGGGCGCGCGGATATCATCAGGCGTGGTGGATTGTCCTGGGACCCGGCTTCCGCAAATTCATTGTCGGGTTGCAGCAAGCTGGATACCGACTCTTCACCCGCTGAGCGAAGGCGGTCGGTGGCGGCTTCGTTCCACGCCATCCTGGCGGCGACGTCTTTCAGGAAGTTGTCAATCCCGGCCAGCTCGGAGAGGTCCAGCCGGGTCGTCAGCCGCCTGGGACGCGACCTGCTCAGCTCCACGAAAAGGGTCAAGACAACCGCCACCAGACCTCCCATCGTTACGCCGCTGCCAAGCAACAGGTCCCAGGGGGATGCAATCAGTCCTTCAAAGATGTTCTGAAACTCCATCCCGGTTCCGGCCGCGAAGGCCAGGCCAACTATGATAGTTTTGGTGGCGTCAATCCCATCCTGGATGATGGACTGCACGCCCTGCATGAAGAACAGGCCGACTGCGACCAGCAGAATGGCCCCCAGCACCGGGCTGGGAATCAGCAGGAATATGCTGGTCAGTTTTGGAGAAAGGGCTATCGCCAGCAGAATCACCGCCACGACGTATCCGACGTAGCGGGACGCAACTCCGGTGAGGGTCACCAGGGAGGAAGTCATCGAAGTGAAAAACGCCGTAGGGGGTATGCCGAAAAAGGCCGACGCCACGAAGCCGACGCCGTTGGCATACAGCGTGCCCTGCACGATGCGGAAATCAGTAGCCCTAGGTTGTCGCTGGGAGACTTGTTGAACCACTATCGCGTCGCCGATTCCCTTGACCCCCTGCACCAGCGTCACCATGGCGAACATCGGCGCCATGGCCCAGAACTCGGCCGGCGGCATGAGGTCCAAACCCGGCAACTTGACGCTGGGGAACCCGACCCAGGACGCGCCGTACAATGGTTCCAGGTCGAAGAAGCCAAAGGGCGCCGCCAGCGCGCATCCGCAGGCCATCCCGACTAGCGTCGCCCACACGCGGAGGCGCGGGGGAGCGCGCATAATCAGCAGGGTGAAAACGGCCAGCGTCGCCCCGGCCACGTACAGGTCTTGGCCGGGGGCCGTCCCTGCCGGCGCATCGGTCATCAACTCCATGCACAGGGGCAGGGCTGAGACGCAAATCATGATGAAGACTACGCCCGTTACCGTCGGGGTAATCACCCGGCGCAGCAGCGGCAGCCAGGTAGCCACGGCCAGATAACAGAGCGCCGAAACAATCAGCAGGCTGGTCATCAATGTGTACCCGCCCGCTTCCAGGGCCAGCACGCACACCACCAGGTGGTTGGTCGAGAGGGCGGTGAGGAAGATGTGGCGAACTCCGAATCGCCAGATGCGAGACGCCTGCAGCGCGGTGACGCCCGCCGACATCAGCAGCGCGCCGAACATCGTCCAGGCCAGACGCTCCTGATCCTGTCCGCTGACGGCGCCGAAGGCCATGGCCATCATCACCAGGGTGGGCAAGCCGAGTACGGCTCCCTGGAAACCCACCAGCAGAGACAACAGCGGCGGACAGCTCTCGTTTGCTTCGTAGCGGAGCTGGCTGTTAGAGGAGTTCAAGGCTTGTGGGGAGTGGAGGGAGACGGCAGGCCGTCTCCCTCGGAAGGCTAAACGCCATCGATAATGAACATGGTGGCGGTGGCGTACTGGCGGCGGAGTTGTTGGAGTTCGATAACCTCGGGGTCTTCCAGGACGGCGTTGGCGTCCTCAACGCTGTTAAATTCGACCACCGTCATTCGTACCGGAGGATCGGCATCACCATGGCTGCGAGTGATGGCTCCGCCGCGAATCAGAACCTCGCCGTGATTGCGGGTTACCACATCGCGGACATGGTTGGACATATTCGCCAGGCTATCGGCGTCTCTGATCTCGGTGTCGATAATCACCACATAGCTTTTCATTCCTAACTTCTCCTTGCTGTTGGGATAGCAATAGAAGTCGGGGTCATCCCCGCCGGCGCAGGGACGACCCCGACAATGGTTTGCGCTAATGCTCGTTACGAGCTGCTGCGCCGGCCCATGATGATGGCCGCCACGCCGATGACCGCGGCCACGATGGCGACGATCAAGGCGATGATGCCCATGGGGCTGGGCGCGCCGGCAGGGCCGACTGCGCCGTCAGCGCCGGCGGGACCCGGAGGGCCCGGAGGTCCGGCTACGCCCTGGGCGCCCTGGGCGCCCTGGGCGCCGTCAGCGCCGGCGGGACCGGCAGGGCCGGTTGAGCCAGCGGGGCCAGCAGGTCCCATGGCGCCGTCCATGCCGTCAGCGCCGGCAGGGCCGGGGACACCCGGCGCTCCGCCAGGGCCGGGCGGGCCGGGCTCGGCAGGCGCCATCATGGCTTCAAGGTTGGCTTCCAGCATCAGGATTTCCCGGCCGCCGGACATCCAGTCGTACATGTACTCGGACATCCGGTCGCCAACCATGAAGGACACCATGTTCTCCCCGGCGGGGGGCTGCATCAGTTCCAGCTGGAACTTGCCGCCTTCCATGGCCATGGTTGAGTCGAGTTTCATCTCCCCGGCCATGGCCACAATCATGGTGCCTTCGGGCACCGGGATGCCGTCGGCGGTGGCCGTGCCGAAGATGAACGCCGGCGGCACGTTCACGTTGGTGGTGCCCCCGTCCTGGGCTGCGACCAGCCCCAGGGGCAACGCCAACAGCAGGGCAATCAATGCCGCCGCCGCTACCGTTCCGTATCTTTTCATATCAATGTGCTCCTGTGGTGGTTCCCCCTCGCTTCCCCTCCTAGATTCCGGCTTTCGCCGGAATGACGGAGAGGAAAGCGAGGGTTGGCTCGTGCTGTTGCCTTGCGATTGGGTTTGCCGTGAGGCTTACCAAATCACCAGGTTCCAGCAGTCGCCGCCGCTGCAGGTGAGGGTGCGGCTCTTGTTGTTGAGCACCACGTCGTCAACGTCGCCGCTGACCAGCACCCAGTAGGCTTCGCCGCTAATCAGCGAGGTCAGGGTGTTCAATTCAGCGAACTCTGGACGCGGGTCGTAGAACGACCAGCCCTTGCTGATGTTGTCGAAGTAGAAGGCGGCAACCAGGCTGTCGCCCAACGGCGCCAGCGCGTCGGCAATGGCGGTGTCGGTTCCGACGACTTCCGCCAGAACTTCCACGGAGCCGATGGCCACGGTGCCGTCAATGTCCATCAGGACACTGTAGGTGCCGGGGTCGAGGCCGGGCAGGACCACGCCTTCAACGGTTACCGAACCGGTGCGGTCGGTGCTGAAGTTGCCCACGGGGAGCACGTCGCGGCCGGCAATCTGGATGCTGTCAACCGCTGCGTACACCGGCATCTTGTCCACCATCAGGGTGATGGCGGCGCCGGGCTGTCCGCTACCAGGGGTTACCTCGATGATGGCCGCGGGGACCTCGAAGGTGGTTACCTTAACGATTTCCGAACCCACGGATGCGGTTACCCGGTTGGTGGACGGAATGGCCACCGCGCTGGAAACCCGGTGCTCCACGAACCAGCGTCCGGCGCTGTCGGGCAGGGCACTGTACTCGCGCGGGCGTCCGTCGTCCACGGCAATGTTCACCGTCGGCGGGGTGCTGCCTTCGATGTTGTCCACCGGCCAGTTCTCACCAGCGATGGTGATGACGTCCCGGGGGCCGGCGATAGTCGGCGTCAGCGTGACGGTGGGCTCGGGGACGGTGATGGTCGCCGACCCGGAGAAGCCCAGGCTGTCCACGACCTTGATGGTGTGGACGCCGGCGGTCAGCGTCGGGTTGGTGCCGTCAACGTCTTCCGGCCACAGCACGACCGTGGCCACGAACTGGCCGGAGTTGGAGACGTCAATCTCGCCGTCCCGGTTCAGGGAGTCCTCATGGACTTCCAGCGGCACGCCGTCGATGGTGACTCTCGCCGCATCGACGTAGTTGCCGGTTCCAGTCCCGAAGCCGTCGCCGGTTACGGTAATCAGCTCGTTGGGCAGCGCGGAGGACTTGCTGATGCTCAGCTTTGAGCCGATGACGGTCAGCTTGGTGTCCTCACCCCAGGCGTCCAGGCGCAGTGTGCCCTCGGCCCAACCGGGGACCGAGAAGGTCGTTGTTCCGGAACCATCCCTGCCGATGGGCCCGCTGGAAGTGGAAATCGTCCGGCTGGCCAGCAGAACCGGCTCGGCGGCGGCACCAGTGTCGTTCGCCGGGAAGTCCTGGGCGAAGATGGTGACGGTGTCGCCGACGTTGGCGGTCTTGGGTGAAATGCTGATGGAAGGCTCCAACTCGAACTGCTCAACGTCCTCCTTGGTAGGATCGCCTTCGCCGTCGGCAAGCCGGCCTTCGCCGTCAGCCATGCAGATGTAGTTGTCGTTGCCGGGCATGAAGGTGGGCACGGTAACTTCAAAGGTGATGGCCACCTTGTCGTCGCTGCCCACGGTGCCGGCGCCGACCCGGGTGCCGTTCCGGATAACGTCCGCACAGGAGGGCGCAGCCCCGGTCGTGTGCAGCACGTATACGCCGGCGGAGGTTCCGTTGTTGAAGCCGGAACCGGTTACCGTCAGCTCGTAGCCGCGCGAGTTGTCCTCGTCGGAAAGGCTGATCTTGGCGTAGGTCGGCACGGTGCCCAGGGTAGTCTGGGGGCCGTCGTTGGCATCATCGTCGGGGCCCAGCACGGCATAGCCCACGCTGTGGGTGCCGGCCTCGGTGGGGTTCTTGATGCCGGCGTCCTCAGTGATGACCAGCGTCAGGGTCTGACCCGCAACGGGACCGTTGAATCCGGCCGCGGCATCCTGATCGGAGGTGTCCATGTCGGGTATGAAGACCTGGATGGACCAGTCGTCGTCGCCGCCGAAGTGGTCGTCGTCATCAATTCCCACTGCGGTGGTGGGGTAAACGCGACCACCGTCGTTGGTGGTAGGGGTAGTCGGGTTGGTGACGATGAAGTACACGTCGCCCCGGTCAATGCTGTCCGGCACCCTGAAGTCGTCTTCCAGGTACAGCTCAACGGAACTGCCGGCCACCATGTTCTCTTCCAGGTTGCCGATGGTCAGCTTCAGTTCCACACCGGCACCGGACGAAGTGCTGCTGTCGCTGAATGCGTCCGTCCCAGGGGTCGAAATGGTTGCGGCGGTCGTGGCTTGGGCACCACCGACTGCTACGGCTGTACCAGGAGCGACCGCCCAAGTTGTAAAAGCGACAGCGCCGACCGCGTTGCCGGGAGTCACCTGCACGTCATACATCGTGCCAGCGTCCAGGCCGGTGATAGTCACCATTTCCTCAGTAACTTCCATACCCTCAGTGGGAGTAGCGTCCAAGGCGTCTTCAGGCACCCAGGCACCAGCGTCTGCTTCCACGATAGCAGGTGTGACGGTATCATCCGCCGCAATTGCCGACGTCCGGTAGCGCACGTAGTAGCGGTCGACATCGCCGCCAGTGTTGGTGCCCGTAGTGCCATCCCACTCAACGGTCAAAGTGCTGCCGAAAGTGCCGGCCTCTGCCTCCACGCTGTCTGCGGTAACACCAGCAGGCGCTACGTTGGGAACATGCGGGCCGGACATCGTGTATGCGCCTACTCCGCGATCAGTGCCAGTATCATTGGCGGCCGCAACTCGGACGTAGTACGAATTGCCGTTCGAAACGCCGTCGTCTGTTTCAGTCAACGTATCAGTCAGAGTAGTAAGTCCTGACACTTCGGAAACGGTCCACGTGGCATCATCTGCCGGCGGGGTTTCGGACTCGATGACTTCAACGTTCCAGGCATTTGCTGTTGGGAGCCCCTGATCGGAAGGGTTCAAGCCGGTCCAAGTCACCACCAGCGAGTCATCGCCGGGTTCCACATTAACGTTGGCCGGGGCTGCGGGAGCTACGTTGAACTCATCAGCCTGGGCGGTGTCGGCGTTAGGCATGAGCAGAACGCCGGCAAGGGTCAGCGCGCCAATAATGGCGAGGGCCGCTACCAGCGGCGCTGACCAGATGAATTTTCTGGTTTTGTTTCTCATTTGACAGAATCTCCTCGAATTGAAAGATTCAGGAACATCTCTTTCGTCGGTTCTCCCCACTCTTCCCTCGCCGGTGGGAACCCGGGGACTTGGCTAGTGTTCGGTGTCTGCACCTCCTGAAGGGTGGCAACGCGAGCGTTTGCCTGGCATCTGGCGTCATGCTATTGTAACTCGTGCGTCATTACGGACGGATTACAGTACCGGCTATTGTAACCGACCAAGTGTTACGAGTTCATTACGACACAGCGAAGTTTTAGCCCTTTTTTTGGACCATGACCACCAGCGCTGCCGCCGAGGAGTTGCGTTCCGCCATTGACCGCGCCCTGGCGGCCGGCATCGCCCGTGGCGAAATCTTCACCATGGTGGCCGTGGCTCCGGCTCCGTCATTGACCACGGAGACCTGGACCGAGCATCCGGGAGGGATCGAATACGACGAGGTGCCGGCCGGCATGATTACCCTGCCCGACGCCGCCAAGAAGTACGGTGTCAGGCACAACACGCTGAACGTGGCCGTGTACCGGGGGATGCTGCCGGTCGCCGGCCGAACCAGCCGGCGACACGGCGGCGGCAAGACCGGCGGCAGGGCGCTCACGGTGGTCGCCGAGGCGGCGCTCCGGCATTACCTGGGACTGCCGCCGGAGCCCGAGGGTATGCCGGACGGTGATGATGCCGCGGCTCCCAATGTCCGGACGACCACGTTGCCCACCTACTACGAGCTACCGGAAGGCTTGATTACCGTCTCGGACGCTGCCCGCAAATTTGACGTGCCAACCGCACGTCTGCACTGGTGGGCCAATGATGCTAAAATTGCGCGCATGGGCTACCTGCGAGACCCTTCCCGCCGGGGCCGTAGCGCGCTGCTGCTCTCGGAGGCGGAAGTGGCTGCGATAATTGAGGCCGACGATGACTGAACGATTGCCGCCACGCAGCCAAACGGTCCAAGCCCATGCGCTGGTCCAGGACGCCATCCGCCAGCTGGAGGAAGCCGTCTTGCAGGCGCTCTTTCAACTGGCGCTGGAGAATGAGTCCTACGTGCGCACCGCCGTCATCGCGGAACGGCTGGGATTGATAGAGCAACTGCCCGGCCCCAGGGGCAGCACCTACGCCCCCACGGTAGT
This sequence comes from Chloroflexota bacterium, assembly GCA_009837355.1. GTDB lineage: Bacteria > Chloroflexota > Dehalococcoidia > Lucifugimonadales > UBA3495 > Bin87. The sequence goes on along the minus strand of VXTR01000024.1, from coordinate 52,885 downwards.
GCTGGCCATCTGTCGCCGGTTGCAGCAACGGGGACGGGTCAGATTCGGACGGCCGGATGCCGCGGCCCATCACGGGGACAAGACCACCGGCTGGATGATCGGTCAGGCTGAATTTCAACGCCGCCGCAATGGGGAAACGTCGCCTCGTCAGTCGTCGGAATGACCTGAGGCCGCGCTGACAAATTCGGGGCTCAGCGTGGGCCGTAACCTGGGTGTCCCATTGCTTTTAGAACCCGAGCATCGAACGGCTTGACTCAGTCCGTGCAATTGACTAGTCTGATAGGAACGGCACGGGGCATTATAAGGATGGCGCATGAGCAATACTTGGCAGGTGCAGGAAGCCAAGGCCCGCTTCAGCGAGATGCTGGAAACCAGCCTGGTCGAAGGCCCCCAAATTGTGACCAAGCGCGGCGTGGAGACGGCGGTGCTGGTGCCCATCGAACAGTGGCGTCGCTTGGAGCGGATGACTAAGCCCGGCCTCAAGGACCTGCTGCTGGCAAGAGAGGCCCGCACGGAAGAGCTGACTCCGCCCAGGCCGCAGTATCGCAGTCGGCCTCCGGTGGCCTTCGAGCGACCTTATGCACCTGCTGGATAACAACGTGGTCTCCGCAGTTCGGAGACCACGTTCCAATCCGGCGGTAGTCGCCTGGACTGCAGGCGCATCCGAGGCAGACCTCCACCTGTGCGCGGTGCCCATTGGAGAGATCCAGGCCGGGATCGAGATTACCCGGGATCAGGATGCGGCCAAGGCCGAAGAGCTGAACCAGTGGCTGGGCCGGGTGATGGACACCTATCGGGTATTGCCGGAGGACGGGTCGGCGTTACGGGGATGGGCCAGGCTGATGCACCGGAGATCGGATACGTTGCAGCAGGACGCCATGATTGCGGCGGCGGCCACCGTGCACCGGCTAGCTGTGGCAACGCGGAACGATCGCGATTTCGACTATCTGGAAGTGCAAACGGTCAACCCGTCCTGTTGATACCGTTCCGCTCCCCGGTATGGCTGGCTATAGATTTCGTGTTGTTCCCCGTGCTGTACGTACTGAAACCCTGGCTCTACCGGCGGCGTTGGAGTGCACCCCCGCTGCCGCATAGGAGACCATGAGCATCTGGACAGCGGTGGCTTTCGCGATGTGGGAGACCGCTCGCGACCAGCCTTCAATTGACGGGTGTCCAGATTAGTCTTAACATTAGTCAAGCTTGCCGGCAAGGAGATGGAGATGGTAACGGTGAACGTCCACGAGGCAAAGACCCACCTGTCCCGCCTGCTGGCCCGGGTTGAGGACGGCGAAGAGGTCGTCATCGCCCGCAACGGCAAGCCGGTGGCCCGCCTGGTCAGCGTCCCCAAGCGCGGCCAACGGCAGTTCGGCTCCATGCAGGGGTTGATCACCCTTGACGACGGTTTCTTCGACCGGCTGCCCGACGAGGAGATAACGGCCTGGGAGGGGGCGTAACCCGTGCGGTTGCTGCTCGACACCCATGCGCTAATCTGGTGGCTTGAAGGCAACAGACGGCTGTCTGAGCCGGCTCAGCTGGCGATCGCGGATGAAGAGAATGAGGTGCTGGTCAGCGCCGCGTCCGCCTGGGAAGTCGCCACCAAATCCCGGCTTGGCAGACTGCCGGGCACGGCAGCTCTGGCCCGGGACGTGTCCGGGGCAATTGCTTCCCAGGACTTCACCGAACTGCCGATTACCGTGGCCGATGCCGTCCGGGCCGGCTCCCTCCCCGGCCCGCTCCGCGACCCCTTCGACCGGATCCTCATCACCCAGGCTCAGGTGCGCGACCTCTTGCTCGTATCCAATGAGACGCTTTTCGACGCGTACGGCGTTCGTCGCCTGTGGTGAAGCCGGAACACATTCATTGACGGTAAGGCCTCACTTTTAGGGGGATGGGCGAGGCATTCTACTTCCAGAAAGGTAAATTATACACGTATTCATATGGAAACAGAGCCTATTATTACACATACCATACTAATTCTCGCCTATGATGCTAACGGACTGGACGGAAAATCCGACGAAGGAGGACAATCCCGGTTGCGGCATTGCCAGGCTGGGGGAACGGCGCCGACGCGCGAATCCTCATGGGAGTTCTGGAGTTTGCCACAGTTAGAACAGAGCAGCGCCAGTACGCCGATACCTACGCCTTCGTCGTAGAAGGGCTCTAGTTCCCTGAAGGCACAGCGAAAGGAGAAGTGATTGCCATGGCCAAAGCCTACATCGTGAGAATCGCCGAAGAGGTCATCGACGACGAGGGAATGGAGGCCATGTACGACCAGGTGCAGGACATTCTTGACCGCGCCGGCGGGAAAGTGCTGGTGCGGGGCGGAGCCATCCACTCCATGAACGACGGCTCCACGCCGCCGCCGCGCATCATGGTTGCCGAGTTCGACAGCGTCGCCGCCGCCCGCTCCCTTTTCGATGACCCGGAATATGACCGGCTGGCCAACTTGCGCCAACAGCTGATCACCGCCAGCGTCTTCATCGTCGAAGGAGTCTGACGCCAATATGGGTCATGGACTGTTGGCGCGGGTACCACCGGTTGCGGGCTACTATCCCTGGACGCTGCTGGTGGCCACCGCCGGAGTCGGCCTGCTACTGGCAGTGGCCATGTTCATCGCCGTGGTCAGGATATCCGGCGTGATGCTGGCCGGCATATATCCGGAAGCCTGGGTGATGGTGGTCATGATGACGGCGCCGTTCACTATCGGCAGCGTGGCGCTGCTGACCCTCATCACTGCCCTGGCAGAGACCCTGCGGCGGCGCAGCATCCGGGCATGACGAAGCGGCGGCATCATTGCGCCGCCGCTTGCTTGGCGACAGAATCGTGCGACGGCCCGTTCAGCGGCCGTTTTTGCTAAACTCCACCTGCGGATTCAGAAAGGTCGCTTCATCGGTTCTGGCCGAGTCGTCGGCACTGACTCCGACCATGAGCAACACTGGGGGGGTGAGGGATGAAAAACCGGATAATCGGAGCGGCGGTTGGAACCGCGGGCATCCTCTTGGTGCTGGTTCTGTTGGTGGCCTGCGGCGGAAAGGAGGCCGCGCCGCCAAAATCCGCCGCCGCCGACTACACCAGGCATTTCGTTGACCAGGCCATCCGTCGCTACGAGGAGAAGGGGCGGGAGGCTACTCTGGCCTACTACAGCAGCGATGAGAGCCGGGACGGCCAGTGGCACATATTCATCATCGACTGGCGCGAGGAGGTCATCGCCCACCCCAATCCTACCCGCCTGGGCCTTCACGTGAACTACTGGGTGGGGGCCGACGCCAACGGCTATCACTTCGGGCCGGAACTGCTAACGGCCACCGAGGATGGCAAGTGGGTCTCCTACGTGTACCGCAACCCCAATGGCCGGCGCATCGGCTCCGGTCCCCTGGAGCTGAGGAACCTCTGGGTGGTGCGCCATGACAGCCTGCTGTTCGGCTCAGGCTGGAACGTCAACAGCGACGAGTTCACCCAATCATTCGTCGCCGCCGGCGTGGAGCAATTCCGGCTGGGCGGCCTGGAGAGAGTGGCCGCGTACTTCGCCAGGCCGGAGACCGTGTTCTCTGGCCTGGCATCCACCATGGACTACTACAACAGCGTTGACACCATCGAAGGAGCCTGGTTCGCCTTTATCGCCAACCCCGACGGCATTGTCGTGCACAGCCATGACCGGTCGCTGCTGGGCCGCCAGGTTGCGGACTTGCCGGGCCTGGCCGATCTTGAAGCGAGCAACGCCGGGAATTGGCTGGAGACCGAGTCGTTCCGGTTTTGGGTAATGGAGCACGACGGCTGGCTGTTCGCTTCCGGCTGGCATCGACATGGATTGCAGAACTAGCCCGGTTGCGCCTTGCTGTTCTCGGGCATAGAGTAGCCGACGCGAGGCTCGGTGAGGATATAGACCGGGTTTTTGGCGTCGTCGTCCAGCTTGTGGCGAAGCCTCTTGACTACTTCACGCACGAGCCAGGGTTCGCCTTTTCGCTCCGGGCCCCAAACACGTTGCAGTAGGTGGTCGTGAGTGAGTGGCCGGCCGGCATGGACGGAAAGTTCGTAGAGCAACGCGTACTCGGTGGGGGTGAGTTCCACCGGGTGGCCGTCCACACTCACCCGACGGCGAGGGTAGTCGATGGCAAGGTCACCCGCCTGGTAGGGTTGTGCCGGTTCGGGCACATCGGGAGCGGCGCGCCGGCGCAACGCCGCCGCAATCCGCGCGGTCAATTCGGTGGGTGAGAAGGGCTTGACCACGTAGTCGGAGGCGCCCATGTCGAAGGCCCTGGCCACGACGTTCTCCTGACCGTATGCGGATACGAAAATGACCGGCACGTCAGATTGCTTATGGATGTCGTTCATCAGCTCGATACCGTTGGCTGCCCCAAGCATCAGGTCGAGGAGGACCAGGTGGGGTTTTGCCTCGTCGATGAGATTGTGCACGTCGCTGTGGTCGCCGGTAACGATGGGAGTGTAGCCCGCCTTGGCAATGATGTCGCGAACGTAGCGGAGGGCGTGAGGGTCGTCGTCCACGGCGAGTATGCGCAGCTTGTTCGGGGGCGTATCCTGGGAGGAGGGAAAGGCGATAGGGGACGAACTGACTGTGTTCTGCTCGGCTACGGGAATGAGGAAGGTGAACTGGGCGCCTTGGCCGGGTCCATCGCTCTCCGCCCAGATTCGGCCGCCGTGGGCCTCGACGATGCCCTTGCAGATGGCAAGGCCAAGGCCTGACCCGGTGTGGTCAATATCAAGAAAATTGTCAATACGCGAGAACTTCCGAAATAGAAAGGGCATGCTGTCCTCGGGGATGCCACGGCCCTGGTCGGAGACCGAGACTGCCAGGTAGATGCCATCGCGCACGGCGGTCACTTGGATGAGGGACCCGTCCGGGGCGTTGGCTGCAGCGTTGGACAGCAGGTTGATCAATACCTGTGAGATGCGTCGTCGGTCAGCCATGACCGGAGGAAGGTTCGGCGGCAGGTCAACCTGCAGCCGCTCCCGCACCCCGGCGTTCGGGGACCGGTTTCTCGCCCCGTCCACTATCTCCGCCACATCCACCGGCTCCGGATAGATCGACAAGGTACCCGTATTGATGTGCGCCACGTCCAGCAAGTCGCGGATTATACCTTGCATATGATCAACCTGCTGGTCGATAATCCGGTGGAACTGAGCCGTTACCGCGTGGTCCAAGTCCGAGGAATCGCTGAGGAGGGTGGTGGTGGAGCCCTTGATGGCGGCCAGAGGGGTGCGTAGTTCGTGGCTGACCATGGCCAGAAACTCCGCCCGCATGAATTCCATCTCTTCCAGCGGCGTCATGTCCTGCAGGGTTATTACGACTGATTTGACATCGCCGGCCGAGGAACGGACCGCCGTGGCATTGCGCAGGATGCTGATGCTGCGGCCGTTGGGAACACGCAGGGTGACCGGAGATGTTGACGGCTCCGGTCGGCCTCCAGGAACGTGCGGGATGTCCTCTCCGGGCAGTACGGCCCGCTCGATGTTGGTCGCTGGGGACAGCCGGAAGCCCTTGATGGGCACCTCCTGCCCGTCGGAACGCACGTAGGTCAACGCGTCGAGGAATTCTGCCAGGGGCTGGCCCGGCTCGCGCAGACTGCCAATAATACGGGCGGTCTCACGATTGGCGGACACGGGCAGCCCGGTTTCACCGTCGAAGATGACCACGCCTACGGGCAAGGTCTCCAGGATGCTGTCCAGGGCGGTCCTGGCTCGCTGCTCGGCACGGTAACGGCGGGACCTGATGATGGCCATCCCCGCATAGGAGGCGAGCATTGTCAAGAGCTCTTCGTCCTTACGGGTGAACTCTCTCCGCCCGTGTTTCTCGATCAGGCAGATGTTCCCGACGCGCTGCCCCCGGTGCTCAGCGGGAGCGGCCAGAAAGGCTATAACCGGCGCTGTTGGAAATGGAGAGAGGAACTCGGTCAGGCCGTTCTCTTCCAGATACGCCGCGAGGTTTGATACCCGCAGCGGGTCCGTAATCTTGTCCAGATGCTCATATAGCTGACGCGCCTCTGGGCTGTTCCGGAACTGGCGCGCCTCCTGGCTGGTCATTCCCGAGTAGAGAAATTCCTGCACGCGTCCTGTTTCATCGTGACGCGTCATCACTCCGTAGCGAGCGTCGGCCAGCGACCGGGCAGAGTCGAGGATTCTCTGCAAAGTGGCGTGGGACACCGGCCTATCGTTGGCGCCGAGACTGTCGTCGCTCGACCCCATCAGGTGCTCGTACAGCTCGTCATCATCTGGTCGTAGTTGATACGGCTGGCTCATCAACTATGAAACCTCACCATTAGGGTAGTGAGCCATTTTATCTCCTACAGCGAGAATTGTACAGATATTCATATGAAAATGGAGGTCATTGTTATACGCATAATGCGAATCCTTTCCTATGATGATACCAACCAACTGGTCTGAAAATGCGGCGCAGGAGGACAATCACAGTGGTGGTATTGAGAGGATGCGAGACGACGCCCGTTACGGGTCTGATATTGCTGACACTGACTGCGCTGCTGCTGGGGGTGTTGGCCTGTGGGCAGGAGAGCGCACCGGACAAATCGGATCCGGCGGCGTATGCGCAGCATCTGGTCAGCCAGGCCATGGAGCGATACCAGAAAGACGGGTTCGAGAATACGGTGGCTTACCTAAACAGCGATGCCGGCAAGGATGGGGAATGGTACGTTTTCATGGTCCATTCGGGTGGTGAGCTACTGGCTACGGCTGACCAGGAACTGGTGGGTGAAAACATGAACGGCGATCTGGGAACGGACCCTTCTGGTTACAACTTCTGGCTCGACATGAGGGATACCACCAGCCAAGGCAAGTGGCTATCGTACACTTTCCTGAATCCAGAAACCCGGGAACAGCAGCCGAAACACTCCTGGGTGGCCAGGGATGGCGACCTGTTTTTTGGCTCCGGTTGGTACGAAGGCATCAAATAGCAAGCGACAATCGCCAGCGAGCGGAGGTGCTGGTGCATCTACGGCTGAACGACAGAGCAGGTCGTGGAAACATGCGGAACTACTCCTCTTCGCCCAACTTCCAGGGCCGGGCCCATAGGGCAATGGCATATAGTTGCCGCCCAACTCAAAGAGGTCAAAGTCTTCCCGGCAAAACTCGCCGCTGCATCCGGGTCTTCACACAGGCCGAGAACGCCTATTTCAACGCCGTCGCGGGCCCTGGTCGAAGTTCGCCATACCCGTGGGCAAGGTCTCCAACTTGGCTGATCATTCCCGAGTAGAGAGATTCCTGCACTCGTCCGGTTTCGTCCTGGCGCGTCATCACCCCGTAGCCGGCATCGGTCAGAGGTCGCAGGGCTGGTTAGTTGGCGGCCATCCCTCACCACTTGGATGGCGAGCTGCTCTACTTCCCTCAAAACTCATTGTACGTATATTCATATGAAAACTGAGAACTTTATTATGTACTTCATACGATTATCCGCCTATCCTACCAACCAACTGGACTGAAAATCCGACTGTGCAGTTGGTGGGCGGTGTCTATATGGCACTCGAATCCACCCAGACGGATGAAGCGTTAGATGCGGACTTGCACCTGTCCAGAAAACCGAACATCAAGGAGAAGCGATGATGAGCAAAGGATATCTATTGGCAATTGACGCGGAAATCAGGGATCCCGAGGGCCTGGCCGCCCTGAACGAACGTATCCAAACCATGCTGCGACGCGACCGGGGGGACATCCTGGTACGTGGCGGCGCCATCTACCCCATGCACGACGGCTCCGTGCCCCCGGCCCGCATTACCTTCCTGGAGTTTGACAGCGTCGACGAGGCTCTGGAACTCTTCAATGATCCGGAACTGGCCGAAATTCGGGAGGAGCGCCGCCGGTACTCCACCCCCAGCGTCTTCGTGGTGGAGGGCGTGCCCAACCCGCCAAGTCCGCCCACGTCCGACTCCACCAAGGGCTACTACGTCGTGCTTGACGCGGCAATCAGCGACCGCCCCGCCCTCGAGCACCTCTCCCAGCGTCTGCAGGCAGTTCAGGAGGCCAACGGTGGTTTTGACCTGGTGCGGGGCGGGACCATCCACTCCATCAACGACGGCTTCCCCGTCCCGGAGCGCATTACCATCGTGCAGTTCCCCAGCCTGGCCGACGCTCGCATCCTCATGGGGGTGCCGGAGTTCGTCGCCCTCAGAATGGAGCGGCACCAGTACGCCGACACCCACGCCTTCGTCGTGGAAGGCGTCTAAACGTCCAATGGCCTCAACCCACCCTGAAATCACGCTGCGTTACGAACCGCACGAGCGTTGTCCGCCATTACTGGCACTGCTGGTGGGATTTCAGGGCGTCGTGATTGGGATGCCCTTCGTGGTATTGCTGCTCGCGGCCTTGGCTCACGCTGCTGACCTCGATGAAAAGCAGTTCACCTGGATGATTTTCGGCGGGATGCTGCTGTCGGCGGCGGTCACCACGTTGCAGGCGTCCCGCATCGGGCGAGTTGGCGCCGGCCACCCCTACGTGCCGTTGTACTCGATCAACTATATCCCCGCGTCGGTGGTGGCCCTGGCAGCGGGTGGCCCCACCCTGCTGCTCAGCCTGACGGTTTTTTCGGGGCTCTGCTACCTGGCCGTTCCCCTCTGGCTGCCCCTGGTACGCCGGGTGATTACCCCGCTGGTCTCGGGCGTGGTCATGATGATTATCAGCATCTCGGCCTTGCCCATCGCCTTGAACCTGATTACCGATGTGCCGGCGGGAACGCTGCCCGGCGCGGGCTTGTACGTATCTGCGGTAATATTGGTCATGTTCGTCGTACTGTCCCTACGCGCCCCTGCGCCACTACGTTCATGGTCGTTGTTCATCGGGATAGTCGGCGGATGGGTGCTGGCCGCGCTCTTCGGACTCTGGGACACGGGGCCGGTGGCAAGCGCGGCCTGGGTGGGCGTTCCCGAACCCTGGTTCCCGGGGCTGGATCTCGCGCTTCCGGCCGAGTTCTGGGCCCTGGCGCCGATGTTCGCCGTGGTGCCCGTGGTCCACGCCGTCAAGTCCATCAGCGACGCCACGGTGGTGCAACACGCCTGCCGGCGACGGCCCCGGGCCACCGACTACCGGATGCTGCAGGGCACCCTGTATGCCAACGTTTTCGGCATCCTCGCCGCAGCCTTCCTGGGCATACTTCCCACGTCCTTTTTTTCGTCGTTGACCGCCTCGCTGACGACCATCACCGGCGTGGCTTCCCGCTACGTTGGCTACGCCATGGCGGTCATCCTGCTGGCGGCAGCCTTTTCCCCTACGCTAATCGGCCTGTTCATGTCAATTCCCACCCCGGTGTTGGGGATCGTCCTGTTGATTTGCCTTGGCATGTTCTTAGTCCAGGGCATACAGTCCGTCATCCAGGAAGGCATCGACGCTCCCAAGTCCGCCACCATCGGGTTGTCCCTGGCCATCGGCGCGGGGATGGAGTTCAGGAACGTCTTCGAGGGACTGCTGGCGCCCCCCTGGCACCTGCTGCTGGGCAGCGGCGTCGTCATGGGTGGGTTGACGGCCATCCTCCTGACCCTGTTCATGGATTTGAGCCGGCCCCGTCCCGGGCGGCTGGCCACCCGGCTGGACTTCGCCGAGCTGGCTCGGATTGACGCTTTCCTCAAGGCCACCGCCGACCGGAGAGGCTGGGACGAACCCGCCAGCAACCGCCTGCGCTCGGCCGGCGAGGAGGCCATCTCCTGCCTGCTGCAACCCGTCCCCGACGCGGCCGAGACTACTCCCCGGAGAGACCCGCCACGCCTGGTGGTATCCGCACAGCCCGACGGCAAGGCGGTGGACCTGCAGTTTGTTTCCCTGGTCGGAGAGGAGAACCTGGGCGACCGCCTGGCTTACCTGGAAGACGAACCCGAGGTGCTGGACGAAAGGGACGTCTCGCTCCGGCTGCTGAGGCATTACGCTTCGTCGGTCCGGCACCAAAAGTACCACGGCATGGACATCATCATGGTCCGGGTGGAAAGCTAGCCCGCCCGTCGATTGGGAGTCAGCATTGTGAGACCGACGATAACGATGAGCGAGACCTGGATGGCGCCATTGGTGATTGCGGCGGCGCTGGGCCTGTTGCTGACCGCCCTAGCTTGCGGGGACGATAGAAGTCCGGGGCAGCTGGAGAAAGCACACTCGAGGGAGTATGCCCAATACCTGGTCAACGAAGCCATCGAAAGCTACCCGAAGGACGGGCGGGCTGAGACCCTTGCCTACTACAACGGCGAGGCGGCCGCGGCGCCTATCACCAGCCAAGCCACCGCGATGAACAACCAGGGGGTGGACCGGCTTCAAATCGTGCGAGACCGTGGCACGCTGGTCTGCGCCAGCAACAACAGCGTCGCCGGGTTCGGTTTCCTGGACGCCGGCGGGAACACGGTCGGCTTCGACGTTGACCTGTGCCGCGCCGTCGCCGCCGCAGTGCTGGGCAATCCCGACGCGGTGGAATTCCGAACGACCACCGCCGCCGAACGCGGTCCGGCCATCCAGTCCGGCGAAATCGACATCATGTCCCGCAACACGACCTGGACCAGCTCGCGAGATGCGACCTGGGGCAATTTCGCGCAGACCATGTTCTATGACGGCCAGGGCTTCATGGCGCCCCGGAGCCTGGGGATCACAGGCATGATGGAACTGAGGGACGCCAGCGTATGCGTGCAGCAGGGCACGACCACGGAGTTGAACATCCAGGACTTTGACAACCAGAACAGCATGAATTTCGACATCCTGACGTTCCCGGACAACATTTCGAGCAATGAAGCCTACCAGAGAGGTCAATGTGATGCTCTTACCACCGACCGCTCCGGACTGGTCAGCACGCGGGCCGGATTTGAGACTCCAGAAGACCACGTCATCCTGCCCGGCACCATATCCGAAGAGCCCCTTGGCCCGGTGGTCCCTCACGGCGATGACCTATGGTTTGCCCTCGTCAATATCGTGATGGCCATCCTCGTCCACGCTGAAGCCTACGGCGTAACGTCGGACAACGTACCTACCACCGCCACCGGCGATACCGCGGTTGACCGGCTAATGGGGCTGGAAGGTTTCTACGGGCAGGAAGCCCTGGGGCTGCCGAACACGGTAGCCCAGGACGTGATTCGTGGAGTGGGCAACTACGGAGAGATTTATGACCGTCATCTGAGCCCGCTGGGACTCGAACGCGAGGGCAGCCGCAACGCCCTGTGGGCCAACGCGCCCTGCAGTGAATGTCCCCGCGGCGGACAGATTTTCGCCCCTCCATTGCGATAACCCGGCCACCTGAAATCAACCAATTAGGAAATAGCATGACAAGACCAAAGCCAACGAGGCCATTCCGTTGCTGGGCTACACAGCACACAACGTCAACCTGATGCGGAGGTTTCACTGCCATGGCCAACCATAGCCCACATCTTGAACCCTGTCCCAAATGCCCCAGAGGACAAATGCATTGGCGGTATGGCATTACCATCTGCCTGCATTGCGGGCACGAGCCTAATCCGGCCAAACCGGCCCGTCATAACCCCAGTGTATGGTAGCCTAGGCCACCCTTGCCGCGTTTTACATCGATGCCGCTATCAGGGCCGGTATGACCCAGCAGGAGATCAATGCCACCCTGCACGAAATCGTCGGCTCTACCGTCATTGATGAGTCCTGGGTCAGCTTTCGGTTTCCCACTGATCCCGACGCCGGCAGCCAGGCGGCGCCTTTCGCCCACCTGCTAAAGAGGCCAGGACCGTCAGCTCCAGGGTGGTTGTGAACCCAAGCAAAATACGTAGCTCTGACATTAGGCAAGACCTCGCGTTGTTCGGGCATTAGACAGAGGCTACCGCCGCTGCCGATGGGGCCGCTTGGTGCGCCTTTACACGTCCCGCTGGATGGGCACGCCCACGATGCTGCCCCACTCCGTCCACGAGCCGTCGTAGTTGCGCACGTTGTCGTAGCCCAGCAGCTGGCTCAGCACGAACCACGTGTGCGAGGAGCGTTCCCCGATGCGGCAGTAGGCGATGGTCTCCCGCGAGCCGTCCACGCCCTTGCCGCCGTACAGCGCGCTCAGGTCGTCCGCCGACTTGAACGTACCGTCCTCGTTCACCGCCTGGCCCCAGGGGATGTTGGCCGCGCCCGGGATGTGCCCGTTGCGCTGCGAACCCTCCTGCGGCACGTTGGGCGGCGCGTTCAGCGCGCCGGAAAACTCGTCGGGCGAGCGCACGTCCACCAGGGCGTGGCTGCCGCTGTTCACCGCCTGCAACACGTAGTCCCGCAACGCCCGCAGGTCGCCGTTCTCGGCGCTGATGCTGTACTGCGTGGCGGCGTGGGACGGCACGTCCGTGGTGACCGGCCGGCCCTCGGCCAGCCACAGGGCGCGCCCGCCGTTCATCAGCCGCACGTCGTTGTGGCCGTAGTACTTCAGCTGCCAGAACGCCCAAGCCGCGAACCAGTTGTTGTTGTCGCCGTACAGGATGACGGTGGTGTCCGGCGCGATGCCGCTGCCGCTCAGCAGGGCCTCCATCTCGCTGCGGGAAACGATGTCTCGGACCACGTTCTGCTGCAATTGCGACTGCCAGTTGAAGCTGACGGCGCCGGCGACGTGGCCCTCGTCGTAGGCCGACGTGTCTACGTCAACCTCCACCAGTCGCACGTTGGCGTCGCCGCCGTGGTCGGCCACCCACTGGGTGGATACCAGGGATTCGGGATGCGCGTATTCGGCCATGATTACACCTCAAAGGTTCGGAAAGAGTAATTTTGCGAAAGGCCCCCGCGGTGTGCCGGCGGAAGCCTCTCGCCGACCGGCCCGGGTAGGAAACGGACAGGTCAGCGGACTGCTTCGGGCGTTACATGGTGCGGGTGAGAGGCCGGGTCATGATGATGGCGGCCACTGCGATAATGGCGGCCACGATGGCCACTATCAGCGCAACGACGCCCATAGGACTGGACGGACCCGCGGGGCCCACTGCGCCGTTAGAACCCGGAGGCCCGGCGGGTCCGGCTACGCCTTGGGCGCCCTGGCCCCCGTCGGCGCCGGCCGGGCCCTCGGGTCCCACCGAACCCATCGGACCGGCCGGGCCAGCAGGCCCCGCGGCGCCATCCGTACCGTCGGCGCCGGTTGGTCCGGGTATTCCGGAAGGCCCTTCAACGCCGGCAGGTCCCGGCGGGATCTCCTCAATCATGGCCCTGAGATCGGCATTCAACTCGATCATTTCCCGACCGCCGGACATCCACTCGTACTGCCAGCTGCACGTACGGTCGCCAACCGTGAACGACACCATGTTATCCCCAGCGGGGGGCTGTGGCAGTTCCAGCTGGAACTTGCCGCCGACCATGGCCATCGTCGAGTCCAGCCTCGTTTCCCCGGCCATGGCCACGACCATGGTGCCTTCGGGCACCGGAATGCCGTCAATGGTGGCAGTGCCGAAGATGAACGCGGGCGGTATGTTCGGACTGGACGCCGTCCCACCGTCCTGGGCCGCAACCAACCCCAGGGGCAGCGCCAACATCAGGGCAATCAATGCCGTCGCCAAAATTCCGTATCTTCCCATAACGATTTGCTCCTGTTGTGGTTCTGCCCGGCCCCGTCGCCTACAACGGGGCCAGGCTTTCCGCCGGTTCCGGCGTTCGGTTCACTGGGAGGCTGACCAAATCACCTGGTTCCAGCAGTCGTTGCCGCGCCCATGGGGCGGAATGAAGCCCCGGTCAACGTGGTCCGGGCTTGTTTCATAGCAATCACCTTTTACACCCCGCCATTGGTAGCGATAGTGTATTCGTAAATACATATGATGCACATAATAACTATCGCCCCTATTATACGAACCTCTATATGAATACTCTCCGGCGTCAGAGACGGAGCAACGGGAGTCGAAAGCGAGTGCAGGCAGGAGCCGTTTCCACACGCCGGACCAGAAGACCACTAAGGCAGAAGGAGGAACGGGGTAGTTCCTCCTTCTGCCCAGGTAGCAATTGTAACCTTGCGGCTACTTGGGAGCTGATGTCAGCCCTCGAAGCGGAACGCGCCCTGGATGGCGTTGTGGTTTTCCAAGCTGATGTTCCAGCCGAGTTGAGGCTCCAGGGCCGTCCAGTGAGTCGCCCGGGAAACGTAGGCCGGGCTTCCCGGAATAGTGGTGTGGATGCTGTCGTTCAGCGTGGTTACCTCGCCGTCGGGTCCGCGGTAAGGCTCCATGTCCGCCGACACCGCGTTGCCGATGCGAAGTATGCCTCGGCCTTCGACCACGGAACATTCCATGGGCTCGGCCCGCACCTCCACCAGAGTTCCGACCAGTTCGGCCATCTCCTCCAAGGCGCCGCCCAGTTCCCCGTTCCATGCCTTCGTCAACGCGTTCTGCTGTTCGAGGGTCGCCCGGTCGTCAAGGATCAGCACACAGCGATACTCGCCGTCCAACACGTTACCCGGTATGTGGAGCAGTTGCGCCAGCGCCATCCCGGACACGTCTATACCCTGGATCTCCCCTCGTTCGATGAGGTAAGCGACCACCGAGTCGCACGTGCCGTTGTCCGGATCTTCGCCAATCCAGCACGGGCACAGGACCTTGCAGTCGCAGACTTCCAGCAGTTGACCTTCAAGCCTGTATGACATCTCTCTCCTCCTTTGTGGTGGTTCACAAACTCCCAAAATATCCTTGTGCTGTGGTCGTCAAGCCGACGACGACTAGCACGATTCCCACGGGAGTGGTCAGTCGTCGACCTCCCGGCAAGTTCTTCTCAATCACCATGACCACGCCCAGCGCAAGCATCCACAGGACGCTGCCCAACCCCACGGCGAACATCACCAGCATCAGGGACCAGCAACAGCCGACGCACCACGCGCCGTGGTCTAACCCAACGCGCAGGGACTGAATTTCCCGGCTCCCGCGCCCGGTCCAGCGCCGGGTGATAAAACCCAAGGGAGCCCTGCATCGGTCCAGGCAGGCGTATTTCCACGGCGTAAACTGGTACACCCCTGCGGCCAAGAGCACTGTCGCGCTGACCGCCCACGCGTTAGCGGTCAGCCAGTCCAGCGCGTTCACGAGCCTGTGCACCGCGAGATCCCCCGCCCAAGCCGCCGCGCCGAATACGGACCACACCGCCATATACCCGAGAACCAGCAGCAGAGTCAGCCAAGCTCCGTCTTTTCGTCGTCTGGTCAACCTCCGAAATATGGCGACCAGCGGGATAGCAGTGGGAAGCATCATGGCTGAAGTCATCAAGACCCACCCTGCTGTGAATAGCAGGAACGATGCGGTGTCCCAGGATTGGCCATGACCGTGCGCGTGGCCAGCTCCTAACCGCTCCCACAGCCAAAGCCCCAGCCAGGACACCGCCGCCACCCCCAGCAGGGTCGAAACCAAGACCCGATGGTCCCGCGAAGCCGTCATCCTGTCGGTCTTATCAAACGTGTCAAATGGGCCAGTGCGTTCGATATTCCACATTGCCACATATCGTTATTTGATGCCCTCGTACCAGCCGGCGCCAAAGAACAAGTCGTCCCTTCTGACGGTCCACGTGTGTTTCGGAGTCAGCGCATTGTTGGCGCCCGGATTTTCAAAAACGTAGCTCACCCACTTGCCGGATTCGGTTGCGGTCAGCATTTCCGGCCCGTAAGCGTATCCATTGCTGTCCTCACGCAGCTCCCGGTTGAAATTTTGCCCGACAAACTTACGGTCAAAGCGAGCGATTATCTCGCCGGTGTCGTCATAGACGAAAACGTACCATTCTCCGTCTTGGCTGGCCTGGCTGTTGTAGTAGGCCAGCGTCTTGTCGCGCCCGTCTCTCTCGTATCGTTCCACCGCTTCATTGACCAGGGCCTGCGCGTAGCGCGGCGGATCCGATTTGTCCGCCATCTCCGTCCCGCAGGCCAACGTCAACAGCAGCCCAATGGCTGCCGCCAGCAGTATGCGGCGTACTGCACCTTGCTTCATGGCAATCGGTAGCGCCAATTGAAGTCCTCCCTTGTCCGAGTTCAGCCTTCCCATGCCCGTCAGCCCTCAATGCTATACGGATAGATGTGCGGTATGTGTGTGCTGCAAAGGATTTATGCGTGTCTTTTTTGTGTGTTTTCTGCTATGGTGCCACGTCCGGGCGGATAAAGGTCAGACATCCTGAAATCAGGCTCAGAGTTTGACTCTAGGCACGACGGTGGAGATGCCACCGTGAAGCAAATATGCCCAGGGGGTGACATGAGGTCGTCCGAGGAACTCGGAAGAGAGAACGCGGCATTGCGGGAGCGGCTGTCCAGGCTCAGCGAGGCCAGCCTGCGCATCAACGAGAGCCTGGATCTGGAGACGGTGCTACAGGGTGCACTGGACAGTGCCCGAGCCCTGACTGAAGCCCGCTACGGCGTTCTCATCATTCTCGACGATTCGGGCCAGATCCAGGACTACCTTTCCTCGGGTATGTCCGCCGAGGATGACCGGTGGCTTGCCCGCGTGCCCGGTGGGGTAGAGATGTTCCGGTACCTCACCACGATATCCGCCCCCACCAGGCTGAGGGACCTTCAGGCTCATATGCGGTCCCTTGGCTTGCCCGAACTCAATCCGCCCATGCCCGTCAGCCCGGCCCTTTCTTACCTGGGGGCGCCGGTCCAGCACCGGGACGATCGAATCGGGGGCATTTACCTGGGAGAGAAGGAGGGTGGACGGGAATTTACCGAGGAGGACGAGGAAACTCTGGTGATGTTTGCCTCCCAGGCAGCGTTGGTGATCTCCAATGCCTGGCAGCACCGTGAGGAGCAGCGGGCCAGGGCTGACCTGCAAGCGCTGGTGGACACCTCTCCGGTGGCAGTCGTCGTGTTCGACACCAGAGCCAGGCGTCCAGTGTCCTACAACCGGGAGACCAGGAGGATATTTGACCTGCTGCGGACTCCGGACCAACTTCCGGAAGACCTGCTCCGGGGCATGACCGTGCGGCGCGGCGACGGGCGCGAGGTGCCCCTGGAGGAGTTTCCAATAGCGGAGGCGAGCAGGTGGGGTGAGAATGTGCGGCTGGAGGAGGTCGTCCTCCTGGCGCCCGGCGGCCGCTCGATCACGGCGCTGATGAACGTCACTTCCATCCGTTCGGAAGGGAGTGAGGTGGAATCGGTGGTGGTTACCTTCCAGGATATGACGCCGCTGGAGGAACTGGAGCGGCTGCGCGCGGAGTTCCTGACGATGGTAAGTCACGAGTTGCGTACCCCGCTCACTGCCATCAAAGGCTCGGCCGCCACCCTCATCTCATCGGGCGACTCGCTGGACCCGGCCGAGGTCCTCCAATTCCACCGCATCATCGACGATCAGGTGGAACAGATGCGCAGCCTGATCACCGACCTGCTGGACGTGGCGCGCATCGAGACGGGCACCCTATCGACGTCCCCGGAGGCCTCCGAGCCGGCGGTCCTGGTGGACCGGGCCAGGAACGCTTTCCTGAGCGGGGGCGGCCACCACAGCATATACGTCGATATGGAGATCGACCTGCCTCAGGTTATGGCGGACCCGCGGCGCATTATGCAGGTCCTGGTCAACCTCTTGAACAACGCCGCCAAACACTCGCCCGAGTCCTCAGTAATCACGGCGAGCGCGAGGAGGGACGGCGTCCACGTCGCCTTTTCCGTTGCCGACGAAGGCGTGGGCGTGCCTACCGACCGACTGCCGCACCTTTTCAGGAAGCACTCCCGCATTGACGAAAAGGATCCTGACGGTATCGCGGGATCCGGCGTGGGGCTGGCGATTTGCAAGGGAATAGTGGAAGCCCACGGCGGCCGGATCTGGGCGGAGAGCGAGGGACCCAACAAGGGCGCGCGGTTCTCCTTCATCCTGCCCGTTGTTGGAGACGCTGGGCACGACGTGTCGGAAGACCGCTCCCAGGCCCCCGGTCGGCCGCGCCAGTCAAGGGGGAGACGTACCCGCGTCTTGGTAGTCGACGACGACCCGCAATCGCTCAGGTACGTCCGGGACACACTGACGGAGGCGGGATTCGCCGCCACCGTAACCGCCGACCCCGATGGGGTAGAGCAACTGATGGAGACAGAAAGGCCCCACCTGGTGCTGCTCGACCTGATGCTGCCCGGGACGGACGGGATAGAGCTCCTGGAGAATATCCCTGCTCTGAGCGACTTGCCAGTGATCTTCATCTCAGCCTATGGCCGGGACGAGCTCGTTGCCAAAGCGCTGGAGGCCGGCGCCGAGGACTATATCGTGAAACCCTTCTCGCCGACGGAGCTCGTGGCGAGAATCCACACGGCCTTACGCAGGCAAACCGGGCCGGAACCGGATTCGCCGTCCGAACCCTACGTACTGGGCGACCTGACGATCGATTACGCCGAGCGGCGGGTGTACCTTGCCGGTATTCCAGTTCGGCTAACCGACCTGGAATACCGGTTCCTGTGTCAGCTCTCTGCCAACGCCGGACGTGTGATGACCCACGAGAACCTGCTGCAGCGAGTGTGGGGACCGGGTCACCCCGGGCACTCCGGGCCCGTGCGTAGGGTGGTAAAGAATCTCCGCAGGAAGCTGGGCGACCCTGCCGACAACCCTGCCTACATCTTCAATGAACCTCGCGTGGGTTACCGGATGGAAAGGAGTAAAACTATGGGATAGACGGAGGCGTTGACCGGGCAGGGTCCCAAATGCGCCTCCGCGCGCTCGGGCCGGCTACGAAAAACAGCGGAATGGCGGCTGCTCCCCCTGTTGTCTACGGCCCAATGGGAGTGAGGTCAATGAGTACGTGGACTCTAACGCCGGATGAGCCGTCAAATTGAGGCGATACGGCGGTTCAATGAAGTGGTGCCGGCTCCAGCTCTCTCTCACAAAGGGAGGAGGATTTTTCGATGCGGAATACACCGAGGAGAAACCGATGATTACGACGCAACAACGATATCAAGGTTCCCTGATAGGGTTGGCCGTTGGCGACGCTGTCGGCGTTACCGTTGAGTTCGAGAAGCCGGGCACGTTCCCTCCTGTCACCGATATGACTGGTGGAGGGCCGTTCCGTGTGCCGCTGGAACCGGGTCAATGGACGGATGACACGTCGATGGCCCTGTGCCTGGCCGGCAGCCTCATCGCCTGTGGAGGTTTTGACGCTGCTGACCAGATGAGCCGCTACGTCCGTTGGTGGAAGGAGGGCTACCTCAGCAGCACCGGAGAGTGTTTTGACATCGGCAACGCCACGAGCGACGCCTTGAGACTCTATCGGGATACCGGCGAACCCTTTTCCGGTTCTACCAACCCGAAATCGGCCGGCAATGGCAGCCTGATGCGGCTGGCGCCGGCGCCGTTGTTCTTCGCGTCCGACCCGGAGCTGGCGATTCGCATGAGCGGAGAGAGTTCTCGCACCACCCACGGTGCCGCCACCTGCGTGGACGCCTGCCGCTACTTCGGTGGGCTGCTGGTTGGGGCGGTTCAAGGCGTGGACAAGGATACTTTATTATCCGCGCGGTATTCGCCGGTTTCCGGTTTGTGGGAACGCCAGCCCTTGTGCGTCGAGATTGACGAGATAGCGGCGGGTTCCTTCCGCGACGCGCCCCGGTCGGAAATCATAGAGACCGATGCGGGTCCGCGCAGCAAGCCGCCGGCAGGGATTATCGGCAGCGGGTACGTGGTGAAGTCGCTGGAGGCGGCGCTATGGGCGTTTTACCACTCCACCGACTTCCGCGATGGCTGCCTGCTGGCGGTGAACCTGGGCTGCGACACCGATACCACCGCTGCGATTTATGGGCAGATTGCCGGAGCGTACTACGGCGTTGACGGCATTCCGGTGGAATGGCGGGACCGCGTCGCGATGGGCAAGTTCATTGCACAGTTGGCCGATGAGTTGTGGGATCACGGGGGTTAGGAGTCGCTTTCGCCCCATTCCAGCACATACCGCACCTGTTCGGGCGTTTCCGGCGAACAGCGCGTGCAGGACTTGGGATTTTCCTGCCACAGTTTCGCAAGCCGCCCCAGCGCGGCGTGGCCGGGTTCGTGGTGTCGGGCGAGCCAGCAACCGATGATGGTACCGGTACGCCCGACGCCGCCCCAGCAGTGGACGTACACCCTCTCGCCGGCGGCGATGTGGGCGTCTATGGCGTCCAGCACTCGCCGGGTCAACTCCTCGGATGCGGGCACACCTTGATCGCGGATGGCGAACCGGTGGTGGTGGGCCGGAAGTTCGAGCAAGTGAGCGTAAGATTTCAAAGGACCGTGCTGGGTGAGTTCGTTGGGCTCGGTGAGGTCGATGAAGGCTGAAACGCCGGCATCAGTAAGATACCGCAACTTTTCCTTCGACGACGCTTCATCAACGTTGCGGGGATACTCGCCGGCGAGGAGTTTGCCGGGGACTACCCAGTAGCAGTGGTGGATTGGGTGGGGCGGATTTTCGGATTGTTCTTGATTTGTCATCTGGCTAGCCTCAAGGGAGTCCGCTATGGTGTTGACGACAGTCGCCCCCGCTTCGTCGGCGTTGCCGGCGTTGCCGGCCTGGCGTGGGTCAAGCTCAACAGCCCGGGCGAAATCGGCGATCGCCCCGGGATAATCTTTTGCGTTTGCTTTGGCGGTGCCACGGTTCAAGTGGTACCCTGCATTAGACGGTTGGAGTTCAATGGCGCGACTGAAGTCGACAATCGCCGCGTCGTAATCGCCTAGATGACTCCTGGCCAGGCCCCGGTCATCGAAAGCCGCCGCGTTATCCGGCCAAAGCGCTATCACTCGGTCGTATTCGGCAATCGCGCCTTCGTAATCGCCTTGTTTCGTCTTGACACCGGCACGGGCGATGTAGGCCACTTCGTAGTCCGGCTCTGCTTCGGCCGCGCGGTTGTAGTCAGCGAGCGCACCGTCGTAGTCGCCAATGTTTTCTTTGACCATACCTCGATTGACGTACCACCCACCGTCGTCTGGTTTGAGTTGCAGAGCGCGGTTCCAGTCGGCGATTGCACCAAGGCGGTCGTCCTTATTCTGCTTACAGACGGCTCGATTGACGATGGCTTCGACGTTATCCGGCTCAATTGCGATGGCGCGGTCAAAGTCCGCAATGGCTCCGTCGTAGTCGCCATCCTTATGCTTTGCGGTTCCACTGTTGACGTAAGCAGCGGCTTCGGGGGCGCCTTCCAGCGAGCCTACCTCGGCATCCTCAACGGGCATCAGATTTTCCTCACCATCCCGTTGAGTGAGCTGGTAGTTGATGGACAAGGAGTTCGGGATTGCCACCGCTCCGTCGGTTGAACGAGCTTGGCGCAAGCCGAAATTCTGCACCCAGCGCATCGTCCGCACCCGTTCCTCGTAATACCGGGCGGCTCTCTCCTTGCCCATGAATCCCATTGGGTCGCTCATACGCGCGCCAAAGGCCAGGGGTCCCTGAGCCTGCTGCAGAATTTCGTCGGAACTAGTTTCGTATGCGGCGATTATCCTGGCGCGCACTTCTCCTGGTCCAGAACTCGGGCCCTGTTGCTGGAACATCAGGCCAACCGTGAAACCAATCATCAGCGAGTAGCGTTCCAAGTCTCCTTCTAGTTTGGCGCGCATCGCTTCCTGTAATGCGGCCTCAAATTCAAGGGCGTAAATTTCGGGGTCCCGGGTGCGGGCGTAATGCTCGTTGCCATTGTCAGGACGTTCCAACGCTTCACTCAGGATATAGCGCATGAAATCCACATCAACGTCTTCGTAAGCGCCTGATATGTCATCACACATTTCCAGGGCTTTGATGCCGAATACACCAGCAGCAGCGGCTATTCCCGCAGCTTCGCCGCAGTGATAGGCGTAGCCTCGTCCGTCTTGGTTTTCGTTTCCAATGGCGCTAAGGGCTTGCTGCAACGCCGCCACGATTGGTGCGATCATACCGTCTCCTCTCCGGGCCTATGTATTCTACCACCTAGGCCTACTAACTCCCTCGGGGGTACGCAGCTGCGGCCGTGTCGGTCGATGCCGTCGCCCAAGGCAGTTTCGTTTTGCGGCTCGGCGTTCGGTTCCCGTTACTGTGGTACGTCGGAGCACAAGTCTCGGCATTACCCGGGAGCCCGCTTAGGCCAGGCGTCGGCGGGTTTGACGGCGCTAATGGCGAAAACTCCAGTCGCGATGCTATAATCCCGCGTTCCCAAAACCCGATTAGCGTGGAGTATTCCGCAACTATGGCGTTACCCAATATTGAAACCATGACTTTAGGTAGGCCCGTCAATCGCCTGGGTATTTCGTTCATTCCGGTTTATCTGATGACCAATGCCCTGCCGGACATTGCCACCGGCGACGATTCAGGATTGGAGGTCAACGAGTTAGACAGCCCGGAAGTGGCGACTCTGAGCGTCGCAAACCCGACGCATCGCCCGATCCTGGCGATTCAGGGTGAGCAGTTGGTCGGCGGAGACCAGAACCGGACCCTCAACGTGAGCGTGCTGATTCCGCCCTTGGGCCGGCGGCAGGTTCCGGTGTCGTGTCTGGAGCAGGGGCGTTGGGGGAACCGGCGCAATTTTGCCCGTGGATCCGCTATCGCTCCGAACTCGGTGAGAATGACGTTGCTGCGCAGCGTGGGCGCCTCGGCCTGTGGTGCCCAGTCCTCTCAGGAAAGCGATCAAGGGCGGGTCTGGGAGGACGTGCGCGGCGAACTGCAAACCAGGGGAGTGATCTCCCAGAACCAGGCCATGGCCGACGCCGACGACGCCCCGATGTTGCAAGACCCCGAAAGGAACGCTGCCGCCAACGAACTGACCAAGCTTGGCCCGCTACCGGGTCAATGCGGACTGGTCGTGGCCCACCGAAACCGCGCCGTCTCCGCCGATATAATGGGTTCCCCGGCCCTGTTTGCCGCCCATTGGGAACGGTTGGTCCGCGCTCACCTGTCGGAGCGGGTGTCTACCCAGGCCCCAGGCCAGTCCCCACTGGAATGGGATGCCGCCGTGGGGCCGGCCCTGCGGATTCTGACCCGCATGAGCATGGAAAGTCGCCGTCCTCTTGACGCCGTGGGAATGGGCAACGAACACCACGTAGAAGGCAAGGGATACGTGGGACACGCATTGACTCTGGGCAATGCCACCGTACACGCTGTCGCGTGCTTCACCGGATCTTAGCAGTAGAGTTGCCGGCGATTTCCTGGACCAACAGCCTCCAGTTGTTGGCATTCAGATTCGAGTGGAGCAACCGGCTATCGCGCCCGTCTGCTTCGCAACCCACCCTGTAGACGCGCAGAGCTTCGCAAAACGCCATGCACCCCTTGCAGGCCCTTCGCCATTCTGTTGACGTCCTACTCAAGATAACTGTGAAAGGCGCAGGTGCGTACCTGGCGAAAGAAAAGGCATCATGGAACCGCCGTCTCTGGAATATACCATGCACGCGGCCCACGCCATGGCAGAGCGCGCGTTTCCCAAGGATTGGGTGAAAGCAGCAGTAGCGAAACCGACTCTACGCGTCGGACCCCAACGATCCTGAGGTGGAGCGGTTTTTTCTTCGCGTATCGGAACATGGAGACCGCGTTCCGCGCGTTGCCGTCAACACCCGCGCTATTCCCTGGCGCGTAGCGAGCGTATTCTTCGATCGAAGCATGAGAGGTGTGCTATGAAGCTGAACGTGGACAAGGAAGCGGACGTCCTCTATCTACGGCTCGACGACTCTCCCATTGCCGAGTCCGAGGAGGTTTCGCCGGGCGTGGTGCTCGATTACAACGAAGCGAACGAAGTGGTAGGGGTGGAACTGCTCCATCTCTCCAAACGCTCATCCAACCTCAATCTCTCAGCGCTGCAGTTCGAGACGGTGTGAGGCATCAATCTGATCATGCCTTGCCGATGGACTGGGGCCATGGGTGCCTTTCAGAACGGCGAGGCTGGAGCGACGTTCGCATTGACCTCCCTCAGGTGCAAGCGGCGCTGCGAGGACGGAGGTCACCGCCAGTATTTCTTCGCCAAGCCGTAAGTCGGCTACCTCAAGGGCCTGCCGTAAACCGGGGCATGAGGCTAGAAGTGACGGGGTAGAGGCCCGGTCGCAGGCGCGTCATTTGCGCGGCGCTTGGATACTGTGGGCGTTAGCTGGCGGAGGCGATGGCACACCAGTTGCTGTTTCTCTAATGACCTAGACACCCCAAGAGACTTGGGCTAGCATCAAGGCACAACCCTTTCAGCATCCTTCGTTAGTTTGAAGGGAAACTTCCCAGCGGAAAGTTCTCATTGACCTTGGTACTGAACGCTAAATCGGTGGCATCCGTAGAAGGTGACGGCCAGCGCTTTGGTACCCGCTCCGGCACATCCCCGCCGACAGCCTCTGAACTGGCTGATAGAGAGTCTTCCCGGGATTGCATTTTGGTAACATAGACGTTACCATGTCCTGGATGCCCAATGTCAGAGAATACGTTGACGAACGTGGCCGTAGCCCCTTCGGTCGCTGGTTTGACGCTCTCGACTCCAGGGCCGCCGCCAGGGTCAGGACCGCCCTAGCCCGCATGGAGGCCGGCAACATGTCTAACGTGAGGGGTGTCGGCGGCGGTGTGCTGGAGTACCGCATCAACGTTGGTCCAGGCTACCGGGTATATTTTGGCAGAGACGGAGAAACCATGATAGTCCTGCTGGGCGGTGGCACCAAGGCGCGCCAGCAGAGGGACATTGAGGACGCTCGCGAGCTATGGCGTGAGTACAGGCGTCGGAAGCAGCAGGAGGTATAAGATATGCCGCTCACCCGTGACTTCAAAGAGACCGTGCAAGCCCGCGCCGAGCGCGACCCGGCCTTCCGTGAGGAATTGCTGAAGGAAGGCATCGAATGTCTGCTCGCCGGGGACGTCGATACAGGCAAGATCGTGCTTCGCGACTACATCAACTCCACCATGGGGTTCGAGGAGCTTGGGTCCCTTACCGACAAGCCGCCCAAGAGCCTCATGCGTATGTTCGGGCCGACTGGCAATCCCTACGCTCGCAACCTGTTTGAGGTCATCAGTCGTATCCAGGAGCACGAAGGCGTCCAGCTCGAAGTGAAGGCAGTACGGTAGTCGGCAGGCCCCGGCCGAACTGCCCGCTCAGGAGTGAAAGCCAATGTAGCTCAGCTTGGCGAACCCCTCATGCTGTTGTAGCCGGCCATCAGCAACGTCCCAACGATTCCAATTACGGCTATCACCAGGATGATAATGCGCCCATTGGTGGCCGCTTGCTCATAGCGGGCCGATGCGGCGGTCACATTCTGCCTGACTTCTGAAACCAGCTCGTCCACTTCCTCCTGCAATCCGGCCAGAATTTGCCGGTTGGCTCCAATCAGCTTGCGCTCCCGCGCTACCATTGCCGTTCTCAACTTCATGGCGTCCAGGGCGCTGTCCTCTCCTGCGCCGGCGTCCAACAACCGATTGGCTAGGGGAATCACCTCAGGATCCAGGTCCGGCCCTCCGTTGTCCGCGAGATACGCGATACTGCGCTCCATCCGCTGGGCCGCCGTATCGAAGGTCTCTTCCACCCGTGTCGCAAGCGCCGGAATCGTCAATCTGTTGGCAAAGTCGAGCGTCCAATATCCTCTTGACAGCGACTCCATCAGCGTGGCCATATGCCAGTACCGAAGGTATTCCTCTTCGGACAGATGACCGGAGCTCGGAGGATTCCCATCTCTGAAATCGCTCCTGCCCGTCATCAGGTAGTAGAACTGGTTGTCCAAGCTCGTACCTATGGCGGGAAAAAGCTCATAGTTAGTGGAGATGCTGAGTTCCTGCCAGTTCCGCTCGCCGTCTAGAATGGCCTCCAACAAAGCCGGCCGTCCGTCCTCAATCCTGGACGCATTGGCCGTCAGCAGGTTAACCTGCCGACTTGCACGCTCCACCCTGCCTTCATAGCCCCGGCCCTCCAGGATCAACAGGTGCTCGGTCAACTGGGCCTCATTGCTGGCGATGCCTGCGCCGGCCTCGGCGATGCTTTCGGGAGTCATCCGGACGTTGCTGGCCACGGATGCCGCTGATGCTAGCGCGCTCGAGCCTCGCGTTATCTCCGCCGTCGCGGCCAGAACCTCGACGTCGCCGCGGCCCGGACTCTGAGCCTCAAGATTGTCAATCACCAGCCAACCAGCCACCGCCGAGGCGATGATAATCGCCAGCGCGCCCACGGAACCGACGGCCAAGCGGACGGATATTCGCCGCTGCGACCTGAAGCCGAAGTAGCCGACAACCAGCAGGGTCCCCACGATTCCAACGATGGCTATCACCAGGATGACGGTGCGCCCACTGGACACCGCCTGACTATAACGATCCGCCGCCGAACTCTGCCTGACTTCCGCTACCAGACCGTTCACTTCCTCCTGCAGCCCGGCCAAAATTTGCCTGTTCGCCCCGATAAGCTGGCGCTCTCGCGCGACCATTGACGCCCTAAGCCTCATGGCCTCCAGGGTGCTGTTCTCTCCGGCGCCGGCGGCCAACAGCCGATTGGCAAGGGGAATCACCTCAGGGTCCAGCTCCGGCCCGCCATTGTCGGCAAGATACTCGATGCTATACTCCATCCGCTGGGCCGCCGTATCAAAGCTCTCCTCATTGCTGGCCAACCGCGTCGGGTCATCCTGGCTGCTCAGATTTGCCGCCAGCATGCTACGGTGGGCGCTGAAGGTCCACTCCAACAGCGTGGCCAGGTGCCAATACCGCAGATATTCCACTTCGGACAGAGTGTCGGAGGCCGCCCCCACATCATCTCTGAAATCGCTCTTGCCCGTCATCACGTAGTAGAACTGGTTATCCAGACTGGAACTGATTGCCGGGAGCAGTTTTTGGTTGGTGGAAAAAAGAAGCTGTTGCCAGCTGCGTTCTCCGGCCAGGATAGCCTCTAACAGAGCGGGCCGGTGATCCTCGATCCGCGACACATTGGCGACGAGCCGATCGGCTTGTTGACGAACACGCTCCACTCTGTCGTTATGACCCTTCCCCTCCAAGGCTGATAGATGTTCGGCCAGCTGGGCTTCACTGCTGGCAATGGCAGTCCTCGCCTCAGCTATGCTTTCGGGTGTCATCCGGGCGTTGGTTGGTACGGATGCCGCCGACGCCATGGCGCCCGATTGCTTGATTACTGCGGCGATGTCGACCAGGACCTCGGCGTCAAGGCTGCTCCGGTTCTCAGCCTCCAAGTTGTCGATAACCAGCCAGCCGGCCACTGCTGAGGCGATGATGATTGCCAGTGCGCCCACGACGCCAATAAGGAGGGGCGCGGTTATGCGGGGTTTTGCCATCACTGCGCCCCCTCCAAATTGTTGACCAGGTGGTAGTTCCCGTCATCTCCGATGACGGTCACAAACACAGCATCCGATCCCTGATTGTCGCCGGGACCGTACTGGAGGGCCAGACCATTGAGGTCAATCGTCCCGGAGTTTCGCATGCCGTCCAGGAAGCACTTCCGGCTGACGTCCCGGCCACAATTTTCGAGGCCAATGATTGCCAGTCGCCCGGCCAAGTAGCCCTCTAGCGAGACGAATCCCGGCGCGGCATTGGCGTCAAATGACTTCAGGGCGGCTCGATAGGCGGCAACTGCGGGAACCCCGACATCACCGGGCAACGGCACCACCTGGGTCACGTACACCCCGACGCCGTCCGGTCCCAACTCTTGCGCCAAAGCGTTGCTGCCCACAAAGGATACCGCCATAAATACGGGATCTATATCCTCCCGGGCCACGGTAATGGCTTTAGCCACCGGAGCATACGCTCCAATCATGATGACGGCTTCAGGATCGGCCTGTGCGATGTGGAAAACGGCGGCCTTCACCGCGTCGCTGTTGCGCTGGTAGTACCAGGATTCCACCGGCTCCAGGCCGCGCTTCCTCAGCGCGTCAACCACTCCGTCCAGCCCGGACTGGCCGTAGGAGTCGTTCTGGTACATCACGGCAACGCGGGTTATCCCCAAGTCTTCAGTCAGGCGCGCCACCATCTCCTCCGCTTCCTGATGGTACGAAGCTCGCAGGTTCACCACATTCTCCAGCTCGGCCTCCCGGAGGAAGCCGGCGCCGGTAAAGGGCGCGATGAAAGGCACGCCCTCCGCGTTAGCCAACGGCGACGCTGAACGGGAGGTCGGTGTTCCTACCTCCCCGATTAGCGCGAAAACGCGTTCCCTGTTGATCAGGTTGAAGGTGTTGCCATAAGCCAGGTGCGGCTCATATTGGTCGTCCAGGGTAGTCAACTCCAGCATCCGGCCATGTACGCCGCCCAACTGGTTCTGTTCGTGGAACGCCGCCTGGATTCCCAAGCGCATCCCCTGTCCCAGCGCCTGGGCCGGCCCGCTGAACGCGGCGGATTGCCCGAACAAAATCCGGTCGTCAAATATGCCCGGACTCCCCTCATTCGCCATGGCCGTCATGGCTTGGGGAGAGGTTTCCGATTCGCCCTGATTCGAGGGGGCGGGCGTTTCCTGGCACGCCACCGCAAAAACCATGGACATGGCTGCAACTGCGAATAGCGCCACGGTTATCGCGCTCCGGGCGTTTGCGACTATGTATGTCATCATCAGGTCTTCTGCTCCTCAAAATTCAGCAGGCTTTTGCGATTTACGCGATGGATAAATCCCCGGCAAACTCTCCAGATTTTCCCAGCAGATGGCGTCTTCCTCGTCCTGGGTAAAGCCGTCCGCACTCAAGACCCGGGGAAAGGTCCAGTCTTTCGTCAAGTCGCCAAGCCGGACGGCGCCGAATACCACTCGGCCAAAGCCACCGACTCAATCAGTAACCGCATCGCTCGTTGATTGTACACAATGGAACCACCGCAAATCGTGGTAGTCTCCGGGTCGGGCCGATACCCTATAATAGCAAACGCTCCGTGAGAATAGATCGATGCCGGTATGGGGCCGGTCGAGGTAGGCACCAAGTACGATCTCAGGCGGGCTTAGGCTGCGGAGGAGCTCAGATCGAGATGGCTCAGACCGGGACGCGACCCCATCGTTACGGACTCCACGAAAGGCCAGCGCCGTTGGCGGCGTTGGGCCTTTCAGCGCAGGGCGCTCTGTTGAATGTTCCCGCCATTGTGCTCTTCCCGTTGATCACGGTCCAGATCGCAGGCGGGAGTCCGGCCCTAGCCGACTGGTTGGTGTTCATCTCACTGGTAGTTACCGGCGTAACGATGGTTCTCCAGACCATCCGGACGGGGATCGTAGGCAGCGGATTCCATCTCAGCGCATGCCCCTCGCCAGTGGCGATACCGTTCTGCGCCCTGGCATTGGTGGAGGGTGGCCCCAAGATGCTCGCGGCCCTAGTCTTCATTGCCGGGCTCTTCGGATTGGGCGTGGCGCTACGTCTTTCAGCGCTTAGGCGCGTTTTCAACCCGACGGTGACCGGGACCATCTCCATTCTGCTGGCCATCACCATCATTTCGGTCCTGTTGGAGAAGGTGGATGACGTACCCGCCGGTGGCGTGAATGCGGCAGGATTGCTGTGCGGCGCCATTACCCTGGTCAGCACTCTGGCGTTCCTGCTCAGAAATCCCGGGTTTTGGCGCGTCTGGGGGCCGTTGTTTGGTCTGACCTTGGGATGCGCAGCGGCAGCAGGGTTTGGGATTCTCGACTGGCAGGTTCTGCGGCATGCCCTGTGGGTCGGGGTTCCCCTTGATGGGTGGGGTGGCGCCGGGTATGACTTCGGCGGTGCTTTCTGGACTCTGGCCCCGGCTTTCCTTTTCATATCGGCGTTGACGGTGGTCCAGACAAACTCCCTGTCCTACATCGCCCACCGCGTCTCACGACCCGGCAACCGGGCGGTGGACTTCCGTGCCGTTCAGGGAGGCGTGGTCGGCAATTCCCTGGGCAACATTCTGGCAGGATTGGCCGGCTCCATCCCCATGATAGCCACCCCCAGGGGTAGTATGTTCGTCCAGCAGACTGGATGCGCGTCCAGGGATGTTGGAGTCCTCATCGGCATCATTTTCGTCGCCCTGGCCTTTTTCCCCAAAGCCTGGGCGTTGCTCCTCATCATCCCCGTACCGGTGATGGCGGCGCACCTGTTGGTGGTGCTGGCGCCGATGTTTGTTGAGGGCATGCGGGCAATCGTCCAGGCCAAGCCCGATTACTCCAAGAGCCTGGTCGTGGGTATCTCGCTGGTTATTGGGATTGCCTTCCAGTACCAACTGATAGACTTGCCCATCAACCAATTGTGGGAATCCACCCTGCAGAAGGCTATCACCTCAGGCGGCATCTCGGTTATCCTGCTGACCCTGGCGTTGGAGGCTACCGGTCCTAGGCGTCGCCGTTTGAACCTGTCGCTGAGCGTTGACGAACTTCCCACAATCAACCGGTTCGTCGAGGAATTCTCGGCGCGCAATCGTTGGAACGAACGAACAACGGGTCGGCTGCAGGCAGTGGCGGAAGAGACCCTGCTAGTGCTGACGCAACGTGAGGTTTCCGACCGGCAACTACGCCTCCGAATCACCGCCGCCAGTTCGGGCCGCGGCGCAGAATTGGAGTTCATAACCGGGCCCAGCGATTCCGAGAACCTCGAGGACCAATTCGCGTTGCTGGGAGAACCGCCGCCAGAATTAGAAGGTATGCTATCCGTCGGTGATACGCCCATGCGTGTCCTCCGACACTTGGCGACTTCCGTGAACCACCGCCAATATCATGAGACTGAGGTGATCACAGTGCAGGTCGCGGTTGAATCCGAAAGATAGACGGCCCGGTCAAGGATCTCCTCTCACACCGACCCCAGTACGTGTTGACATTCAGATTTGAGCGATGTCCGGCACCTTGGACACGTCGAGTGCTTTGGGTTAGCATCACGGCACAGCCATCTCAGTGCCCCCGTTAGTTTAGAGCGAAACCTCCCAGCGGAACGTTCGCAATATGGTAAGCTTAGGGGTACCAGACCAGTTGTTGTGTCACTGGATTGCCCATCAATAGAGCCTCATAAAGATGGGAAGGCAAGCTGAAAGTTAGCTGCCCTCCTACAAGCTGCGAATTTAGGGGCGTTTAGTTTCCGAAGCGCCGTTGCGCTCGGTGAAGTGATTGAGGAAGAAATGGCGTTAACAGGTTCACAGTTGTTGCCCAATCCCCGCACCGCAGGAATATCCCTGATGGCCGGTGTAGTGGTAACCCTTTTTCCGTCGGTGTTCACGCCAGGTGGATGGCTGATCAGCCCGGTGGACCAGACAAATTACGTCGAAACCCTGGAGGTGCTGGCAAAGTACCCCAGCCTTGCCCACGTGACGGCAATGGCAGCCGCCATTTCCATGCTGCTTTACGGCTACGGGCTCCTGGGACTGCTGGGACTGCGTTCCATCCCCGGCAGCAAATTTTCTTCCCTCCTGCAGTATGGAGTCATCACCAGCCTTTTTGGCTGGGGCATCTTTCTTATCGCCATGGGAAAACGCCATATGACGGTACACCTGATGCAGCGGAGCGTGGAATCGTCCGGGGACCCGGTGTTGCAAAGCCTACTTTTCGATGCCGCGCTGAACGGCTATGCGGACATGGCGGGGCTCATACTCGCTTTCCTTTCCATCTATCCCTCCGCTTCCATGATGGTAGGACTGGGACTGGCCCCCCGGTTCAAGTCGTTGAACATATACAAGATTGCCTCCATCGGCCTTTTTGTGATCGGGGTCGCGGGGTTTATTAACTTCGTTGTCGCCCAGCACTTTCCTGCTATCGCCCTTGACCTGGTGCTGGGGGTCAACAATTCACTGCTGTCCGTCGGAGCACTCTGTCTATTCATTGTCGGGGTGGGTATGTACCGGCAGAGACAGGAACTGGTACAGAACGATGCCACGGACTTAACCACCGAGGAAGAATGAGTCTGAATAAGGTAGTCCTGTTTGGAGCCACGGGTCGGCTACCACATTGAACGGCCTGTCACCAAGAGTAGGACAAAGGTCGCATTACGGTACTCTTAGAGGTACCACTACCACTTCCGGCAACAAATTCACAACCTTGGGCTGTCCAGGGGAACCAGACAGCCCGATTTTATGCCTGTGCCTTGCACTGGCCGGTTACCAGAGGAGACACTGCTTTTATGGGGGCCTATATACCTGGCTACACACGGGTCGCTAACAATGCGGCCACATCGCCCTGCGTCCCCGCAGTCTTCGTTCCCGTGGTTTGCCGTTGGGCTTCCTTGCAAATTTGATGGAATGACTGTGATGATTTGACTTACGCTGGTTTTTGCGTCTGATTTTTACTGGTATAAGCAGTCCTGGGGTAGTATCCACAACTCCCTCCTTGTTGTTCTTGGTAGGGGCAACACTTGGATTGCGCCGAGCCCCGGACGTTGCCTCGTCCGGGGCTCTTCCAGTATATCAAGGTCTCCGGGGTCTGCCTAATCCCTATCTATGAATTCGATTTCTCCTCCGATAAGCTGCTTATAGGTTAGGCGCTTGCCTTCCATATTCAGAACGGTCTCCGCGATGACGCCAAAGTCATTGCCGGGGCCAGCATTCAGGCGGTACGCAAATTCGTTCACGTAACGATGCAGGTGTTTGAAGGTGAAGAAGTGGAACGTGCCCGTGTATCCCCGTTTGAGCAACGCCCAGAACGATTCAATGCTGTTGGTGTGCGCCATGCCGTGAACGTATTCACCAGCGGAGTGGTTGACCCAATCATGGTTGTAGGCGTGCATATTCTGATATCCGCCGTGGCCGTCGGTATAAACCGTACTGCCGGGTTCCACGTGCGCACCAATTGCCATTTGTAGGTTATAACGGTCTGCCCGGTCGATGGGGAAGGCAACGACCTTGCCGTCGCGCTGCCTAATACCCATCACCACTTGGCGCGTGGGCACGCCGGCTTCTCGTTTTTCGCGGTCTCGTTCGCGCTGCCAAGCGTGTTTGCTGCGGGGTTTGCCGCCGATATAAGTCTCGTCGGCTTCAACTACGCCATCCAGCAATGGCAGATCAACGGTCATGGCCTCACGGATGCGCATAGCCAAGAACCTGGCGGATTTGGGAGTCAGGCCTAGTTCCCTCCCCAATTGCAGCGCCGAGATTCCCTTGCGGCTATTATGGAACAAGTAGATTGCCAGACACCACTTTTTGAGCGGGATTTGGCTTTGGGCCATCACCGTGTTGGTGCGGACGTTGAAGTATTTGCGGCACGCCGGACAGCGCCAAGGCATCGGTGCGGTTGGTGGGGTTCGGGCCACATTAGTTGAGGCGCAACGCGGACAACGTGGCGTATCGCCCCAGCGGCATTCTTCGAGGAAATCTACGGCATCCCCTTCGGTCGCGACGCGTTCTAATAGTTCGAATACGCTCATCTTACGGTTATTTGGCATGGTGCACCTCCTAACCTTAGGCTAAGCGCGCACTACGGAAGGTTGTCAAGTGACGCGTCCGCCGGGTTGAACGAAATCGATATTCCCCCGGCCGCTGACCTGTGATAGGATGGCATTGGCATAGTCGCGGGGTCGGCCCGCTTTTTACATCACGGGGTTTTCTCAACCGGATAGAGGCATCATGCCTCCTTGCGGGAAGCCCTGTGCTGACGGGAACCCGGCGACTATGCCAAGTGGCCCTATCCTGAACCGCAAGGGGGTTCCCGAATGACCAGCAGACAATGCGCGAAATGTGGTGCGCCTCTAAATGTGGATGCCGCTACATGGGAGCAGCAGTGCGCTGATTGTAGTGTTGCTTCTTCTTTGCCCATCAAGGAAAGGGGCAAGGCTGCCGCTATCATGATCGGCCTTGTCGTCAGCGTCGGCGTCTACCTCCCGATCATGCTCTTATGGCGTGTGATCTCCAGTTATTCGACCGGCTCGCTCCCTGTGATGGAAACCGTCTTCTTCGTCATTGTGGATTTTGCCATTCTCATAGGAGCGATTGCTCTGGGCGTCAAAACCTATCGCACCATCCGACGGAGGCGGGCAAGCAAGGAATGAGCCGCAGGGTGCCTAAGCTTCCTGCGGCTCAACCGTGCGGGTATATGGCGGGTTAGTCCGCGTTGACCATGTCCATCGTGATACGGCGGACGGTGAGCTTCTCCACGTCATTGAGTTTGTTATCAGCCCACACGGTTCCTCCATCAACATCCACGAAAAGGTCATGGAGACAGTCAACGAAATTGTCAACAATGCGTTCCTCAATACCGGGCATGGCGAGGATTGTTTCACCTAATATTATCCTATTGTTGCCCTCTAGGAGCCAATGTTCAAAGCAGTCCCACTGAACATTTGGTTCTTCATGTTGGGTTCCATAGGTAACCATTTCCCGTGCCATGTGTATGGCGCATTCGATCATGCAATCATGGAATTTGGTAGTTTGCTGGTAATTCATCTTGTTCCTCCGGTGCGCGTGTACGATGTTATGTCCGTTCCATGGAATAGTACGGAGAACAAACGTGTCAAGTACGAGAACAAGGGAAGAGGAAATGTTATTACGCACTCACATTCTGTCAGCCCCAGGCGTCGCCGTCGCTGATGGCTTCTGGCTTTATGCGCTTCGGGTGGAATCTCCAAAAGGGGAACTAATTTACGTCGGGATGACTGGAAGCAACGACTTACGAAACTCAAAGTCAGCGTTTCGTCGTTTTTGGTGGCATCTTGACCCGCACCCACCAAAGAGTAAAACATATTCCGTCTTCAGAGATTCCCCCGATTTCGCGGACATCGACCCGTGGCAGTGTGGAGAAATTCGGATGGTAGCCGTTGGCCCGATTTATCCTGTGACTAACAACAGAGACGAATTTGGCGGGAATAGGAAACAAATGCTTGCAATGGAAGGACAACTCATCAACGACCTGGATGCTGCCGGATATAACGTAGTCAACAAAATCAATGGGACTGGTGCTTTGGACGATTCCCTCTGGCAGCAAGTCCGCGCTGAATTCGCGCTCCATTTTCCGAAACTGGCTAATCCCATCCATTGACAGCGCCTGGCGAATCGGATCTATCCTTTCCGCAGACAGCACACCAGGGGGTAAGCCGTGGTAAACTACGAACAATTTATTGAACGGACTATTGAGAACTTGCTACATCCCCGAGTCCCCGCCACTACCGGATTTCTCCGCTGCGCTGACCTCTATGGCGGCGACGGTCGGATGGCTGACGCCGCCGTTAAAGCCGACCTTGAAATCGCCTACGCCTACGACCCGGACGCATCCAAAGCTGGGCCGTATCTTGAACGCTTCGGCGTGGAGCCATTCGCAGGCATCACCCACGATTCCATTATGCAGGCTCCCGATTTTCACGTGCTCTTGCTCAACCTGCATTCGGACGCCCTAACCGTGCCGGAACAACCCAAGCGCGCCCGCATACGAAAGTTTGACGAGCCGGTGGAGCACGCCATGCGCTTCCTATCGCAACGTCGCCCGGTGGGATTCCTCCTTATCGGTGAGGATTTACCGGAGGGGTTCGTGTGGGATGTACTGAATGTCATCCAAGCGGAAGTTCTTCGCTGGGGCTATGCTTTTGAATGCCGAGAGGAAAGCGGACTTGCGGCAATCGCCGGTTCCCTGCACGCTATTGAGCCATTTCCATGGCCGAAGCCGTTGACACTTGACGAAGCGGTCGATGCTATTAGGAGGGCTGCGTTGGTGCCGGGACTGAGGGCGGATATGGTGTGAAGGGGTTTGTGCGTTAGGCGACCCGTGTGTAGCCAGGTATATAGGCCCCCTTTTATGACCCAACCTAACGTCGGCGCCATCGTTGCCGACACTCAGGCCTACTACGACGGGCCGGCCGACGAAATCTACCGCACCATCTGGGGCGACAACCTCCACCTCGGCGTACCCTCCTACGACGGCTGCTCGCACCCGGAGGCTATGGAAAACACCAACGCCATCATGGCCCAGGCCGTGCCCCTGACCCCGCAATCCCACGTCCTCGACTTGGGCTGCGGCTACGGCGCCACCGCCCGCTACCTGGCCGCCAACTACGGCTGCCGCGTAACCGGAACCAACATCAGCGAGAAGGAACTGGAGCTGGCCCGCGTCCGCAGCCGTGAGGCCGGACTTGACTCGCTCCTCTCTTTCGAGTACGGCGACTTCCATCGCCTGCCCTACCCCGACGATTCCTACGACGTGGTTTGGAGCCAGGAAGCCTTCCTCCACGCCGCGGACAAAAACGCCGTTCTGTCCGAATGCCGGCGCGTCCTGAAACCCGATGGTACCCTCATATTCACCGACATCCTGGTGCGCCGAGATACCCCCGACGCCGACCGGGCCAGAATCTACGACCGGGTGAAATCGCCGGATATGTGGGACCTGCCCGACTACCGCAAGGCTCTCGCCGCCTTGGAACTCACGGTGACGCGTGAGGAAGACTGGTCGCAACACGTCGCCCCTTCCTACGCCTGGGTTCGCGACCGCCTGCAGGAACAGCGGCACGCCTTGCTGCCCCGCGTCGGCGCCGAAACCATCGACAACACCGTTGCTGCCCTGTCTTTCTGGGTGGACTCCGGCAACGCCGGCAACATCGGCTGGGCCCTCTTCGTAGCCAGACCTTCCGGCTGAAATATCAACGGCCTCGTTCTCGATACAACCAAAGGGGTAAGTATGTGCCAAAACGACGACACGATCGTCCCTAGAGACCTCTACAAAGAACAGTACTCACCGGAATTCGCCGGCCGCTGGGACGAACTGATTGATTGGCAGCGCCGTGCCGATGCCGAAAACAATTTCTTCCAGGGCATCCTGAAAGAGCACGGCGCCGAAACCGTCCTCGACATCGCCTGCGGCACCGGCTTCCACGTCGTAACCCTCACCGCCGACGGTTTCGACGTCACCGGCGCCGACGGCGCGCCCAATATGCTGGCCCAGGCCAAGGAGAACGCCCAGCGCTTCGGCATGGACGACCTTCGCCTGGTCGAAGCCGAGTGGACCCGGCTCAACGAAGCCTTTTCCGGCGAGCGGTTCGACGCCGTCATCTGCCTGGGCAACGCGTTCACCCACCTGTTTGAGGAATCCGACCGGGTGCGAACCCTCAACCAGGTGTACCGCCTCCTAAACGAAGACGGCATCGCCATCATTGACCAGCGCAACTACGACGCCATCCTGGACAACGGCTTCCACAGTAAGCACCAGTCTTATTACCTCGGCGAAACCGTCCACGTCAGCCCCGAAGAGATGACCGAAGAGATACTGACGATGCGCTACGAATACGCCGACGGCGACGTCCACTTCCTCAGCCTCTGCCCCATCCGCCAAGACTACGTCACCGACCTCCTCAAGGACACCGGCTTCAGCAGCGTGGAACGCTATGGCGACTTCGCCGCCGGTTACGACTTCTACGAACCGGACTTTGTAATCCAGGTCGCCAAAAAGTAACCTTGGGCGGGTGTCCGAAAACCCCCTCTCCCCTGGCGGGAGAGGGTTGGGGTGAGGGGTTCCTCCACAGATTAGGAGTATCTCCATGGACGTGTCCGGCGCAGTTTTCATCGTAACCGGCTCGGCCACCGGGCTGGGCGCAACCGTAGCCCAGCGTCTGGCCGGCAAAGGCGGCCGCGTCGTCGTCAACTACACCCGCAGCTTGGCCGAGGCTGAAGCCACGGCAGACGCCTGCCGCGAGCTGGGCGGCGATGCCATACTTTGCCAGGCCGACGTCTCTGTGGACGAGGACTGCCGCCGCATGGCCCAGGCCGCCCTCGACCAATGGGGCCGCATCGACGGCTTGGTCAACAACGCCGCCACCTCGGTCATCGTGCCCCACCACGACCTGGAAGGGCTCTCCTCGGACGACTTCCGGCGCGTTCTGGACGTGAACGTAGTCGGGGCCTTCCAGATGGCGCGTGCGGTGACGCCGGCCATGCAGCAGCACGGCAACGGAGCCATCGTCAACGTGTCCTCCGGCTCGGGATTCAGCGGCTCCGGCAGCTCCATCGCCTATGCTGCCTCCAAAGCCGCCCTGAACGTGATGACCTTCTCACTGGCCCGCGCTCTGGCCCCGGAGATTCGGGTCAACGCCGTCTGCCCCGGCGTCATGCAAACCCGCTGGTGGAGGGACGGCCTCGGCGACGGCTACGACGCCTTCATTGAACGCTACGCCGAATCCGCCCCACTCAAAACCGCCGGCACCACCGAAGCGGTCGCCGACCCCATAGTCTGGCTCCTCGAATCCGCCGCCCACGTAACCGGCGAAACCATCCTCGTGGACGCCGGCTCCCACCTTGGCCCGTCGCCGCGGCGGTAGCGGCGATTACCCGAACAGCGCGGCGATTCGTTCCCCAACGGTGATTTCCTCTCCGGGGTTCAGCCCGAACATATGGACGGTGATGAAGTCCTCGTCGTCACGCACCCGCGTCCATACCGGCGGATCGCCGTCCTTCAGCCGGTCTCGCAGGTCGTAGATGTCGAATCCGGCAACGGCGGCGTCCACCCACACGTTCAGCCCGTAGGCGTGGTGTCCTATCACGTTGTCAATCAGCTCGGCCCGCAGCCCGGGGATGCCCGCCACCGCGTTCAGAATCACCCGGCTCCGCCGCTCCGAATCGGCCAGCCGGTCCTCGTGGTTCATCGTCATCCAGTAACGCACGGCGGCCACCGCGCCGATCATCTCTTGCCGGTCAACCTTCTGCGGACGGCCCACGCCCCGCACCCTCCGGCCTTCGTAGCTGGCGAAGGCTTGCAGGCCAATCCTGCGTATCATTTCCTCCGAACCCAGCGCCAGCCCAGTTGACTGCGGCGACCCCATGTACTTTGCGGCGATGCACTGGAAATCGGCGCCCATCCGCACGTACTTGCCGAAGTTCTCCAGCGGATAAATCTGGCCGGCCGCGTCCACCGTAACCAGCACGTCGTGCGCGTGGGCGATGGCAATGGTGTCCTCCAGCGACAGCGCGTCGGGATCGTATTCCTGCTCCACGGCGTAGTAGTGCACGGCGGCGGTGTTCGGCCCGATGGCCTTTTCCAAATCCTCCGCCGTCGTGCGCTCCTCGCTGCCGAACATCACCAGCTTTGCCCCGGCCAGCTCCAGGCAGCGGTCATACCAGTACCGTTGCCGCGTCTGGATGAGGATTTCGTTCTTCATCCCCGCCGTGTTGGGCAGCTGCTGGATGCGGTCATCGTCGTCTCCGGCCATCGCCGCCGCCGTCGCCAGCATCAGCGCCGAGCCGGCCCCCGACGTGATGTACGCCGCCGGCACGTTGACCATCCGCGCGATGGCCGCGCCGGCCGCTTCCTGCAACTCCATCAGCGGGATGTACGCGCCGTCCGCCTGCGCCATCGCCTCCCGAACTTCGGGAATCGGCGTCGAACCGCCCAGCATCGTTACGCTGCCCGTCGCGTTGATAACGGGCTTCGCCCCCAGTTCCTTGTAAATATCACCCCAATCTGCGCTGGTCATAATCCCGCTCCTTTGCGTTGTACCCGTCGTTTCCGTTCTCTGCCTGTCATTCCCCCGTAAAATTCGGCGCCCGCCGTTCCCGGAATGACGCCGCCGCCTCCGCCACGTCGTGCGGAGCCCGCCGCGCGAATACGATGCTGTGCGTCTCATACCGCAACTGGTCTTCCAGGTCAGCGTCCAGGCTGCGTTGCAGGGCGCGCTTGGACATCTGCATCGCCACCGGCGGCCAGAACGCGATCTGCCGCGCCAACTCCTTGGCGTCGGCCAGCAGGTTCTCGGCGGTTGACATCCGGTCCAGCAGCCCCAGCCGCCACGCTTCCTCAGCGTCCACGCTCCGGCTGGTGTACACCAAATCCATCGCCCGGCTCACCCCCACGATGCGCGGCAGAAACCACGACAGGCCAGAGTCGGGACTCAGGCTGCGCTCGATGAACACCGTCTTGAACCGCGTGTTTTCGCAGCCCACCCGCATATCGCAGGCCAGCGCCAGCCCCATACCGGCGCCGGCCGCCACGCCGTTCACGGCGGCAATGGTCGGCTTGTCCAGCTCCCGGTATATCATCATCGCCTGCCGTCCCACCCAGTTGTATTCGTCCAGACGCTCGCCCCGGGCCGGATTCTCAGGACGCGAACGGTCGGCGGTCAGGTCAGCCCCGGAGCAGAACCCCCGCCCGGCGCCAGTGAATATCACCGCACGCACGCCGTCGTCATCCCGCAACTCCCGGCCGGCGTCCATCATCTCCAGGTGCAGCGCCCGGTCGATGGCATTCAGCTTTTCCGGCCGGTTCAGCGTAACGACGGCAATCTGCCCGTCCCGCTCCACCGTCAGGCTCTCATAAGCCATATCACTTTACTGCCAGCATATCGCAGGCCAGCCCCAGCATTATCTTGGTTCCGCTCACCAAGCTCTTGATACCCACCGATTCGTTGGCCCCGTGGGTGAAGTTCAGCATCGGGTCGTCGTCGGGATGCGCGCCGGAGAACCCGTAGGTTACGGTGCCCAGCGGTCGGGTGAACCGCGAATCGGTGAACCCGTTGCTGATGGCCGGCACCCACTGAATGTCCCCACGCTGCAACGCCTGGGCGGTCACGCTGCGGATGCTGTCCGCCAGCGGCGACTCAAAGGGCGACGAGTTGGGCCGCGCCATGTAATCGATCTCATAGGACACGCCGGGAATGTCCGCCAGCACTTCGTCCAGCTGCGCCCGCACGTACTCCTCATCCTGGTGGGGCAGCGTCCGCACGTCGCAGGTCAATCGAATGGACTCCGGCACGCTGTTGGACTTGATGCCGCCCCGCACCATCGTCGGCGTCAGCGTCATCCGCGAGAGCGCCCGCAGCATCGACGCGAAACGCGGATTGTCCGGCGCAATTTCGGCGATGATGTCGTCCACGTTTTCCGACGACGGCTTGTGCTCGATAGCAAAGGTGGACAGGTGGTCAAAGATGTCCCCGGACGTATCCCGGTCCGCCTCGTAGCCCTCTATTGAGGTGAGGGCGCGGTTCAGCCGGTACAGCGCGTTCGTCCCCTGCCACGGCAGCGACGCGTGGGCGCTGACGCCCTTCACGTCAATCTCCACCTGCAGCCGCCCCTTCTCCCCAACGCCCAGGATGTACGTCAACGCGCCGGCCGCCGGAATGGGAGTTCCCCCACCCTCGTTGACGGCGTAGGGCGCGGCCAGCTTGTCGGGGTGGTTGTCCGCCAGCCAGCCGAAGCCGTAGCGTCCGCCGTGTTCCTCGTCTGCGCCGGCCGCCAGGATCAGCCCGTCCTGCAGGGCAATATCGTTGCGGGTGAGGATTCGAATGGCCATCAGCTGCGCCGTCAGCAGCCCCTTGCAGTCCGACGCCCCGCGCCCGAAGATGCGCCCGTCGGCGATGGTCGCGCTGAACGGCTCGAACCGCCACTCGGCCGGATCCTCCACCGGCACCACGTCGGTGTGGGACATGAACATCAGGCCGGCGTTTCCGGAGCGCCCTTCCAGCCGGGCAATCAGGTTCCCCCGATTCGGCGCCGATTCCAGGATTTCAGACCCGATGCCGTCCTCCGCCAGGAAGTCCCGCGCCAACTCGCAAACCGGCGTCTCGTCCCCCGTCGGCATAAATCCGGTGTTCACCGACGGGATGCGAACCAGCGCCTGCTCCAAAGCGATAATGTCATCTTGCGCGGCGTCAACCTGGGCAAACAGGTCAGCAAGCTCCGGCCTAGCCATATCCGGCCTCCTCCGACGGGTTGGGTGCATCCGCGAGTGTAAAGAGGCCCCCGGCCCCTGTCAACGCGGCATATTCCGCTCAACCCACCGCAGTTCCTCATCGGCGGTCTGGAAGTAGTCGAAGCGGTGGAACATCTTGACATCGCCACGGGCGTCGCTGATGCTCTGCCGCTGCTCCTCGGTAGCCTCGCCGTCCACCTGCAGCGTGTCGGGATTAACGACGACGCCGTAACTCTCGCGGGCGCTGTCCATGGATACGAAGCCGTCCAGCACGTCATCCAGCACCATGGCGGCGTCCCGCTCCAACGGGTCCCCCCAACCCCCGCCGCCGGCGGTGTAGATGCGAACCAGGTCGCCGCGCTTCCAGTGGTTGTCGTCAGAGAAGGCGCGGATTTCCCGCTGGTCCGGCGTGTCGGGATTGAGCACCACCCGGGACAGCCCCCCGCCCATGCCGCCGGCGACGCCCCAGGCCGGGAACAGGTTGTTCTCAACCCGCAGCCCGAAGGTGCCCTCGTCCGCCAGCAGCCGCACGTCCCGGATGACGCCGCATCCGCCGCGGAACTTGCCCGGGCCGCCGGAGTCGGTGGAGATGGCGTAGCGTTCCAGCCGCAGCGGATACTCCATCTCCATAAACTCGCCGGGGTAGTTTTCGTTGTGCCG
Source organism: Chloroflexota bacterium (assembly GCA_009837355.1). GTDB lineage: Bacteria > Chloroflexota > Dehalococcoidia > Lucifugimonadales > UBA3495 > Bin87. The sequence continues at coordinate 10,977 of VXTR01000024.1, read as the reverse complement.
CTGGTAGATAGCGTCCAGGCCGTCGCCGAAGGGCCGTGCGCCGTGGCCCACGGCGATGCCATCGGTGCAGAGCAGCCAGTTGCCGTTGTCGCCCTCTTTCATCCGCCAGTAGGCGATGACGTACACGGCGGCCCCGGCCATCACGTTGCCTTCGGCAGCCTGGGCCACCACCGCGCGGACGGCGCTCTTCAGCTTGGTGAAGGTATGAGCGCGGCAGCCCAACGCGGCCGGCCATTCCGGGCGCAGGATGCTGCCGGGACGCAGCTTCACGGCGTCGATGCCCGCCAGCAGCCCGTGATTGGCCAGCAACGAGCTGTCAAACTGGTGGAAGTACTGCCCGAAGTAGGCTTTCAGCGCGCCGTCGCTGGCGAGGAAATTGATGGAGCCGTGGGCCTGGTCGTCGCTCTGGGTAGCGTCCAGCAGCACCTCGTCGCCCCTGCGGCTGAGCTTGAGATGGAAGGAATGCCACTGGTCGCCCACCCCGGCGTGGTCCATATAATCCCGCACCGAGTACTCGCCTTCGGGGATCATCTCCAGGGTTTTCTCGCGCACCAGCCGGGCGGTGTCCACCTGGTCGTCGTCGATGGCGGCCAGCATCGTCTTCTTGCCGAAGCGACCAAACATCTCCAGCAGTCGCTCCTGGGCTCGGTTGGCGGCGGACATCAGAGCGCGGGAGTCGCCTTCCAGCAGGTCGGGGTAGCGAGAGTTGCGCAGGATGATGCGATACGCTTCGTCGTTGAGCGTGCCAGCGTCGATAATTTTGATGGGCGGCACCAGTGTGCCGTCGTGGAATATCTCGGTGTTGGCCGGCCCGATACTGCCCGGACGGGAACCGCCCAAGTCCCAGAAATGAGCGAAAGAATGGCAGTAGGCAACCACGTCGCCCTCGTAAAACACCGGCGCGATGAATACCATGTCGGGCGTATGGGTGATGCTGCCCTGGGAGAGATAGGGGTCGTTGTACCAGTATAAATTGCCGGGCCGCATGGACTCCACGGGGTAGTACTCCCATACGCAGCCGAGAATGTCGCTGCCCATGGTGTCGCCATAGATTTCCCGGCCGCTGTGGTCAAGGAAGCTGACGGTGTAGTCCTTCTTCTCCCGGATGAACGCCGACATTGCAGTGCGTTCGATAATCAGCTCACACTCCAGCCTCGCCGCGCGCAGGCCGCCTCGCACGAGCTGGCGGGTAACGGGGTCAACGGAGTGGGTCTTAGGCGAGGTTCCTGGCAGCGTCATATTCAATCACCTTTGCCTTCGGAGCGCAGTATGCAGTTGCCGTATTGGTCGATGCGGGCCTGCCAGTCGGGGTTGATGACGACGGTTGAATCCATGCCTTCCAGGATGGCCGGCCCGTTGAGTTCGGTTGCCGGCGGCAGGCTCTCCCGGCGGTAGATTGGGCACTGAACGAAGCCTGCCGTTTCGTCGAAAAATACTTGACGCCGTTCAATCAGGGCACTTTTGAGGCTGGCAGTAGTAGCGTGGCCGTTGGCTGCGGTCAAGATTTGCGTTTTAACCTGGCCAACCTGGCCGGAAGCCGTTGCGCGCAGGGTAACTATTTCCACGGGTTGCTCCAAAGAGAAGCCGTATAGCTGTTCGTGCTGCTGGTGAAACGCCGCCAGCATTTCCCCCAGGCCTTCCTGGTTGACCAGCCCTTGCGGGTAAGCGATCGTCAACTCCGATCCCTGGTGCGCGTAGCGAAGGTCTGCGGAGCGGGTAATGCTGTGGCTGGCGACGGGGACGCCCTCACCATGCAGCCACTCTCGTCCCTCGCTTTCCAGCGCGTCAAATACGGCGGCCATCCCCTCCAGGTCGTAATCGCCGCCGGGTTGTGAGAAAGTTCGAGCGTAGTCGTTCTTGAACTCAGCCGCCAGCAACCCGTAGGCCGAGGTGATGCCGGGATGCGCCGGCACGACCACGGTTCCGATGCCCAGCAGGTTGGCCACGTCGATGGCATGCATCGGCCCGGCGCCTCCGTAGGCCACCAGCGCGAAATCGCGAGGGTCATGGCCCCGCTCAACGCTGACGTTGCGAATTGTCCCCACCATTGCGTTGTTGGCGATTTTCAGGATGCCGCTGGCGGCGGTGGCAACGTCCAGGCCCAGCGGCGCGGCCACGGCATCGATGATGGCCTGTTTTGCCGCGTCGGCGTCCAGCGTAAGTTGTCCGCCGGCAATCCTGGTATTCACCCGGCCCAGCGCCAGGTTGGCGTCGGTTACGGCGGGTCGAGTTGCGCCTTTGCCGTAGCAGGCCGGGCCCGGATCGGCGCCGGCGCTGTCCGGGCCTACGGTGAGGCTGCCGTAGGGCGACACCGCCGCGATACTGCCGCCCCCGCAACCTATCGTCGCGATGTCCAGCATCGGCAGTTGGATGGGCCAGTCGCCCAGCCGTCCGTTCAGGGTCAGGCCGGGTTCCCGGTTGCGCAGCAGGGACACGTCGGTGCTGGTGCCGCCCATGTCAAAGGAGATGCAGTTTTCAACTCCGACAGCTTCGGCAATCTGCGCGGCAGCCATTACGCCGGCCGCCGGGCCGGAGAGGGCGGTATAAACGGGCTGCCGCACGGCGGTGTCCGCGCCGATGATGCCGCCGTTGGACTTCATAATGGAGAAGGCGGCAGACGTCCCGAAAGATTCCAGCGACTGCTTCAGGTTGTCAATATAGCGGCTGACCCGTGGCGTTACATAGGCATTGAGTACGGTCGTGATGGCCCGCTCGTATTCCCGGTACACGGGCAGCACTTCCGAGGATAGCGATACGGGAACGCCGGGAAGCTCCTTCGCCAGTATTGCCCGGGCGCGCTGCTCGTGGGCCGGGTTGGCGTAGGAGTGCAGGAAAGCGACCGCAACGGTGGCGACGCCGGCCCGGGCAAAGTGCCGCGCTGCCCGGCGCACGTCGGACTCGTCCAGAGGCTGCAGGATTGCGCCGTTGAACGCGGTGCGCTCGCGAACCTCCAGGCAGTCTCGCGGACGCACCGGCTGTTCCGGCTTAACCCAGGTGTTGGGGTTCGCCAGGCGCGGCGTGCCGTGGCGGGCAATCTCCAAAACGTACTTGTAACCGGTGGTTACCAGCAAACCCACCGGCGCGCCCTTGTTCTCCAGCACCGAGTTGGTGGCGATGGTGGTGCCGTGGAATACGTGGGCCAGGTCATCGGGGCTGACGTCGTTGGCGTCCAGAATCTCGGCCAATCCGGTCATAAAGCCTACTGACGGGTCGTCGGGAGTGGACGGGGTTTTGTGGACGCTCTGGGCGTTGGATTCCAGGTTGCAGAGGACGATGTCGGTGAATGTGCCGCCAACATCGACGGCAAGGGCATAGGCTGCCATAGTTTTCCCGTTAGTCTAGGATGCCGGAACGGCCGTTAGTATAGCAACAAACCGTGATATTATTAGCATCAGATTTGCCGCTAGAGTAATTATCGGAGCGTAGAATGGCGTCGATTTCAGTAACCATCAGCATTGAAGGAGATCCGGAGGGGTCTATAGCCGCCCTGCGGCGCATCGCCGGCGTGGGCGTCGGGAAAGAATCCACTGCCGCCGCCGATGTATTGTCAAGCCTAGAAACGGAGCCGACGGCGGACCTGCCCGCATCCGCTTCATCGGGAACCCCGGCGCAGATGCCGACCCGTTACCAGCGGCTGTGGGAGAATGGAGCCAGTGGAGCGGTACGGCGCCAACCGGCGCCGGAGCCACTTCCCACTCCCGCCCAGTGGGACAGCCACCTGTGCAACGAGTTGGTGAGCAACATGACCGATGCCGCGCGGCGCCTAGTGGCGGTGCTGGCAGCGTCGGGAGCGGACGGCGTAACCCGCGAATCGCTGACGGCCCAACTGGGCATTGCCGTGGACGCGATACGAACCACTCAAGTCAGCATCGGTCACGCCCTGCGCCGTGTGCAGCGCGACAACGGTAACGTCAGCCTGCCGCGCCCGGTGGAGTTCCACAAGGCCATCAACACCTACATGCTGAACCCCGACTTCCGGGCGGCGATTCAGGAAAGCTCGTAGCAGGGGCACCCCATTTGCCGCCGTCATTCCCGCTTTGCCAGGAATCCACCACCGGCGGTTACGTGCGGCTGTTATATACGTAGTGCGGTGCGCCCATGGCTGGTGGCCAACTGCGGTAAAACCGCTCCACGTATGGGGACAGCCGGCCTGCCATTCGCCGCGTCGCCAGCGTTTCGGGTTCCAGGGGACGGGCCAACTGCTCCCGCAGTTCTTTAGCCACGTCGGCCTTGCTGGCCCGGGTATGGACGCCGTCCTGGAGCACAACTTGCCCGTCCACAATGACGGCGGCCACGTCCTGCGACCTCGCCCGTCCCAACACGAACTCTGCCGCCGGTAAATCCGGGTCAAGGTAAGGGTCTTCCAGCACATCGAGACGGATCAGAACCATATCGGCCCGCCGGCCCGGCTCCAGCGCGCCGATTTCGCCAGCGAAGCCCGTGGGGGCAGCGGCGTTGGCCGTAGCCATAGCCAGCACGTTGTCCACGGTGATGGCGGATGCTTCCAGCCCTGGCTGTCGGTGCAGCTTGCTGACCAGCCGCATCTCCTGCAGCAGGTCGTCATCGTCGTTGATGGCGGTGCTGTCAGTCCCCATGGCCACGTTGACGCCAGCCGCCAGCATGGGATTCACCGGCGCAATGCCGTTCTTGAGGCGCAGGTTGGAGCTGGCGTTGTGGCAGACTGTTGCCCCGGTGTCGGCCAGCAGCTCAATGTCCCCCTCGGTAAGCCACACGGCGTGAGCGAACGACACTTCCGGCCCCAGGAACTCCAAATCCTGCAGGTGTTCCACCGGAGTCTTGCCCCAGGTGCGTATGCCGTAGTCCTTCTGGTAAAGACTTTCCACCAGGTGCATGTGAATACCGGTCTGATGACGAGCGGCTTCCTCCTTGCAGCGCAGCAGGAATTCGTCCGAGTTCCACTGCACGTTGGCGGGGCTAAGCAGCACCCGCGCCTTGCCCGACGCATGGTTGTGATACTCCCGGTGCATTTCGCCGCAGAAAGCGAAGTATTCGTCATCGCTCATCTCGGTAATCGACAGGTAGCGGCGCACGTCGTCGGCCAAATCCGCCGGCAGCACGGCCAGAAACTCCTCGTCGCCGGCATAGACCACACGGTTCTGGTTGCGCAGGTAGCTGGAAAAGGCCACCCGCATACCGGCGTCCAGGAACCCGCGCAACACGGCGTCCACGTCCGCCTTCAAAGTGGCCGCCGCCGTCTGCGGGTGGTTGTACATCACAGCGGTGGTGCCGGACTCCAGCATGTTCAGGGCGGTGTACAGGGTCATCAGGTAGTGGTCATAGGGACGCCGACCCCACCCGGCCAGTATCCACATCTCCAGGCAGTCATCGCAGGTGCCCATCTGCAGCGTGGTGACGCCGCGCCCGTGATGGTGTGAGTTGACCAACCCCGGAATGATGGCGAAGTTTGGGCCGCCAAGTTCCCCGTCAAACTGGTGCCGCCCCCGCAGTTCCCGATACGGCCCCACGTCCTTGATTATGCCATGCTCCTGATACACCGCCGCATCGTGCCTGGTGGCGACGCCGCCGGAACCCGTCGGGCTGATGACGTACTTACCGCGAATCAGTGAGGATGCCATGGCTTCACTCCGTCAAGTGTTTTGGGACTGATACCACTCTACGATTTGCGAGCCCGTTGCCGGCCAAACGCCGCCCGAGGCCATCATGTGCTCCAACGCCGCGTCAACGGCGCCGATGCGGAATGGCTGTCCTACCAGCCAGGGATGCCAGTTCAACGCCAGCAGCCGGCCCTGGCCGCTGCTTTCACCATCCTCGCGGAGGGTGTCGAAGCTCTCCGTAAGCCGGCGCTGGTAGTCGGCTACGGTTACCTTGCGCTGGGCCAGGGATGCCACATCATCCAGCTCGTAGAGCAGCGGCAGAGCGAAGAATGGGTTCGGCCCGGTGGTCATCGGGTAAGGCTGCTCGTCGTTAGCCCAATCGCAGACGTAGCGCAGGCCGGCCTCGGCCAGCAGGCGGGGCGTGTTTTGCGATTCGCCGTATTCCGGTCCAAACCAACCCTGGGGCGTCCGCCCGGTGGCCCTGCTCAGCGCGTCAATGGACTGCTGGATGTATGCCCGTTCTTCCGCTTCGGACATATTGTCGGTAATCATGCGGCTGACCGAAACGCCGTGCCCGATGATTTCGCAGCCTCGGTCAAGACAGTGGCGCACCAGGTAGGGATAGTGCTCGGCGGTGAGGGCGTCCATCGCGATGGTGGCGGTGATGCCATGCTTCTCCAGCGTATCCAGCAGCCGGAAGATCCCCACCCGATGCCCGTATTCGCGATGGGACAGGCGAGCGTAGTCCGGGAAAGCCCGTGGCACGGAGGCGCCGGCCAGGTTTTCGACTTGGAAGCTGCCTTCCGGCGCCTGCCATTCCATGTGTTCCAGAACCAGAACCACGCACAGCGCCACCGGCGCGTTTGCCGGCCAGCGCAGCGTGGGGCGACTAATGATTGGAGACCATTCGTGATGAGGATGGTCCATGCCGAAAGTGCGTTGAGCAGGCATTTTGGAGGCTCCGTTATGGATTCCCGCCGGAGCAGGACTGACAAGACGAGGGTCGTTACGCCAGCTGCCGGGCGTGGGCCATGGCCTGGTCGTAGTAATTGGCAACGTAGTATTCGGCGATTTCGTCGGCGGTGGTCTGCCAGACGCCATCGTGGGCCATGATGTAACCCAGCACGTCGTCCAGATACTTGATGCGGTGAGGCTGACCGATGAGGAAGGGGTGCAGGGCAATGCACATTACCTGTCCGCTCTCCGCGCCCTCCTCGTACAGTCGGTCGAATTGCCGCTTGCAGATGTCGGCAAAGTACTCGGCGGTGTAGTGGTTGTCCCGCAGCACGGATGAATCGTTCAGCTCGATGGAGTAGGGGACCGACACCAGCTTGCCGCCGTTGTTCACCTTGATGGGGGTGGGCTGGTCGTCGTGGAACCAGTCGGTGTGGTAAATCAACCCGGCCTCGGCCATCAGGTCCGGGGTATTCACCGTGCCGGTGATGGCCGGCCCCAGCATCCCCTTCAACTGCTTGCCTGTGTGCCTTTTTAGGGTGTCGATGCAGTCCCGGTAAAACTCCCGCTCTTCGTCTTCCGTGCAGGTGTACAGGTAGCGGGTGTTGTAGATGCCGTGGCTCATATAGTCGTAATCACGCTCAATCATGGCCTCGGCGATTTCGGGGAAGTGTTCCAGCACGGCCAGGTTCAGCGAGATGCAACAGCGGATGCCGTGCTTGTCCAGCGGCTCCAGCATCCGCCAGAAGCCGACGCGGTTGCCGTAATCCCGATAGGTGTACTGCTGCACGTCGGGGTACGGAGTGCGGGGCCACGGGTTGCGCACGCCCTCGTTTATCGGAAAGTACTCGTAGTGCTCCACGTTGGGAGAGACCCAAAGTGCGACCCGGGCGTCGTTGGGCCACTTGATGACGGGCCGGTCGGTGATGGGCAGGTAGTCAATGCGGTCGGGAGGCAGCGCCATGGTGAACCCCCTAGTGGTACGGATTAGAATCGGTTTTGCAGCTCCTGCACGGCGATGTCCGCCTGCCGGCGCAGGCCGTCGGAGTTGATTCGCTCCTGGTGAACGGCCCGGAATGCGTCCAGGGTAAAGGGCTGCCAGGTGTTGCGGAGGCTGCGGATGGCGTTTTCCTCCCGGGCCGCGGCATCGGTCAGCAGGGTGTACACGGGGAGCAGGGAGCCGGTGCTAGGCAGCGCGCGCACTTCGCGGGCCAGCTGGCTGACGCTCAGGCTGTACTCGTCCAGCGTCTGCATAACGGCGACGCGGTCGCATCCGCCCTCGTCGCCGCGCCATTCGTTGTAGCCGTCGTGGAACGCGTCCCACGCCCTCACGAGGCGGTTGTACTCAGTGCGGAAATCTTGCAACTCGGCCAAGCCCTGTTCGGGATCAATCTCGCCATCATCCTCCGCTTCGTCGGCTTCACCGATGGTGTCGATGGCCGATTCCAGAGCCTCTTTGGCTTCGTTCACAGCGGCGTCAACGATATCGATATCAAATTTCGCTGCCGGGTCAGGAGTGGCGGCCGGCGCTTCGCCGTCCGACGCCAGGCCGGTTTCCGACGAAGCCGCCTCAGCGGCGGCCTGGAAGGCTGCCAGTTCCTCCTGCGCCGCCGTCCGGAGAGCCTCAATCGCATCCTCCGCATCCTCTGATGGGTCGGGCAGCGCGTCCAGGGCATCAACGATAGCAGCCATCGCTTCGGCGAACTGCGACGCGGAGTCGCCGTCCAGTGCATCCGTGTCTTCGCGCAGGCCGGCGTAGTCCTCGTGCAGTTGTGCCCAATCCTCGGCAACGGACGCGAATGACTCCGCAAACTCGTCGTCGGCAGCGTCTGTAGCGGCCAGGCCGTCTTCAAAGGACTTCTGCAGCTCGATAGCCCGGTCTTCAGTTGCTTGCCGGGCACGGGCCGCTGCGCTGCGCTGCACCTCCACTTCTTCAAAGAGGGACACGTTGCTGGGCTGCCAGTGGTCGCGGAGCCGGCGGAAGGCCGCCTCCTCTTCCTCGGCAGCGACGATGAGCAGGTCGGCCAGCTCGCTGGCGGTTTCGCTGCGGCTCAGCCCGCGCGCCTGTTCGGTTACGTCGTTGAACGACACCGCAAACCCATTGAGCGCCTGCCGCATGGCGCCGGGGCGGCAGGCGTCGAGCCCCGCGCTCCATTGGTCAAAGTCGTGGCGAATTTCATCCCACTGCGCACTGACGGCTTCCTGGCGGCTGACGAAATCGGCGATTTCGGCTTGCGACGACGCCGGCGCGGCGGTCTGACCGGACATCGCCGGCGTGGCAGCAGGAGCGGACTCCGGCGGCGCAACCTCAGCGGCGGTGCAGGCGATGGCGGCGGCGGCCACAAGGGGCAACACGGGCAGCAGAGCCAATGCCGGCAGCCGCCGGAAAAAACGGGCGATGGAAGTTCCTGTCATAAGTTATTCGCTCTCTGCGGGGGATAGATTGATGGCGGCCAGGTCGCTGACCAGGTTGTTGCGGAAGCCGCCGTTCAGGAGGCTGCGGACGGCCTTGCTCAAGCCCTCGGGGGTGTCGGCGAGGACGATGAGAACATGGCGGCCCGGGCCGGCGTCCAGCAGGGTAAGGGTGGCGCCGTCCAGGGAAACCTCTCCGGCGAAGGGCGCGCCCAGAGTGTCGTCAACGCGGATGCCGGCGTTGGCCAGGTAGGGCTGCACCTGCAGGGCGTCCTCGAACAGGCCAATGAAGACGGTATCCCGGCTCACGTCCTCGGCGGTGCGCACAGCGGCGTTGATGCCGTGCTCGGCGAGGCCGGTGCGCAGCGTGGCGGCGGTGTCCAGCAACTCCGGCCGGCCCGTCAGCACGTCCACGCCGCCCGACGGGCCGGCGGCGTAGAAGCTGGGGAAGTCGGCCAACTCGTACTCGCGGACGCCGGCGGTAAGGTAGTCGGCCAGGTTGGACAGCAGCCGGCTGTTGTCGGCAAAGGCGTTGTGCGGGGGAATGATGAAGGTGATGTCGGCCAGTGCCAGCACGTTGCGGCTGCTGCCCCACGCCAGCGGTGACAGCCCAGACCCGTTCCCAGCCAGCGACGACTGCGTGTTGTCGTCGGCGTAGGCCAGCGGCGCGCCCACGGTGCGAATCGTGCCGGCGGTGTACAGGGCCACGGTGCCCAAGCCGGCGGTAAGTTCCTCGGGCTGGAAGTCGCGCACGTAGATGTGGCTGTGGTTGCGGTCGTTTTCCACCAGGTTGTACAGGTAGTCGGGCTGGAAGCTGAGGCCAAACCGCTCGGCGAGGGTGTTGATGTTCTGTGGGCGCGTCGGGTCGGAGATGAGCAGGAGGCGGCCGCCCCGGGCCACGAACCGCTCCACGACCGTTGCCTCGGCATCGGTGTACTCGGTGCGGGGCAAGATGACCAGCAGGCTGCCGGCGCCGCGCAGCTTCTCCTCCAGCAGGGCGACGCGCTGGCCGCCTTCGATGTCGCGGAACTCGCCCAGGAACTGCACCTCGTAACCGCGGTTGGACACCAGGGCCAGGAAGTTTTCGATTTCAGGCTCCCAGAAGGCGTTGCGATGGGCCGCGTCAACGAGGAGCACACCGCCGGCTTTCGCGCGGTTGCCCGCGGCCGGCGCCGGCCGGGTCGGCTGGTGGACGCTGCGGGGCAGGCCGAACCCGGAGGTGGCGGACCCTGCCGGCGGAGGCTGGCCGATGACCGGGGATGCCGGGGCGTCGTAGGCGCTGCGCTCCAGCAGAAGGCTGCCGACTCCGTAGGCGATGCCGCCACAGACCGCCGCCAGCGCGAGGACGCCCAATATTTTAGCCGCCAACGCGGCGGAGGCCCTGGTGAATATTCTCCGCATGGTATTCAGTTACTCGTCGTTCCCGCGCAGTAGAGAACCCGCTTCTGCATTGTTGTCCGGATTCCCGATTGCGAGGGGATAAGGGCTAGGGGAATAGTTTACCTGAGGTTCGGTCCAGCCCTCGCCGGGGTAGTAGTAATAGAAGGTCGGGCGCTGGCCGCCGGCGGGGAAGCCCGGAGGCGTTTCTCCCGGCGCGCTCTCGGTGAGCAGCGACAGGGGGTAGCCGTAGCCGTCGGCCCAGCCTTCTCCGGTCCAGAGGGTGGGGGATTCGCCGTCGACGGCCGTCGGCGGCAGTTCGGAGCGCAGGAAGCGCAGCGTATCACGCAGCACCAGCAGGTTGACGTCGGCGACGTCATAGTCTGAGAGGCCGGCGAGTTCCGCGGCCTTGACGATGGCTTCGGCGTCGCTGCCAATTGCGTCGGCCAGGCCGTACTCCACGGCTTCCACGCCGACGTAGAGGCGGGCGTCGCCAACCTGCTCGGGAGATAGCCGCAGCCGGTCGCCGCGCTCTTCGACCATCGTGCCGACGAAGGAGTTTCGCAGCCGGTTGAGCATGTCGAACCATTGCTGGCGGTCGGCGCCGCTCAGTTTATACGGCCCGGTGCCGATGGTACGCTCGGAGGGAGGGGAGGGG
>VXTR01000051.1 GCA_009837355.1 Chloroflexota bacterium | reverse complement strand
CCCCGACGCCGACCCCCGAGCCAACGCCCACACCCGCCCCTACGCCAACCCCGGTGCCCATTGACACCCTGGCCCCGGCCGATCTGCCGGGCTTGCTACCCTCGCTCGAGGACATTGCTGGTCTGGCCACCGAAACCGCGGAGGACAGCCCCATAATCAAGAACGTAACCCTAGCCGGCATCTGCGAAGGAGTGCCAGCCTCGGAGTGCGTCTATAAGGATGTGCCGGGAGAAAGCGATATCTCCTCGGACGAAGAGGGCTTTATTGCCGGCTATCGGCGTATCACCTGGGGCGGTGGCCTGCTCAACGTGTACAGCGTCGCTGGCACCCGCACCTATTTCACCCTGACCTGGGCGAGCCTTTACGACACTCCGGAACAGGCCAGGGTCCAGGTCGACGCGCTGACAGCCTATGACCGCCGCGCCCTGAACGAGGAAATGGACGCGATAATCGCGGAGCTGCAACTGCCCGTGGCCGGAGTGAATATAATCTCCCTTGACGACGCCGCTGGCGGCGATTTGGGCGAGTACGCTGCCGGCAAGGAATATGGCCTTTCAGGTTCCAGCGCAATCCTCGACGGACGTGAGGTTCGCTTCGTCAGTGGCCGCACCGTGGTCCGAACCGTCGTCATCGGCGTGTTCGGCAAGACCACTTCCGAATCGGCGCTGGAGTTGGCTCGAATTGCCGAATCCAACATCGAGCCGTTCTTGCTGCCAAGATAGACCGGTCTACCGATGCGGATTTCCGACCTGGGAGAGTTCGGCCTGATTGACCTGGTCCGGCAGTGGACTCAGCCCGACCAATCGGCGACGGACGCCGCCGCGTACCGACTCACCGTTGCCAACGGCGACGATGCTGCCGCTCTCACCTTCCCGGCTGGCCCCCTTACCCGGCTCTACACCACCGACACCATGGTGGCCGGCGTGCACTTCACCGCCGGAACTACGCCCTGGCGTGATCTGGGTTGGAAGGCCATCGCCTCCAACATCAGCGATGTGGCGGCCATGGGCGGCGAGCCGGAGGCGGCCCTTGTTACCCTGGGCCTGCCGCCCGACACCCCGGTGGCCGGCGTTGAGCAGTTGTACGCCGGCATGATGGAAATTTGCCGCCAGTTCGGCGCCCAGATTATCGGCGGCGATATGGTGCGCTCCCCGGTTGCCTTCATCACCGTGGCCCTCACCGGCGCCTGCTCCGGCTCGCCCATGGTGCGCACCGTCGCTCAGCCGGGCCATGTGGTGGCTGTTACCGGCCCGTTGGGTAGCTCCGCCGGCGGTTTGCGCCAGCTGTTGGAAACGGGCGCCGGCGAAAGTATCGACGAATCCGAACTGGTCCAACAGCACCGACGTCCTCTTCCTCACGTCGCCGCCGGCCAAGCCCTGGCCGCCGCCGGCGTTCGCTCCGCCATGGACGTAAGCGACGGCCTCGCCGACGACCTCGCCAAGCTGTGCGCCGCCAGCGGCGTGTCCGCCGAAATCTACGCCAACAAGGTGCCGGCGCTATCAGCCCTCAAAACCGCCTTTCCCGACGACTGGCTCGACCTGGCCCTCTACGGTGGTGAGGATTACGTCCTGCTGTTCACTGCCCCGGCGGATATAATGGACGCTGCGATGACCAGGTTGCCTCCCGGCGGAGCCGTCATCGGTGAGGTCAAGGCTGGAGAGCCGGGCTCGGTACTAGTGCTCGACGGGCAAGGCTCGCCAAGGCTTCGGGCCGGCGCCGGCTGGGACCACTTCGCCGCCTGAGAATTCATTTATGCCCAGCAACGTAACGATTCATACCAACACCGCCGACGAGACCCGCTGCCTCGGCCAGATTATAGGCCGGGCCGCCGGCCCCGGCGACGTATTCCTGCTCACCGGACCCCTGGGAGCTGGCAAAACCTGCCTCACCCAGGGCATCGCCCGCGGTCTGGATGTTGACGGATACGCGCGCAGCCCCACCTTTGTGTTGGTTACCCGCTACCGGGGCCGTCTTACCCTGCACCACGCCGACCTGTATCGCATCGACCATCCGGCCGACGCCTGGGACCTCGGATTGGAGGACGTTATCACGGCCGGCGAGGACGTGCTCATCGTGGAATGGGCCGACCGGGCCGCCGACATATTCCCGGACGATGCCCTGTGGATTGCTCTGGACTACGCTTCCGACGGCAATCCCGCCGCCTGCGAGGTCGTCCCTGACGACGATGGCTCAGTGCCGGCGCGCCACAGCATCGTGATTGAGGACGTCCCGGAACGCTTTTCCGGCCTGGTGGCGCGGCTGACGGAGGTCGCCGGCTGATGCAGCTGTGCATCGACACATCATCGCGCTATGGCGGCGTCGCCCTGTCCGACACGGACGGCGTGGTAGTGGAGGCCCGGCTCTGGCATTCCACGGCGAACCACACCACGCAGCTGATGCCGTCCGTAGCCGAATTGCTGGCGTCTCGGAAGTTGTCGGCTGCCGAACTGTCCGGTGTGGCCGTGGCCTTGGGGCCGGGACCGTTCAGTGCCTTGCGGGTGGGAGTCAGCGCGGCCAAAGGGTTGGCCATGGCAGCTGGGTATCCGATAATCGGCATTGATACACTGGCGCTGGAGGCCAGGGCGCACCTGACGCCGGACGGCATTGTCTCCGCGTGGCTGGATGCCGGGCGAAACGAGGTGGCGGCGGCATGGTTCCGGGGAAGTGGGGAACGGGTTCGGGAGGACGAAATAGGCTCCCCTGACGCGCTGCTGGATGACGAGCCGGCTCCGCCCGACGGCGTATTGATTTACTGCGGCGAGGCGGCTAATTCCCGACGGGATGCCATCGAAAATGCCGAAGCGAGCGGCCAGGCTTCACATCCGGCGGCGGTTGCGCCCTGGACGCCGGCCGGCCGGCTATGGGCACTGGCGGAACTGGCCGCCGAACGTCTCCGGGACGGCGATGCCGACGACCTGGCGACGCTGCAACCCTACTACCTGAGGATGCCCACCATCGGCGCGCCCAAACGCCGGGATACGGTGCGTCAGGGCCGCTCAGCGGCGGCCTCAACGCAAAACTAACAGGAGATTTTCAGACCAATGGAACGAACCTTCGTCGCAATCAAACCCGACGGCGTGCAGCGCGGCGTCATCGGAGAGGTCATATCCCGGTTGGAACGCCGGGGCCTCAAGTTGGTGGCCATTCACCTGATGCAGGTGGATGAAGAACTGGCTGGCCGGCATTACGCGGAGCACGTCAACCGGCCCTTCTTCCCGTCGCTGGTTTCGTTCATCACATCTGGGCCCATCGTTGCGATGATTTGGGAAGCCGACAACGCCGTGGCACTTGCCCGTCAGACCATGGGGGCCACTAATCCGGGAGAAGCGTCGCCGGGAACAATCCGGGGGGACCTGGGCATCGACATCGGGCGCAACATCGTGCACGGCTCAGACAGCCCGGAGTCTGCGGAGCGGGAAATCGGGCTGTTCTTCGGCGACGGGGACGCGCTGGAGTACACCCGCAGCAACGACCCCTGGATTACAGAATCCTGACCACCTGCGGGGCACGGCTCCAGAGCCGTTCCAGGCCGAAGAAATCCCGCTCGTCCGGCCCGAAAATGTGGATCAGCACGTCGGCAAAGTCCAGCAGCACCCAGCCGGAGGCCGGCGTCCCTTCGCGGTGGTGCCGCACGATCCCGGCTGCCTTCATGGCGTTGGCCAGGTCCTCTTCCAGAGCTTCGATCTGACGTACTGAATCGGCGGTCATTACTACGAAGTAGTCGGCGAAGGATGCCAGCTCGCGCAGGTCCAGCATAACGATGTCGGTAGCCAGCTTTTCGGCGGCTACGTCAACGGCCAGCCGGGCTACCTCGGTGGGATTAAGTGTGTTGGCAATAGTCATGTCGGTGCGGTTCACCAGGCCATGCGGGAAGTATAGGCCGGCAGCGGGCCGCCTTGCAATCCCCGTCGTTTGTGATATATTACACAAGTCTGTTTTCCGGCGGCGCCGCTACGCCGTGTTGCCCCGGCAGCGTTGGGATGCTCCCTGACTGGTTGCGGGCGGTCTTCCCTTTATTTTTTAATGCAATGCAGAGTACTGCTATGAATTCGCTCAAAGAACTGGCCCGCTCCGGCGGCTTGTACGCGCCGGAGCAGGAGCACGACGCCTGCGGCGTTGGTATGGTGGCGAATGTCAAGGGCGAAAAGACCCACTCCATCATTACCGATTCCCTGCAGGTCTTGGATAATCTGGGCCATCGCGGAGCATCTGGCGCCGACCCCGAAACCGGCGACGGAGCCGGCATCCTGGTGCAGATGCCCGACGCCTTCTTTCGCAAAGTTACGTCAGCTATCGGCATCGCCCTCCCGGCCGAAGGCGAATACGGCGTTGGCATGGCGTTCCTGCCCCAGGACGCCAACGCCTCGGCGGCCTGCACGGCTCATATTGAAAATGCGGTTGCCAACGAGGGCTTGACGCTGCTGGGCTGGCGCGAGGTTCCCCTGGACCATTCCACAATCGGCCGCGACGCTCGTACCGTTTGCCCCACCATCCGACAGTTTTTCGTCGGCAAGGGGACGGCCAACACGCCAGACCGGGCTGCTTTTGAACGCAAGCTTTACGTAACCCGCCAAGTGATTTCCAATACCCTGTCGGAGACGGGTATCAGCGAAGACGACGCCGACTTTTTCTACCTCTGCAGCCTCAGCTGCAACACCGTGGTGTACAAGGGATTGCTGGTGTCCTACCAGTTGGCCCGCTTCTACCTTGACCTGAACGACGAGGACCTGGTGTCAGCCTTTGCCCTGGTGCACTCTCGTTTCAGCACAAACACCTTGGGACACTGGAAGCTGGCCCACCCCTACCGTTACCTGGCCCACAACGGTGAAATCAACACGGTGCGGGGCAACATCAACTGGATGCACGCCCGGGAGCAGCAATTCAGCTCGCCCCTCTACGGCGACGACGTCCACAAACTGGCGCCCATCTGCGACCCCACCGCCAGCGACACCGCCAGCTTTGACAGTGCATTGGAGCTGCTGGTGATGACGGGGCGCGAACTGTCCCACGCCATGCTGATGATGATCCCCGAAGCTTGGGACCAGCATGAAACCATGTCCCAGGAGAAGAAGGACTTTTACGAATATCACTCCGGCATGATGGAGCCGTGGGACGGCCCGGCCATGATGCTCGCCACCGACGGCAAAGACGTGTGCGCCGTGTTGGACCGCAACGGCCTGCGTCCCTTCCGCTACACCGTCACCCACGACGACAAGCTCGTGATGGCGTCGGAGACCGGAGTGCTGGATTTGCCTCCGGAAAGCATCAGGGAGAAGGGCCGCCTGCAACCGGGCCGGATGTTCCTGGTCAGCTTTGACGAGGGCCGCATCATTGGCGACGAAGAACTGAAGCACACCCTGGCCTGCCAGCAACCTTACGGCCAATGGCTGGCCCGGCATAAGGTTGACTGCGACGATCTGCCGGCAGCGGAACCCCTGCCTCCCGCGGGGAGCGCCGACCTCCGCCAGCAGCAGCGCGCTTTCGGCTACACCATTGAAGAACTGCGGATGCTGACCACCCCCATGGCCGCCGCCGGCTACGAGGCCATCGGTTCCATGGGCAACGACGCTGCCCTGGCCGTCCTGTCCGACCAGAACCGTTCCCTGTTTGACTACTTCAAGCAGCTGTTCGCCCAGGTCTCAAACCCGCCGCTGGACGCCATCCGCGAAGAGTTGGTTACGTCGTTGAGCGCGTTCATCGGCACCGAGCAGAACCTGTTCGACGAAACCGCGCAGCATTGCCGGCAGTTGCGTCTGCAGTCCCCGCTACTCACCGATGAGCAGACGGCGAAAATCCGCGCCTTGGATTTGCCCGGCCTGTCCTCTGTCACGCTGTCCACGCTGTTCGACGCGCGCACGGGTTCAATGCAGCAAGCTTTGGACGACCTGTGCGCCGCGGCCTCCCAGGCCATCGCTGACGGCAAGAACATTATCATCCTGTCCGACCGGGGCGTGGACGCCAACCATGCGCCGATCCCGAGCCTGCTGGCCACCGGCGCGGTGCATCATCACCTCACCCGCGAAGGCACGCGCACCCGCGCCGGCCTCGTGGTGGAATCCGGAGAGCCCCGGGAAGTGCAGCATTTCTGCCTGCTCATCGGCTACGGGGCCGGCGGCATCAACCCCTACTTGGCCCTGGAATCCGTCCACGATCTCGCCGAACGTGGGGAATTGAACGGCACGAAACCCGATTACGCCGTCTATAATTTCATCAAAGCCAACGAGAAAGGCATCCTCAAGGTAATGTCCAAGATGGGCATCTCCACGGTGCAATCCTACCGCGGGGCCCAGATCTTCGAGGCTATCGGCCTCAACGACGACCTGATTGAGCGCTACTTTACCCGCACTCCCTCGCGCATCCAGGGTATCGGGCTGGATATCGTTGAAGAAGAAACCCTCCAGCGTCACCGTTCCGCTTTCGACGACCCATACGTGCCCGGGATGCAGGAGTTGGACATGGGCGGCCAGTACCAATGGCGCCGCCACGGCGAGTTCCACCAGTGGAACCCGGAAGCCATCGCCAAGCTCCAGTACGCCACCCGCTCCAACGACCCGCAGGCTTATCGCCAGTTTGCCGATGAAGTGAACGACCAGAGTCGCAGGATGGCGACCCTCCGCGGCCTGCTGGAGTTCAAGGACGCCGAACCCGTCTCCATTGATGAAGTAGAGCCGGCCGTGGAAATCGTCAAGCGGTTTGCCACCGGCGCTATTTCACTGGGTTCCATCAGCCGCGAAGCCCACGAGACCATGGCCATCGCCATGAACCGCCTGGGCGCGCGCAGCAACACCGGGGAAGGCGGCGAGGACTATCACCGCTACACCCTGGACGATAACGGCGACAACCGCTCCAGCGCCATCAAGCAGGTGGCGTCCGGACGCTTTGGCGTTACGCCCAACTACCTGGTGAACGCCACCGACCTGCAAATCAAGATGGCCCAAGGTTCCAAGCCCGGCGAAGGCGGGCAGCTCCCCGGCCACAAGGTTGACGAGTACATTGGTTGGGTGCGGCATACCACTCCCGGCGTGGAGCTGATTTCACCGCCGCCGCATCATGACATCTACTCCATTGAGGACCTGGCCCAGCTCATCCACGACCTGAAGAACATCAACCCGGAGGCCCGGATTCACGTCAAGCTGGTTTCCGAGGTGGGCGTCGGCACCATCGCCGCCGGCGTCTCCAAGGGCCACGGCGACGTGGTGCTCATCAGCGGACACGACGGCGGCACCGGCGCTTCGCCGGAGTCCTCCATCAAGCATGCCGGCCTGCCCTGGGAGCTGGGCGTCGCCGAGACCCAGCAGGTGCTGGTCGCCAACGACCTGCGCAGCCGCATCGTGGTGCAGACCGACGGCCAGCTGAAAACGGGCCGGGACGTGGCCATTGCCGCCCTTCTCGGCGCGGAAGAATTCGGCATGGCTACCGCCGCCCTCATCGTCAACGGCTGCATTATGCTGCGCAAGTGCCACCTGAACACCTGCTCGGTGGGCATCGCCACCCAGGACCCGGAACTGCGCAAGCGTTTCGCCGGACAGCCGGGGCACCTGGTCAACTACTTCTACTTCGTCGCCGAAGAACTGCGCGAGATTATGGCGGAACTGGGCTTCCGCACCGTCGCCGAAATGGTGGGACGGGTGGACAAGCTGGAAACCCGCCAGGCCGTTGACCACTGGAAAGCCGCCGGCATCGACCTTTCCCGGTTGCTTACCGTTCCGCCTCGGGCAGAGCGCGTCCCAACGTATTGCTGCATTGACCAGGACCACGGCCTCACCAAGGCGTTGGACCACCAATTGATTGCCCAGGCGCAGCCGGCCATCGACGGCGGTGCTCCGGTGGAAATCAGCCTGCCAATCAGGAATTCCAACCGAACCGTGGGCGCTATGCTCAGTGGGCGGGTCGCTCAGAAGTACGGCGAGGAGGGGCTGGCCGACGGAACAATAAACGTCAACCTGGAGGGTTCGGCCGGTCAGAGCTTCGGCGCCTTCCTGGCTCCGGGCGTTTCCATGCGGCTGGCCGGCGACACCAACGACTACATGGGCAAGGGCATCGGCGGCGGTCGCATCGTCATCGTGCCGCCCGAAGGCTCCGGCTTCGTGCCCGAAGACAATATCATCATCGGCAACGTGGCCCTCTACGGTGCCACCGGCGGCGATGTGTTCATCCGCGGCCGGGCCGGCGAGCGCTTCGCCGTGCGCAACAGCGGCGCCCGCGCCGTGGTGGAGGGCGTCGGCGACCACGGCTGCGAGTACATGACCGGCGGCGTCGTCGCTGTCATCGGCAGCGCCGGCCGGAACTTTGCCGCCGGCATGAGCGGAGGCATCGCCTTCGTCTATGACCCCGATGGCGACTTTCACATCCGTTTCAACGACGGCATGGCCGATCTGGAAAACCTCGCCGAGCAGGAGGACATCGACCTGCTGCACGCCTTGCTGAGCGAACACCTGGAGCGCACCGGTAGCGGCCCGGCCCGCCGCATCCTGGGCGAATGGCCGGCCAGTATCGGCAATTTCCGCAAGGTAATGCCCCGGGACTACCGCCGGGTTCTTCAGGAACGCGCCCTGCGTCAGGCGGCGGAACTGGTAACGGTCTGACCATGGGCAAAGTAACCGGATTCATTGAGTTTGGGCGCAACTCGCCCGAACGCCGCCCCCCGTCGGAACGCGTTGGCGACTACCAGGAGTATTATCACCGCTGGTCTGACCAGCAGGCGACAGAGCAGGGCGGGCGTTGCATGGACTGCGCCGTTCCCTTCTGCCATATGGGATGTCCGCTGGGCAACGTCATCCCCGAATTCAACCACCAGGTGTACCTGGGCAATTGGCAGCAGGCTCTGGAAATCCTGCTCAGCACCAACAACTTCCCGGAGTTCACCGGGCGCATCTGCCCGGCTCCTTGCGAAGCGTCCTGCGTGCTCAGCATCAACGCCGATCCGGTTACCATCGAGTACATTGAGAAGGAAATCAGCGACCGGGGCTATGAGCAAGGCTGGATCAAGCCTGCGCCACCGCAAACCCGCACCGGCAAAACCGTCGCTGTGGTGGGCAGCGGCCCTTCGGGTCTGGCTGCCGCCCAGCAGCTCAACCGCGCCGGACATACCGTTACCGTGCTGGAACGCGCCGACTACATCGGCGGTCTGCTGATGCTGGGCATCCCCGACTTCAAGCTGGAGAAGTCCGTTGTCCGCCGCCGCGTCGCCATTATGGAAGCCGAAGGAATCGAGTTTCGCACCGGCGTTAACGTCGGCGTCAACTATCCTGCCGAGAAGCTGCTGGAAGAGTACGACGCCGTATGTCTCACTGGCGGCTCCACCCAGGCCCGCGACCTTGACGTGCCCGGCCGGGAGCTGGACGGCGTGCATTTCGCCATGGATTACCTGCCCCAGCAGAACCGCACGCTGGCCGGCGAAACAGTTGACGGTCAGATCACCGCCGAGGGCAAGCGCGTCATCATCCTCGGCGGCGGCGACACCGGCGCCGACTGCCTCGGCACCGCCCACCGCCAGGGCGCAGAGATTGTCCACCAATTCGAGCTCCTGCCCGAACCCCCGGAAACCCGGCCTGACGACAATCCTTGGCCTCGCTGGCCCATGATACTGCGCACTTCCGGCGCTCACGAAGAGGGCGGCGTCCGCGATTACAACATCCTCACCAAGTCCCTGTCCGGCGAGAACGGACAGGTCAACAAGCTGCACGCCGTCCGTGTGGACTGGGCCAGGGGCGAAAATGGTCGCTTCCAGATGTCCGAAGTGTCCGGCAGCGAGTTCACCGTTGACGCCGACCTGGTGTTACTGGCCATGGGCTTCGTGCATCCCGAACACGACGGCATGCTGGCGCAACTGGACGTGGAACTGGACGGCCGGGGCAACGTCAAGGTGGATGAGAACAAGATGACCTCAGTGCCCGGCATATTCGCCGGCGGCGACATGGTGCGCGGCCAGTCACTGGTCGTGTGGGCCATCGCCGAGGGCCGCGACGTAGCCCAGGGCGTTGACCGCTACCTTTCCGGCGCAACGTACCTGCCCCGCTCCACCGCCAGCTAGACGCTGGGCAGTACAACAACGGCCTACGCGAAGGGGCGGGTTTATTCCCGCCTTTACTTTTGCTCATGCAGTAATGACGCTCCAGCGCCAATGCGCTAAAATCAATCGTTGCCTTGCTGCAACGCAGCGTGGGCGAGGTTTGCTATTATGCCCAAAGACAGCAACCGCGCGGTTTTTCCGCCGGTGGGTTGGCGAAACTCTTTTGAATCCGAATACGTCGGCCCGGACCGGTTCGGCAACGGCCAGATGTACAACGTCAGCCTTCATGGCTTGCCGCTGATGCGCCTTATCTATGATGCCCGCGACGACGAGATTACCGTCCGCTGCCTGCTCTGCGATCAGCAGGAGCAGGCCGGCGGACGCTACCAGGACTACCGAATGATTGGCATCGTCAGTGTCAACGCCACCGCTCTGTTGGTGCCCATGAATGTCCCTCGTATTATGAAGCACCTGGCCGACGTCCACGACGAACCCCTGGCCGGCATTGACGACATGGACTTTTTCAACTGCCTTCTGGACTGTTGCGAACTGTAACCCTGACCGAGAGGTTTATTTCTTATGAACTACGACTTTATCATCGTCGGCGGCGGTTCCGCCGGCTGCGCCTTGGCCTCGCGCCTTACCGAAGACCCCGACGTATCCGTCCTCCTGCTGGAAGCCGGCCCCGACTACCCCGACTTCGAGTATCTGCCCGTTGACCTCAAGGAGGGCAACAACGTCTGGCGCTCCGCCTACGGAGACCATAGTTGGGGCTACCTCGCCCGGGGCACGCCCCAGCAGGAAGAACCCATCATCATCCCTCGCGGCAAGGCCATGGGCGGCTCCAGCAGCATCAACGGCCAGGTCCTCTTCCGCGGCGTCCCCGAGGACTACGACAACTGGGGCATCTGGGGCAACGACGAATGGTCATTCACCAGGGTGCTGCCCTACTTCCGCCGCCTGGAAAACGACCTGGACTTCCCCGGCGACGACTTTCACGGCGACAGCGGCCCCATCCCGGTGCGGCGCTACAAGCGCGAGGAATGGCTGCCCGTGGCCGAAGCCTTCTATGACACCTGCCGCACCCTGGGATTCCCCGAAGACCCGGACCAGAACCATCCCGACTCCAGCGGCATCGCCGCCCGTCCGCTGAACAACATCGACGGCGTTCGGATGAGCACCTCGCTCACCTACCTGTCCATGGCCCGCCACCGCCTCAACCTCACCGTGCGCGGCAGCGTGGTCGCCCGGCGCATCCTCTTCGATGGCAAGAAGGCCGTCGGCGTGGAGGCCGAAAGCGGCGGCGACGTCTTTGCCACCTACGGCGACCAGATCATCCTCAGCGGCGGCGCCATCGCCTCGCCCCAAATCCTGCTGCTCTCCGGCGTCGGCCCCGCCGACCACCTGCGCGAGATGGGTATCCCCTTGGTTCACGAACTCCCCGGCGTTGGCGAAAACCTGCGCGACCATCCCGCTTGCTTCAGCCTCTTTCGCGGTGTCGGCGACCCGCCCGCGCTGGACGCCCCCAGCATTCAGGTTGGCTTGCGCTACAGCCCCGAAGGCACCGGCACCCGCGGCGACATCCAGCTGGCTCCTATCCTGATGACCAGCGAACACCGCCCGGCCAGCGTCAACATCGAATCCGACGATTTCCACTTCGGCTTCAGCGCCGCCTTGCAAAACGCCGCCACCGCCGGCCGGCTCCGCCTGGCGTCCACCGACCCCCACGTTCAGCCCGATCTATTCTACGATTACCTTTCCGACCCGGTTGACCGCCAGCGGATGCGCGCCGCCGTGCGCCTCGGCTTGGAAATCGCCGAGCAGCCCGGCTTCCGCGAGTTCGTCGCCGAGCGAATCAACCCCACCGACGCCGACCTGGAATCCGACGCCGCCCTTGACCAGTGGCTGCTCCGCAACGCCTACACCCAGCATCATTCGTCGGGCACTTGCAAGATGGGCCCCGGCTCCGACCTGGACGCCGTGGTTGACCAGTACTGCCGCGTGTACGGCATGGAAAACCTCCGCGTCGTTGACGCCTCCGTAATGCCCGACGTTATCCGCGCCAACACCAACGCCACCACCATAATGATTGCCGAGCGGGTGGCGGACTTCATCAAGGAGGGCAAGTAGAAAATGACAACCCCCAACACCCGCATCGAGCGCGACTCCATGGGCGAGATGCAAGTTCCCGTCGATGCGCTTTACGGCGCGTCCACCATGCGGGCCGTGCTCAATTTCCCCATCAGCGACCTGCGCTTCCCGCGCCAGTTCATCCGCGCGCTGGGCCTCATCAAGCTGGCCTGCGCCCGCACCAATATGAGCCTGGGCGTGCTGGACGAATCCGTCGGCAACGCCATCGTGCAGGCGGCCCAGGAAGTCGCCGATGGGCAGCACGACGCGCACTTCGTCCTGGACATCTTCCAGACCGGCTCCGGAACCTCCACCAACACCAATGCCAACGAGGTCATCGCCAACCGAGCCTCCCAGATTCTCGGCGGCGACTTGGGTTCCCGCCTGGTTCACCCCAACGACAACGTGAACCTGGGCCAGTCGTCCAACGACGTGATACCCACGGCCATCCACCTGGCCGCTCTGCTGGGCATGAAGGAAGACCTGAAACCGGCCCTGGAGGAGCTCCGCGTCGCCCTGCAGGGCAAGGCCGATGAGTTCTGGCCCATCGTCAAAACCGGGCGGACTCACCTGCAGGACGCCACGCCGGTGCGCCTGGGCCAGGAGTTCGCCGGATATGCCGGCCAAGCTGAGTACAGCATCGCTCGCGTCCGCCGCGCCGAGGAAGCTCTGGCCGAGGTTGCCTTGGGCGGCACCGCCGTCGGCACCGGCGTCAACACGCATCCCGAATCCTCCGCCCGCACCTGCGCCACCATCAATGAGATAACCGGGGTCAACGTCCGTGAAACCGGCAACCACTTCCAGGCTCAAGCCGCCCTGGATGGCATCGTGGAGGCCAGCGGCCAGCTCAAAACCGTGGCCGTCAGCCTGCACAAGATTGCCAACGACATCCGGTTCCTGGGCTGCGGCCCCCGCGCCGGCCTGGGCGAGATCAACGTGCCCGAAGTTCAGCCGGGCAGCAGCATCATGCCGGGCAAGGTCAACCCGGTTATCTCCGAGTCAGTTATACAGGTATCGGCCCACGTGGTCGGCAACGACGCTGCGGTGGCCCTGGCCGGTGCCGGCGGCTACTTTGAGCTGAACACCATGATGCCACTGGCGGCCTACAACCTGCTGCAGTCGGTGTCGTTGCTGTCGGCTTCCGCACGGAACTTTGCCCGGCAGTGCGTCGTCGGCATCACGGCTACCGACACCGGCCCGGCCATGGTGGAAAAGGGCTTGATGCTGGGCACGGCGCTGGCGCCGTCCATCGGGTACGACGCCGCGGCCGGCATCGCCAAGAAGGCGGCGGAGACCGGTCAGACCATCCGGGAAATCGCCCTGGCCGAAACCTCGCTCTCCGAGGCGGAGCTGGACGATTTGCTCGACCCGGAAGAGATGACCAAGCCCAGCCTGGAGGTGCGCGCCGGCGGTGGCTAGCCGCTAAAACCGCCGATTCCGGCCGGCGCCCTCGGTTGACAAAATTATGGAAATCGGGTAATCTGTGAAAACCCTGATGTCCAGTATGCCAGCCACCGCGATTCCCCTGAATTTTCGCCTGCGCCCTTTATTCTGACCAACCATTGATTCGGCTTGCCGTTGCCGGCGGGCCGAATCTACGTGTCTATTGGTGTTCCACGAGGGGCCGGCTGCCTCCCGTTAACCCAACCTTCCGAACCCGCCAGGAGTGTCGACTGTATGGTGCTAACCCGTAAACGCTCAGGCCGAAACGACCGCGGGTTGACCGCCCGCGATGTCAAGACGTACTCCGATTCCAGCATCGCCAACGTCCTTGACGTGCCCAACCTCATCCGCAGCCAGATTGAGTCCTTTGACTGGTTCAAGACCAATGGCCTGGCGGATACCTTCCGGGATTGTTCCCCCATCGTCGCCGGCATCACCCGGCGCTTTGCCAACGGAGAGGCTTCCCGGCGCGCCGAACGCTTTGAACTGTACTTCCTCGACCACTGGTTCGACCCGCCCCAATTCTCTCCCGAAGAGTGCCGCGAACGGGAAATTACCTTTTCTCAGCCCCTGTACGTCAAGGCCCAGTTGCGGGACCAGGAAACCGGCGAGATAACCGAGTCGGACATCTTCTTCGGCGACGTGCCGATGATGACCGATACCGGCACCTTTATCATCAACGGCGCGGAACGTGTGCTGGTCAGCCAGCTCCAGCGCGCCCCCGGCGTCTATTACGAGCGCGAACTCTCCCATGACCCAGCCTGCCCGGAAAGCGGCATCCTCGAAAACTGGTACTACAAGGGCCGTATCTCCGCCAGCCGCGGCGCCCGCATCGAAATGCAAACCTGGTCCCAATACTACGCCCGCCGCCGCAACCTCCCCGAAACCATCACTGTCAGCGTTGACCGACGCCGCCGTATGGGCGTTTCCACCTTCCTCTACGCCCTCGGCATCGTCAGCCCCGAGGAGATGCGCTCCCTCTTCGACGACATTACCGTTCACGACTTCCGCCCCTTCGTCGGCGGAATTGAACCTACTCCCGACCGGGACTACAACCCCAAGGACGAAGAACTGCGATCCCTGTGGGCCCGGGTTCATCCTGACCGCGAGTTCAACCACGACCAGGCCCACCGCATCGGTCTGGCCCAGCGTAACCTGTATAAGTGGCTCCGCCCCGGCGAGCCTGCCGTTCAGGTGGACGCCGCCTGCACCTTCCTGCTCAACCACTTCTACGACGGCCGCCGCTTCGACCTCGGCGAAGTTGGCCGCATCAAGGTTGACCAACGCCTGGGCCGCTCCAGCGCTCAGATTCTCACCGAAGCGCAGAAAACCATCCTGAACTTTGTCCGGGAGCAGCACGCCGCCACCGGAGAGGGCGTTACGCCGCCCGAGATTTTTGAGGCTTCCGGACAACGGCAGCGCATCCTGGCCGACCGGGACACCGACGCCCTGATTACCTACGGCTACCTTACCCGCCGGGACGACCGCCGTATTGAACCGTTGGACCTGTTCGACGGCGCGACCGACGAAACCGTGGCCGTCGGCGTGCGCTGCTTGGACGCCGCCAACACCGGCTCCCTGCTGACTCTCTTTGATGAGTTGGAGGACGGCGTTAAGTCCGTCGGCGTGCAGAGCCAGGTCACGGATATGCTCGGCGAGCCGGCCGCCATCGCCTTTCAGCCCATTCCCGGCGGCGTGGTTTCCCACGACGCCTTCTCCTGCGGCGAAGTCTCCATCCTGAAAAATCGCTTCCTCTCGGAAGAGAGCGTCGTGGAAGCCGGCCAACTGATTTACGCCGAAAGAGTCAGCCAGGGTCCGTTGCAGTCCTGGCGCCTCACCCCCGTGCGCGCCCGCGCCTCGCACATCGTCGGCGTGGTAACCCAGGTCAACGCCGGCACCAACGGCAATATGCACAAGGTGCGGTTCAACCTCCCGGGAATCCAGTTGCCCGAGCGGCGCGTTCTGGACCTCTACGACATCATCGACACCCTGCACGGCCTGATTGAACAGCACATCGGCAACGACGACCCCCGGGACAACATTGACCACCTTGGCAACCGCCGGGTTCGCGTCGCCGGCGAGTTGATGCGCGACCAGGTCCGCATCGGCCTCCTGCGTATGCACCGTATGTTCCAGGACCGCGTGGGCCGTCTGGAAAAGCCCGAGGACGCCGTGCCGGCCAAGCTGGTCAACGTGCGCCCGGTTACCGGAGCCATCCGCGAATTCTTCGGCGGGGACAAGCTGTCCCAGTTTATGGACCAGACCAACCCCTTGGCGGAATTGACCCACAAGCGCCGCCTGTCAGCCCTCGGTCGCGGCGGATTGACCCGGGAACGGGCCGGTTTCGACGTACGCGACGTGCATGCCTCTCACTATGGGCGCATCTGCCCCATTGAAACCCCGGAAGGCGCCAACATCGGCCTGCTCAGCAGCCTGGCCGCCTACGCCCGCATCGACCGGCTGGGCTTCATCGAAACCCCCTACTGGCCCGTGGTCAAGCGGCTCTGGCTGGGCGACTGTCGCACACCCGGGTTCCCGGGACACTTCGACCCGGTCGGCCACGTGGTAACCGCAGACGTAACCACCCGCAAGGGCGAGGTCATCGTTCCGGCCGGCGAAGCAATCACCGCAGACCATCTGCGGCGGCTCGGACGGCTGTCTCCCGACACCGTCATCGAGGTGTCCCCCTTCGTGGACACCCGCGCCGGTAGCGTCCGCTACCTGACTGCCGACCTTGAAGAACGTTTCCGCATCGCCCAGGCCAATTCCAACTTCGATGAGCTCTACCAGTTCACCGACGAACTGGTGGAAGTACGCGAGGGCGATAACTACCGCTTGGCGTCTCCGGCTGCGGTTGAATACGCCGACGTTTCCCCGCTGCAGATTATGAGCGTGTCGGCGGCGTTGATTCCCTTCCTCGAACACGACGACGCCAATCGCGCCTTGATGGGATGCAATATGCAGCGACAGGCTGTTCCCCTGCTGCAGCCCCAGGCTCCCATTGTCGGCACCGGCATCGAAAGCCGCGTCGCCCGCGACAGCGGCCAGGTCCTCCTGTCCCGAGTGCAGGGATCAGTGCTGTCCGTGGACGGCCACGAAATAGTCGTGGTTGACGACTCCGGACGGGAGCACTCCCACCGTCTTGTCAAGTTTGCCCGCACCAACCAGGGTACTTGCCTCAATCAGCGTCCCGTGGTGCAGAAGGGCGATTACGTCAACGTGGGCGATGCGCTGGCTGACAGCTCCTCCACCGACGGCGGCGAGCTGGCCCTGGGCCAGAACGTGCTCGTTGCCTTCATGTCCTGGGAGGGTTACAACTACGAGGACGCCATCATCATCAGCGAGCGGCTGGTGAAGGATGACCAGTTCACCTCCGTCCACATCGAAAAGTACGAGGTCGAAAGTCGCTCGACCAAGCTGGGCGACGAGGAAATCACCCGCGACATCCCCAACGTCGGCGAGGGCAACCTGCGCGACCTGGACGAGCGTGGCATCATCCGCATCGGCGCCGACGTTGGCCCCGGCGACATCCTGGTGGGCAAGGTTACTCCCAAAGGCGAAACCGAGATGACCGCCGAAGAACGCCTGCTGCGCGCCATCTTCGGCGAAAAGTCCAAGGACGTTCGTGATACCTCGCTGCGCGTGCCCCACGGACAGCGCGGCAAGGTTATCGGCGTCAAAGCCCTCAGCCGGGACAAGAGGGACGAGGATGAGCCGGCCGACCAACTGCCCCCGGACGTGAACGAAGCCATCCGCGTCTGGGTCGCCCAGACCCGCAAAATCTCGGTGGGCGACAAGATGGCCGGTCGCCACGGCAACAAGGGCGTGGTCTCCCGCATCCTCCCCGAAGAGGATATGCCCTTCCTGTCCGACGGCACGCCCGTTGACATCATCCTGAATCCCATCGGCGTCCCCTCCCGCATGAACCTGGGCCAGGTTCTGGAAAGCCACCTGGGATGGGCCGCGCGCAACCTCAACTTCCAGGCGCTTACGCCGGTGTTCGAGGGTGCCGACGACGACAATATCGAAGACTCCCTGGCCCGCTGGTGGTTCGGCCAACAGGTCAGAGCCGCTGAAAACGGCGAGGACTCTGACGCAGCCATCGATCAGGAGAAGGTGTACGCCTGGCTCCGCGAGCAGGGATTTCACCCCGAAGCCATCTACGATGAGGACCAGCACGGCAAGGCTCGTGAAGCCTGCCTGTACCTCTGGCTGCGCGACGTGGCCGGGGAAAACCCCGACGGCCTCTCCATCGCCGAGATGCACCAGCTGGCCCTGGACGTGCACCGGCAGAAGCTCATTTCGCCGCCCACCTTCGCCAAGTTCCAGCTCTACGACGGACGTTCCGGCGAACCCTTCGACCAGCCCGTGGCCGTGGGCAGCATCTATATGCTCAAGCTCATCCACTTGGTTGAGGACAAAATCCACGCCCGTTCCACCGGGCCTTACTCTATGATTACCCAGCAGCCACTGGGCGGCAAAGCCCAGTTCGGCGGTCAGCGTTTCGGCGAAATGGAGGTCTGGGCTCTGGAAGCCTACTCCGCCGCCCACAACCTGCAGGAGGTTCTCACCATCAAGTCCGACGACGTCACCGGACGCGTCAATACCTATGAATCCATCGTCAAGGGCAACCCCATCAGTCAGCCCGGCATCCCCGAATCTTTCAACGTTCTGCTCAAGGAACTGCAAAGCCTGGGCCTGAACGTCCGTCTGGAAGAAGAGGAAGAGCAGGAAGACGCCAGCCTGGGCCTGCCCGGCGAAGACGACTATCTCTTTGCTTCGGAGGTGAACTAAATCATGGTCAGGATGCTCGACTCTCGCGAAGCCACTACCTCCTCCGACTTCAACGCCATTCGCATCTCCATCGCCTCGCCCGAACAGATTCGCGGCTGGTCCTCCGGAGAAGTGCAGAAGGGAGAGACCATCAACTACCGCACCCAGCGTCCCGAAAAGGACGGCCTGTTCTGCGAGAAGATTTTCGGCCCTACCAAGGACTGGGAATGTCAGTGTGGCAAGTACAAGCGCCAGAAATATAAGGGCGTAGTTTGCGACCGCTGCGGCGTTGAAGTTACCCGCTCCAACGTCCGTCGCCAGCGCCTCGGGCATATCGCCCTGGCCGCCCCGGTGGCCAACATCTGGTTCGTCAAGAACACGCCCAGCGTCATGAGCCTCACGCTGGATCTCAAGCTGTCCGACCTCACCCGCGTCCTCTATTACTCGGCCTACGTCATCAACCAGGTCGACGTTGACCTGATGCGCGAGCAGATGGATCGCCACGTCAGCGAGGTGGAACAGATTCGCGGCGGCGCAATCACCACGGCCGACCGCTCCTTGCAGAGCCTCGCCAGCCGCATCGCCGACTGGGACCTGGAAAGCCGCCGCACCGAAGCCTCCGCTGCCCTGGGCACGCTTCCTGATCGCTTGGGCGACATGGTTACCTTTGCCCGCGTGGCCCTGGGCCGGCTCACCTCCGCTGAGGCCGGCGCTGACGAGGACTTCACCCCCGCGCTGCAGTCCATCCAGGATGTAGCCGACACCAGCGTCGCAGCCCATGCCGCCATCGTCGCGGCCGGCCTGAACGTGCTCAGCCAGGCCGACCTGGAATCCCCCGAACGACTGTCAACCCTGGCCGTGGACGGCGACCCTGTTGCCGCTGCCATCTCGCGGTTCTATCACGGCTCAGCGCCCGTCGCCGACGGGCTACAGCGGCTTGGTGAGAACGCTGCAGCGGTGATCGCCGCCTTCTCTGCCTGGCAGGAAGACCCCACCGAAGAGCGCCAGGACGACGTGGCCGACGCTGCCGACCGCCTGGAAGCGGACATCACTGCCGTTGACGAGGAAGTGCTGCTGCCCACGCTCAAGGACCTGTACGGCATCTTCGTCATCGGCGCTCCGCAGACCGATGACGCTGCCGTTCGCCAGTCGATGACTGACGACCTGTCGGAAATCCACGCTTCCCTCACCCAGATTGAAGAAGCGGTTCGCACTTGGAACAACCGCCGCTCCGAAGATAACCCCGAAGGCCGCGGTTGGAACGTTCCCGCTTTCTCCGCCCTGTTGGAACGGTTGCACCCTGACAGCGACGACATGAAGGCCATCGGCCGGCTTGAGGGCCGCATCGAAGGGATTTCCGAAATCGTTGACGACGATGGTCGCCAGAAAGAAATCAAGGCCTGGAGCGAAGAACTGCCCAAGCTGAATGACCTCATCGGCACAATCGACGGCTACCTGCTGCGCGCCCTCGCCGAGCGTCGCAAGGAAGCGGTTGACCTGATCCAGTCCATGCGCTGGCTCCGCTGGGATCCGACCCAGCGGCTGCGCAGTGCCGACGTGGACTGGCTTTGGGATGACCTCAAACTGCCGGCCCGCGCTCGTGAGGACGTGGAACTCCCCGATGAGTTCTACGTCGCCCGCAGCGGCTCCGGTGGCCTGCGCCTCACCATCCTTTCCACCAGCCGCTATGACCGGCTCAAGCCCTTCTGGGGCGACTCCTTTGACGCCGACATGGGCGCCGAGCCTGTGCTGGAATTCCTGAAGCTGATGGATACCGACCTGGACCAGGAACGGTACTACACCGCCCTGGAAATGCGCACCACCTCTTCGCAGATTCGGGTCAAAGCCGGCAAGCGTATGCGCCTGCTGGAAACCTTCCGCCGCAGCGAAAACCGGATGCAGGACATGATTATGACCGTGCTGCCCGTGCTGCCCCCCGAACTGCGCCCCATGGTGCAGCTGGACGGTGGACGCTTTGCCACCAGCGACCTCAACGACCTTTACCGCCGGGTTCTCTCCCGCAACCATCGCCTCAAGCGGTTCGCCAGTATGCGCGCCCCCGGCCTGATGATTCGCAACGAAAAGCGGATGCTTCAGGAAGCGGTTGACTCGCTCATCGACAACGGCCGCCAGGGCAAGGCCGTCAAGGGCAAGCGCGACCACGCCCTGAAATCCCTCAGCGACCTGCTTAAGGGTAAGCAGGGTCGGTTCCGGCAGAACCTCCTGGGCAAGCGGGTGGACTACTCCGGCCGCTCGGTCATCGTGGTCGGCCCCGAACTCAAAATGGATGAGTGCGGCCTCCCCAAGATTATGGCCCTCGAACTGTTCAAGCCCTTCGTGATGCACCGCCTGGTGCTCAGCGCGCTGGCCCCCAACATCAAGGCGGCCAAGCGGATGGTGGAACGCTCCGCGCCGGAAGTCTGGCACATCCTGGAAGACGTCATCAAGGACCGCCCGGTGATGCTTAACCGCGCCCCCACTTTGCACCGCCTGGGCATCCAGGCTTTCAAGCCCGTGCTGATTGAGGGTAAGGCAATCCAGCTCCATCCGCTGGTGTGTTCGGCCTTCAACGCCGACTTTGACGGCGACCAAATGGCTGTCCACGTCCCGCTGTCGGCCATGGCCGTCAACGAAACCGGCACGGTCATGCTCAGCGTCAACAATATGTTGTCGCCGGCCTCCGGAGACCCGCTTGTCGCGCCCACCTTGGATATGGTGATGGGGTGCTATTACCTCACGGAGGAGGTCCCCGGAGCCAAAGGCGACGGTGAAGAGTTCTACGACATCGACGAGGCCCGCATTGCCTACGCCGACGAGCAGATTGACCTGCGCGCCCCGATTACGGTGCTCTCTTGGAACGGAGAGAGGAAAAAACTTAAGACCACCATGGGACGCCTCATCTTCAACGAGGCTCTCCCCGACTCGATGCCCTACAAGAACCAGCTGATGGATCGCGGTGCCATCAAGGACCTCACTTCTGAACTGCACCGCAGTCTTTCCAATCAGGAAACGGCCCACGTTCTCGACCTCATCAAGGAAATGGGCTTCTACTACGCCACCAAGTCCGGCATTACCATCGCCATCAACGACATCCAGGTGTCTCAACACAAGAACAACATCTTGGAAGAAGCCACCCAGAGGGTTGCCGAACACGAAGACAACTTCGAGATGGGCATGATGGGCGAGGACGAAAGGTACGAGCAAGTCATCAAGACTTGGACTGAGGCCTCCAACCAGATGGAAGGAATAGTTGCCGAAGACTTGGGCAACTACGGCGGCGTCGGCGTTATGGCCGCGTCGGGCACCAAGGGCAACATCGCGCAAATCAAGCAGATGGCCGGTA
The DNA here is from genome assembly GCA_009837355.1 of Chloroflexota bacterium. GTDB lineage: Bacteria > Chloroflexota > Dehalococcoidia > Lucifugimonadales > UBA3495 > Bin87. The sequence goes on along the minus strand of VXTR01000051.1, from coordinate 55,701 downwards.
TGCGCGGCCTGATGAGCGACCCCGAAGGCCGCATCATCGAACGCCCGGTGAAGTCCAGCTTCCGCGAGGGACTTACCGCCTTGGAGTACTTCATCTCCACCCACGGAGCCCGTAAGGGCCTCACCGATACCGCTCTGCGCACCGCCGACAGTGGCTATCTCACCCGACGGCTGGTTGACGTGTCCCAGGAAGTCATCGTTCGAGACTTCGACTGCGAATTTGCCGAGCCGTTCTACGTCCAGCCCCGGCCCGGTGATGACGACCTCAACACCCTGGCCGAGCGCATCGTGGGACGCATGGCCGGCGACGTAATCGCCGACCCACGCAGTGGTGAAATCATCATCGACCGCAACGAAATGATTGACGAAGAGGCCGCCGACCAGATTATCGGCGCCGGTATCGACCGAATTCCAGTCCGCTCGCCGTTGACCTGTCAGACCCCACGGGGCATCTGCCAGATGTGCTACGGCCGGCTGCCCGCCACCGGGGAACTGGTGGAAATCGGCCAGGCCGTGGGCGTCATCGCCGCCCAGAGCATTGGCGAACCGGGCACCCAGCTGACCATGCGCACCTTCCACACCGGTGGCATCGCCGGCTCCGACATCACCACCGGCCTGCCCCGCGTCCAGGAACTCTTTGAAGTTCGCCCACCCAAGGGCGCCGGCGTGCTGACCCACATTGACGGCGCTGTTTCCGTTGAGGAAGACGCTAACGGTTCTCGCCGCGTCCGGGTTACCTACGACGACGAGGAACGCCACGAGTACCGGCTGCCCGAAGGCGCTATCCGGCTGGTGCAGCCGGGCGAACCTATCGCCGAGGGCAACCTGCTGGCCGTGGTGGTCAGCTCTGAAGCGCCCGGCGAGGACAGCAACGCACTGGCCGGCGCCGACGTGGTGCACGAAATTCGCTCCGACTATCAGGGTGAAGTAGAAGTGTACGCCGACAGCGTAACCGTGGTGTGGCGCGAAGAGGAGTCCCGCGCGTACGACGTCGGCTCGCAGATGAACCTCAGGGTCAACGACGGCCAGCAAGTGATGGCCGGCGACGCTCTGGTGGAAGGTCCGCTGGACCTCCGCGAGTTGCTGGACATCCGTGGCCTCGAAGGACTTCAGCACTACATGATTGATGAAGTCCAGGAAGTGTACCGCTCCCAGGGCGTCAGCATCCATGACAAGCACATCGAGGTTATCCTGCGCCAGATGCTCCGCCGGGTCCAGGTGGAAACCGCTGGCGATACCGAGTTTATCCCCGGCGACGTGGTGGACAAGTTCCGATTCCAGGACCAGAACGCCCATGTCCTCGCCGAAGGCGGCGAACCCGCCACGGCCAAGACCCTGCTCCTCGGCGTTTCCAAGGCGGCTCTCACCACCGACAGCTTCCTCTCCAAGGCTTCCTTCCAGGAGACCACCAAGGTGCTCACCATGGCCGCCGTCGCCAGCGACCGCGACTGGCTGCGCGGCCTCAAGGAGAACGTCATCATCGGGCGGCTGATACCGGCCCGGCTGGAGTCGTTGCTGGTTGCCGAGCAGAGCCTGGCCCTCAGCGACGGCTTCGATGAGTTCGACGACGACGTGCTGGCCCCGGCGTGGCTTTCCGGAGACGGCGAGTTTGGGGAAGGCTTCGGTGGCCCCTTGGAACGGCCGGCTCTGGACTTGCCTCAGGACGTCATCGACGAAGAGCTTATCTCCGGCCAGCCCGCACCGGCCTTCACCGGCGGCGGCGATGGCTTGGACAACTCCGGCTACCAGATTCGCACCGCCGAAGAAGAAGACGAATTGCTGCGCCGCGCCCAGTCTCTCACCGACTCGGATTCCGAAGTCGACCGGGAAGTGGAGGCCACTGCATCACGCATCTTCTCCCCCTTCGACGAAGAGGATGAAGACATTCCAGCGCTGTAAAACCCCGGTTCGGAGCGCAATAAAACCTGGTAGGGGCGAATAACCATTCGCCCCTACGTCTAAACTCCCTCTCCCCTCGTGGGAGAGGGTCGGGACGAGACGAGGGGGTACTGCTTCATGGACCTGACGGTGAACCTGGCCCCGCGACGCCGGCAGCCGCTCATCTTGTCCAACCCGGTGATGATTGCGTCGGGCACCTTCGGCTATGACGGCTATGGCCGTGGTCTCTCTGCGGACGCCCCCTTGGCTTCCTTGGGCGCGGTGCTCCCCAAGACCTTCACCCGCCACCCCAGGGAGGGCAACCCCGAACCCCGCTGGTTCCCGTCGTCCTTCCGCGAGGGCTTGGCCGCCGGCGAAACCACCCTGCTGAACTCCATCGGATTGACCAACCCCGGCATCAAGGCCGCAATGTCCGACCTTGCCCCGCAGTGGGCCGAGGCGGACACCAACATCGTGATGAGCATGGCCGCCGATAGCCCGGAGCAATGGGAAGAGATGGCGGCCTTCACTGTTGGCGTCGCCGGCTTTTCTACCATCGAGCTGAACCTCAGCTGCCCCAACGTGGACGACGGCGCAATGTTCAGCCACCACCCGCGCCTTACCGAGGCGGCGGTGGCCGGCGTCCGGCGTCAAACCGATATGCCGGTCTGGGTCAAGCTGTCGCCCAACGTTCCCGACATCACCGAAATCGCCCACGCTGCCGTCTCCGCCGGCGCCGACGCTCTCACTATATCCAACACCGTGCCGGCTCTACACATCGATGTTGACACTGGCAAACCCACTTTGGGAACCAGCTACGGCGGCCTCTCCGGGCCGGCCCTGCGGCCCATCGCCATGGCCCTGGTGCACAAGGCAGCCCAAGCGGTGGATGTCCCGATTATCGGCGTCGGCGGCGTGATGACCGGTCGCCATGCCGCTGAGTACCTGCTGGCTGGCGCGTCCGCAGTTCAGGTCGGCAGCGCCAACCTCGCTGACCTCAACGCGCCATTCCGCATCCTGGCCGAGCTGGAAGCCCTGCTGCACCAGTGGGAGGTCGCCAGCGTGTCGGAGATAATCGGCAAGGCCCAGCTGCCCTAGGTGGGTTTACCACGCTCCCCGCAGCACCGATTCCAGCTCCTCAACTCCCCGCACTGGACGCACGTTGCGGTGCAGCCCGAAGTCGGTCATCGCATCCTCGGCGATTTCCCTGATGCCGTCGGCCGGCACGCCGACGTCGCGCAGGCTCACCGGTAGGCCGATTGCCTCAAAGAACCCGGCTACGGCGTCGGCTGCCGAGTCGGCCGCATCAACATCGTCGGCGCCCTGCTCTCGCACGCCCAGCGCGTCGGCGACCCGCGCCTGGCCGGCAACGTTGCTGTCCCGGTTGAACCTCATCCCCGGCGCACTGAGGATGGAATACGCCGCTCCGTGACTGCAATCGAGGTAGCGTGTATCTAGGCTGTGGGCCAGCGCGGTAACCACGCCCAACGCCGAACCGCTGGCGCCGGTGTCCCACGCCCGGTTGTACATGAACGACGCCACGCACAGGTTGACCCGGGCCGCTCCATCCGATGCATCCTTGCGCGCCGTGGGCAGGTTTTCCACCAGCAGCCCCAGGGACGCCAACAGGTCGGCCATTGCCATCGCGTTCACTGACGGGCCTTGCAACGCGCTGACTACTCCGCTGAACAACGAGGCGGACGCGCTGACGCACAGGTCGGCCGGCGCGGTCAGCAGTGCCTCCGTGTCCCAGATTACCGCCGCCGGCCGCGTCTTGGGGTCGAACATCTCCAGCCGGTGGCCGGTTTCCCCATCGACAACTGCCGTGCCGGCCCGTGTCGCCGCCGTGGTCGGCGTGGTCAGTACCAGGATGTTGGGGAGCTTTGGCCGCAACAGCCGAGGGCTGACCGGCGGCTGCCCCGGCGGGTACTTGGTGGCGAGATCCTGCGGGTCGCCGTCCTCCGCCAGCAGGATGATTATGGCCCGGGCCGTTACCACCGCGCTACCGCCGCCCACCGCTATAATCAGGTCGGCCTCGGCTTCCTGCGCCATCCGCGTGCCCTCCAACACCGCCGGAACCGGCGAACCGGTCTGCACGCCGTCAAACACTCCCACCGGCGGCTCTCCCAACGCTTCGGCAATCCGCTCCAGCAGGTTGGTGCGGTTGGCTATTGACTTCCCACAAACCACGAAAGGCCGTCGGGCTCCGGTGCGCTGCACCGCCGACCGCAGGTTGGACAGGGCGTCATCGCCGGCATGAACCCGTACCGGGTAGGCGGTGTGCCGAAAGGGGGCGACTGTGGACATTGGCGTAATCCTCCGGTGATAGCCCGGCTGCTAATAGCTGCCCAGCAGTGTACTACACGGCTGCCCAGCTCGCTGTGCTAAAATCAAACTGCCATGACCTCCCATCACGCCGCTGCCTCGCTGTCCCTGGAAGCCCGGCTGACCCGCTACCGCAGCCAGGCATTGCGTCTGCTGGATTCGGCCCAGACCGCCATGGGTCGCGGCCGGTGGAGCCAGTCCGAGGAGCTGCTGTGGGGCAGCCTGGTTGCGGCGGCCCGCGGCGTAGCGCTGTGGTACGGCGAGGCCGCAGACTCGGACCAAGCCCTGCGGGATTTTCTCCGGCGTCTGGGCGAACAAGAACGGGACCGCTATATCCGCGACGCCTTTGACCATCTGTCGGCCCTGTCCGACGCCGCCGAGCGAGTGCGCGAACGCCGCAGCCGCGTTGACTACCTTTTCCTGGCCATGGACGACTTGACTGAAGCCGTTGAGCGTCTGGTGGCGCGCATCCCCGGCGGCGACAGTCCCATCCCCTCCGCCGACCCCGACGATAACGTCGCCGACTTCGGCAGGTGAAGTCGTTATGCCTGGAACCGTTGCCATCGAAACCCACGGCTGCAAGCTGAACCAGGCCGACAGCGCCGTGCTGGCCCGACAGTTCGCCCAAGCCGGCTACCGGCTGGTGGATGCCAACGCCGACGCCGACATCATCATCGTCAACACCTGCACGGTAACCGCCACCGCCGACGCCAAGGCTCGCCACGCCTTGCGGGCCGCCCGCCGGGCCAATCCGGACGCTCTGGTAGTGGCCGCCGGCTGCTACCCGCAGCGGGCCGCCGAGGAACTGCGCCGGATGGCCGAAGTGTCGCTGGTGGTCGGCAATCAGGAGAAGCCCGAACTGGCCGGCTTGGCCATCACCGAGCTGACGCGTCGGAACGGCAAGCGCACGCTCTCACCCTTGCCCCAACCCATCGAGGGAGAGAGCAGCAGCGCCGGCATCCTGCGCCGCAGCCGCGCAATGGTCAAGATTCAGGAGGGCTGCGACCAGGTTTGCGCCTATTGCATCGTGCCCAAGGTGCGTGGCCGCGAGCGCAGCATCCCCGCGGATGAATTAGTCGCCGCCATCAACCGCCACGTTGCCGACGGGTTCAAGGAAGCAGCCTTGACCGGAACTCAGCTGGGCACCTACGGCTTCGATCTGGACAACCTGGACTTGACGCGGCTGTTGGCCCGCATCCTGGCCGAAACCGACCTGCCCAGGCTCCGCGTATCCTCGCTGCAGGCCCACGAAATCAGCCCCGGCCTGTTGGAACTCTGGCACGACCCGCGCCTGTGCCCCCATTTCCACGTGCCACTGCAGAGCGGCTGCGATACTACCTTGCGGGCCATGCGCCGCCGCTACGACTGCGACACCTACCGGCGCGCCGTCAGCCTGATTCGAGACCGTGTTCCCAACGCCGCCATCACCGCCGACGTCATCGTCGGTTTCCCCGGCGAGGACGCTGGTGCCCACGGAGCGAGCCTGGCGCTGGTGGCCGAAATGCGCTTTGCCGACGTGCACGTGTTCCCCTACTCACAACGCCCCGGGACTACGGCGAACTATCTGTCCAGTCAGGTTGACGCTGCCGAGAAACGCCGTCGGGCCACCGAGATGTCTGCCGTTGCGGAGGAGGGGTTCGCCGACTATCGCAACCGCTTGGCCGGACAGACACGCCCGGTGCTGTGGGAAACGAACCGCCCTGCATCCAACGGTGCGGCGATGCGCTGGAGCGGCCTCACCGACAACTACGTGCGTGTAGCCGCGGAGACCAGCCTCGACCTCGCCAATCGCATCACGCCGGCCCGTCTGATTCGGCCCGAAGGCAAGGCGATGCTGGCTACCCTGGATGCCGAATGACTCGCTCTCCCCTGGCCTGACAGGGTTGGGGTGAGGGGGCGGACTAGATCTCCACCGGCCTTAGGTAAGTCATATCCTGACGCCGTTCCAGGTAGCCGGCCCTGGTCTCGTGTCCATGGGCAAAGACCATCAGCCAGCCCTGCTTTTCGGCGTCGGCGAGGATGTCCCGTTTCTGGTCCATCACAGCCTCCGGCTCGTGATCAAAGGATGACAGCACCGTCAGTCCGAGATGGAAAGGAGTGGGGGCCAGGTCGCCCAGATAAACGATGCGTTCCCCGCCGTGGCTGAATACGACAATCTGGTGGCCCTTGCAATGACCGTCGGCAACCAGCAGGTTCAACCCCGGGAAGAGCTCGGTGTCTCCGTCGAGCAACTCGAGCTGACCGCGCTCGTGGATTGGCGCCAGTTCGTCCGAGCAGAAGATGTCGGCGTGGCGAGGGGAAGGTTGTTGTGCGTCTTCCCAAGCCTCGCGCTGAACGTAGTACGTTGCCTTTGGAAAGGAAGGCACCATGTCTCCCTGGCGGTCCATGCGGGTAGCGCCGCCGGCGTGGCTGAAATGAAGGTGAGACAGTACCACGCCGTCAATGTCCTTCGGCCCCAGCCCCAGCCCTTTCAGGCTGCGCATGAGCCGGCTAGGCACCAGGCCGTACATTTCCTTGTCCCGCACGGTGTCCTTGGGCCCGACTCCGGTATCCACCAGGATGTTGCGCCCGCTGATATGCAACAGCAAGCAGTTCAGCCCCATCGTCAGCCGGTTTTTCCGGTCGGTGGTGACCAGGTTCTCCCACATCATCTTCGGCATCCGGCCGAAGACGGCGCCGCCGTCCACCTTGAACACCCCGTCGCTGATCACCGTTACCCCAGTAGCGAGCATTGCAATCTCCCCGTTAAACCAACTTCCCTACAATCGGATGTCCAGCCCCTATCAATCGCTGCCGTCGACTTTGTATGATTGAAGCGCCGGGATTCGGTTAGCGTTTCCGGCGCCTCGCGTTGTTATCGGCGGAAACCAATTTGCCGCTCCCACTTTACCGCCCTATGCGCTGCGTAAGTCAATACAGGAAATTGCAGATTTTGGCTATTTTATCAAAATTGGCTAAAAATTTAAACGACCTTTCGCTGCAATAGTCGGCCGTTCACCTTTCCCAAACCGCACACTATGAATCCAACGGAATCTTCCCAGCACAGCCAGCCACCGCGGTTACGGCGGCGAGTGTATGCCCTGATGGAACCCTCCGTCGCTCCGGGACTCCGGATCGGCGGGCCCGTGCGGGCCGACCCCGCCTTTATGGTGGAATTCGCCCTGGTTTCCATTATCGTCGTCAACTCCACAGCCCTGGTGCTATGGACCGTGCCTCATCTGGCGTCATCCTACGGCGCCTGGTTTCACCTTATCGAGTACTGTACCGTCGGCATTTTTCTACTGGAGTACGCTCTCAGATTCTGGACTGCCCCTGAGTCTGCTTCTGACCCTGAAGCGGCGGGATGGCGTCGGCGCTGGCGATATCTCGTCACGCCCCACGCCTTGGTGGACGCAGTGGCCTTGGTCCCATCCGGCGTTGCGGTGGTCATCCTGCTTTCCGGCGTCGGTGGCCCCAGCCTGTCTTTCCTGCTGACGGTTCGCCTGCTGACGCGCACCGCCAAGCTGGCCCGCTATTTCTCTGCGGCGCGCCGTCTCGCCCTCGCCGTGCGGCAGAAAAGCGGCCATTTGCTCACCGCTGTCGTCGCTCTGATTGTCGCCTTGGTGATGGCGGCCACCTTGATGTATTTCGCTGAAACCGAAGCGCAGCCCGACATTTTTTCCAGTATCCCGGCATCAATGTGGTGGAGTGTGGTAACGCTTACCACCGTCGGCTATGGCGACACCGTTCCCATCACTCCCATCGGCCGGGCGTTAGCCGCCGTCATTGCCGTGCTGGGCATCGGCCTGTTCGCGCTGCCCGCCGGCATCATCAGCGCCGGCCTGCTGGAAGTGGATGCTGCCGAGGATACAGCTGTTCGTTACGACGCCGGCCACCCACAGAATGGCGACGTATGCCCCCACTGCGGTCAGCCAATGCCCGACAAAACGGATGGCGATTAGTGGGAAGACAGATTCGCCACCGCTGCCGCCAGCCGTTGCGTAACACGCTCCGCTCCCATCACTTCCATCATCTCAAACAGCGGCGGAGTAGCGGTGCGCCCCGTGATGGCAGTTCTCAGCGCGCCGAAAAACTGCCGGCCCGACAGTTCAAGTTCTTGGCCTGTCGCCCTCAGCAGCCCTTCCAGATGTTCATGGCCAAAGTCGGCGGGATCGACCTTCCCAAGGTCGTCGGCCGCCCTTCGCAACAAGGCCATCGTACTTGGCGTATCCATGCCGCGCTGCACCAGGCTGTCCGGGTCGTACTCCAGGGTGTCATCAAAGAAATACGACAGCATCTCCGGCGCCTCCGCTAGAGTTTTGATGCGTTCCTGGACCAGCGGAGTGATGCGCAGCAAGTATTCCCGGTCGATGGGCAACAGGTCGGCGGGATACGCGCTTTCCAGGAAAGGCCGAATACGGTCGGCCAGGTCGCTGACGTCCAGCTGCCGGAGGTACATCCCGTTCATCCACTGGAGCTTGTCAAGGTCGAAGATGGCCGCCGGCTTGCCCACGCGCTCCAGTGTGAAGTGTTCTCTGATGGTGTCCACGGTCATCACGTCGGTCTCGCCGTCCAGGGACCAGCCCAGCAGCGCCATGAAGTTAATCAAAGCCTCAGGCACAAAGCCGTCGTCCCGGTATTCCATCAGCGAGGTGGCCCCGTGCCGCTTGGAGAGCTTGGCCCGGTCGGAGCCGAGAATCATGGGCAGGTGGCCGAACCGTGGCATGGGCAAGTCCAGCGCACGAAACAACTGGACGTGGCGCGGCGTGCTGGGCAGCCATTCCTCCGCCCGCAGCACGTGGCTGATGTCCATGGCGTGGTCGTCCACCACCACCGCCATGTGGTAAGTGGGGAAGCCGTCGGACTTTACCAGCACAAAGTCATCGGTCAGCTCGTTTTGCCACTCCACGTGCCCCCGGATGACGTCTTCCACCGACGTAACGCCCGATTGTGGCATGGCGAACCGCACCACCCAGGACAATCCCTGGGATTCTTTCTCCTCGCGCTCCTCGCCGGTCAGGAACCGGCAATGGCTGTCGTAACCCTGCCGCTGCTTGTTGCGTGCCTGCTCCTTGCGCAGCTCTGCCACCCGCTCAGGCGTGCAGTAGCAGCGGTATGCCTTGCCGGAGGCCACCAATTGCTCCGCGGCCGCGTTATAGCGCTCCAAGCGTTCGGACTGAAAGTAGGGGCCATAGGGGCCGCCGACACGGGGCCCTTCGTCCCAGTCGATGCCCAGCCACTCCAGGCCGTCGAGGATGTGGTCAACCGCTCCTTCGGTGATGCGGCCCTGGTCGGTGTCCTCTACCCGCACGATGAACTGGCCGTCATGGCGACGGGCGAACAGCCAGTTGAACATGGCGGTGCGGATATTGCCGATGTGCGGGTTGCCCGTAGGGCTGGGCGCATAGCGCACCCGAACGTTATCCGACACAGTGTTGTCCTCCTCGAATATCTCTACTGCTGCCGCCCGCTTATCCGCGCCCACGTGTCCCGCAGCGTGGTCGTCCGGTTGAACACCGGCGCTCCGGGTTTGGTATCAACGTCGGCGCAGAAGTAGCCCAGCCGCTCAAACTGGTAGCGGTCGCCGACGTTGGCCGAGGCCAGGGCCGGTTCGGCCAGGGCCGTCACCACTTCCAGCGAATCATGGTTGATCAGTTTCAGGAAGTCGGCGTCGCTGCCGGCTGGGTCGGCCTCAGTGAACAGGTTGTCGTACAGCCGCGCTTCCAGCGGCACGGCGTGGGCTGCCGAAACCCAATGAATCGTTCCCTGCACCCGCCGCCCGTCGGGAGCGTTGCCGCCGCGACTGTCCGGGTCGTAGGTACAGTGGACCTCCACCACGTTGCCGTCAGCGTCTTTCACCACGTCGGTGCAGGTTATCAGGCAGGCGTAGCGCAGCCGCACCTCCCGGCCTGGTGACAGGCGGTAGAACCGACGGGGCGGGTCTTCCATGAAATCGTCCCGCTCGATGTAGATTTCCCGGCTGAAGGGCACGCCGCGCGTCCCCATGGTTTCGTCCTCGGGATTGTTGATGGCCTGAAACTCTTCGCTCTCGCCCTCCGGATAGTTGGTGATGACCACTTTCAGAGGGTGTAGCACGGCCATGCGCCGGGGCGCGTGACGGTTCAGGTCTTCCCGCAGGCAGTGCTCCAGCAGGGCCAGCTCGGTTACGGTGTTGCGCCGGGCTACGCCGACCCGTTCGCACATATCGCGGATGGATTCGGGCGTGTAGCCCCGCCGGCGCAGGGCGCTGATGGTGGGCATCCGCGGATCATCCCAGCCGTTCACGTGGCCCTCCTCCACCAGTTGCCGGAGCCTCCGCTTGCTCATCACGGTGTGGGTGAGGTTCAGGCGGGCAAACTCAATCTGCCGGCTGCGGTAGATGCCCAGAGCTTCCTGGCACCAGTCGTAGAGGGGCCGGTGGTCTTCGAACTCCAGCGTGCAGAGGGAGTGGGTGATTCCCTCGATGGAGTCGGACAGCGAATGAGCGTAGTCGTACATGGGATAGATGCACCAGTCGTCGCCGGTGCGGTGGTGCTCGGCGTGGCGGATGCGGTACAGCACCGGGTCGCGCATATTCAGGTTGGGGGAGGCCATGTCAATTCTGGCGCGCAGGACGTAATCGCCGTCGGAAAACTCGCCGGCACGCATCCGGCGAAACAGATCCAGGTTTTCCTCGGTGGAGCGATTGCGCCAGGGGCTTTCCCGCCCGGGCTCCGTCAGAGTGCCCCGGTACTCGCGCATTTCGTCGGCGGTGAGGCCGTCCACGTAGGCGTTGCCGTCCAGAATCAGCTGCTCGGCGTACCGGTACAACTGCTCAAAGTAGTCGGAGGCGTAGTACAGGTGCTCGCCCCAATCGAAGCCCAGCCACTGGACATCAGCTAGGATGGATTCCACGTACTCGATGTCCTCCCGCGTGGGATTAGTGTCGTCAAAGCGCATATGGCAGCGAGCACCGTCGTACTGCTCGCCCACGCCGAAGTTGAGACAGATGGACTTGGCGTGTCCGATGTGCAGATAACCGTTGGGTTCGGGAGGAAAACGGGTTACCACGCGGCCATCGTAGGCCCCGGCCGCCTGGTCGTCGTTGATAATGCTGCGGATGAAATCGGTGGGAAGGTCTCCCGTCGTAGTGGTTACGTTGTCGCTCATTTTCCCGTTGCTTGACCTCAAAAATTCGCTGCCGATGCAGTCCACCAATTGATTATAACGCACTGCCCGATTGCAGCTGTTGTAAAACGCTCTGCAACTCCTCCGATAACTCCGCTTGGTGTTCCGACCATTCCCCGCTGGCAGGATGCTGAAAGCCCAACCGAGCGGCGTGCAGAAATTGCCGGCGCAGCAGCCCGCTGGCTTTCCCGTACACTTCGTCTCCCAGGATAGGATAGCCCAGCCAGGCCAGATGCACCCGAATCTGGTGAGTGCGGCCGGTTTCCAGGCGCAGCCTCAACAGAGTGTGGCTGGGCAGTTCCTCCACCGTTTCGTAATGAGTGCGCGCGTCGCGTCCGCCGACGGAGACGGCCATGCGCTGCCGGTGGCGCGGGTCTCGGCCAATGGGAGCGTCCACCGTGCCCGACTCCGGCGTAACCAGGCCCACGGCCACGGCCAGGTACTCCTTGAGCGTCGTGCGACGCTGCATCTGCTCGGTGAGGTTCTGATGCGCCGCTTGGCTTTTGGAGACCACCAGCAGGCCGGAGGTATCCCGGTCCAGGCGGTGGACGATGCCGGGGCGTAGTTCCCCGCCGATGCCGCGAATATCAGGGCAATGGGCCAGCAGGGCGTTGACCAGCGTGCCGTCGGGATGGCCTGGTCCGAGATGCACCGGCAAGCCGGCCGGCTTGTCCACTACGACGAGATGGCTGTCTTCGTAGATGATGGACAGGGGAATGTCCTGGGGAATCAAATCGGCCGGCGACCGGGCCGGCGGCACGGAGACGATGACGACGTCCCCGTGGCGTATGCGTTGGGATGGTCGGGCCGGGTCTCCGTTGACGGTGACGTTGCCGTCGGCGGCCAGGGCCTGGAGCCGACTGCGGGAGAGGCCGTCGGCGGCCAGTTGGGGCTGGCCGGCCAGCCACGCATCCAGCCTGGCTCCGCCGTCCGCCGCTACGAACTCATAGCGTTCGCCGTACATCGTTTCTTCCGCAGCCGGGGCAGGACTAGGTGGGGGTGTCATTCGGCTCACTGCCTCGGCCTTCACAAGGAAGGGATGACGTGAGGGTCTCATCTGGCCCGTCCTCGCCGCTGCTCTCCTTTTCCCGCCGCATTATCAGCAGCCAGCCCATTGTGATCAGACCGATGACGATGGCAGAGTCGGCCAGGTTGAACACCGGCCAGGGGCCAATGTCGATGAAGTCGGTTACGTGTCCCTGGTGGATGCGGTCGATGAGGTTGCCGAAGGCGCCGCCCAGCATCAGGGAGATGCTGACGCGCAGCAGGCGGGTGGGCTGCCGCTGGCTGTGGTAGATGTAGGCCAGCACCACGATGCCCACCAGCGAAACGATGAGCAGCGGCAGGTTATTGCCTTGGAACAGCCCGAAAGCGCTGCCGGTGTTCTGCACGTGGGTGAAGCGAAAGAATCCGGTGGCCGGCCAGGAGTAATGCCATTCCAGCGTCTGGCGAGCCACAAACTTGGTGAGCTGATCCAGCGCTAGCGTCAATGCCGCCAGTTGGAGCAGGGTCCAGTCACGGTAAATCGGTATGCGGCCCTGGGGGAATCCGGACATGGTTCAGGGAGTGGCCAGGTGCCTGAGGAAGAACTGCACCACGGTGTCGGCCATCTCACGCTCCTGTCCTACCCAGAAGTGGTCGGCGCCGGCGACGACGTGATAGTCGGCCGGCGGGTTGAAACGGGCCAGCTGTTCCTCCACGCCGTCGGCGCTGACCAGCCGGTCGCGGTCGCCGGTGATAATCAGGCGCGGGGTTTTGTCGGATTGCAGCGGGCTGTCAGTGATAGCGTCTATGGAGGGCGCGACCAGGGCGATGGCCTTGGGCTTCTTGTGAAGCTGCTTGTGGGCGCAGATGACGCGGGTGCTGAAGGAATACCCGCCCAGACCTATGCGGTCGTCGTCCACGTCGGGCAGCGCGCCCAGGAAGTCCATTGCCATCAGGGCCTCCTGGTGTTCTTTTTCGCCCTTGGCGTGCTCGCCCTGGCTGTTGCCGACGCCGCGGAAGTTGAAGCGCAGCGAGGCGATGCCGGCGTCGGCGAGGCCGAAGGTAACGGCGACGACAACGTTGTTGTCCATGTTGCCGCCCATCAGGGGATGGGGATGGCACATCACGACGCCGGGAAATGGCCCCTCGCCGTCGGGCAGGGCGATGATGCCCTCAAAGGTGAGACCCTTGGTAATGAAGCTGACCGCGCTCTGCCGCATAACGTCGCCTCCGTGCGATGGCGTATTGGCTGAATCCGCCGATTATGATAGCAGGTTTCGGCGCTGGCTCAATGTAGTGGTCTGGGTTGGTCGGTTCAGTGTTCGTTATGTGCTAACATCAATGGCAAGGCGGTGTTTCAATGTTGCGATTTCTCTGGCCCCTGCTGCTGATGTTCGGCCCACAGCTGGCCCCGCGAATCATCAAGTTCGTACGGGCGGTATGGCGTTTGCACAAGGACCGTCGGGTGAACATTCTGCTCAAGCTGCTGGTTCCGCTGGCGCTGGTGTACGCGGTTTGGCCGTGGGACTTTATTCGGGACCATATTCCCTTTGGCCTGGGGCGGTACGACGACATCATCATTTTCGGCCTGGCGCTCTTCATATTCTGGAAGCTGTGTCCGCCCGCCGTGGTCAGGGAGCACATGGGCGAGCCTCCGCCGCCCCGGCCTGAAGACCGGGATCCGGACAGCGTGGTGGACGGGCAGGCGCGCCCCAAAGATGACCGGGACAATCAGAGGGGCGGTTGACGCAGGCAGGGTTCGGTTTTGGCGGTCTGATGGAAAGGCGCCCCCTCACCCCAGCCCTTTCCCACGAGGGGAGAGGGAGTTTTTCCGGGATTTCGCTTTACGTGCATATCCCGTTCTGCCTCACCAAGTGCCCCTACTGTGATTTCAACACGTACCAGGGCATCGAAGCGCAGTTCGGCGATTTCCTGACGGCGGCAACGGGCGAGATTGGGGCCTGGGCAACGGCGCTGGGCCGGCCGGCGGTGAACACCGTTTTCCTCGGCGGCGGCACGCCATCCTACCTGCCGGCCGGGGACGTGGGCCGGATACTGGACGCCATATCTGCCGCATACCCAATACGCAGCGATGCCGAGATAACCGCGGAATGCAACCCCAACGACCTTACGGACGCGCGTTGCGCCGAGCTGCGCGCCGCCGGCATCAACCGGGTCAGCATCGGCGTGCAGAGCATGGACAACGGGCTGCTGGCGATGCTGGGCCGTCGCCACGACGCCGACGAGGCCGTCGCCGCCTTGCGCGCTTGCCGACGGGCCGGCTTCGACAACGTGAACCTGGACCTGATGTACGGCCTGCCGCAGCAGACGCTGGCCCAGTGGCAGGACACGGTGGCCCAGACGGTGGCGCTAGGCCCGGAGCACTTGTCGCTGTACTCCCTGACGCTGGAAGAAGGGACGCCGCTGCGTCGGTGGGTTGAGCAGGGCCGGCTGCCGGAGCCGGACCCGGACCTGGCCGCCGATATGTACGACCACGCTCGCGCCGCCCTAGCCGACGCCGGCTATCACCACTACGAAATCAGCAACTGGTGTCGCCCCGGGCGGGAGTCGGAGCACAACCTGGCCTACTGGCGCAACCGGCAATGGCTGGGCGTCGGGCCGGGGGCGCATTCATCGCTCCGCATTGAGGAAGCCGGGGGCATCGTCCGGTTCTGGACGGTGCGCTCGCCCCGGGACTATGCGCGCAAAGCGGCGGAGTGGACGGCGACGGCGGCGCAATGGGCGTCGGTAACGGCGGCCGGCATCGACAACGTGCCGACGGTTGACGGGCTGGAGGTTATCGACGAAGCAACGGCGGCGGCGGAGACGATGTTCCTGGGCCTGCGCCTGCTTGACGGAATGGACGTTGGGGCGGCGTCGGAAAGGGTCGGGGTTGACCTGCTGGCGCGCTACGAAACCGAGCTGGGGGAGCTGACGGCGGAGGGGCTGCTGGTATGGGAAAGCGACGGCCGGCTGCGCCTCGCGGAGGATGCCTACCTGGTTGCGAACCAGGTGTTCACCCGGTTTTTGGTATGATGACCGGCGACCAACCTGATTGCGAACTCCCCACGGAGGTTATACATGGCGGTACAGCCCTACACCGTATACGTTTCCGACGAGGCGTTGGAAGACCTCAAGCACCGGCTGGCCCACTCGCGCTGGCCCGACGAAATCCCCGGCGCCGAGTGGGACTACGGCTCGAACCTGTACTACATCAAGGAGCTGGTGGCATACTGGCGGGACGGGTACGACTGGCGCAAGGCGGAGGCCGGCCTGAACGCGTTCGCCAACTTCTACACCACCATCGAGGGGCAGGGCATCCATTTCATCCACGAGAAGGGCAAGGGGCCCAACCCCATGCCCATCATCGTGACCCACGGCTGGCCCGGCTCCATCTATGAGATGCACAAGATCATTCCAATGCTGACCGACCCGGCCAGCCACGGCGGAGATCCCAACGATTCTTTCGACGTGGTGGTGCCGTCAATGCCCGGCTACGGGTTCAGCGCGCAGACTCGCGAGCGGGGGATGAACACCCGCCGAATCGCCGAGCTGTGGGACAAGCTGATGGCCGACGAGCTGGGCTACCAGCGCTATGCCGCGCAGGGCGGCGACTGGGGCGCCGGCGTAACCGCGCGGCTGGGCTTCCATCACTCCGACCACGTGCTGGGGATACACACCACGTCGGTTACGCAGGCCATTCCCTACCAGGGCGCCAGCCTGCAGGGGTTGAGCATGCGGGAGCGGCTGGAGCAGGTCATCGGCACACCCCAGGGCGGCTACCGCCGGGACTTCGCCGCCACGCTGTCCGATGAAGAGCTGGCCATGATTGACCAGCGGGTTGCCTGGGCCGCCGCCGAGGGCGGCTACGCTCACATCCAGGGCACCAAGCCGCAGACGCTGGCCTACGGGCTGAACGACTCGCCGGTGGGCCTGTGCGCCTGGATCGTGGAAAAGTACCGCACCTGGAGCGATTGCAACGGGGACGTGGAAAGCGTGTACACCAAGGACGACCTGCTGACCACGGTGATGATTTACTGGGCAACGCAGACCATCAACTCCAGCACGCGGCTGTACTACGAGAACGGCCGAACGCCGTGGTACTTCGGGCCGGAGGATCGCATCAACGTGCCTTGCGCCATCGCGGTGTTTCCGAAGGAGCTGTCCACGCCGCCGCGGGCCTGGGCAGAGCGAACCTACAACGTGCAGCGCTGGACCGAGATGGACAGCGGCGGCCACTTCGCCGCGCTGGAGAAGCCGGCGGAACTGGTGGGCGATATGCGGGAGTTCTTCCGCGGCCTGCGCTGATGCTGACAGCATCGCCCAAACCCGCTAACATAACGGCCATCATCGGCAATGCACCATCACAAGGAGGGACCCGTTAGATGATTACCAAGTTTGGCAGCCTTTGGGCCGGCAACGTCGATATGGACAACCCCGGCTACCAGGGCACACCGGCCAACGACCGCTGGCTATCCGACGAGGAACTGGCCGGCGGCGGCATCAAGAAGGCCGAAGAAATCGCCATCGCCATGGATCGCCTGGGTTACGATACCTTCTGGGCGGCGGAGCATCACTTCCAGCGTGAGGGCTACGAGGTCATTCCCAACTTGCTGATGCTGTGGGTTCACCTGGCGCATCTGACCAAGAACCTGCGCTTCGGCTGCGGCTTCAACATCAACCCGATGTGGAACCCGCTGCGCCTGGCCGAGGACTACGCCACCGCCGACTGGCTCACCGACGGCCGGGTTCGGTTCGGCGTGGGCCGGGGCTACCACACCCGCGAGGTGGAGGCGTTCGGGTCGCCCATCATGGACCAGAATGCCAACCGCGAGCTGTTCGAGGAGCAGGTGGAGGTGATGTGGAAGGCGTTTAACCAGCGCAGTTTTTCCCATCACGGCAAGCACTACGACATTCCGCCCAACGTGCCCTATCGCGGCTACGACCTGGAGGAGATTACGCTGGTGCCCCGGCCCAAGTACGACGTTGAGTGGTGGCAGCCGGTGGTGTCGGCCAGCGACCGGGCCATTAACTTCATGGCCAAGTGGGGTATCAAGGGCATCATCGGCGGCGGCGCGGCCACGGGCGGCGCCAGCGACGACGTCATCCAGCGCTGGCAGGCCATTCACGCCGAGCACGGCAAAGACTGGAAGCTGGGCGAAGGCCTCATCGTGGGTTACTCGGTACAGATTGCCAACTCCGAGAAAGAGGCCATGGACCAAGCCCGCCTGTGGATGGAGGAACGGGTTAAGATGTTCGGGCCGCTGGGATTCATCGCCGGGCTGAGCCAGGAGCAGCTGGACGCGCTGAACGCCTTTGGTCGCCCGGTGCCCCAAGGGTTGAAGATGCCGACGATTGAGGAGTCGGTGGCAGCCGGCCAGTACTTGGTGGGGCCGCCGGAGCGCATCGTCGAGCAGCTGATGGAAGTGCAAGAGCGCTACCCCGGCTTGGAGGAAATCAACATCGGCGTTACGAATATGGGAATGCCCACTAGCGCGTCCATGGAGCAGTTGGAGTGGTTCGCCAGCGACGTGATGCCACACTTCACCAAGCAGGGCGCGGACAACTAGTCCGCAACCTCCGGCGCAACGCAGGCCGGCGGCGTCTTGTCGCCGGCCTGATGGATGCCCCGTTCTATTGACGTTGGCCTTGCCTGCTAGCCTCCCAAACATCTGCGTAGTCGGTGCCACCACTTGGGGCGCTACGCTGGCCGTCCTGCTGGCCCGCTCCGGCCCCACCGTGCAACTGCTCTGTCGCACACCGGACGAAGCGGACGTCTTGCGACGAGCCGGAGAGCATTCTCGGCGTTTGCCCGGCGTTCCCTTCCCGCCCAGCCTCCTGCCGGAGCACGACCCGGAGGCCGCCTTGGGAGACGCCCGGCTGATAATCGTCGCCGTGCCCTCGGACCGCTTCCGGCAGAACGTCCGGCGCATCGCGGCGCACGTGCCGGCGGACGCGGTGGTGCTCAGCGTAACCAAGGGGTTGGAACTGCCGGGCGGGTTGCGGATGAGCCAGGTGCTGAGCGAGGAGCTGCCCCATCATTCGCCGGGTTTGTTCGCGGCACTGTCCGGCCCCAACCTGGCCGGGGAGATTATCGCGGGCAAGCCGGCGCTGACGGTGGCCGCCGCCGCCGATGAATCCACCCGTCGGCTGGTGCAGGACACGCTGATGTCGCCGGCCTTTCGCGTCTATACCAGCGACGACCTGGTGGGCGCTGAGCTGGGCGGCTCGCTGAAGAACATTCTCGCGCTGGCGTCGGGCATTGCCGACGGGCTGGAAGTCGGGGACAACGCCAAAGCGGCGATGATAACCCGGGGCCTGAGCGAAATCGGGCGGCTGGGCATCGCGGCCGGCGCGCAGCTGCTGACCTTCGCCGGCCTGGCCGGGCTGGGCGACGTGATGGCCACCTGCAGCAGCCCGTTGAGTCGCAACCGGCGGGTGGGTGAGGAACTGGCCAGGGGACGCAGATTGCCGGACATACTGGCGGACATGGACGCCGTGGCCGAGGGAGTCAACACGACGGTAGCCGCCCTGGAAATGGCCGAGCGGCTGGACGTTGACATGCCCATCACCCGGCTGATGTCGCAGGTACTGTTTGAGGGTCTGCCGGCCGCCGAGTGCATCCCGGCGCTGATGGAACGGCCACCGCGCTCGGAGTGGTAGCGCGACTAGCGCAGCTCCCGGGGGAGGGTGAAGGTGATGTCCTCCTCGGCGCCTTCCAGCAGCGTTACCTTCTTCGGCGTCAGCGCGTCAATCACTGCTTCCACCAGGACTTCGGGCGTTGAGGCGCCGGAGGTGATGCCAACCCGACCGCAGCCGAGCAGCCAGTCGGGGTTGATTTCGTCGGGGCCGTTAATCAGGTAGGCCGGCGTTCCGTTGGCCTCGGCCACCTCGCGCAGACGGTTGCAGTTGGACGAGTTCTGCGCGCCGATGACCAGCACCACGTCCACCAGGCCGGCCATCTTGGTTACCGCGTCCTGGCGGTTGGTGGTGGCGTAGCAGATGTCGTTGCGCACCAGGGCGTCGGGGAAGCGCTCCTGGATGGCGCCGATGGCGGTGGCGGTGTCGCCGACGGACAGGGTGGTTTGGGTGATGACGGCGACCTCGGTGTCGGCCGGCAGGTCGAGGTCGGCGCTGACCGCCTGCTCGGACAGGGGCGCGGAATCGTTGATCAGGGTCATGGGGGCCTGGCCCATGGTGCCGCGGACTTCCTGGTGTCCCTGGTGACCGACCAGCAGGACGCGTTTGCCCTCCCGGTGGTACTTTTTGGCCTCGTTGTGCACGCGGGTAACCAGGGGACAGACGGCGTCGATGACGCGCAGGTTGAGCTGCTCGGCGCGCTGGAAGTCCTCGGGTGGCGAGCCGTGGGCGGAGAAGACGACTAGGGAGCCGGCGGGGACTTCGTCAACCTCTTCCACGGTGATGGCGCCCTTGCGCTCCAGTTCGGCCACCACGTAGGGGTTGTGGACAATCTGGTGCTTGACATAGACGGGCGGGCCGAACCGCGCCAGGCACTCTTCCACCACGTCGATGGCGCGGACGACGCCGGCGCAGAAGCCGCGGGGGGAACTGAGGATTACTTCTACCATGTTGTCTCCTATGCCGTGTCCGGCTCCCAGCCCCAGGGTCGGGGGCCCCAACCGGCCTCGAACACCTCGCCGCGCTTGACGGTGAGGACGGGAACCACCGCCTGCTCGGATTTCCGGCCGTTGCCCAGCACGTCGAAGACTTGCCAGTCGCCGTCCACGATGTCCAGGACGGACACGTCGGCCTGCTTGCCCACGGCCAGGCTGCCCAGGCGCTCCTCCTCGCCGATGGCGCGGGCCGGGTTGATGGTGCACATCTCCACCACGCGGTCCAGAGTGAAGCCCATGGCCAGGAAGCGGGTCATCATCTCGGTCATGCTGTGGACGGTGCGGAGCCGGCCCGGCAGGGTGAGGTCGGTGCTGATGCAGTGGGGTTCCACGCCCTGGTCGAGGACGCGCTCGCCGATGTCGAAGCTGAAGTTGGCCCGTCCGTGAGCGGTGTCCAGCCAGACGCCGCGCTCGTGGGCCTCCCTGGCCTCGGGAACCAGCTTGCCATCGCCGTCCAGCACGCCGCCGGGGTTGGCGGTGAAGAAGTGGGTGACGATGTCGCCCGGCTCCATGATGGGGAGCAGCTCGCGGATGACCTCGGCGGGGTAGCGCTTTTCGGTGTCGCCGATGTGGACCATCAGGGGCACGCCTGCCTCTCGTGCGGCGCGCTTGGCCATGCGGGGCATCTCCATGCCCATGATTTCCAGGGCCGGCGACACCATGCGGGCCTTGATGCCGCGGATGACGCCGTTGCTCTCCTCAACCACCTGTATCGTGCGCTCCAGGTCGATGCTGCTGGGGGAGAAGATGTCCGGCGTAGTGGCCAATCCGGTGCGGCAGATGTGCAGCAGGGGGAGAATCTCGGTGTGGTTGTTGGGAATGATGTGAGCCGGAAAGCCGCCGTAGGTGTCGCAGCCGCTGCTGCCAGCGTCCACCATGGTGGTAACGCCGGCGCGGACGCCGCCCAGGTCGGCGTTGACGCCGTTGCCGTTGACGCCTTCGTACACGTGGGTGTGCAGGTCAATCAGGCCGGGGGTAACGTACTTGCCGGCGACTTCGACGACCCGCGTCGCTTCCTCGGCGGGAATGTCGGCGGCGACGGCGGCAATCTTGCCGTCGGTGATGCCAACGTCTAGGACGCCGTGCCGGCCCTCGGCAGGGTCAATCACGGTGCCGCCTTTGATGATCAGGTCATAGATAGCCATAGCCGGGTTCCCTCCGTGTAGTCCGGATACGGCAAGCCTAGTCAGCGGCGGCGGCGGTGTCAAGGCGAGTTTGCCACGTCCTGCTTGTATCGCTCCGTAACCGCATCGGCGGACGAGTCCAGCCCCGGGAACAAGGTTTCGCGCGTGATGTTCAGCAATCGTAATTCCTTCAAGATGTCGTCTTTGCATTCGGCCGGTATGGTCAACGTGCAGTGGTCGTAAGGACGTACTCCGCCGTTCCACTCCGTATCATCCGTGTAGTCGAATCGGTCGCGGAAGGCCGAGACCAAGAACGCGCCAGATTGTGCTCGAACCCTTTCCGAGGACTGTTGTGGCTCAACCACAAAAACGCCGTAGAGGTCTTTCATGTCAATACGTTCTTCGAAGTAAGCTTGCTCCCTGCGAATTAACTGATAAAGTTGTCGCATAGCAACACTGTGCCGATCCTGGTCGGTGGACGCTGCTTTAGATTGGTCTATAGACAAGCCAAGTAGCTGGCCCTGTTCCCGTCGCGGGAGCCTGGCGAAATTAGCGATGACGCTAATTGTGTCGCTGTTGAACGGCTTGTTCAATGCTTCCGGCATTGCGAAAATATGCAAGCAGGCGTCTTCAGTTTCGTATTTTTCGCTCCTTTCACAGGCAAAAAACAAACCGACCAGCGGATTCTTGGTAACATCCAAGAAGCGAGTTTTTAAGCCGTGGTGCTGCGCCAACACCCACCTATCTAGGGCAGTGGCCGTACCACTGAAGTCATGTGGCCGTCGTGAAATGAGATTATTCAGCATCCTCTCTTCAACTTCGGCAAGGTTATCTCGGAATAGTGCAGGAATCAACGACCAGCCGAGTTTGGATTCGCCGCGGTAGTAAAGTGGAGTTTCCACACCTACTCCCTGAACAATCGCCAATAAATCTGAAATTGCTGTGACGCATACTGGATTACTTCGTACCGGCTCCAATAGTGTACTCTCATCGGAATATAAGACTGCCCGCCAAGGCTGTGCGCCGAGCAAATTAGCGCCGGCTAGGCTGGCATCGGTTAGATTTGTGCCGGTGAGGTTGGCATTGAAAAGATTGGCGTTACTGAAATCAGCGCGACCAAAATTAGAACCAGTTAAATCGGCATCGGTAAGGTTAGCGTTTGCGAACCTAGATATCGCAAAATTAGCTCCAGATAAGTCAGCACTGGATAGGTTAGCTTCTTCGAAACTCGCCATGAGGGATTTAGTGCAGCTGAGGTTGGCGTTCGATAGGTCAGATTTATCGAAACGTCCGCCAGAGAACTCGGCACCACTGATGTCGGCGTTGGCAAGGTCAGCTTCATTTAGAGAGGCAAAACTGAGGTCAGCACCAGCGAGGTTAGCGTTGGCTAGAACGGATTTGTTAAGAAATACGGTTCCGAAGTTGACCCCAGCGAGAGGGATTCGCCCCTCACTGTCCAGTTTCCCGGCATTACGGAAAATCTGATAGAGGTTCGTGTCGTAAAGGAAGAGCACATTACTAGGACCTTCCCTTTCGCGCCATTCATTCCAAACGTCAACCCCTTCCAGCAACCGCTGGATTTGCTGTTCGTCGTACATTAGAGAGCCTCCTTGCACTAGCCGTTCCCAGCCCACAATTACGATTGTACCACCCGCATCCCCACCCACCTTCCGCCTCAAACCGTCTGCAACCCATACCTCGCCGCGTGTATCGCTATCTGCTCCGCCGCGAACTGCGTTGCCTCGTACAGGTCAACCAGGTCGCTCACCTTTCCCACGTACAGCAGCCCCAAGTTGCCCATGCTTTCGCCCTCGGATTCCATCCGGTTCGCAGATACGGCCATCTCATCACGCTGGCGTTGTTTCTCCGGCACGGCAACAGTCACCAAAACCCCGACAGCCCCTTGGCCTCGCTCCTATTGACAGTGATGGAACATACGTGCTAGCATGGCCTCGTGTACACCAAAACCTAACCATCCCAGCCTGCCAACGAGGTCATCATCACTGCGGTCGTCAACGGCCACCAAACAGTCAGCTAATCCTAAATCGCACGACGGAGCGGTCACTGCTGCCATTGACGGGAGAACTGACCCCGTCACAAAACACCAGACGTGACACCGGAGCGGCCACTGCTGCCATTGGCGGGAGAACTGACCCCGTCGCAAAAGACCAGGTGTGGCACGGCGCGATACCACTGCGGCCATTGGCGGAGAAATGACCCCGTCACAAAAACACCTATGTGGAAGTGCGTAAGAACCCCCCGGCCGTGGGACTGACAACGACCAAAGTGAAATTCCGGAAACCGACCTCAGGCAGGCTACCCAAAACCCAAAGGAGCCAACCCCAATGAAAACCAACCACCACGAAACCAGCCCCCGCTCACCGCCGAACCCCTCCCGCTCATCCTGAGCTTGCCGAAGGAAGGAGGCCAACCACAACCAAACACCAGCAACCGACACCAGGACTGACCTGCCCTCTTACTGGCAACCCTTGCCCCAATGCCCTATACTGCCGACCATCAAGCGAACACGGCAGCATCGTTCGTGCGGACGCACGCGGAGGTAAGTTTCATGGCTCTCGGATTGCGCAGTTATCGTCCCCTGGTCGGCGGCGTTACCCACATGGTCAGCACCGGCCACTACCTGGCCACCGCGGCCGGCTACCGGATTCTGGAACAGGGCGGCAACGCCATCGATGCCGGCGTGGCGGCCGGCATCGTCATCAACGTTACGCTGCCCCAGTACACCAGCTTCGCCGGCGTCGCCCCCATCATCATCCACCACGCCGCCACGGGCGAGACCCGAGAGATCAGCGGGCTGGGACGCTGGCCGGCCGAGGCGTCCATCGACTACTTCCAGCAGGAGCACGGCGGCGATATGCCCCACGGCGTGATGCGCACGGTTACGCCGGCCGCGCCCGACGCCTGGCTCACTACGCTGTCCCGCTACGGCACGATGACCTTTGAGCAGGTGGTTACGCCGGCCCTGGAGATTGCCGAGGGCGGCTTCCCCATTCCGGCCACGCTGCACCGGGCGCTGGTGAGCAGCGGCGACAACATCATCCTGGACGAGGGCGACACCAGCCAGTGGACCAGCACCATGCAGATTTTCTATCCCGGCGGCAAGGCCCTGGGCCTCGGCGACCTGCTGGTGCAGACCGACCTGGGGCGGACCTTCCGCCGTATGATTCGCGCCGAGCAGTCGGTGAACGGCCAGGGCCGCGAAGCCGGCATCCGCGCCGCCCGCGACCTGTTCTACAAGGGCGACATCGCCGAGGAAATGGTCGCCTTCATCCGCAGCCAGGGCGGTTGGCTGTCCATGCAGGACCTGGCCGACTTCTCCGTGGGCGTGGACGCGCCGGCGATGATCGACTATAAGGGAATAGATGTTTACGCCTGCGGGCCGTGGTGCCAGGGGCCGATGAACCTGCACGCCCTGCGCATCCTGGAAGGCTGTGACCTGCAGGGCATGGGCCACAACTCCGCCGACTACATCCACACGGTGCTGGAGGCGCTGAAACTGGCCTTTGCCGATCGCCACGCCTACTACGGCGACCCCGACTTCGTGGACGTGCCCATGGCCGGTCTGCTCTCCCGCGAGTACGCCGCCGCCCGCCGCCGGGAGATTGACTCGCAGCGGGCCTGCCCGGAGATGCCGATGGCCGGCGACCCCTGGGCATACCAGTCCGGCAGCGGTAGGGCCGCCCGTCAGCCTGAGGCGGTGGCCGGCCCGCTGTCCGCCGACACGTCGTACATCTGCGCCGTTGACCGCTGGGGCAACGCCTTTTCGGCCACGCCCAGCGACGGGTTCGGCGGCGCGCCCATCGTGCCCGGCCTGGGTTTCATGGTGTCGGCGCGAGGCGCGCAGAGCTGGCTGGACGCCGACCATCCCAGCAGCCTGGCTCCCGGCAAGCGGCCGCGTCTCACGCCCAATCCGGCGTTGGCTTTCAAGGACGGCAAGCCCTGGCTGCCCTTCGGCACGCCGGGCGGCGACGTGCAGCCCCAGTCCATGGTGCAGATGTTCCTCAACGTGGCCGAGTTCGGCATGGACGTGCAGCAGGCCATCGAGGCCCCGCGGGCGTCCACGTGGAGCTTCCCCAACTCCTTCTGGCCCCACGCCTACCGGCCTGGCCTGGTGGGCGTAGAATCTCGTATCGCGCCATCGGTGGTGGACGACCTGCGCAAGCGGGGCCACGACGTGGACGTGTGGGACGAGTGGACGCCGCGGATGGGTTCGCTGTGCGCCATCGAGGTTGACCGGGAGCGCGGCGCAATGTTCGGCGGCGCCGACCTGCGACGGGACGGCTACGCCATGGGCCGGTAGGCCATCCAGCAACAATGCCCACTCCGGAAAACGTTGACCCCCGGACTCTTGGTAGAGGCGGCTTTCGCCAGGCGCTGGTGGAAGCTGCGCCTCCGCCCGGCAGCGATACGGTCATCACCATCGGCGTTTTCGACGGCGTCCATCGCGGCCATCACCACCTGCTGCAGCGGATGTTCCAGCGGGCCGCGCCGGCGATGATTCCCACCGTCATCACCTTCAGCAACCATCCGGCCGAGGTGGTCAATCCCGACCGAGTGGTCAATAAAATCATCACCCCCGAAGAGAAGGTGGAGCTGCTCTACCAGGCGGGCGTGGGCAGCGTCATCTGCCTGGAGTTCACCAATGAGCTGGCCAACGTGGACGCCAACGAGTTCACCGACCTGCTGGTGAACTGCCTGAATATGCGCGGCATCGTAACCGGGCCGGACTTCGCCCTGGGACGCAACCGCAGCGGCAACCTGGAATACCTGCACCGTCGCGGTTCAGCCATGGGGTTCTGGGTGGAAACCGTTGCGCCCCTGGAGCTGGAGGGCTCGGCGGTACGTAGCCGGCGGGTGCGCAACGCCCTGGCCGACGGCAACGTGGACGGCGCGGAGTACCTGCTGGGCCGTCCCTACGCCACCGACGGCGTGGTGGTCCACGGCGCCAAGATGGGCCGGCAGCTGGGCTTTCCCACGGCCAACATCGTCCCGACGCCGAACTTCGTGATACCGGCGGACGGCGTGTACGCTACCTACGCCACCGTGCGGGGCGTGCGGCACCTGGCTGCCACCAGCATCGGCGTGCGGCCCACCTTCGGGCTGAGCCAACGCCTGATTGAGGCGTACCTGCTGGACTTTTCGGATGACATTTACGACGAGAATCTGCGGCTGGAGTTCGTGTCGCGGCTGCGGGGGCAGGAGACCTTCGACGGCATCGACGCACTCATCACCCAGATGAACCGGGACGTGGACAACGCCCGCAACATACTTGAAGAGCATGACCGGCTGGATGGCGCGTAGCCAGCCGGGAACACGGCGAGGTTAGCAGCGTGACCAGTCGAGTGGAAATACCGGAAGACCTCACTACCATCACCCGCCGGGGCGTCAGCCGCATCATCTCCGAGGAGGAGTTCACGGCGATGTTGCAGCGCGGACGGCCGCTGCGCCTGAAGATGGGCTTTGATCCCAGCCGGCCCGACATTCACCTGGGCCACGTGGTCGGCCTGCGCAAGCTGCGCCAACTGCAGGATCTGGGCCACCAGGTCATCCTCATCGTCGGCGACTGGACGGCGCAGATTGGCGACCCCTCGGGCCGCTCGGCGACGCGCACCATGCTGACCCACGCCGAGGTGCTGGAAAACGCCGAGTCCTACATGCGCCAGTTCTTCAAGGTGGTGGACCGGGAACGGACGCAGGTGGAATGGCAGAGCCAGTGGTTCGGTGAGTTCACCCTGGCCAACGTCATCGAGCTGACCAGCCGGTTCACCATCAACCAGTTCCTGCACCGTGAGGACTTCGCCAACCGCTACGCGGAGAACCGGCCCATCGCCATCACCGAGATGCTGTATCCGTTGATGCAGGCTTACGACTCGGTGGTGATTGAGTCGGACGTGGAATTTGGCGGCACCGACCAGATGTTCAACCTGCTGGTGGGCCGGGAGCTGCAGGGGATGATGGGGCAGACGCCGCAGCAGTGCTTCATGATGCCCATCCTGGTGGGCACCGACGGAGTGCAGAAGATGAGCAAGAGCCTGGGCAACTACGTGGCGCTGGAAGAGCCGCCGGCAGAGATGTACGGCAAGCTGATGTCCCTGCCGGACAGCCTGATAACGTCCTACTACGAATACCTGACCGACGTGCCCGACGCTGACATCGCCGAAATGCAGCAAGCCATGGCGTCGGAGTCGGCCAACCCCATGGACTTCAAGAAGGGGTTGGCACGCCGAATCACCGCCACCTTCCACGACACCGATGCCGCTAACACCGCCGAGTCCCATTTCGAGCAGGTGGTACAGCGGCGGGATTTGCCCGAGGATATGCCGGAGTACAGCCTGGCCGACGCTGCCGAGCTGCCCATCAACCGCCTGCTGGTGGAAACCGGCCTGGCGTCCAGCAACGCCGAAGCCCGTCGCCTCATCACCCAGGGCGCGGTTGAAATCATCCGAGCCAACGGCGAGCGGGTAAGCGTGGCAGCCGGCGAAGGGCCGGAACTGCTAGCGGGGGACGTGGTGCGGGGGGGCCGGCGGCGGTTCGTGCGGTTGGTGGGGTAGTCCGACATTCTCGCTTCCTGACGCTTATTCAGTTTCCCTAATGAACAACAGGAGTTATCCGTGGTTATATCAAATAGTGATGATGAGATTCGCCAGCGCACCGAGGCGTGGCGGGAGCGGGCTGACGCGGCCCCCGGGCGCAAGTCGGCTTACAAGACGCTGAGCCAGATTCCCGTGGCCCCGCTGTACGGGCCGGCGGAGGTCGCCGATACCGACTACCTGCGGGACGTGGGGCTGCCGGGCGAGTATCCCTACCTGCGGGGGGTGCATCCGGCCGGCTATCGCTCGCGGCTGTGGACGATGCGGATGTTCGCCGGGTTCGGCGAGCCGGCGGAGACCAACGAGCGGTTTCGCTTCCTGCTGGACCAGGGCGAGACGGGCCTCAGCGTAGCCTTCGACATGCCCACGCTGTACGGCTACGACCACGACGACGAGCGGGCCCGGGGCGAGTTCGGGAAGTGCGGCGTGGCCGTGTCCTGCCTGGAGGATATGCAGACGGTTTTTGACGGCATCCCGTTGGACCAGGTAACCACGTCCATGACCATCAACAGCCCGGCGGCCATCATCTGGGCGATGTACATCGCTGCCGCCGAGCGGCAGGGCGCCACGATGGCATCGCTGGGCGGCACCCTGCAGAACGACATCCTGAAAGAGTACATCGCGCAAAACGAGTACATCTTCCCGCCGCACCCGTCTATGCGGCTGGTGGTGGATACGGTGGAGTTCGCCACCGACAATATGCCTCGGTTCAACCCCATCAGCATCAGCGGGTATCACATCCGGGAGGCCGGCAGCAACGCGGTGCAGGAGCTGGCGTTCACCCTGGCCGACGGGTTCGAGTACGTGCGGCACTGCGTGGAGCGCGGGATGGCGGTGGACGAATTTGCGCCCCGGCTCAGTTTCTTCTTCAACGTGCACAACGATTTCTTCGAGGAGATTGCCAAGTTCCGCTCGGCCCGACGCATCTGGGCGCGGGAGATGCGGGAGACTTTCGGCGCCGAAAACGAGCGTTCCGGCTGGATGCGGTTCCACGCGCAGACCTCCGGCGCGTCGCTGACGGCGCAGCAGCCGGAGAACAACGTGGTGCGGGTGTCGTTGCAGGCCCTGGCCGCCGTGCTGGGCGGGTGCCAGTCGCTGCACACCAACGGCAAGGACGAGGCGTGGGCGCTGCCGTCGGCGGAGGCCGCCCTGCAAGCCCTGCGCACTCAGCAGATTATCGCTCACGAAACCGGCGTAACCGACACCGTTGATCCCCTGGGCGGCAGCTACTTCCTCGAAGCGCTGACCAACCAGGTGGAGGGTCGCGCCTACGATTACTTCCAGCAGATTGACCGGCACGGCGGCGTGATACCGGCGCTGGAATCGGGGTTCTTCCAGAGCGAAATCGCCGACGCCGCCTACATCTACCAGCAGGAGGAAGACCGCCGGGAACGCATCACGGTGGGCGTCAACGATTACGTTGACGAGGACGAGAGCCTGAACATCCCGATACTGCGGGTGGACGAGGCCGGCGAGCAGCGCCACATCGCGCATTTGAACGAGGTGCGCCGTCGTCGGGACGACCGGGAGGTGGCCGTCCGGCTGCGCGCGTTGGAGTCGGCGGCCCGCCAGTCGGGCAGCGAGGCCAACCTGATGTATCCACTGATTGAGGCGGTGAAGGCGGAGGCCACGCTGGGGGAGATGATGGGGGTGTTCCGGGAGGTATTCGGGGAGTACCAGCCGACATGGGGGGTTTAAGAATGAGGGGCGGGTTTGAACCCGTCCCGGCTACATTCCGTAGGTACGAGCTGCTTACGCCGTAGCTGCCTCTTTAGCTTGCTTAGCGGTGTCGATGACGCGCTGCTCGATGTTCTGGGGGACCTGTTCGTAGTGGTCGAACTCGAAGCGGTAGGAGCCGCGTCCTCCGGTCATTGAGCGCAGGTCTTGCGAGTAGCGCTGCACTTCGGCGTGGGGCACCTCGGCCTCGATGACGGTGTAACGGGTTTCGGGGTTCATGCCCAGGATGCGGCCTCGCTTGCTGTTCATGTCGCTGATGATGTCGCCGGTGTAGTTTTCCGGGACAGTGACGTAGAGCCGCACGATGGGCTCCAGCAGCACGGGCGCGGCCTTCTGCATACCCTGGCGCAGGGCCTGGCTGCCGGCAATCTCAAAGGCGATGGGCTTGCCGTCCACCGGGTGGGTGCTACCGTCGTAGATGACGGCTTTCAGGTCCACCACCGGGAAGCCGGCCAGCACGCCCTCTTTCAGCGTGTTGACCACGCCCTTCTCCACCGCGGGAATCAACTCGCGGGGAACGCGTCCGCCGACCACCTCGTTGCCGAATTCGAAGCCTTCGTCGCGGACGCGGGGTTCCAGGCGCAGCAGCACGTGGCCGTACTGGCCGCTGCCGCCGGTCTGCTTCTTGTGGCGGTACTCGGAGTTGGTAACTTGGGTGATGGTCTCGCGGTAGGGAACCACGGGCAGCTTGACGTTCAGGCTGGCGCCGAACTTGCGCTTGATGCGGTCCAAGGCTACCTCAATCTGCACTTCGCCCAGGCCGGTGAGCAGGCTCTCGCTGGTCTCCGGGTTGCGGGTGAACTGGAGGCTGGGGTCGTCTTCAACGATGCGGGCGAGGGAGGTGGACATCTTGTCCAGGTCGGCCTGGGTCGCGGGCATGACGGCCAGAGAGTAAAAACCCTTCGGGAAATCCACGCCGGGCAGGGTAACCCGGTTGTCGCCGGCACACAGGGTGTCGCCGGTGAGGGTGGCGTTGAGTTTGCCGATGGCGCCGATATCGCCGGCGACGACTTCGTTGACGTTGTCCTGGTTCTTGCCCTGGGGCAGGTACAGCTGGCCGAGACGCTCTGACTCGCCCTTATTGTTGTTATAGACCTCGCCATTGGACTGGGCGGTGCCGCGATAGACACGGAACATGGAAAGTTTGCCGACGAAGGGGTCGGAGGTGGTTTTGAATACCAGCGCGGCCAGGGGAGCGGCGGCATCGGAGGCGACGTCGGCGTCGCCGGAGCTGTTGGGCAGGTCGGCCGGCGAGGGCAGGAAGTCGCGTATCACTTGCACCAGCTCGGCAACGCCGATGTTCTGGGTGGCCGAGGACACGAGGATAGGCACCAGGTCACCGTTGCGGACGGCCTCTCGGGCGCCGGCGGTTACCTCGGCGGCGGTAATCTCCTCGCCCTCCAGGTACTTGTCGGCCAAGGCGTCGTCGGACTCGGCCACGGCTTCTATCAGCCGTTCGCGGGCGGAGTCGAAGTCGCCGATTACGTCGGCGGGTATGTCTGCCGGCGGGTCGATGACGCTGACCAGGCCGGTAAAGTCCTGGGCTTCGCCGATGGGCAGCTGGAAGGGAACGCACTGGTTGCCGAAGATGTCCTGGATTTCCTGAACGCTGCGCTCAAAGCTGGCGTTTTCCCGGTCCATCTTGTTGAGCAGGAAGGCGATGGGGAGGTTGTTGGCGCGGGCCAGATCCCATGACCGCTCGGTGCCAACGTCAACTCCGGAGGGAGCGGCCACCAGGATGAGGGCCGACTCAACGACGCGCAGGGCGCCGATGGCCTCGCCAAGGAATTCGTCGTAGCCGGGGGTGTCCAGCAGGTTGACCTTGTCGTCGCCGTCGGTGAAACGGAGCAGGCTGGTCTGGACGCTGGCGGCGCGCTTGGCTTCTTCCGGCTCGTAGTCGGAGACGGTGGTGCCGTCCTCAACCCGGCCAATGCGGTTAATCACCTTGGCGTTGAACAGCATGGTTTCGGCAAGAGAGGTCTTGCCGGCGCCGCTGTGAGAGAGCAGCGCAACGTTTCGGATGGTACTGGCGGATACAGCCATGGTGATTACCTCGTAGGGATCGTTGATCGTTGATGGAAGGGGTGTGATTTGCCGATTGTAGCGAAATTGTGCTGCCTGTTGCAACCGACCGTCCCCGGCGGGTACAATCGGACGCCAGCGACCGGCAGCGAGCCGCTCCTTCAGCGACTACCCCTCGGGGCCGGCCGCTCCTTTATTTAAGCCGATAGCCGGGGTCGTCGGGCAGGTTGGGTTGGCGAGCTGCGGTGGTGGCCAGCGCGTCGCAGCGTTCGTTGTCGGGGTTGCCGCTGTGCCCGCGCACCCAGTGGAACCTGGCGTCGTGCCGTTCCAGCAGGTTGAGCAGACGTTCCCACAGGTCGGGGTTGACCGCTGCCTCCCGCTTGTTGCGCATCCAGCCGTTCTGGCGCCATTTGGCGGCCCAGCCCTTGCTGACGGCGTCAACGACGTAGCGGGAGTCTGAGTGCAGGGTAACCTGGCAGGGGCGGTTCAGCGCCTCCAGGCCGACGATGGCGGCCAGCAGCTCCATGCGATTGTTGGTGGTGAGCGCGTAGCCGCCGGACAGCTCCTTGCGCCGGCCGTCGTAGTCCAGGATGACGCCGTACCCGCCCGGGCCCGGGTTGCCCAGGCAGGCGCCGTCGGTGTGGATGGTTACTTCCACGAACTGCGTCGCTAGCCGGCGGGGTGCCGGGCGACCTGCTGCATAATGGTGCGGGTGAGGCCGACACACTTGTCCCTGACTTTGGCGGTCCATTCGTCCTGAACGGCGGCTTGCCAGGGTTCCGAGTCGATAACCGAGGGGCTTGTAATCCGGTACACGGCGGCGTACTTCTGGATGCCGTCCAGGTTGGTGGACTCCACCCGGTAGCGTCGCGCGCTGACCACGCCGTCAACCTGGCAAAGGCCGGGCAGGTGGACGGTGTCGTACAGGCGGTTGAACTCGTCCTCGACCTCAGAGGCTACGTCGGTCTGCACGATAAAGATGTAGCCGGCATCGGCGGATTCGTCGCCGGCGTCGGCGATGCGCTTGAGCATGGTATGAGTGCGGTTGGTGGCGTGGGGGCGGATTTTGGTGGCCCAGTCGCCCTTTTCGCCCTCAACGCGCCAGCCGTCGGAGTAGGGCACGCCCGGCTCGTCGATGGCGTACAGGGCGGCGTAGCGGGCGAACTTGGCGGCGTTGGTGGACTGCAGCCGGTAGCGGTTGCAGGAATGGACTCCGGGAGCCTGGCACAGGTACTTGGCGTGCTCGGTGTCGTACACGCGGTTGAACTCGGCATCCCGGTCGTCGGGAATGTCCATCTGAACGAAGTAGGCGTAGTCGGGCATTTTGGGCCTCCGTGCTGTGTCGTTTGGTTGAGACGCAGCGTAGTGGTATAGTCGCGCCGCTGGCGGTGAGCAGCGGCGTGGTCGTCGATGTGCTTACAGCTATTTTTACAGGGTTGGCGGCAAGGATGCAAACGAGCGATACAGCAGCGGACGGGCAATCGGAGGTGCTGGAAGGCGTGGTTCCCGAACTGGAGAGCTTGGAACGGTTGCTGGCTGGGGAACGCACGCGGCAGGTAGAGGCACTGCAGGATTTCGCCGATGACCCGGCGTTGTTGCAGTTGGTGGAACTGCAACGGAAGAACGAGAGGGAGCTTGACCTTTTTCACGTGTTGGGAGTAGCGCATTCTGAACTGCATCATTCCCGTTTCCTAGCGTGGCTACTGGATCCACAGCAAACCCATGAGCTTGGAGACTATTTCCTCAGATCGTTTTTGACTCAAACCTGCGCGAATGCCCAGAAAGCCGGATTACCTTATATAACTCCGTCCCAAATCGACACCATCGATTGGTCAGGAACCGAGGTTTTGCTCGAACGGGATCGCATCGATATACGCGTTCTTAACCGGGATGCGCGCTTCGCCTGTGCCATTGAAAACAAAATATGGGCAGAGGAGGGTATCGGGGAAAACGGCAAGAGCCAGCTCACCTGGTACCGGAAAACACTCGAAAGGCGTTTCCCAAATTTCGCTAGGCACTACGTCTTCCTGTCGCCGAGCGGTATGTGCTCGAAAAAGCCAAAAGAACGGAAATACTGGACGCCAGAAAACTACACCACCATCTTGCAACTGGTGGAACAAACCATGGACCACAAACGCGAGGCTATGGGCAGAGACGTTGCCTCATTCCTGCGGCAATACGCCGAGACACTACGGAGGAATAAAATCGTGCCTGAATCAACCGAGATTGCGAAGAGGGCCCGCGAAATCTACCTCAAACATCGGGAAGCGATTGAGCTGATTTACCAGAACAAGCCGAACTACCACGCCGACATCAAGCAGATGCTGAGACGAGCCATCTCAATGCGCACAGAGTGGAAACTGTATCCTGATGATACAAACTTCGTGTATTTCCAGCCGATGGGCTTCACAGGACACCAGGGTATGCAACCTAGCGAGTCCCATGACAAGTACACATTGGTAGGCTGCGAGTTTGTATGCCGGCCAGAAGGCAGCACTTGGTTTCGCGTTGAGATCGCTCCTGAAACCGAATCCAACAAATTTGTTCGGGGCAAGGTTATTGACGCCATCAATCAGAATCCCGGGGTTTTCAATTCTGCCGGGCAGGTATCCTCAGGGTGGGTGGTAGTTCATGAGGAAGATTACATTTTGAATGAAGCGGATCTAAGGAAGTGGGATGATCCCGACACCCGAGGCAAAATCGAAGCATGGGTAGATAAATTCGCTACCGAGCGGTTCCCCGCGATGAACGATGTCATCGTGAACTGCTTGCGGGAGTATGAAGCGGAGGGCGCAGGTAACCGGGATTAGCGGCGCCCGTTGTGCTATTATGCTGGTGGCGGCGGTGCTGCCGTCGGTTTGGCGTTTTGTGCCGCGTTGCGCTTTGCGTTTACGCCTAACTCAGGAGGTTATCATGGCTGGAAATTACACCATCAGCGTCGGCACCGTGGGCGGCGGCCTGTCGGTCAGCCCCGACGGCGGCGAGTCTTGGAACCGCATCCGCAACCCGCTGCCCACCGAGTGCAACATCCGCGCCCTGGCCGTTGACCCCAACCACCGGCATCGCATCTACGCCGGCTCCGACAACGGCCTGTTCCGCTCCAACGACAACGGCTTCACCTGGGAGTATGTCGAGTCGCCCATGGACGACCTGCAAATCTGGTCGGTGGGCATCGACCCGGACGACTCGGAAACGGTGTTCGTGGGCACCCGCCCCAACGCGTTCCGCTCCCGGGACGGCGGCCAGAGCTGGGAGTCCCTGGACCTGGGCGTGCGGATGCCCTGTCCCATCGGCATTCCCCGTACCACCAACATCATCGTTGACCCGCGGGACACTCGCACGGTTTGGGCCGGCATCGAGGTGGACGGCGTGTACCGCAGCCTGGACGGCGGCGACAACTGGACGCGGCTGCCCGACCTGGGGCCCGACCCGTTCCACGGCGACATTCACGGCATGGCGTTGAAGCCCGGCCCGGAGTCGGCCATCTACTGCACCACGCCTTTCGGCATCTCGACCAGCACCGACGAGGGCGAAAGCTGGGATCTGCACGAGTTCCCCCGGTTCCACGCCGAAGACACCCGTTCCTACTGCCGGGGCATGGTCATCAAGCCCGACAACCCCAGCGTGATGTTCGTGGGCAACGGCGACACCATCCCCGGCGTAACCGGAGCGATTCGGCGGACGCGGGACGCCGGCTCATCGTGGGACGCGCCGGAGCTGTCGGCGACGCCCAACTCGGTGGTCTATTGGTTTGCCGCCAGCCCGCACGTGTCGGAGGTGATGGTGGCGGCCAGCATCTACGGGTACGTGTACGTCAGCGCGGACGGCGGGGACAGCTGGGACAAGCTTCAGAAGGAGTTCGGTGAAATCCGCTCGCTGGCGCTGACGCCCAACGACTAGATTGGAGGGCGTTGATGCCTAGCTTTGATTCCAACGGGGTACACATCTTTTACCAGTCCACCGGCGAGGGGTTCCCGCTCATCTGGAGCCACGAGTTCGCCGGCTCCTACGAAAGCTGGGAGCACCAGGTGCGCTACTTCAGCCACCGCTACCGGGTCATCACCTACAACGACCGGGGCTATCCGCCCTCGGACGTGCCCACCGACCCGGAGGCGTACTCGCAGGACGTTACCCTCGAGGACCTGCGGAGGCTGATGGACCACCTGGGGCTGGAGCAGGCATACATCGGGGGCCTGTCCATGGGCGGGAACGTGGCACTGAACTTCGCCCTGCGCTATCCGGAACGGTGCCGCGCCATCATCGTGGCGTCGGCCGGCTCTGGCACGACGCACAACGAGGCGTTTCAATCCGGCGGCGAGGCCATGGCGGCGCGCTTGCTGGCCGAGGGGACGCCGGCGGTGATGAAAGACTATGGCAGCGGGCCGACGCGGGTGCAACTGCAACGCAAAGACCCCCGGGGCTACGAGGAGTTCATGCGCCTGCTCTTCGCGCACAACGCCCGGGGTTCGGCGTACACCTTCCGGGGCGTCCAGCTGAAGCGCGCCACCATCGACCAGCTGATACCGCAGATGAACGCCTGCCCGGTGCCCGCGCTGATTTTGGTCGGCGACGAGGACGATCCCTGCGTTGAGCCGTCGATAATGATAAAGCGGCATATGCCCCGCAGCGGGCTGGCAGCGCTGCCCCAGTGCGGCCACACCATCAACCTGGAGGAGCCGGCGCTGTTCAATCAGCTGGTGGCGGACTTCCTGACGGCAGTTGAGGCCGGCAAGTGGGCGGAGCATCCGCTGGGAGACACGCCTTACAGCACCGGCTCCCGGTAGCCTAGCGGCCCCAGCCGGGCGGGATGACCTCCCGGAACTGCTGCATCGCCTGGATGTGCTGGTCAACGGCGCTGAGGGGGCCGCGGCGGGCTTCGGCCATCACGTGGGTGCCGCCCAGGGATTGCCAGCCCTCCACCTCGGCCAGCCATTGATCGGGGGACTTGGCGGGCATCCGGATGCGGCCGGCCAGGCCAACGTCCGACGGCTGGCGTCCGGCCTCGGCGATATAGGTTTGCATCTTGTCCAGCACGGCGCGGGCGGTGTCGTCGGGGCCGAAGCTGGGGAACCAGCCGTCGCCCGTGCGGGCGATGCGGCGCAGCACTACGTCCCGGGGCACCGGGCCGGCCGTGCCGCCGGCACCGAACCACACCGGAATGGGTCGCTGGACGGGCAGAGGCTTGATGCCGGCGGCGCGCACGGTGTGCCAGCGTCCGGAAAAGTCCACCACTTCTTGCGTCCAAAGGGCGCGCATGAGGTCAATCTGCTCCTCTGAGCGGATGCCGCGATTGGTGAAATCCTCGCCCAGGGCCTCAAACTCCACGTGGTTCCAGCCCACGCCGATGCCCAGGGTGAGGCGGCCGCCGCTGAGCACGTCAATTTCGGCGGCCTGCTTGGCGACCAGGGCGGTCTGACGCTGGGGCAGGATGAGGATGCCGGTGATAAGGCGGATGCGCTGGGTGATGGCGGCGATGAAGGCCAGTGTAGTCAGCGACTCGTGGATGACGCTGTGGTGGGTGTAGTAGTGGTCGCGGACGTGGGCGTGATGGGCCGGGTCGGCGCCGAGCACGTGGTCGGCGATGAACAGGTAATCGAACTGCATCCCCTCCACGGCCTGCACGTAGTCGCGGATGGCCACCGGGTCGGGGCCGATTTCGGTTTGGGGGAAAATTGCGCCGATTTGCATCAAAACCTCCTGCGGTACTCGTCGCCGCAGTCGCCGATGATTTGATAGAGGTCGCGGGAGTTGGCCAGCACGGACTCGACGGATTCCAGGTCGTCGGCGTCCAACTGGAAGCCGAAGGCCCGGGCGTTTTCGGCGATATGCTCGGCCACGCCCAAGCGCGCGCCTATGATGACACCGGCCACCGCCGACTGGTCCAGGACGTAGCGGACGGCGACGTTGGCGATGCTGACGTTGTGCTTGTCGGCGACATGCCGTAAGGTAGTCAACAGCTGTTGGAACAGGGGCCAGCCGCCCCAGGCGTCAATCATCTGCTTGTACTTGCGGAGGCTGGCGGTGTTCAGGACGGCCTAGTCCGGCTCCGGCTGGCCCAGGTAACGGTCGGAGAGGAGGCCGCCACAGAGGACGCCGTAGGGCAGCAGCCAGACCCTCTGCTCTTCGCACACTTGGGTCATCTGCGCCTGGGGCCGACGGTCGATGAGGGAATACTGCACTTGGTTGGACACTACGCGGATGCCGTGGTCTGCGATGTCGCGCAACCGCTGGGTGTCAAAGTTGGTCAGGGCCAGGCGGTGAATCTTGCCCTCATCGCGCAAGTCGGCCAGCTGTTCCAGCGCGTTCAGATAGCGCAAATCCTGGTAATCCCACCAGTGGAATTGCAGCAGGTCTAGGCAGTCAACACCCATCCGGCGCAGGGAGATGTCAACGTTGTTCTCGACAATCTGGCGGGTCATCGGGCCGGGTTGGGGCACCCACTTAGTGAAAGCCTGGATTTCCGAGAGGGCATCGGCACCGCGAACGTCCGTCAAGCGCCGGCGGAACACGCCGATGAAATCCTCGGCGGGGCCGTAGTGGTCGGCCAGGTCCCAAGTTGTAAAGCCGGCATCTTGGTACGCCAGCATGGCATCTACGGCGGCGTTGGAGTCGATGCGGCCATGGGCGCCCGACACCTGCCACATACCGTTGAGGATGCGGCAGATGGGCAGGTTCTCAACGAACCGCAGGCGGGCTTCGGTGGGTAGGGGCATGGTCATGCGCAGGATTGTATCCAGATTGGGGATGGAGATGGCTCGCTGGCGAGCGAAAAGGGCGATTCCCCTCTCATTTCCTCTCATTCACTCCTATCTGAGTAGAGAATAGGTCGGGTTGTCGGGGTGAAATGGGAGTGGAATGGGAGGGTTTGGGGGCAATTTTGATGGCTTTGGCAGGCATTTGAGAGGATTTGAGAGAGCGGTGTTTGCGATGTTTTGAGGCAGGCATTTGATGGCTCGAGCCTGGACGGCGGGTTGAATTTGGGTTGCCGGTTAACATGGTACGGATGGATGGAGGGTTGGGGCAAGGGGCAAGTGTCATCGGCGACTACTGATTGTACCAGCACGACTACGAAAGCGCGTCGCCCACGTGTTAGGATGGACACGTTCAGGGCCAGTTAAATTCAAAGCCAAAAGCCAAATCCAGGAGATATTGCCATGACTACGCAGCAGCCCATCCGCATCGGACTCATCGGGGCCAACATTCACGTGGGTTGGTCGCCGCGGGCGCATCTGCCGGCGCTGGCGGCGCATCCCGACTTTGACCTGGCCGCGGTGTGCACCACCCGGCAGGAGTCGGCCGACGAAGCACGGGCCGCCTTCAACGCCGGCAGCGCCTGGGACGACTACAACCGGATGCTGGCCGACGCCGACATTGAAGCCGCGACCATCTCGCTGCGGGTGCCCAGTCACTATGAACCGACCACCGCCGCGCTGTGGGCCGGCAAGCACACCTTCACCGAATGGCCGCTGGGTCGCACCACCGCCGAGGCCATCGAGATGGCCGACCTAGCCCGACAGCAGGGGGTCAAAACCGCCGTGGGGTTGCAGGCGCGGGCGAATCCGGCCATCGCGCACCTGGGCAACCTGGTGGCCGACGGCTACGTGGGACGGGTGATGACCTGCCACGTGCGGCTGATGCGGGAGGGCGTGCTGTCCCGGGACTCCGGGCGCACCTGGCAGCGGGACAACGAGCTGGGCGCGCACACCCTGACCATCGCCTGCGGCCACACCATCGACGCCCTGTGCAGCATAGTGGGCGAGTTCGCCGACGTGTCCACGGTGGTCAGCACCCAGGCCGCCACCTGGCACGAAACGGACACGGGAAAGGACCTGCCGGTTACGTCGCCGGACAACATCCTGGTCAGCGGCAGCCTGCAGAGCGGCGGCGTGGCGTCGGTGCAGATTGGCAGCACTCCGTGGGCCGGCAGCGGCTATCGCATGGAGATCTACGGCGAGGAGGGGACGCTGGTGGCCGTGTCGGTGGACTCGCCGCAGCTGCAGCAGGTGAGCATCCGGGGGGCGCGGGGCGGCAGCAACGAGCTGCAAGACCTGACGCCGGCGGAGGAGCTGCACCTGGCGCCGGAGATACCCGGCGGCGCGGCCTACAACGTGGGCCAGCTGTACAGTCGGTTCGCCGCCTCAATACGGGGACAGAATAACGGCGACGCGTTGCCCGACTTTGACCACGCGGTAACGCTGCACCACTTCATCGACGCCATCCGGCAGTCCAGCGACGAGGGGCAGCGGGTTGCGATAGGATAAGCCCGGTTGCGAATCAGGCCGTCGCCGGCACGGCCTGGTCGTCGTCGCTCACCGGGGCGCCGCCGTGGCGGTCGAGGTACTGCCGGCGCAGGGCCAGGCGCTCCGCGACGGTGGCTTCCCAATCCTCCCGCAGGACTTCCATCAGGATGAAGTCGTGGGACATACGGCGGACGTGTCGCACCGGGTTGAAGCCGGAACGCTCGAAGCACTTCTGGGCCCGGTGGTTCCATTCCAGGGTATGCAGGTACACGCGCTTCAGCCGCATATCGTCAAACATATGTTGGAGCAGGGTTACGACCGCGTCGTAGCCGTAGCCGCCGCTCCAGTAGTCCCGGTCGCCGATGACGATGCCCAGCTCGGCGGCCTTGGCCAGGCTGTCCAGGTCGTAGTACATACAGTTGCCGATGTACTTACCGTCGGCCACCTCGATGCCGAAATGGTGGGAGCCGGGTGTGGGCCAGCGAATCTGGTCCTCAAACATTTTGAGGTACCGCTCGTATTTCATGGTGAGTGGGTAGGCAGCGTCGAGGCGGGCGATTTCGGGGTCGCTGCGCCAGATGTAATCCTGTTCGGCGTCCTCCATCCGCTTGCCCCGCAGCACAACGCGGACGCCTTGCAGCACCAGGTCTTGCTTGGTCATGGCCGGCCATCCTGACCGTGAGCTTCGATGAGAGAACGGGCTGCTTCCAGAACATTGCGCT
Organism: Chloroflexota bacterium; assembly: GCA_009837355.1. Lineage (GTDB taxonomy): Bacteria > Chloroflexota > Dehalococcoidia > Lucifugimonadales > UBA3495 > Bin87. The sequence goes on along the minus strand of VXTR01000051.1, from coordinate 15,279 downwards.
CGTTGTCGTATTCCAGCAACTCCAACGCCTGCTCGTAGCTGTGCCATTCCACAACGTCGAACTCGGCGTCGTGGTCAGCGGTGTTGCCGCCGCGGGGTTCCATGAGGAAGAAATAAACCGTTTTGTCGTAATGCACGCCGTCGTCGTGGCCGACGAAGAAGTAGCGGATGCTGGTGATGGGAGCCAGTACGTTGACGTGTACGCCCGTTTCTTCTTGTACCTCGCGCCGTGCGGTCTCTTCCACGGTTTCCCCATGCTCCGGCGTGCCCTTGGGAAGACGCCAGGTCAGCGGAGGGTCTTCACGCTGGTGGCCGTGCCGCAATCGGGCGCACAACAGCGTCTCAACCAGGTCGCCGGAGCGCCGAAAGACCAAGCCGCCGGCCGACACCACTTTAACGTCGGTCTTGGGACCGGACGGAAAGGAGTCTGACGCCAAGCCGGTCTGGCCGGGATCATGGCCGTATTCAACAGCAGCGCCGGCAACTTCCGAGGCGTCATCAGATGGGAAGACAAGGTTACTCATACAGGGGTAGCAAACCGATGGGGCAGGATGGGGTTATTGTATCGGCAGGGCCGGGAGCGGTCAAACTGACGGTCAGCCGCCGCCGATGGCCGGCACGAAATGGATCTCGGCAGTTTCGCCGACCCGCTCCATCAGGCCCATGCGAGCGACTTCGCCGTCCACGGCGACGGCCAGGTTGGACCGGATGTCGCCGTCCTCAATCAGGCGGCCGGCGATGCCGGGGAACATGTCGTCCAGCCCCTCGATAATCTGCCGGACGTTGCGACCCTCAACCTCAACCTCTTTCACGCCGCCGGTGGCGGCCTGCAGCATGGTAGGAACGAAAACCCTGGCCACATCGCACCTCCTGAGCCTGGACTGCGGTTATATCATACGGCAAAAGGGCCCGGCGCGTCAGGGCTGACAGGCGGCCAACCCGGCCACATCGTCGAAGATGCCATTGGCGCGCTGCAATTCCCGCACGTAGCAGATGATGCGCTCAACATCGGCTTCCGATACCTGGGGAGCCGGCGGCATATTGCCGAACTGCCAGTGGTGGGATTGCACTCCGTTCTGCACCGCGTTGCGAAAGGCGAAGTCCTGGTGATGGTTCGGCTCGTAGATTTTGTGAACCAGGGGCGGGCCGAGATTGGTGCCGGCGGCGTTGGCGCCGTGGCAGAGGGCGCAGTTGGCGTTGAACGCGGCCTGGCCGGCCTGCGCCGGCTCGGACAGGGCCGGCACGATTACAGTGGATGGAGCGGTGTCGCCGCTGCCGGCGCCGGGGTTCGCATACTGCGGCGTGTCCCCGCCGGAGCAGGCGAGCAGGGCAAGCATACCCAGCACGGTGGCGAGGCAGATTGCAAATTGGAGGCGTTGGCGATTCATTACTGGCGTCATTCGCGCACGATGGCGTACAACAACTGGTCCACGGTTACACCGTTCTTGACGGCGCTTTTGCGCAGCCGGCCTTCGCAGAGGTAGCCGGCTTTTTCCAGCACCCGCGCCGAGGCCGGGTTCCACTCGAAAACATAGGCGAACAGCCGGTTCAGGTCAAGTTCGGTGAAGGCGTACTCGGTGAGGGCGCGCAGGGCCGTCGTGGCGATGCCCTGGCCCCAGTAGGGTTCGCCCAGCCAGTAGCCGATTTCGGCGGAATCGCGATGCACGTCGCTCTGCAAGCCCAGGCCGATGCCGCCGATGGCTTCCTCGTCGGTGGCGATGGCAAAGTTGGTTTCGGGACGCTGCCGGAGGGAGTGGCGAATCCAGGCGGTGGCGGCGGGCACGGTGTAGGGGTGAGCGTCGCGGAGGTTGCGCCACACGTTGGGGTTGCCGGCGTACCTGGCCACGGCGTCGGCGTCCGCCGGCCGGTAGCTGCGGATGTGCCGCTGGCCGATGTCGATGCGCATACTGTGCCTCTATGGTGAACCGCGTTTACTCCCGTACCATAGCATACAGCCACTGGTCGATGATTTGGCCGTCTTTGATAGCGCTCTTGCGGAGCCGGCCCTCGTATTGGTAGCCGGCTTTTTCCAGCACGCGTGCCGATGCCGGATTCCATTCCATCACGGAGGCAAACAGGCGAACCATACCGAGCTGGGTGAAGGCGTACTCGGTCAGGGCTTGCAGCGCGCTGGTGGTTATGCCCTGGCCCCAGAAGGGTTCGCCCAGCCAATAGCCGACTTCGGCGGAAAGCCGCGCCACGTCACTCTGGGGCAGCATCCCGATGCATCCGATGACCTCGGTGGCAGAGGCGATGGCGAAAATCGTTTCCGGTTCCTGCTGCATCGCGTATTGGATCCACTCCGCAGCGTCGGCAAGGCGATACGGGTATGGGTGCTTGTCCCAGAGGTTGCGGGACACGTTGCGGTTGTTGGCGTATTTCGCCAGGGCGGGCGCGTCGTCGGGGTGGAAGCTGCGCAGCTGCCATTGGCTGAAGTGGATTTGCATGAGCCAAAACCTCAAAGCAAGCGGGCGCGATAGTGCTTCGCCCCCGTTTGCATACGCTGCCGTGCACTTGGGCCGGAGGGGTTAGCCGCCGTTCCACTCGGCTTCGAGGACGCTGCCGGGGGTGATGGGGAGGTTGGTCATGCGCTTGCCGGTGGCCTGCTCCACCGCGTTGGCGATGGCGGCCAGCGGGGGCACGATGGGCACCTCGCCGACGCCGCGCACGCCGTAGGGATGGCCGGGGTTGGCGACTTCCACAATCACGGTGTCAATCATGGGCAGGTCCAGGGACGTGGGCATCCGGTAGTCCAGGAAGCTGGAGTTCATCATCTGGCCGTTGTCGCCGAAGTAGTATTCCTCGTTGAGCGCCCAGCCGATGCCCTGCACGGCGCCGCCCTGAATCTGGCCCTCGACGTAGCTGGGATGCACCGCCTTGCCGGCGTCCTGGATGGCGGTATAGCGGAGGATTTCGGTCTTGCCGGTGTCCGGGTCAACCTCAACGTCCACCACGTGGACGCCGAAGGAGTTGCCCTCGCCCGTGGGGTCCAGGCTGGCGGTGCCGGTGATGCCGCCGCCGGTGGTGTAGAGCTGGCGGGCCAGGTCTTTGAAGGTGAAGCTCAGCTCTTCGGACTTGTGGCGGATGACGCCGGAGTCGTACTCGACCTCATCGGCCGGCACTTCCCAGATGGACGCGGCGCGTTCCACCGTCTGCGTCTTGACGTCCTCGGCGGCCAGGATGGCGGCCCAGCCGGTGGCGAAGGTGGTGCGGCTGCCACCGGTTACCATGGTGAAGCCGATGGAATCGGTGTCCACCACCTGGGGCTTGATGTCCTCGTAGGCGATGCCCAGGGTCTCGGCGGCCTGTTGGGCGATGGAGGCGCGGGAGCCGCCGATGTCCACCGAACCTTCAATCAGGTTCACCGTGCCGTCGGGGTTGACGGTGATGTTGACGCTGGAGTGGAAGCCCCGGTTCATCCAGAAGCCGGAGGCGACGCCGCGGCCCTGGTTGGGGCCGGACAGGGGCGTCCGGTAGTGGTCGTGGTTGCGGGCGGCTTCCAGGCACTCCACCAAGCCGATTTTCTGGAACACCGGCCCCTCCACCTTACGGGAGCCTTCCTTGACGGCGTTGTTGAGGCGGAACTCCACCGGGTCAACGCCCAGCTGTTGGCACAGCTCGTCCACCACCTGCTCCACGCCGAAGGCGGCCTGGGGCGAACCGGGCGCGCGGTAGGCGGCGGTCTTGGGCTTGTTGACCACCACGTCGTAGCCTTCCACCGCGCCGTTCCCCAGCTCGTAGCAGGCAAAGGCGCAGGTTGCGCCCTGCATCACCGGCGAGCCGGGGTAGGCCCCGGCCTCAAAGGCCAGCTCAATCTCGGCGGCGGTGATCTTGCCGGCGCGGCTGGCGCCCATCTTGACGCGCATCCAGCTGCCGGGCGCCGGGCCGCTGCCCTCAAATACCTCGGTGCGGCCCATGAGCACCTTCACCGGCGCGCCGGCCTTGCGGGAGAGCAGAGCCGTTACCGGCTCCAGGTAGAACGCTACCTTGCCGCCGAAGCCGCCGCCGATTTCCATGGGCGTAATCCGCACTTCGGACACGTCCACGCGCAGCACGTCGGCGGTGATGTTGCGCACCACGAACGCGCCCTGGGTGCTGCACCAGACGTTGATTTGTCCGTCGGCGCGCCAGTGAGCGGTGGCGTTGTGCGGCTCGATGTAGCCCTGGTGGACGGACGCCGTGGTGAACTCGCGCTCCACGATAACGTCGGCTGCGGCGAAACCGGCGGCGTTGTCGCCCTTCTCGAACTTCATATAGGAGGCGACGTTGCTGGGCTTTTCGGAAACCTCGCCCATAGCAGAGGTGTGAACCAGGTCGTCGTGGAGCAGGGGCGCGCCGTCCTGCATGGCGGCCCGCACGTCGATTACGGGTTCCAGGACTTCATAGTCAACGTCAATCAGGGCCAATGCGGCCTCGGCGACGTGGGCGTTGTCGGCGGCGACGGCAGCGATGGCGTGGCCCCGGTACAGGGCCTTGTTGCTGGCCAGGAAGTTGTCGCTGAGGAACTTGAAGCGGTTGTAGTCGTTGCCCAGCTCGTCCTTGCTCAGCGAGGCGAAGGGCAGGTCGGCGGCGGTTACCACGGCGCGGACGCCGGGCAGTGCCTCGGCCTTGCTGACGTCAACGGACTTGATGCGGGCGTGGGCGTGAGGACTGCGCAGGACGCGTCCATGGAGCAGGCCGGTCAGGTTCAGGTCGGCGCCGTACTGAGCGCGGCCGGTAACCTTGTCCACCCCGTCGGGACGCACCGGGCGCTTGCCGACTACGTCGTACTCCACCTCGGAAAGCACTTGATTGGCTGTGGTCACTTTGGTTCACCTCGTTAGCAGCGTAGGGGCGAATGTCATTCGCCCCTACCTTTGGAACATCTACCTATGCCGACGCTGTTGTGCGCACGTCGGAGACGGAGCAAGAGGTCTAGCCCGCTCGCATTCGCTCTCCGGCGTCCAGCACGGCGCGGACGATTTTGTCGTAGCCGGTGCAGCGGCACAGGTTGCCGGCCAGCCAGTGGCGGATACGCGCCTCGTCGGCGTCAGGCTCCTCGTCCAGCAGCGCCTTGGCGGCCACGATGAAGCCGGGCGTGCAGATGCCGCACTGCAAGGCGGCGTTCTCCAGGAACGCCTGCTGGATGGGGTGCAGCCCTTCGGCGGAGGCCACGCCTTCGATAGTGTTGACCTCGGCGCCCTGGGCCTCGACGCCCAACACCAGGCAGGAGCAGACGATGCGGCCGTCCAGGTTGACGGTGCAGGCGCCGCAGTTGCCGTCGTTACAGCCCTCTTTGGCGCCGGTCATGCCGACGACATCGCGCAGGCATTCCAGCAGGCTCTGACGCGGCTCACAGAGAAAGTCGGCCTGGTTGCCGTTGATGGTAGTGGTTACGTGGACAAGTCCGGGCATTATTATTCCTCCCCTCGGGCGCGCCGGATGGCAATGTTCAGGGTGCGGCGGGTCAACACCGCCACCAGGTGATGGCGCTGGCGGATGGTGCCGCGCATATCGGTTATCGGCGTGGCGGCTTCGCTGGCCAGACGGCCGGCTTCTTCAATCGCTTCATCGGAGACGGCCTTGCCGGCCAGGCTGTCGCCGGCGGCGGTGGCCAGGATAGGCGTCGGACCGACGGACGCCAGCGCGATGCGCGCCGACTGGATGGTCTGGCCGGAGGCGTCCAGCGTCACCGTTGAGGAAACGCCGGCCACGGCGATGTCCATTTCGTTGCGCGGGATGAAGCGCAGGTAAGCGGTTCCGGAGTTGGCGGCCGGCGCCGGCAACTGGATGGCTACGAGCAGCTCGCCGTCTTGCAGGGCGTTGCGGCCCGGGCCGGTGCAGAAATCCTCGGCGGGCATGGTGCGCCAGCCGTTGGGGCCGTTGATGTGGGCTTCACCGCCCAGCGTGATGACCGGCGGGATGGTGTCGCCGGACGGAGCGGCGTTGCACAGGTTGCCGCCGACGGTGGCGCGGCCCTGAATCTGGATGCTGCCAATCATGCTGGCGGCGTCAATGAGGCCGGGGTAGGCGGCGGCGACGGCGGAGTCCCCGTAAATCTTGTAGCAGGGAACGGCAGCGCCGAGCTGTAATCCGTTGTCGCCCAGGTTGAGGGTGTTCAACTCGGGAATCTTTTTCGTGTCCACCACGACGTCGGCCTCGCGGCGGCCGCCGCGCAGCTGCACGAGGACGTCCGTGCCGCCGGCCAGGGGCCGGGCGCGGTCGCCGTTCGCAGCCATGATGGACACGGCTTCACTCAGGGACGTGGGGGCTTGGTAGTCAATAGCTCGCATAGGCACCTCCTCCGGCGCAAGATTATAGCAATGAATAGCGGCCCTGTCAGCAGGACAGCGTTCCGCTGAAACCGACCGGACACCCGGCACAGTTATCGCGCCGGCCGGCAGGGCCGACGCTTCACGGAACGGCGGTTATCATACCCCCATACCGCCAGCGGCGCAAATGGGCCGGCGGCGGCGCAGGTCAAGCCGCCAGCATCCCTTCCAGCCGCTCCTTGACGCCCGCCCACTCGCTGTCGATGATGCTGTAATACACCGAGTGCCGGTTAACGCCGTCCCGGGCGATGCGGTGATTGCGCAGCACGCCCTCCCGGACACCGCCAATGCGCTCAATGGCTCGTTGGGAGCGTTCGTTGCGGTGGTCCGTTTTCAGGCACACACGCAGCGCGCCCAGGTCCTCAAAGGCGTGGCGCATCAGCAGATACTTGCACTCCGTGTTCACCGCCGTGCGCTGGTAGGCTACGCCGTACCAGGTTGACCCGATTTCCAGCACGCGGTTGGGGCGGTCAATGTCCAGGTAGCTGGTCGAGCCGATGGCTCGCTCCTCGGCGCCGTGGATTACGGCGAACTGCACCCGTTCGCCGGACTCGTTGTGGGAGACGCACGTATCGACCCACTGCCGCGCGTCGTCCAGACTGGCGAAGGGCGGGGTGGTCAGGCAGCGCCAGATGGATTCCTCCTGGCCCACTGCGTAGAGGTCGTGGGCGTGCTGCGGGCCGACGGGTTCGAGGCGGACGTGCTGGCCCACCAGTAGAATGGGCTGGGGGTTCATGCACGACCTGCCTCTGCTATGTATCCTTTGTCTTCAAACGTCGTCATGTTCTCACTCCAATTAGTTTCCGTCTCCGCCGCTGGCTGCAGGTTGCGCTGCTCCGGTGGTTTCCGTGCCGATCCAGCGGCGGCGGGTGCTGGCCGGGGGATTGGGCCGCGTGGAGAGCAAAAAGGCCACCGCGCTCACCAGGTAGAGAGGGGTGCAGACGGCCAGGAAGATGAAATAACTGTCGGTGCGGTCAGCCACGTAGCCGGCCGCCAGGGGCGTGGCAAACATTCCGATGTTCATAAACAGGCTCATAAAGCCCATCAGCGTGGCAAACCGGCCCCGGCCGTAATAGTCGCTGAGCATCAGCCAGTTCACCGACGTTATGCCCTCCACCACAGCGATGCCCACCACGAACAGCAGCATCCCGAATACGCCCGGCACGACCCATAACCCACCCATGCCAAAGGCGCCCAACACCATGCCCACGGCCAGCAGGACGTTGCCCCGGAACTTGTCGCTGGTTACGCCCATGACAAACCGCAGCGGAATGCCCAGGAAGAACATTGCGGCGTACCACAGCGACGCCTCGCTGTTGGAAACGCCGCGCAATTCCATTATCGGGAAGAAGTGCACCAGCATCCCGTTGGTGGCTGACACCCGGATGATGGCGCCCACCATAATCAGCCAGTAGGTACGGGTGAGGATGGCCTGGCGGAAGCTGAAACTCACCTCTCCGCTCGCCGCCCGGCGTCGGCCGGCTCCCGCGCCTTCGTCGGCCGGCGGGTCGCCGTCGGGACGCATCCCCATGTCTTCGGGCCGGCTGCGGATAAAATAGGCGGCGGGCAGGGTCATCGCGATGACCAGGATGCCCATCCACAACAGCGTATCCCGCCAGCCCAGCTCCCGTATGCCCCAGTCCAGCACCAGCACCACGAAAGCGCCGCCGCCGGCGAAGGCCGTCATCAACGTGGACATGGCCAGCGAACGGCGGCGGATGAACCACTGGTTGACGGCGGCCATCAGCGTCTGGCCGAAGCCGGCGCTTTTGCCCAGGGAAATCAGCCCGGAGAACAGCACCAGCAGTTCCCAATAGCTGTTGGCGCGAGACAGGAAGATGATGCCGATGCCTGCCATCAGGCCGCCGGCCAGGATCATGGGGCGCGCGCCGAAGCGGTCCACCACCCAGCCAATCAGCGGGCCGCCGGCGCTCCCCTCGGCCCGGGCCAGGCTGAACACCAGGGACATCTGGGAGTAGGACAGGCCCAGCTCGCTGCGGATGGGCGTGAAAAAGCGCGGAAAGCCCTGGGAGATGGAGCCGTTCCCGAACATCCCCAGAATAGATGAAGCGACGACCACCCACCATCCGTAGAAGATGCGAGGCCGTCGCACGGGTGCGTCGTTCTCTCCGTTCGCCACGATAAAAGATTATAGGCACGGGCCAGCGATGGGGTCAAACGCCGGGCAGCCTCGCTTGTGCTTGACATACCGTGCCGACTGCAATACCGTTGCCCGGGAGACAGTACTTGAACTCGCCTGTGCAGGAGGTATTCCAATGGCCCAGATTGCCGGACTCGGCCACGTAGGCATCTACGCTAGCGACTTGATGAAGATGCGCGATTTTTACAGCCGCGTGCTGGAGTTGAAAATCGCCGACGAAGACTTGGAAGAGCGCCGCATGGTTTTCATGAGTTCGGACCCTGTGGCCGAGCACCACGAGTTCGTGCTGATGGAAGGCCGCGTAACCTCGGACGACGCCAAGGTCATACAACAGATATCCTTTGCCGTGCCGTCCATCCAGGATATGCGTGACTTCAAGGCGCGGATTGACGCCGAGAATCTGACCATCGACCGCATCGTGAGCCATGGCAACGCCTTCGGGATGTACTTCTTCGACCCGGAGGGCAACCGCGTCGAGCTGTACTACAAGACGGGCTTCCCGGTTCCGCAGCCCCACGGCGACCCGCTGGACCTATCCCGCAGCGACGAAGAACTGCTGAACGAAGCCAAAGAGTTGCTGCACAGCAAGCGCTAACCTGCCGACGCCATCTCGCGCCGCCGTTGTCGATAGTCCGGCAGCGGCGGTTTGTCATTTGCATACATCCCAATGGCTGCTGCCCAACAATCCGACACGGCACGGGCCAATAGTCCCGTCGCTTACGACGACCTGCCGCCGCGCTACCACCGCTGGAAGTGGCAGGTGCTTATCTCGTTCTGCGCGTTCTACCTGTTCGTCTATACCGGGCGCTTCAACTTCTGGCCCACGTCGCCACTCATCAAGGAAGACCTGCACCTCACCAACATTGAAATCGGCATCATCAACGCCATGCTGCTGTGGGGGTTCATGCTGGGCGACCTGGTGCATGGCCGGCTGTCCGAAGCCTACGGGTTGCGGCTGTGGGTAACGCTGGGCGCGATTTTCACCACGGCGTTCAACTGGGCGGCGTCCTTCGGCTCATCGGCGGTAACTATCGCCATTCCCTGGGCGATGGCCGGGTTCGTCAACGCCGCCTGCTGGTCGCCGGGCATCAGTATGATCAGCCAGTGGTGGCCGCGCCGAGAGCGGGGCATCGCCATGGGTATCCTGGGCACCGTTACCGGCGGGGCGATGCTGCTGATGTGGTGGCTGAGCAGCTGGGTGGCCGCCGAATGGGGCTGGCGCGCCGCCTTCCGCTACCCCCCGCTGATTATCACCGTACTGGGCATCGCCTTCTACCTGGCGACGCGGGACCGCCCCCGGGACGTGAACCTGCCGGAGTACATTGAGGAGGACGCAGTTTCCGCCGCGCCTGAATCGGTGAGCGACGAGGAGTTGAAAGGGTTGGGGCCCTACAAGTTGCTGCTGTCCAACGGACGGTTCCAGCTGGCCTGCCACGTCAAGGGGCTGGAGAATGTGGCGCGCTACGGCCTAACCACGTGGGTGCCGCTGTACTACTTTGAGGCCGGCGGCCTGGACATCACGCAGACGGTGCTGATTACGTTCCTGCTGCCGTTGGGCTACCTCATCGCGCCGCCGGTGGCCGGCGTCATCTCCGACAAGCTCCTGGGAAGTCGACGCCGGCCGCTGGTGATTGCGTCCTGCTTCCTGTCCGCCGCCGCGCTGGTAGTTATCGCACTGGCGCCGCCGTCCAACGCGTGGCTGGGGGCGGCACTGATGCTGTGGGGCGGCATCAGCATGGGAGTGTCGCTGATTTCGGCCATTTCGGTGGACCTGTCGGGGCGCAAGATGGCCGGCACCGGCGCCGGGGTGCTGGACGCCCACGGCTACCTGTACGCTGGAGCGCAGGCGATGGTGTTCAGCGTGCTGCTGGACGTTACGGGCAGCCCGTGGCCGATAGTGTTCCTGGTCATGGCGGCCACGCGCCTGATTTCCGCCGCGATGATTAGCCGCGTGCGGGTGTGAGCGGAGACAGTGCAGGAATGCTGCGCTCCCTGGGACGAATCGCCTATCGCAGCTACGTTGTCGTCTTAATCGGCAGCGTGGCACTCACCGCCATGCTGACGCTAGTCCGCCCGGCGACCACGGCGATACACACCGCCGCATTCGCCGCCCAGGTCCTGCCCGGCCCGGTGAAGGTTCAGCCCTGGCTGGCTCCCGAGCCGGAACGGGTGAAGACCACCTACCGCCGCGACGACGGGACCGACGCCGAGGCCGACATTTACGTGATCCCCGACGACAAGCAGCGAGCCGGCTTGCTGATATTCCTGGGAGCCAACGCGGCCGGCGCCGACGACCCGGACGTCATCAACCTGGGGCAGGCTCTGGCCCGGGCCGGGTTCGCCGTGATGTATTACTGGTCGCCGACCATGGGAGAGCGGGCCGAGGTTGACGTTGGGGAGATACCCAACATCGTGGCCGGATTTGAGCATCTGCAACGTCAGGAATACGTTGACCGGCAGCGGGTGGGGCTGGCCGGCTTCTCGGTGGGGGCGTCCTTTGCCCTGGCGGCAGCTGCCGACCCGCGCATCGCCGACGACATCGCCTTCGTCAACGCCTTTGGCGGATACCATGACGCTGCCGACCTGCTGGCACAGATTGCTGCGGGGCGGGCCGTTGAAGGCGGAGCGGAAACGCCGTGGGAGGTTGACAAGCTGACGCGGCGGGTGTTCGAAAACATGCTGACGCCGGAAGCGGATTCCGAGGCGGCGCAGGGGCTGCTGGCCGGCGTGGGCAGCGTGGCGGAGGCGCGGGAGCTGTACGAGCAGCTGCCCGACGCTTTCAGGGCCGACGTGGACGCCATATCGCCGTCCAAGTACGTTGAGCAATGGAGCGGGGACACGGTGATGCGGGTGATGCACGACCGGGGAGATCCGTTAATCCCGGTGGGCGAGTCGCGGCGGCTGGTGGCGGCGTTGCAGGAGCAGAGACCCGACGTGGCGACCTACTACACGGAGACCGACATCTTCCGCCACGTGCGCCCGGACGCCGAGACCGACTGGCAGTCCATGCTGCGGGGCGCGTGGCAACTGTACCGGCATATGTACCATATCGTCGCGGTGGCGCGGCAGCCGTAGGCAGGTTCAGTTGCGGTTTTTCAGCCGTTCAAGCTGCTGGACGGTACCGGGCAGTTTCCAGTCCACGTAGAGCAGGACGTGCTCCTTGATGGCCTCCTCGTGGACGCGACAGGAGAAGCAGGCGCGGTCGATACAGAGGCCGTGGCGAGGACGGAGCGCCTCCCGGAATCGGGCCAGGTGGTCGGCCAGTTCGGCGTCGATGGACTGACCGCTGCGGGCCATCTCCAGCAGGGAGTCCATCTGCCCGGCCAGTTGCTCCAGCAGTTCGTTGTAGCGTTGGAGGCCCTGCTCCACGAAGTTGCGCGGCTCGGTGGCCGTGAAGTATGGAATCATCTGCATATCGGGTACGTCGGCCATGCTGCACCTGCTTTGCGGAGGGGTCGTGTCGTCAACCGCTTGCCGGGGTTACTGTACCACACGGCGCAGGATTGGGCGGCGCGTCGGCGTTGGCATCGGCGGCGACGGCGGCGGTCATGGCGGCGATGGCGACTTCAATCTGGTCGGCGTCGGGCTGGCGGGTGGTGATGCGCTGCAGCCACAGGCCCGGCGCCGACAGAATCTTGCCGAACCAGGAGCCGCGATGCGCGCCGGCAAAGCGGATGATTTCGTAGCTGATGGCGGCCACCAGGGGTACCGGCACGATGCGGGAGAGAATGCGCCAGTAGAGTTCGGTGCCCAGCAGGGCGTCCAGGATGGCGAAGGCCGCTACCGACACGATGGCGACGGTAATCAGAAAGGCGGTGCCGCAGCGGGGGTGTGGGGTGGGATGCCGTCGCACGTTGTCCACGGTGAGCGGCTCGCCGGCCTCGTAGGTGTGGACTGCCATGTGCTCGGCGCCGTGGTAAGCATATACTCGGCGGATATCTTTCATCAGCGAGATGCCGGCGACGTAGCCCACCAGGACGACCAGCCGGATGACGCCCTCAATCAGGTTGATTACCAGCAATGACGCGACGAAAGGCTCCATCAGTCGGGCCGCCAGCAGCGGCAGCACCAGGAAGATGCCAATGCCCAGAACCAGGGCGATGGCCATGGTGATGCCCATAGTCCAGTTGCTGACTGAGGACTGGCCGGCGTCGCTGTCGCCGGATTGGTCGGCGTCCGGTTCCTCGGCGGCGATGATGGCGGAGCGCTGGAGGGACTTCATGCCCAGCCAGAGGGTTTCGGCTAGTATCAGCACGCCGCGCAGGAACGGCACGTGGCGCATCGGGCCGGAAAGGCGGCTGCTGACCGGCTCGGTGGAGCAGAAGATGCCGCCATCGGGACGGCGCACGGCCAGGCTGTAATGGCGGACGCCGCGAATCATCACGCCTTCGATGACGGCTTGGCCGCCGTAGAGCGGGCGCGGCGATTCCGCCGTGGCTGCCGGGTTGCAGCTACACATTGAGCTTATGCCACGCTTCCCTGAAACCGGCTTCGGAGAAGGCCTCCGGCTGCAGCCACAGGGCGCCTCCGAACTCGTCATCCAGGCGGTCGTCGTGAACGTCGGCGCGGGCGAGCAGGTAGGTTACCGGCGTATCGTCCAGCACGTGGGTGGTGATGACCAAGCATTGCCAATCCCAATCGAGGGTTTCGGGGTTATGGAAGCGGACGGCTTGGCTGGTCTCTTGGGAGTGGAACTTGAGGTGCACTTCCAGGTTGCGCTCAGGAATGCCGGCGATTACCTCATCCTCGTTGGGACTGCGGCGGGCGATGAAACATTGCCAGCCATGCTCGGCCAGGCGCTGGGCGAGATAGACGCGGCCGTACTCGCGGACAGTCTTGGGGACGTAACGGGGCATGGTCTAATGCGTAAGGGCGACCCATAGGCCGCCCCTGCCGAAGGTTATTACCGTGAGCCGAGGTTGGTTAGCCGTCAAGGTTGAAGCGACGGCTGAACCGCTCGATGCGGCCCTGGGTGTCAACGATGCGCTGCTCGCCGGTGTAGAAGGGATGGCAGCGGCCGCAGACCTCAACGCGCATGGCCTGCTTGGTGGCGCCCGTCTGGAAGACGTTGCCGCAGGAGCAGGTGATAGTGGCGTTGAAAAACTGGGGGTGAATTTCTGTTTTCATGGCGGGTTCCCTCAGGCGGCTGCGGCCTCGGGCTGAGCGTCGGCGACCGGGTACACGCTGACCCGGCGCTTGCCCCTGGCTGCCCATTCGAAGGTTACCTGGCCGTCAATCATGGCGAACAGGGTGTAGTCGCGACCCATGCCTACGTTGGTTCCGGGACGGATGCGGGTGCCGCGCTGGCGGACGATGATGGAGCCGCCGGTTACGCGCTCTCCGCCGTAGCGCTTGACGCCCAGCCGTTTGGCGTTGCTGTCGCGGCCGTTGTTGGTGCTGCCGCCGGCTTTCTTATGGGCCATTTTCCAGCCTCCGGTATTGCTGCCTTAAGTTTCTATGCTCTGAATCTGGATGCGGGTGTAGTTCTGTCGGTGGCCTTTCTTCCGGCGATACCGGGTCTTGGCCTTGTACTTGTACACGATGATTTTGCGGTCTTTGTAGTGGGACTGCACCTCGGCGACGACCCGGGCGCCGGGGACGGTGGGCGCGCCGAAACGCATTTGCCCGTCCCGGGAGACGGCCAGCACGTTGTCCAGCTCGGTGGTGCTTCCCGCGGCGGCGTCCAGCAACTCGACGTCAAGGACATCGCCCGGAGAAACGCGGTACTGCTTGCCGCCAGTTTTGACGATGGCGTAATCCATATTCTCAAACTCCCAAACGGCCTACCATTCTATGACCGGGGGTCGGAAACTGTCAAGGTGCCGGGCGCGGGCGGGCTTACTGAGCGGAGCCTACCGCTCTACACCATAATCAGCAGGATTACCAGCGCGACTGCGGCCGCGGCGGTGACGCTCAAGCCCACTACGGTGGTCTTGGGCACGTATGAGAACGTCTGGAGCGGTGTGCACGCTATGGCCATCGCCACGACCAGGATGTCCCGCAGGAGTCTAAACATTTGCATCAAGCAAAGAGGGTTTCTGTGCATCTCGACGCGTCAACCCCCTTGGGATGCGGCAGCGTTCTGCACCAGCTTCTTGGTATTGTCGTCAAGCATTAGAGTTTTCCTCCTCATTACGATCCGCGACGAGCGCCGCCGGGGTTAATATCGTGGGGTTCCACTAGCGGCGCCGTTCCAGCGTCATCGGCATTCCGCCCTTCACCTTGAGGGTTGTCCGGGGCATTATTTCCGCCTTTCCGTTCGCCGTAGCGCGCCAGCGCCGATGCAAGGTGGCCAGCGCGATCTTCGCCTCCATCCAGGCAAAGCCTTCGCCGATGCACTGGTGCGGGCCGCCTCCGAAGGGGAAGTACGCGAACCGCGGCAGTTGGCTGCGGAACTCCTCCGTCCAGCGTTCGGGGCGAAACTCCAGCGGGTCGTCGAACCAACGCGGGTCCCGTTGCGTGATCAGCGGCGAGGCAACCACTGAGACGCCGGCCGGAATGTGGTAGCCGCCCAGCTCGATAGGCTCGAACACCATCCGGCCCAGGAGCCAGAACGGCGGGTAGAGCCTCAGTGTCTCCGTGATTATCTGGTCGGTGAAGGGCAGGTTGGGCAGGTCGTCCAGGGTTGCGTCGCGGTCGCCCAGCACGTCGTCCAGCTCCGCGTGGAACCGTTCCTCCACTTCCGGGTTTTGCGACAGGAGGTGGAACGAGTACGTCAAGGTCGTCGCCGTGGTGTCGTGCCCGGCGATGTACAGGGAGACTGCCTCGTCGCGCACCAGCTCGTCGCTCATGCCGCTATCTTCCCCCC
>VXTR01000043.1 GCA_009837355.1 Chloroflexota bacterium | reverse complement strand
AGGCTTGCTCACAGTCTACACCCCAACCGGCATCCCGACTTTTGAGACAGGCTCACTCTGGAACCCACGGCTACCGCCACTCCAACGCCAACTGTTGCGCCCACGGCAACCCCGACGCCCGAACCGACCGCCACGCCCAGACCAACGGCCACTCCCACACCGTTGCCGCCGACTCCAACGCCCACTCCGACGCCTCGCCCCACGGTGGGACCGGGCACCGAGCAGCGAAACATCACCCTACCGCTTGGTGGAGAAATGCAGCTGACCATCCAGCGCAGCAAGCCCGGAGCGGCGCGCAGCATGGACTTGCTGGAGCACTCATTGCGTACCATCGAGGAGTTTATGGGCGAACCCTTCCCGGTGCGCTACGTGGGCATCCTGTTCAAGGATGCTGTACACGCCCCCGAAGGTTCCGCCGGCGTCAATTTCGGACACGTCATTACGCAGCGAGCCAGGTATGACGTTGACGACGGCAGCCGTGCCGCCGAGTTCCTCCCCAGCCTGACCGCCCACGAAATTGCCCATTACTACTGGGCCGGCGATGAGGATTGGATTGACGAAGGAGCGGCTACCTTTATGGAGTTTATCGTGGAGAACGCCCGCACCGGCGCGCCCATGACTGCCGACGGTGCCCCATGCGCGTACTTCGCTAACCTGGGCGAGTTGGACCGGGCGAATCCGCGACATCCCTCGGACGGAGGACCCTGGAGTGAATTCGGCTGCAACTATTCTCTGGGCGAGCGGCTGTTCCTGGATTTGTACCGCACGCTGGGCCGGGAGCAGTTCCGTGAGGGATTCCGCAACCTCTACCTGGCCGTCAAGAGCCGCAGCGTGTACGGCGGCATTGCAGAAGTGGAAGCCGCGTTCAAGAAAGACACGCCGCCGGAAGTGGCTTCCGCCGTGGATACCCTTATCAACCGCTGGTATTACGGCACCGAACCCTACGACCTCAGCTACCTGGACACTGGCCCTGATGACCCCAGCCTGCCCAGCATCAATGGGCGTATTGCGGACGCGTTCATCTCCCTGGACCAGGAATGGCCGGTAAATCCCGCCTCCCGTACCAATCAGCTCTCTTTGTCTGATATTCAGGCAGGTGATAAGGAAGTATATTTCTACCGCAGGTTTGCCATCTCACCCGCGGCGACGCGGAAGGAAATTCCCCTTCGAACCGTTGAACACTACGAGGATGGATTCGCCTTCGGAAGTCGCGTCTTTAGTTACTACTTTGAGCCGGGCGGGAACGGCGGTTGGTGGAGAACTCCGCTGGGGCCCAATAGTTCAGACCAATGGGCTACGGGTCGCTATTGGGTATTCAACTACGATGGCGAACGCAAGGTTGTGGAAGCGGAGTACGAGATTGTGCCGTAAGCCGGCGCTTTGCCCTTCCGGGTTATAATAGCCGCCGAACAGGAGGCATTTCCAATGACTACTACCCAGCAGAACGCAGCCGCGACCGAACGCCTGTGGACGTACGACGCCGTGCGCGTCCGCCAGGCCGGCGGTGAAACGCGGGTTACACTAACGGCGGAGGACATCGCCGAATACGCCGCCTGCGCCCAGAACCCCGACGCCCGCTACCTGATGCCGTCGCTCGGCGACGACGGGCCCCGGATGATGGCCATGCCGACCATGGCCTTGACCTACGCGCCCCTGCTGCGGGACGAAATCGCCGAGGCCAACGGCTTCACGGCACAGGAGCGCTCCACCACCGCCCGCCGGCAAACCCCCTTCGCCAAGTGCGAAATCCGCTGGTATCGCCCCGTGTACGCCGGAGAAACTCTCACGGCCACCCGCCGGGTTTATGAGAAGTACGAACGCCGCGGCAGCAAGTTCGTCACCTTCCGGGTGTCGGCTTTTGACGAGGCCGGCGCAGTAGTCGCCAGCTACGACTACACCTGCATCTTCGAGTACTCCGCCGGGCAGCGAGCCGTTCCCGACGCCGCCGGCGACACCGCCGTCGCTCCCGACTCCAACGCCGTGCCCGACCCGGCGCAGTTCTTGACCTGGGAGCAGGCCACCGTCGGCGCCGCGCTGCCCCGTACGCTGGCGGTGGGCGAAACCACCGAGAACATCCTGCGCAAGAACGCCCATCGCCTCGCCGGACGTCCCAGTGAGAGCAACATTCACACGGACGAAGAGTTCGCCCGGCAGAACATCTTCGGCGGCGCGGTGAACGCCGGTCCGGCCACCCTGTCCTACGTTGACCGCTTCCTCGGCCTCAACTTCCCGCCCCAGGCTCTGTACCAGGGCGGCAGCCTGCTCATGCGCGCCATCACCCCCTTCCGCGCCGGCGACGTGGTTACCTTCTCCGGCGAGATTACCGGCGCCGGAGGCAACCTGTACGGCCAGCGCAAGGCCCAGTGCCGCATTCGCGGCGTGAACCAGCGCAACGAACTGGTATCCCTTTCCGACGCCACCGTAACCTTTGCGTAGAGGCGGCAGGAAGTATGGAAACACCGGAGGCAATTGAGGAACGAGTACGCACGGCCCTGGCGGACCTGGACATCGCCGGCTGGGAGTGGATTGAAATTGACCCGCAGTATGGCGACACGGCCGATTTCTGCGAACAGTATGGCTATGACCTGCCCCACTCCGCCAACACCATCATCGTCGCCAGCAAGCGGGGCCCGGCAGCCTACTGCGCCGGCATCGTGCGGGCCTGCGACCGACTGGACGTGAACAAACGGGTACGCGGACTGATGGGAGTATCGCGAGCCTCCTTCGCCTCGGCGGAAGAGACTCGGGAGGTTACCGGCATGATGATTGGCGGCGTTACGGCGCTGGCGCTGCCGGACGGCTTGCCGATTTACGCCGACGCCAGGCTGCTGGAAATGGACTACATCATCCTGGGCGCCGGCAGCCGGTCGGGAAAGGTGAAGCTTCCGCCGCAGGAGCTGGAAAAGCTGCCAGGCCTGGAATTTATAGAGGAGCTGTCCCAGCCCGGTGACTGACTCCGCCAGGTTCCCGCCCGGTTTGTGAATCAAGTTGTAATGGTGTAGATTACTTTCGCCGGCTGCGAGAGGTGGTCTAACGCTTTCGCGCCGCCGGCAACCGCTTATAGGGAACGCATCATTCGCCGGAGGGTATGACGAATGTCTAACAGCGCGCTTTTCCCCGTAACCGTGGTCGGCAGTTGGCCGCGCTCTGCCGAGCTGATCCGCGCCCTGCGTCAAAAGGAAGCTGGTGAGATTACCTATGACGAGTTCAGCGCATTGGCCGACAGCGAGGTGCTGGACTGCATCCGCGCCCAGGAAGCTGCCGGCGTGGACATCATCAGCGACGGCGAGCAGCGCCGGGACAACTTCTACTCCTTCGCTGTGGACAAGCTCAACGGAATGCAGCTGATGAAGGTGTCGGAGTTGCTGGACTATTCCTCCGACCGGGCCCGCATGGAAGAAGTCCTGCGCGCCCTGGACGTGCCGTCCTTCGCCATCAAGAGCCCCATCGTGATCGACACCATCAGCAAGCGGCAAGGGCTGGCCCTCGACGAGTTGGCCTTTATGAAGGAACACACTGACCGGGCCGTCATGGTTCCCATTCCCGGCCCCTATATGCTCACCCGCTCCGGCTGGTTCGAGGGTCTGTCGGACAAGGCCTATCCCACCCCTGACGACCTGGCCAGGGACGTGGTGGAGATCCTGCGCGAGGAGATTATCGCCCTGCGCGACCACGGCTGCGACTTTGTGCAGTTGGACGAACCCACCTTGTCCCAGGTGGTGTTCGGCGAGGAAACCACCGAGACCTTTATGTGCGCCGCCCTGCCCAACCGCCGCGACCCCACCGACGAGCTGGAAATGGCGGTCAGGCTGATGAACGAGACCCTGGACGGTATCACCGGCATCAAGACCGGTGTGCACGTCTGCCGGGGCAACTGGAGCAAGAAAGAAGAAGTCCTGCTCCAGGGCAATTACGGCCCTATGCTGCCCTACCTGACCCAGATGAACATCGACCGGTTGGTGCTGGAATGCGCCACGCCTCGCGCTGGCGAGATGGCAGTGTTCCAGGAATACGCTAACGAGAAGGAAATCGGCCTGGGCGTCGTCAACCCCCGCACCGACGATATCGAGCCGGCCGAGCAAATCGTGGCTCGCGTCAAGGAACTGTTGCAATACTTCGACCCCGACAAGATTTACCTCAACCCCGACTGCGGATTCGGCACCTTTGCCGAGCGCAACGTCAACACCCACGACATGGCGGCCAAGAAAATGCAGGTAATCACCGAAGCCGCCGAGCTCCTCCGCGCAGAGTACGCCTAGCCTGACCACCACCCCAATCAGCAACAAGGAGCGCAAAATGACGCAGCAAGATAATCTCAACGGCCTGCCCCGTGAAAAACTGGCCGAAGTGCTGGACTCCTTCCGGGACCCGGACGTTTTCAACGCCGTAACCGGCCCTTGGAAGTCCCGCGTCGTCTGGCAGGACGGTATGCGCGCCCGGGCCTACATGCGGAACCACCAGGTTGACATGGACGAGCCGGGCGACCTTACCGCTACCGACGTGGCCGCCAGCGCCCACGAACAACTGCTCTCCGCCATCGGTAGCTGCATGACCGTGGGGTTCGTGGTCAACGCTACCAAGCAGGGCGTTCGCGTCCACGACCTGGAAATTGCAGTCGAGGGCTACTTCGACAACATCCGCAAGTGGGCCGGCGTGGAAGACGGGGGCAACCCCGGCTATGGCAAAATCTCGGCCAAGTGCTTCGTCCGCGCCGACGCCGACGAGGAAACCCTCAAGGAAATCTGGCGTTTGGCCGTGGAGGGTTCGCCCGTAACCCAGTCCGTTGCCAACCCCACCTCGGTTGAGACCGAATTTGAGATGGTGGGTTAATGGCAAACTTCGTTTCCGCCGATTGGGTCGCTGAGCGCATCGGCCAGCCGGGATACCTGGTCATCGACCCCCGGTCGGCGATGCGCTACCTGATGGGACACCTGCGCGGAGCCGTTAGCGTCCCCTTCAAAAAGCTGCAGGGGCCGGACGGCAAACTGGCCGAACCCGAACAACTCGCGTCCGCCTTTGGCAACGTGGGACTCAGCGACGACGTTTCGCCCGTACTCTACGACCACCAGGATGGACGCAACGCCGCCATGGCCGTGTGGGTGCTGGAATACCTAGGCCGCGACGACGTGCACATCATGGACCTACGCTACGAGTCCTGGAAAGAGCAGGGACGCGAGGTGCTGTACCGGCCCGTTCCCACCGAGGCCAGACCGTTCACCGTGCAGCTGACTCCCTCCCTGCGGGCAAGCCTGGACGACGTTGCCGACCCCGGGAACACCATATTGCTGGACACCCGCACGACCGAGGAATTCGATGGGAATGTGGAGATGGACCATCGTCCAGGCCACATCCCCGGCGCCGTCAACCTGCCCCACGCTGAAACCGCCGGCGCAGACGGCAACCTGCTCATCGACGAGTTTGAGCTGCGCGAGCGATTGGGGATTGTCGGCATTGCCAACAATGATTCGGTCATCGCCTACTGCCGCAGTGGGGTGCGCGCGTCGGTGGCGTGGCTGGCGATGCGCCAAGCCGGTTACGATGTCCGCCTGTACGATGGCTCCTACGCCGAGTGGATGGACAGCGATCGGCCCGTTGAGTTGTAGGCGCGTGAACCCGCTCGGCATGGGTTCAGCAAAACCGCTATAATGGCGGCCAACTGCCGCACCGTATTGCCCGCCGCGCTGCCGCCGCCTGCCTGCCGGCCGGGCCCGCCTTGCCCATGCATCGGAGGTTTTATGCCCATCGTCCAACGTCCCTACGTGCCGCCGGAAGACAAGCCGCCCCAGGAAGAAAGCTACGTGAATCCGGGCGACATCGCGTCGCTCAACGTCAACACTGACACCGCCGCCGCGCCGGTGGAAGCGCCCACGTCCCTGGACCCGATTACCTTTTACAGCGACTCGTTCCACATCTTCAGCAGCCTGTATTCCGCTGTGCTGTTCTTCGGCGAGCAGGTGGAGGAACGCGAGCCGATTCTGCGGGCGCGCGTCAAGGTCAGCCCCCAGATGATGAAAGCCATCGCCGTGCTGGCCACCAAGCACGTGCGGGAGTACGAAGAAGCCGTCGGCCCCATCACCCTGCCGGACCAGGTCTTCGCCGCGTGGGAACTCAATCCCGATGGCACCGGCGTCGAGCAAAGCGGCGGCCACTGATATGGCCACGCCGCACGAAGGGAACCCTCCGGGGGGCGATCGCACGTTGGCGACGGATGTGTCGCTGCCGGTGAGCGTGATACCCAACGCCAACTCGGCCCTGCCGGAAGAGTGGGGCTGGCAGCGTACGTCAACCAGCCAGCCCAACGCCGCCACCTTTCACATCAGCCACAGCGACGTTACCCGCGCATTCACCGACGTGCTGACCGCGGCGGACTGTCCGCCCGAAACGCCGTTCGTATTGAAGAGAGACATTCCGTTGGTAATCATCGACAGCCTGGACAAGTATTGGGCCGGTGAATCGAAGGCCGCGCTGCCGTTGAACGGGCTGCGAGTACCCGTTGAGGGAGACACGATTGCAGAGGCAAAGAGCAAGCTGGCGGCTGACCTGGCGGCGCAGTTGCGACTGTTGCTCATGCTGTCCACCACTGGGACGACACTGGCGCCGGCGCTGCAGGAAAACTTCCTGATGCTGAACGATTTTTTGGCGCCAAGGCGGCCCTGACGCCAAACCATAACAGCTATCTGAAGGGGCGGGTGTGAAACCTGCCCCTTCGTGTTTGTGGCTGTAGTCCTGCGGGTTATGCGCCGTTGGCTTCTTGCAACGCTTCCAGCACCGCCGTCGGCGACAGCGGCAGCTTGTTCACGCGGACGCCGGTGGCATGGTACACGGCGTTGTGCAACGCGGCCAGCGGCGGGATGATGGGGGCCTCTCCGACGCCACGCAGCCCGTAGGGATGGCGCGGATTCGGGACTTCGATGACGACCGTGTCGATCATGGGCATGTCAAGGGCAGTGGGCATACGGTAATCCAGGAAGGTCGAGTTGAGCATCGTTCCGTCGTCGGCGTAGGTGTAGTCCTCGGACAGCGCCCAGCCGATGCCCTGCATCGTCCCGCCCTGCATCTGGCCCTCGACGTAGCTGGGATGCACCGACGTGCCGGAGTCAATGAACGCCGTGCAGCGCAGGACGTCCACCTTGCCGGTGTCCGGGTCAACCTCCACGTCAATGATGTTGCCGGCGAAAATGGGGCCAACGCCAGTGGAGGTGGCGGACGCCGACGCGGTGAGCGGGCCGCCGGTGCGCATCATCCGGCTGGCGGCTTCGGCGATAGTCATGCGCTCCTCGGTGGTGGTGCAGGTGAACACGCCGTCGGCGAACTCCACCTGGTCAGGTTCAACCTCCCACACCATGGCGCAGCGCTTGGCCATCTGGTCGCGCAGGTCCTCCGCGGCGGCGATGGCCGCCAGGCCGGTGTCGAAGGCGATGCGGCTGCCGCCGGTGGAGGCCGTCCAACCGACGGTATCGGTGTCCACGACAGTAGGCGCAATCTGGTCAACGTCGATGCCTAGCGTCTCCGCCACCTGCATGGCGACGGCGGTGCGGGTGCCGCCGATGTCCACCGAGCCGGTGATGAGGTTCAGCGTCCCGTTGGAGTTGACGTTGATGGTGGCCGATGACGCCTGCCCCGCCTGCCAGCGGAAACCGACGGCGATGCCGCGCCCCCGGTTGGGGCCTTCCAGCGGCGTGCGGTTGTGCTCGCTGTTAATCATCGCCTCTTCCAGTTCGCGGCAGCCGAAGACGCGATGGGGGACGCCGTTGGGCATCCGGTCGCCCTCCTGAACCGCGTTCTGGATGCGGAGATCCATCGGGTCCCGGCCCAACATCTCGGCGAGTTCGTCCACAACGGCTTCCACGGCGAAAGCCACTTGAGGCTGGCCGGGAGCGCGGTAAGCCTGCACCTTCTGCTTGTTGCAGACGACGTCGTAGCCGTCCACCAACATATGGTCCATCTTGTACGGGCCGAAGCCGGTCAGCGCGCCGCCGCCCACGGGAGAGCCGGGATACGCGCCGGCTTCATAGACCATGTAGAGTTGGCCGGCGACCATCGTGCCGTCGTTCTTGACTCCCATCTTGCAGCGCATAAAGGTGGCCGAGGCCGGCCCGCTGCCGATAAACACGTCGGTGCGATCCATGGCGACCTTGACCGGCTTGCCCGTCTTCTTGGACAAGACCGCAGCCACCGGGTCCGTGTAGGTGATGCCCTTGGCGCCGAACCCGCCGCCGATCTCCATGGGCACAATCTTCACCTGACCCTCAGGCACGCCGATAATGGCGGCGGTCTGCGCGCGAACGTTGAAGATGCCTTGCGTGCTGGTCCAGACGGTTACGCGACCGTCTGCGGACCACATGGCGGTGGACACGTGAGGCTCGATGTAGCCCTGGTGCACCGTTTGGGTCTCGAATTCGCGTTCAATGATGATATCGGCCTCGGCGAACCCCTGCTCAACGTCGCCCACCTTGTGCTGGATGTGTCCGGCGACGTTGCTCTTGACGCCGGTATCGTCGCCCCGCGCGAACCGTTCCACCTTGAAGTAGGTGGTCATGTCGTCGTGGAGCAGGACGGCATCATCGGCCATGGCCTCCCGCCAGGTGAGCATGGTGGGCAGAACTTCGTAATCCACCTCCACCAGTTTCAGCGCCTCCATGGCGATGTGGGGGCTGGTGGCGCAGATGGCGGCGACGGCGTGGCCGACGTACAGCACTTTGTCCTTGGCCAGCAGGTTTTCGGCAATCATCCGGGCGTTGCCCTGCACCTCGGCGAAGTCGATCATCCGGTTCTCAATGATGGGAAAATCGGCCGCCGTGGCGACGGCAACCACGCCGGGCAGCGCTTCCGCCTTGCTGGTGTCGATGCTGCGGATGCGGGCGTGACTGTGGGGACTGCGCAGGATGCGGGCGTGGAGCATCCCCGGCAGGTTGATGTCCGCGCCGTAGCGGGCGGCGCCGGTAACCTTGTCCACGCCGTCGTGGCGCACGGGGCGCGTGCCGATAACGCGGTACTGCTGGTCGGGTTGGGCGGTGGTGGTCATTGGGTTCCTCCGGGAATTAGTACGGCGAGTGGCGGATTCAGTTATTGATGAAGTCGGGCAGGAAGTACTCCCGCGTCGGGTCGGGCGTCATTCCGGGCATATCGGCGGGCATGATGCCGTCGCTTTCGATGGCGGAGCGGACGATGCCCTTGTTGAAGGGGCTGATGTCGTCGTTGGCCATGAAGTCGGCCACGGGCATCCACAGGCATTCCTCGATTTCCTCTTCGCTCATCCTGATTTCGTGGGTCAGGGCGCGCAGGCGGCAAACGAAGTAGATGTCCGACTTGCCGTAGCGGTAGCCGTGCCAGTGGCGAAAGCAGGTCAGCGCCTCGAACCGCGCGGTAACGCCGGTTTCCTCCAGCACCTCGCGGATGATGGAATCAACGATGTGCTCGCCCTGCTCCAGCGCGCCGCCCGGCAGCTTGTAGAACGGCGGCCGGTTGTCGATGCGGTAACGCTCGCAGACCACCAGCAGCTCCTCTTTGTCGTTGAGCACGACCCCGCCGGCTCCGATGTAGTGCGTGGCGTAGGGCGGGATGAACGAATCGGGAATCAGCATCAGCGTGGCCGTGATGCCGTCGCCGTCGGCGTGGTGGTAGGTAAAGCCCCGCTGCGTGGCGATTGGCACGTGGGTCGCCAGTTCCAGGGGGATGTCCACCCAGGCTACCTCGTATCCCGCCTCATGCCATTCGGCGATGGAAGCGTCCAGGGCGGCGGCGAAGTCGTTGGGGTCGGGGGGCAACTGGTCGGTTTTGACTACTACGCCACGAAAGGGATTGGGCGTGGCGGCCAGGGGAGAAACCATGTGGCGGCTCCGTGTGGGTTCAGCAGGAGTAGGCGTCGGCGGCAGTATAGCACACCCCTCCTGGAGGTGCGGTTGACGCTCCCTTTACCGACTGCCATACTCGCCAGGCGCGCAACGTCTTGCGTTGCCATAATTGCCAGCATAGGAGCCGTTCATAATGACGCAGGCAGCGCCGCACCAGCGGGACCTGGCCGGAGAGTCCTGGAATCCGGGACAGTACCTGAAGTTTGAAGACAACCGGCTGCGGCCGGCCCTGGACCTGATGGGCCGAATACCGCTGGACAATCCGCAGGTGGTTTATGACCTGGGCTGCGGCAGCGGCAACGTAACCCGCCTGCTGGCCGACCGCTGGCCCGATGCCGACGTGGTGGGCATGGACAACTCGCCGGAGATGCTGGCCCAGGCCGCGGCCGACTCCGACGGCTCGGCCGTGCGTATCCGCTGGCAGACCGGCGACTTGGCCGGCTGGCAGCCCGATTCCGCGCCGTCCGTCCTCTACTCCAACGCCGTCATCCAGTGGGTGCCTGATCACGACGAGCTGGTGCCCCGGCTCTGGGCGATGCTGCCGCCCGGCGGCTGCCTGGCCGTGCAGGCCCCTCTCAGCTGGGATATGCGCTCGCACCACCTGATGAGGGAAACCCTGGCCGACGGCGGCCCGGGCGGACAGGCCATCGGGCCGGCGGAACTGCGTCAGGCCGTCGGCAACCGCTGGGTACAGGACCCCGACTTCTACTATGACCTGCTGGCTCCGCAGTCGGCCCATCTGGACGTGTGGACGACGGAATACCAGCACGTCTTGTATGGCGACGACGCGGTGCTGGAGTGGGTTACGGGCACCGGGCTGCGTCCCATCCTGAACGGCCTGGACGACAATGACCGTGAGACGTATCTGGCGGAGTACCGCCGGCGGCTCAACGCAGAGTATCCCAAGCGCGCCGACGGCGTTACCCTCTATCCCTTCCGCCGGCTGTTCTTCGTGGCAGTTCGCAAGTAACCAAAGCAGAGAGGTGCAATTATGACGGTTCTGGTTCTGGGCGGCGCCGGTTTCATCGGCCCCCGCGTCATACGCAAGCTGGTGGAGCGGGGCGAGGACGTGTACGCCACCGACATCAACCCCCTGCCGGACATTCCCGGCATCGACAACGGCGCCGTCCGCAGCGCCAGGGTGGACATCACCGACTTTGAGCAGGTTACCCGCGCCATCGTGGAGTCGCAGCCCGACCGCATCATCAACCTGGCCTACCTGCTCGGCGGCGGCGAGGGCAATCCTCACCACCAGATGCGCCTCAACATCCTGGGCATGGACAACTGCTTTGAGGCCGGGAGGCTGCTTGGCGTCAACCGCATCGTCTATGCCAGCTCGGTGGCGGTGAGCGGGCAGCAGTCCAACTTCGGCGACCGGGCCATCAACGAGGACGAGGCGACCTACGGCGACAGCCAGTACGCGACGCACAAGATTTTCAACGAGTTCCAGGCCAAGATGTTCAACGAGAACTACGGTATGTCCATCACCGGCATCCGGCCGGCCAACGTAACCGGGCCGGACAAGGTGCGCGGCTCCACCGACCACGTGCGCTGCGTGACGCTGCCGGCCCGGGGCGAGCCGGTCAGTTTCCCTTACCGTGAGATGATGCGACTGCCCATCCACGTTGAGGACATCGCCGAGGCCTTCGTGCGCGTGTCGCTGGTGGACCGCAGCGAGTATCCGGTGTACAACTCCGGCGGCACGGCCATCAGCCTGGGCGAACTGGCCGAGATGGTGCAGGGCTACCTGCCCGACGCCCAGATCAACTTTGACCACGAGGGCGGCCGGGAACACTCCGGCAACTACCTGGTGGACAACAGCCGCCTGCTGTCCGAGTTCGAGCTGACCTACGCGCCGCTGCGGCAGCGGGTGCTGGAAATCATCAACGAAGTCCGCGCCGACGAGGGCTTGCCGCTGGTGCGGGGCTGATACACGACGGCTCCGCTTGCCGCCGTATCGTGCCGCCCATATAATGCGGGCATATTCGCTCGCCTGAACAACCTGAACCCGCAACGCCCTGCGCTGCCGGTAGGCGCGTCTCACGATCCCGCAGGAGGATTTCCCCATGGCTTTACCCGACCGCATGAAGTTTGGCATCTTTATGGGCCCGTTCCACCGGGCCGGCGAGAACCCGACCCTCGCCCTGGAACGCGACCTGGAGCTGGTGCAGTGGCTGGACTACCTGGGCTTTGACGAAGCCTGGATTGGCGAGCACCACAGCGCCGGCTGGGAAATCATCTCCTCGCCGGAAATTTTCATCGGCGTCGCCGCCGACCGCACCAAGCACATCAAGCTGGGCACCGGCGTGGTCAGCCTGCCCTATCACCATCCCTTCATGGTCGCCAACTGGATGACCCAGCTGGACCACATGACACGTGGTCGCGTCATGCTGGGCGTCGGCCCCGGCGCGCTGCCCGGCGACGCTTACATGATGGGCATCGACCCCACCAAGCAGCGGCTCCGCATGGACGAAGCCCTGGGCGTCATCATGCGCCTGTTCAAGGAAAAGGAACCGATTACCCACGAAAGCGACTGGTTCGTGATGCAGGAAGCCATGCTGCAACTGCGTCCCTACCAGACGCCCCACATGCCCATCTCGGTGGCGTCGGTGCAGACGCCCTCCGGCGTGGCCCTGGCCGGCAAGCACGGCGCATCGGTGCTGACCATTACCACCCCGCGGGATCCCAAGGTGCCCCATGGCGCCGACCTGAAGCAACTGTGGGACATCTGCGAGGAATCGGCAGCGGAGCATAACCAGACCGTTGACCGCTTTGACTGGCGGCTGGTGCTGCCCGTGCACTTGGCCGACACCCGCAAGGAAGCCTTTGAGCAGGCCCGCATCGGCGCGGGACGCTACCAGCGGGAATACTTTGAGCACACCATGGGACGGCCCCAGGTGGTGGACGGCCCGCCGGAGAAAATCATCGACGTGATGGCCGAGCGCGGCGCGTGGATCATCGGCACGCCCGACGACTGCATCGAGGGCATCAA
Organism: Chloroflexota bacterium; assembly: GCA_009837355.1. Taxonomy (GTDB): domain Bacteria; phylum Chloroflexota; class Dehalococcoidia; order Lucifugimonadales; family UBA3495; genus Bin87. The sequence goes on along the minus strand of VXTR01000043.1, from coordinate 8,328 downwards.
GCGCCTGGAAGAGCGCAGCGGCGGGTTCGGCGCCTTCATGGTGCAGACCGTGGACTGGGCGGCCCGGGAGCATATGCTGCACAGCTACGAGCTCATCGCCCGCCACGTCATGCCCCACTTCCAGGGCAGCGCGGACGCCACCATCGCCGCCAACACGTGGGCCTACGAACGGCACGAAACGCTGCAGGCCGGCCGGACGCGGGCGCTGGACCGGGCCCGGGAGGACTACGTCGGCCGCAACGCCTAGGCAACGGCCAGCGACGCCGGCCAGATACGCACAAAGGGAGGCCCCACCATGCCACTGCATCCGCAAGCGCAACAGGTTATTGAGGCGACTCGCGCCCTGGGCCTGCCGCCCAATCACACCGTTTCTCCCGCCGAAGCGCGGGCCAACGCCGCCAAGCGTCCCCGCGGCCCCGGGCCTGAAGTGGGGAAGGTGGAGAATCGCAGCGTGCCCGGCCCGGCCGGCGACGTTCCGGTTCGTATCTACACGCCGGAGGGCAACGGGCCGTTCCCGATACTGGTCTGGTATCACGGCGGCGGCTGGGTCGTTGGCAACCTGGATTCGGCGGACGGCACGGCGCGGCATCTGTGCGTCGGCTCGCGCAACATCGTGGTGTCGGTGGACTACCGGCTGGCGCCCGAGGCCAAGTTCCCCGAACCCTTTGACGACTGCTATTACGCCACCGTCTGGGCCAGCGACCATGCCGAGGAACTGGGCGGCGTCCGTGGCGTCGTGTCGGTGGGCGGCGATAGCGCCGGCGGCAACCTGGCCGCCGCCGTCAGCATCAAGGCTGCCGAAACCGGCGATTTCCGCGTCAGCCACCAGTTGCTGGTCTATCCCGTAACCGACGTCGACTTTGACACTGGCTCCTATCTGGACAATGGCGCCGGCTACAACCTGGATCGCGAGCTTATGATTTGGTACTGGGAGCAGTACCTGGCCGACCCGGCCCAGGTCGCCGACCCGTTGGTCGCGCCGTTGCGGTTGTCCGCCGACTTTGAGGGGGTGGACGACCTGGCCCAGGCCCTGGTGATTACGGCGGAGTACGACCCGCTGCGCGACGAGGGCGAAGCCTACGGCCGGCATCTGAACGAGTTGGGCGTGCCGGCGCAGAGCAATCGCTACGACGGGATGATTCACGGCTTTTTCAGCATGGCCGGCGTGATGGACACGGGCCGCGAAGCCATGGACGACGCCTGCCGGTTCCTGCGGGGCGCCGTGGACGACATGACCGAGGAGTATTTCCAACAGCACGAAGGAGACCCGGCGGCCATGCGCAAGCTGCTTGATCCCCAGGCGGCGGAAGTGCTGATGGTGTTGGAATCGCTGGGCATCAAGGCGTTCCAGGACATGGACGTGGACGAGTGCCGGGAGGTGATGAACAACCGGCCCAGGCCGAAAGGTCCGGAAGTTGGCCGGGTGGAAGACCGCGTCATTATGAACGAGCACGGCAAGGAGCCGGGCGAAGTGCCCATCCGCATCTACACGCCGGCCACGCCCGGCCCCTGGGGCACGCTGGTGTGGTATCACGGCGGCGGCTGGGTCATCGGCAACGTGGAGACCGCCGACGCCACCGCCCGCGAGCTTTGCGTGGGTGCCGACTGCGTGGTGGTGTCGGTGGATTACCGCCTGGCGCCGGAGTACAAGTTCCCCGCGCCCTTTGAGGACTGCCTGACGGCGACGATGTGGGCCATGGCCAACGCGGAGTCTTTGGGCAGCCGGCCCGACGCCATCGCGGTGGGTGGCGACAGCGCCGGCGGCAACCTGGCCGCGGCGGTGTCGCTGGCGCAGGACGACTTCCCCATTCCGCTGGCCTTCCAGTTGTTGGTGTATCCGGTCACCGATTACGCCTACGAGACGCGTTCCTACCAGGTGAACGGGCAGGGTATGTTCCTGGAAACGGCCAGTATGCGCTGGTTCTGGGACCACTACGTCCACAACAACGACCTGTCGGGCTACAACATCTTCGCGTCGCCGCTGCGGGCGCGGCTGTCCGACGACCTGCCGCCGGCCCTGGTGATAACCGCCGAGTTCGATCCGCTGCGGGACGAGGGCGAAGCCTACGCCGCCGCGCTGGAAGAGGCTGGAATCGCCACCACGCTCATCCGCTACGACGGCGTGATTCACGGCTTCTTCGGGATGCCCCACGTTATTGACAAGGGCCGCCAGGCCCTGGACGCCGCCTGCGCCAGCCTGCGCGAAGCCTTCGGCGCAACCCTGGTCGAACCGGAAGCGGTGGCCGCGGCGGATAACTGAACGGCATAAGCAGCCAACCGGGTGCACTGCCGAAAGTGGTATTATGGCGGCGAAGGGGAACCCAATCCCTTCGCCGCCAACGCTTTGCACAAAGGAGCGATAATCATGGCCGAAACCATCCAGGAACAGTACATCCGCATGAACCCCCGCTCGCGGGAACTGCAACCCCGGTATCAGAACAACTTCCCCTCCGGCAGCCCGGGGCACGACGGCTATACTTCCGACCCCTTCCCGGTGGTTATCGCCCGGGGCAGCGGGCCGCGCAAGTGGGACATTGACGGCAACGAGTACGTTGACTACGGCATGGGGTCGGCTTCGCTGCTGCTGGGCCACGCTCACCCGGAGGTTACCGCCGCATTGTCTGCCGTGCTGGCCGACGGCTCGCACTTCGGCGCGCCCACCGAGTCCATGCTGGAGTGGGGCGAGCGCGTCTGCACGCTGATGCCCTGCGCCGACAAGGTGCGCTTCGTCGGATCCGGCGCGGAGTCCACCATGCTGGCCATGCGGGTGGCCCGCGCCTACACCGGCAAGGAGAAAATCATCCGCTGGGAGTCGCACTACCACGGCTGGCACGACTACGTCATGCCCGGCAACCTGCCGCCCTTCGACGTGCCGGCATCCATCGGGATACCCCAGGGCACGATTGACTCCATCATAGTGCTGCCCACCGACCTGGCCGCGTTGGAGAACGCGCTGAACAGCGACGACAACATCGCCGGCGTGATTACCGAGGCGTCGGGTGCGTCCTACGGCACGGTGCCGCTGCCCGACGGGTTCCTGGACGGCGTGCGCCGACTGACCCGGGAGCACGGCGTGGTGATGATTCTGGACGAGGTTATCACCGGGTTCCGCTGGGCCCCCGGCGGAGCGCAGCAGCGGCTGGGCGTTGACCCGGACCTGTGCACCATGGCCAAGATACTGACGGGCGGACTGCCCGGCGGCGCCGTGGGCGGCCGGGACGAAATCATGGCGGTGATGCACCAGACCGGCGACAGCCATCATGACCGCTACGAGCGCGTGCTGCACGGCGGGACGTTCAACGCCAACCCCTACGCGGCCGCCGCGGGCAACGCCGCGCTGCGTCTGGTGGCCACCGGCGAGTTGAATGACCAGGCGGACCTGATGGCGGAACGGCTGCGGGTGGGCCTGCGCGAGGTGGTGGAGCGGCGCGAGGTCAACGCCACCGTGTACGGCGAGGCGTCGACCTTCCACATGTTCTTTGGCGAGCGCAGCATCGACGGGCTGGACGCATCCCGCCTGAAGAACCAGCCCGTCGGTATCCAGCGGGCGTTGCGGCAGGCGCTGCAGGTGCGCGGGGTGGATTTGATGTCCCGCACCAGCGGCGTCCTCTCGGGCACCCACACCGAGGCGGACATTGACTTTACCATCGAGGCGTTCGACGGGGCGCTGGCGGCGTTGGTGGAGGAAGGGCTGGTGCAGCACTAATCACATATAGTGGGGCATGACTTCCTTCACGAAGAGTTCTATGGAGCGCATGGTTTCTTCGTGGGAGAGGTGGCCCCACTGGAAGCCGGCGACGAAGTAGTTGGCCCCCGTCTCCAGGTAGTCGTCCATGTAGCTGCGGATGGAGTCGGGGGAGCCGGCGACGACGTTGAAGCCGCCTCCGCCGGGGGCGGCGTGCTCCTCAAGGGCGGCTGAACCGGAGCGGCGCGCGCTGGACGCCGCTGGCTGGGCGGCCTGGGCCTCGCGGTCGGGCAGGTTGGACGGCCGGGGATTGGCCTCGCTGCCCATGAACTGGGTGAGGCCGCGGCGCTCCGCCTCCAGCCGGCGGGGAGCCGCCAGGTTCCACTTGTACTGGTCCCACGCAGGCTGGGCGATGGTTGCCGCTTCGGCGTCGGACTGGGCGAGGTAGAGGTGGTTGACCAGTCCAATCTTGGGGGCTTCGCCCTGGGCGTTGAGGGCGCCCGGGCCCTGGTGCTCATCCCAGAGCTGGAAGTAGCGTTCCACGTTGGCTCCGAAGGAATCCAGGTTGCCCACGATGATGGAGTGCATACCGTTGACGGCCGAGGTTTCGACGTTGCGCATGTACCACAGGGGCGGGTACGGGTCCTGCTTGGGGCGCAGGCGCATGGGCAGGTCGTCGAAGTTGTAGAACTCGCCCTGGTAGGTGAGGGAATCGTTGCCGAGGCCCTGCCTGACCACGGCCAGGGTTTCCAGGTATCGGGCGTAGTTGGTCTCCACGTCGCCTTCCTGGCCCCAGAAATAGGCCTCGATAATCCCGCCGCGGCCCACGCCAATGTCCATGCGACCGTCGCTGAGGTTGTCGAGCATACAGATTTCTTCGATGAGGCGGACGGGATGGTGCAGAGGCAGGACGTACACGCAGGGGCCGAGCCGCATGGTACGCGTCCTTTCGGCGGCGGCGGCGAGGAACACGTTCTGGGACGGGGCGAGGCTGTGGACGGCCGGCGTATGGTGCTCGGCCAGGTGGTAGGAGTAGAACCCGGCATCTTCCAGGTAGGCGATCTGGTCGAGGCGCTCCCGGTAGATTTGGTCCAGGGGTACGCCGGGGATGGGTTCAATGTGGTCAAAAACGCCGAATTGCAATGCCATTAATCGGTTTCCTCGCGTGAATCGTTCTCAGTAGCCCACGGCGTAGCCGTCGTAGCGGGGGTCGGCGGCGCCGTGGATGGCGGACGTGTCGGGGTCGATGTAGAGGGCCATTTCGCGGCCGGTTACGCCGTCCCAGGCGTCCAGCTCGTGGACGGGATGGCCCATGGCGCGCAACTGTCGAATGGCGCCGGAGTCGAAGCGGCTTTCCATGAGCAGGCGGTCTTCGGCGGTATGGGGAATGGTTGACTCGGTGCCGTCGCCGACATGCTTCCAGCGGGGGGCTTCCACGGCCTCCTGCACGGTCATTCCGTAGTCAACCAGGTTGGTGATGACCTGCATATTGCTCTGCACCTGGCAGTCGGCGCCGGGGGTTCCCAGGACGTAGGCGAGCCGTCGGTCGCTGGTTCCATTGCCTCCGGATGCTGCGCGCCGGAACACCATGACGGGATTCATGGTGTGGCGCACGCGCTTGCCGGGCTGGAGGCAGTCCACGTGGTTGGGGTCGAGGTGCCAGTAGGTCATGCGGTTGTTGAGCAGGATGCCGGTGTTGCCGGCGATGAGGGAGGAACCCCAGCCGCTCTGGATGCTCTGGAGTTGGCAGACGGCGTTGCCGGCCCGGTCGGCGACGACGAAGCAGGTGGTGTCTTCCTGCTCGCTGCGGGGGCCGCGGCGTCCGACGCCGGCGGGAGTGGCGGGACGGCGTTCGGCCTGGTAGCGCCAGGGGTCGCCGGCGGCTACGTCGCGGGCGGCGCGCTCACGGTCGATGCTGGCGGCCCGCTCCTCTGCGTACTCGGCGGAGAGCATACCGGCCAGCGGAACGTCGATGTAGTCGGGGTCGGCCACGTAGGCTTCGCGGTCGGCAAAGGCCATCTTTTTGGCTTCGACCATGAGGTGGATGGACTCCGGGGAGCCGAAGCCCAGGCCGGCCATATCGTATTGGCGGATGACGTTCAGCTCCTGGAGCAGGATGTGTCCGCTGGAATTGGGGGGAGCCTCGTACACGGTGTAGTCGCCGTAGCCGGTTGAGATGGGTTCCTGCCAGCGGGCGGAGCAGTCGTTGAGGTCGTCCATGGTGAGGAGGCCGCCCTGCTGGTCGCTGAAGCGGACGATGGCCTCGCCGACGTCGCCCCGGTAGAAGGCGTCGCGGCCCTGCTGAGCGATGGTGGACAGGGTGCGGGCGAGGTCGGCCTGGCGGAGGATGTCGCCGGGACGCAGCGCCTCGCCGGTGTCGCTGCGGGTGAAGATGGCGCGGCTGGTGGGGAACTGGCAGAGGAGGGAATCGCCGGCGATGGCGGCGGAGAGGTAGTGGGATACGGGAAAGCCGTCGTCAGCCAGGGCGATGGCGGGGGCCAGAACGTCAGCCAGCGGGAGGGAGCCGTATGCCTCGTGGGTGTCGAGCCAGGCATTGAGGAGGCCGGGTACGGAGACGCTGAGGATGCCCTTCATGGGGATGCCGTCGCGGTAGCGTTCCAGGGTGGCGGCGTAGGGAGCGGCGCCGGTGCCGTTGCAGACGCGGAGAGTGTCGTCGGAGGCGCGGTAGGCCATGATGAAACCGTCGCCGCCGATGCCGGACATGAGGGGTTCGACCACGCCGAGGGCGGCGGCGGTGGCGATGGCAGCGTCAAAGGCGTTGCCGCCGCGTTGCAGGATGCTGATGCCGGCCTGGGCGGCGAGGGGATGGCCGGCGCAGACCATTCCGTTGCGGCCCATTACCACCGGACGGTGGGCTGAGTAGCGAATGCCGTGAGGAGAGTTGGACATGACAAAGGCTCCTGTAGGTGGCGTCCGGTGGGGCGAAGGCGGCGGGCAGCCGTGGGACTTGCCGCCCGGTTCAGCGTGCGGCAGCCGGAGTGGCGACGAGGCGGGTAGAGTCCAGGACTTCCTGGGCGATGCCGCTGCGTTCAAAGAAGGTTTGCTGCTCCTGGGTGAAGCGTCCGCCGGCGCTGCGCAAGGTGCTGACGAGGGTGTCGGTGCCGATGCTGAGAGTGGAAGGCGGCTCGTGGACGATGGAGGTGAGGTTGAGCGCGCCGCAAAGGTCGATGGCGGCTAGGATGGTGTCGTACACAATGGCGCCGTTGAAGTTGGTATTTTCGAGGGAAGCGAAGTTGAAGTTAGCGTGGGCGAGGTTGACGCCGGTCAGGTTGGCGTCGGTAAGCTGGGTTCGATAGAAGGTGGCGTTGGAGAGGTTGGCGGACTGGAGGTCGGCCCATTCGAGGACGGCCTCGGAGAAGTCGGCGTAGGAGCAGTAGGCTTCGCGGAGGGAAGCCCAGCCGAGGTTGGCGTTGCGGAGACTGGCCTGATTGAGGTCGGCGCGCTTGAAGTCTGCGCCCTGGAGTTGGGCCCGGGTCAAGTTGGCGCCAACGAGGAGTGAGCCTTTCAAGTTGGCGCCGCGGAGGTCGGTGTCCTGGAAGTTAGCGCCGGCGAGGTTGCAGAAGTGGAGGTCGGCGCCGCGGAGGTCGGCCCGGCTGAGGTCGGCGCTGCTGAAGTCCAGCTCGGCCAGGTTGCACCAGGCGAGGTCCTTTCCCGGCAGTTGGGAGTTGGTGAATGAGACACCGGAGACGTCTTTGGTGGCCCGCCACTCGTTCCAGGCCACGACATCGGTGTTGAGCAGTTTCAAGCAGTGCTTGGCAGTGTTTTTACGCCAGAACAGCATGAGGCGCACTCCTGATTGATGGCATTTGACGGATAGCACCGGGTGACGGATAGGGCGGGCTGACGGATAGGGTTGGCGGGGACAAAAGGAGCAGGGGCGAATAATCATTCGCCCCTGCGTATGCAGCCAGTTGCACGGGGACCGGAGGCCCGATTTCTAATGTCCGCCGCAGCCACCGCCACAACCGCCGCCGCCGCAGCCACAGCCGCCACCACCGCAACCGCAGCCGCCGCTGCCACAGCCGCCGCCGGAGTACATGGGGTTGTTGATGACGAAACCGACGCGTCCGCCGAACTCTTCGACGTAATCGATAGTGGCTTCCTGGAGGAAGGGGGCGCTGTCGGAATCCATGAGGAACTCGACGCCTTCCATGCGAAGCACGGTGTCGTCGGGCTGGTGTTCCTTTTCCATGGTCAGCATGTACTGCAAGCCTGGTCCGGCGGGCATTGCCACTACACGCAGGGCGGATTCGGCTTCGTTTTCGCCCTCCATGACTTCCTTGAGTTTCTCGATGGCCAGAGGGGTGACGTTCATCGTAGTCGCTCCTGATGCGGTTGCACTCCGGGAGGATGGCCCGGCAACACGAGTCCGTTAGTGGGCAAAGCGTACCACGCAGGAGGGCGGCCCGTCAATTGGTCGGGCGCCGGGTCAGGGGCCGCGGATGCGTTTGAGTTCGCGGATGCGTTTGAGTTCTTCGATGGGGTTGATTGATCCCACCGGGTTCAGGTGTTTCCAGTTCCGGTCCAGCTAGTGAATCCGGTTGATGTCCACCCGTGCCTCCGGGTGCTCTACGTTCCACCGCTCCAGGTACTTCCCGTAGCGGGCGTAGTAGTCTGCAATC
>VXTR01000014.1 GCA_009837355.1 Chloroflexota bacterium | reverse complement strand
GGCTTGCTCACAGTCTACACCCCAACCGGCATCCCGACTTTTGAGACAGGCTCGAGAGGGAACCCCCCATTCTGGGTAGACGTTACCACCTGGATGCCCTCCCTCGCAAGACCTCCTGCGTCGACTATGCGCGCAGGGGGCTGCATCTTTCTGTCCCTTGTCCAGCGAGTCACGGAGGACGCAATGAAACAGCCCTATAGTAAGGCCTTGATCGCAACGACCCCGAAGCTGTGGATTGAGCATCCTGTTGAAGGGGGCGTCGTCCCTCAGCGCCCCACAGACGGCTACATCAATGCGACTCGCCTGTGCGAACAGGTGGGGAAGCGGTTCTACGACTATTCCCGACTGGCACAGACCCAAGCATTTTTGGATGAGCTTGCTTTAGAAACGGGAATTCCCGTTTCTAATTTGCTGCAGGTGATCAGAGGCAGAGGGGACACGATAGAGCAAGGCACTTGGGTACACCCGCAGGTGGCGGTGAACTTGGGGCAATGGCTGTCGCCTACTTTTGCCGTTCAGGTCAGCAAGTGGGTGTTTGATTGGATGGCCGGCAAGACGAACCCCTATATGCCGGTTCACGTCCAGCGGTACTTGAAAAATCAGACCAAAATCCCGCACACGCACTTTTCAATGCTGAACGAAATCTACCTCGGCCTATTGGCTCCATTGGAAGCGAACGGTGTAATCCCAACGGACAGAATGATGCCTGACATTTCGACAGGCAGGATGTTCTCCGACTTCCTCCGTAGTAAAGGGATTGACCCCACCGCGTTCCCTACCTACCCACACGAATTCGTTGACCAGAAGAGGCCCACCGTTGAGGCCCGTCTGTACCCAGTTGAACACCTCGCCGATTTTCGGCGTTGGTTTCATGACGAATGGTTGCCAAACCGCGCCGAAATCTATTTCGAGGACAAGCTGCCCCAAGCGTTGCCCTACTTGGAATCCATCAAGGCGCTGCCGGAAGCGTGAAGATGCGGCTAGGAATATGATTGAGCACGGGGGAAGCGATTTATGATTCTTGCTGCATTGGTATCTCTTGCTTTCGTCATACAGGTGGTCATGGCAAGACCTTGGATCGAGGGAGATGATCCCAACATTTTCGAGGCCTACGTTTGGTTCGCGATCTCCGTACTTAATTTCATTGCGTTGGGCAGAAGTCTGTCCAAGTGGGTCTTATGGCGGTGTATGACAAGAATATACCCAAGGGCTTACGCCAGTTACCTGCGTTGGGGCATGGAGAGAGAGGTCGAGAACCAAGCCCAAACATGGCTGCACGGGACGATGTTTCCAGTCCTGGTGCTTTTGTCTTTCGTGACCGTCAGTATTTTCACCACGACGTTGGCGCCCATCCTGACGGAGGCTATGGGGTTTCTGGACACGCTGGGCGAGCTTAGCGTTTTCTGGGCAGTGGCCTTCTTGGTTTCGATAATTTGGGTTCTCCAGGAGCACACCATCTTTGACCGCAAAAGGCAGGCCCTTGATGACCTCCGTCCAACCTATCGCCAGCGGTTTACACCTTCGGAGCTTCTGTCGATGTACGAATGCCTGAGAGCAGCCCCACCGCTCTTCTGGCGAGAGTACCAAAACCTTCCAGACGTGCAGGTGACCGAGGCTACCAACCAGAAATTCAGGGAAAGGGCAGCTCCATACAGCAGCAGGGGCAGCAATGTCTTACAGAGGCGGGCTTTCATCGCCGCGGTAGTTGCCGTTCTTGCCGCGGTGGGCACCTTTGTGGAAGCATCGATTGGTGGGGGAATCGTCCAGTGGTTTATCAGCGAGCTGTCCAAGTGACGGGGAAAGCCCTACGAACATCATCCGACGTCGGCCAAAGACTGCGAGCGCCCCCGACCATCGATGGAGGGTTCTTGAATCTGACAGAACCCTATTTGCGGGATTGGGACGAGCTCGCCAGTATCACCCGCGCTCGATCTGGGTGGGTGTTCCGAAAGCCGATCCGGACCACCGCCTTCATCTCCACGACGGTTTGCATCTTCCGAATCTTTGATTCTTCGTCCGGTTCGTCAGGGCGCCAATCTGGGTTGGCAGAGATCAATTCCTGGGCCCACTCCGCCGAGACCGGCTTGATGTCTAAAAGCAGGTCTTGCCGGCCTTCAAACGGCACACGGACCATAGTTCCCCACGTACCTAAATCAACAACGTAAAATCGGCGCTCGCCGTCTGCCGGACCTCGCAGTATTGGGCTCCCTCGGTATCGTCCTACATCCACCCAGGGGTCTACATCTTCCAATCGCCAGTTCGGTTCGTACCCATCTACTTCGTTCTCGTCCAATGCGTACAAGATGTCTCCCCACTCCCCCTCCACGATGATGCCAACGTCCCCTTGAGGGTCAAGGCTCTCTATCGCTACGTCCACTGCGGAACAAAACGCGCTCAGCGTGTCCAATGCAGCTGCCATCGGTGGAGATTGTTCCAGCTCTGCGCAGAGAAGATCAAGCACTCCTTTGGGTATGCTGCGTCCCCAATGCTCACCGTCTACCAGAGCGTAGCCACTCATATCGTCATCGGCGGCGTCCATGAAAAACGCTTTGCCACACCATTGTCGCTGGCCGAACTCTGGAAGGTCAATGACACCGTCAACGAGGCGGACCGATGCTCCTGCCTGCTCAAATATCTTGAAGACGGAGCCGGCCGTCCGCATCCCTTGACGGATGCCTTCCTCACAGGCTCGGATTCTCTCTTCGCTAATCTCCCGGTTGATGATTCTAAGGTCCTCTTGTATTTCGTCCGTCCGCACCGCTTCCCACAGGACTTCGGTGGCCAAAACGCGCCTCTCCTGGGCACTCACACCAAGCGTGTCACGAACGAACGGTTCAAGACTCTCCGCGTTGTCGACAAACCAGTCCAACGCTTTTTTTGCCCTGCCACGTAGGTTAAGGCTCAAGGTAGAATCTTCGGCACGCTCCATCAGAAGGATGGCAAAGCAGGTCAGAGGATACCGATCTAGCGAAAGAGAACTAGAGTGAGCCGAAAGGTGGTATGGGGTATCCCAGTCCCACCACTGAGAATGACTGATATTGCCGATGATGCCCATGGCGGCCGAGGCGTCGTTAGAAAGGTCCTTCGTTCTGCGATACATTGCCCGCGCTACGTCCAAGTAGGGGTCTGCATCAGGCACGCCTCCCGAACAAGATAAGATCGCTGCCCGCCCCGTAAGCCCCATGACCGCGATTCGGTACTGTTGCCTCAGATAAGACGCTTGTTCAGATCCCGCATGGAAGGCACAAGCATCTCGGTCTCCGTCCCAACGCTCCAAAATGGTCGACAGTATAGAAACAAATTCTTGGTGCAACCACAAGTAATCCTCTACGGCGCCCGATTCCAAGGCGTAGGACAACACGTTCCCTTGGTGCCTGATTACGTCCTCCATGAAGACGGTCAACTCATCAGGCTGGTGCCCAAAGGTAACGGCGTCCAAGTGCATCAAGAAACGGTCGCGAAGCATGTCGTGGAAATCATGGATTCCGAGTCGCACCGAAATCTCGTAGTTCCGTCTGTAACCACTGAGACCAAAGGCGGCTAAACCTCTACAGGATCGCCTCAGTCCCATGGCGACAAACTGGTAGTCCAATCCCAAGAGTTCCAGTATGTAATCCCGATTGCCCGCCCGAATTACTTCTTCACGGTACGAATACAGGGTTCTCCCCAACTCCCACACTGGGGGCCATTCTGCCTCCCTTTCGAGTATTCCCCATTGCACGCCGGCCTCCTCAATTTCATCCATGGCGTGTGCGACGAGTGTCTCGATTGAGTGCAGCGAGCGAACCAATTCACCATGCCTTCGTTCGTCCATCGCCCGTCGGGCGTCGTCCAACAATGCTTGGACCGCTTGATCCGCTGACCTCTCGCCAGCACTTGGGAAGAGAACGCTGAAGTCAAGCTCGTTGTTCGCATGAGCGATTCCAGCCCGCTGCAGACGGCCCAAGAACGCTCCTACGGCCTCGCTCACTTCGCGCTTGTTGACATCCAGCCTGAGAGTTTGCCAGTGCTCTGGTTCGGCAAGCCTGAGAGCTCTCCGGAAAAGCTCAACAGGGGCAACTAAATTCAGGGTGAAGGCAAACACGGCCAATATCGCAAGGTTCGACACTCCAGGCACTCCGTGCAAGGCAGCACCGGCGTCGTCAACCACCCTCTCCACAATCAGAACCGCTCCGGTGAAAGCAACGGCACCTATACTGCACCAAAAGATAGGCTTTACCCTTGACCGTCGGACATACTCGGAATAGACCCTGTCGTCGACATCTCTTCTGGCACTCACGGCCTGCATCACAAAAAGCATCACGGCAAGTGTGAGTGCTGCAACAGCGGACTGGGCACCCAGCAGGGCACCAAGGAACGTGACCGAACCCGTGGAAATCGCGAGAGCGCCAATGGGTTCCGCTTTGATCAGAAGCAAAACCGCAATCGGCAGAACCACGAAGGCCACTACCAAGGGCAACCTGAGCAGAATGTCGTTCCAAGTCGGGAGGCTAATCGTCGCGACGAACTGGGACACTTTGGCAGCTTTTCGTCGTAACGACAGCCAAGTTTGAGAACCGACCAAAATCATACTGGGTGCCACATGGTGCCCTGGATGGACTCCATTATAGTCCATTCCTAATTTCCGTCGGCGCCGTTGCCGCAAGCACCGCTTACGGATTCATGCTATCTTGGCGACGGATAACGTCGATCCTTAGGTGCCCACCCGAGTTTTGCACAGCCCTAGTTTTCGTAAGTTGCCCTTGACAAAATGGCGATACCGCCTGTTTAATCTTGCGTTATCCGCAACAGGTTGGCCGGCCGGAAGCGCCGGTACCTGCCAACGTGAATCACTCAATGGAGGAGAGTCCAGATAATGGCATTGAAACGTTTTCTTAGCGTCCGGCTCCTGCTGGCTTTGGCCCTGGCCGCCGGGCTTATCGGAGCGGTAGCTTGTGGCGGCGCGTCCGACGAGCCGGCCGCGAGTTCCGGCGACGGTGGCGCAGCCTCGACGGCGCCTACCGCAATGCCCGAGGCCACCGGTGAAGCCATGATGGCCGAATCCAGCGGCGGCCACGTGAACCTGCTGGTTACCAACATCGGAAACGGCAAGTTCGACCCCTTCCTCACCGAAGGTGAAGACCTCAAGTTCCAGCGCATCTTCCAGGTAGCCATGGTTGGCGGCGGTGGCGGCAGTGAGCTGACCCCGGCAGTCGCCAAGGAGTGGTCCGTCAGCGAAGACGGTCTGACTTGGACCTTTACCGTCAACGACGGCACCATTATGGCCCACGACGGCAGCGTCATCACCCGTGATGACGTGTTCTTCAACCTGGACAGCCGGATGGGCGAAGAGGCCGCCAGTCTCCTGGCCGCCGCCTACTATGAGCCGCGCGACGTTGCCTTCGCCGAGCGGGTTGACCAGGTGCTGAAGGGGCCTGGCGACGACCAGGTTCAGGTAGTGTTCAACACCGTCCGCCTGGACTTCGCCTTCAACTGGTCCGAAAATGCCCAGGGTGCGGACGCGATGATTGTTCCCGAGGCCGCCATGCGAGCCCGCACCGGAGCCACCGGCTTCGAGGGCTATGAGGACGACCCCATCGGCATCGGCTCAATGATGGTCAACATGGACGAAACCATCCACGAGCAGCGGTATTCCTTCGAGAAGTTCGATGACTTCTTCTGGACCACGACCAATGGCTACTCCGAAGACCGCAGCGTAACCTTCGACACGCTGACTATGGAACTGGTCCCCGAGCCGGCGGCCCGCCTGGCTGCCCTGCGCAGCGGCGACGCCCAGCTGATTGAAGCCAACATCAACATGATTGGCGACATCGAGGGTATCGACGGCGCCGGCATCGCCTGGCAGAAGGAATCCTCCTACAACTGGGTGGTGTACGTGGACTGCTGGGACGAGTCTCTCTGGTGCTTCCCGGTTGAGGCGCGGCAGGCTGCTGAGTACGCCATCAACAAGGATGAAATCGCCAACGGACTCTACACTCCGGAATCGGTGAACATGGACAGCTGGTCCCACGTCACGCCCAACTCCCTGGGCTGGGGCGAGAACCTGCGCCCGCGTCCCTACGACGTGGCCAAGGCCAAAGAGCTGCTGATGTCCATCGGCTACGGCGGCGCCGACGGCAGCGACGGCACCGACGCCAACGGCGAGCAGATTTCCTTCAAGGTCTACACTTGGGAAGCCGGCGACCTGCCCCTGCTCCCCGACTTGGCGCAGCTCTACAAGGACTTCTGGGACGAACTGGGTTGGGACGTTGAGGTAGTGGTCGGCGATGCCGCCGCAACCCGCCAGCAGTGGAACAACCGGGAGTTCCCCGGCGACGTCCTGGTGCGTACCAACGAGGCCCGCTTCGACGGCACCTCCATCACCCAGGGCGGCTACCTGAACCCGGCCATCGCCTGGCGCGCCGTGGACAACTACGAGAACGAACCCTGGGCCAGCACCACCACCCCGATAGTGGAGCAGGGCCTCTCCGACCTCAATCCCGCCACCAGGGCCGCCTCGTACAACGAAATGTACGACTATCTGCAGGACCAGACCTACTGGGGCGACGGCTTCAACACCAACGTTCCCTGGGGTCTCGGCTCCGACGTGGCCTCTTACGAGCCATGGAGCCTGGTGCCCTACGTTACCGCCATCTGGACGCTGAAGCTCAAGTAGCCCGGCTTCCTCCAGGTAACGACCGCAATTCCAGGGGCGGGTGATAAACCCGCCCCTACCGCTACTCCGATTCCCGTTGATTTAACGCTATACTCTCTGTTAGATAATCCCCCTCTAGCGGGTTTGTTCAGATGACCGTTTACATCGCCCGTCGCTTGATGGAAGGCTTCGTCACCCTGGTGGCGCTGAGCTTCGTCGTTTTCGGCAGCGTTCACCTGACCGGCGACCCGGCGCGCTTCCTGTTGCCCATCTCCAACGACCACGACGAGGCGGTGTACGAAGCCCAGAAGAAGGCCTACGGCCTGGACAAGCCTTTTATCATCCAGTACGCCAACTTCCTCTACAAGGCCGTGCAGCTCGATTTCGGCAACTCTTTCACCGCGCGCCGCCCGGTGAGGGACATACTGCTGGAACGCATCCCGGCGACCGTTCACCTGGCCCTGGCGGGTATGGTGCTTGCCATCGTCATAGGCGTCCCGCTGGGTATCTTATCGGCAGTTAAACGCGACACCGTTCTGGACAAAGTCTGCAAGACTTTTGCCATCTTCGGGATGGCTGCCCCGCAGTTCTGGGTTGCCATCATGCTCATCATCCTTTTCGCCGGCTATTGGGGCTGGCTGCCGGCCTTTGGCCGCGGCGATACCACCGGATGGTTCCCCTCCTGGTCGCAGATACCCAATATGATTCACCACCTCATCTTGCCGGCTTTCGTACTGGCCTTGGCCATCATCGCCGCCATCATGCGCCTGGCCCGCTCCGCCATGCTGGAAGTCCTGGACAGCGACTACGTGAAGTTCGCCCAGGTAAAAGGCATGAGCGACCGGGTGGTCATCTGGAAGCACGCGGCGCGCAACGCTCTCATCCCGGTCATTACGTTCGGTGGTATCAGCCTGGCCGGCCTACTCAACGGCTCGGTGGTGGTGGAAGTGGTGTTTGCCTGGCCCGGCGTGGGCTTGATGCTTCTTGAGGGCGTGCTCTCCAACAATTTCCCGCAGGTGGAGGGGGCGATCATGGTATCCGGCGCGGCCTACATCCTCACCGCGCTAATTGTTGACATCCTGTACGGCTACGCGGACCCCCGCGTAAGGCCCAACTAAAAGGGAGGACGGAATGGCATCCGACAACGCCATTCTGGTTGCTGATGACCGAACGCCGGCCAGTCTGCGCCGGCGCATCCAGGAAGCCCGCTTACCGTGGGTTCCTATCACGATTCTGGTCGTCATTCTCTTCTGCGCTATCTTTGCCAACCTGGTTGCGCCCCACGACCCACGTGACAACGACGTAATCAACAAGCTGCAGCCGCCCTTCCAGAGCGCCGACCACATCCTCGGCACCGACCGATTGGGCAAGGATATGTTGAGCCGGCTCATCTACGGCGCGCGCACCATGCTGCAGGTAACCGCGCCCTCCATGGTGGTGGCCATCCTGGCCGGAACCGTGGTGGGCTTGGTGTCCGGCTATTCGGGTCGGTGGGTCGATTCGGTGCTCATGCGCATCACTGACGCCGTGCTGGGGTTCCCGTCCATCCTGGTGGCCCTGCTCATTGTCACCTACTTGGGCACGGGCGTGTGGAACGTGATGATTGCCATTGCCGCCACGCAATGGGCTCGCTTCGCCCGCATGATTCGCGGCGAAGTGTTGGCCATACGCGACCGGGATTTCGTAGTGCTCGCGCAAATCTACGGCGTATCGTCCGGAATGATTGTCTGGCGGCACCTTTTCCCCAATGTCATCAATACCCTGATGGTGCTTACCAGCGTCAGCGTTGGCCAGGTGATCCTGCTGGAGGCGTCGCTGAGCTTCCTCGGTCTGGGCCTGCGGCCGGGCGACCCCGCCTGGGGCATCCTGGTAGCTGAGGGCCGCGAGTTCCTCACTCAGGCGTGGTGGATTGCGCTCTTCCCCGGCATCCTGATTACCGTAGTGGTGATGGCGTTCAACTTCTTCGGCGACTGGCTGAGAGACTATCTGGACCCACGCCTGCGACGCGCTGGTTAGCTGCCGGATCACGTCACAATCCGCGCCGGGGCGACGTAATGCGCCGCCCCGGCGCTTTTATATTGGCTGGAGCGTCCCAAACTCCGCGGAGAGCGACGGATTGTTGACGGCGTATTGGCGATATGCTAATGTCGCGCCCATGCAGCCGCAGTTCGGTTGATGAAAACGCCTTCACACGCCGCTAGTATGGAGGAATCCACTATGTTGCATCGGAAATTGGGCGCAAAATCACTGCTGATTATGATGGCCATCCTGCTGCTGCTTGCCATTGGGGCTTGTGGCGGCCCCGCAGAAGATGCAGATACCGCGGCTCCCGCGGCTGCTACGTCGGCGCCGTCGGCTCCTGAGGCTACTGCCGTGCCAGCCGCTCCGGCGCAACCCACCGAAGCTCCTTCCGGCGCGATGACGGAAGAAACCGGCGGCAAGGTTACGTTGATGAACGCGGTGTGGGCCACGGAGCTGTTTACCCCGCGCGACGGCGTGGGCGAAACCGCCACCTACGGCCGCCAGATGCACGCCTTCTGGATTAACGGCAATGAGAACCTGGAAATGGTCCCCGGCGTACTTACCGACTGGTCCGTGTCCGAGGACGGCCTCTCCTGGGATCTAACCCTGCGGGATGGCATTGTCTTCCACAACGGCGACCCCCTGACCATCGACGACGCCATGTTCACCATGGAGTTCACTTTTGGCCCGGAAGCCGTCACCGAATCCATCAGCCCCAGCGTGCAGGCCGAGGCGGCCGATACCGCCAGCATCGAGGCCACGGGACCCGACACGCTGCGGGTGACTCACGCCTCCCCCAAGGCCTTCTTCCCCTTCTTCATCTCCGACCTCAGCTTCGGGATCGCCGGAGTGCTGCTCCCCAAAAACCACTTTGAGAGCTTGGGACAGGATGGTTACAACGATGACCCCGTAGGCGCCGGCCCCTTCCGGTTGGAAAAGCACGTTATCAGCGAGCAGATTCTCCTGGAACGCTTCGAAGATTACTTCCTGCCCGAGCGCGGCCCGTCCTTCCAGACCCTGGACATGCGCCTGGTGCCTGAAGTCGCCACCCGCGTCGCCGCTCTCCGAGCCGGGGACGCCGACGTGGTCGAGGCTAACCTGGCCGTCAAGGACCAGGTCGAGGATGGCGGCGGCCGCATGATTTGGTCGCAGGAATCTTCCTACATCTGGATCCTGCTGCCCGGCTGCTGGGAAGAGCAATTCCCCTGCCACAAGAAGGAAGTGCGGCATGCCCTGGACTATGCCATCGATAAGGACCTCATCATCAACCAGCTCTACGGCCCCCAAGCGGCGGTCTCCAAGGGCTGGAACTGGGCCACGCCCAACGCCCTGGGCTACAGCGAGGAGCTGGATCCGTTCCCCTATGACCCCGAGTTGGCGCAACAGCTGATGGCCGACGCCGGTTACCCCGACGGCGACGGCTTTGGCACCCTGGAAGTGCACACCTGGAAGGCTGGCGACGTGCCGTTCCTGCCCGAGCAGGCCCAGCTGATTGCCGATATGTGGGAGAAGAACCTGGGCATTGACGTTGACGTGATAGTCGGCGAGGCGGCCACCGTCCGCGAGCGCTGGTTCGACCGGCAGTTGGACGGCAAGGTCATTGTCCGGGCCAACGAAACCCGGTGGGACGGCGGCAGCATCACCAACGCGGTTTACGGCAACCCCGAAGGCGGCGCCCACCTGGGCGGCCGACGCGACGATCTGATCAAGATTGCCAAGGATGTCTTGTCGGTGGTTGACCCCGCCCTCCGTCAGGAGGCCTTCAACGAAGCCTACAAGATTCTCCGGGAAGAACACTATGAGTTCGGCACCGGCTACGTGAACCTGCCCTGGGGCGTTGGCCCCCGCATCGCCGAATGGGAACCCTGGCCCGTGGTGGCTTACCAGACCGCCTTGTGGACGATGAAGCTGAACTGACGGCTTTGATTTCCCGCCGGCTCAGGAATGACAACAGCCGGCGGGAATGGCAAAATCCAGCAGGAATGACGAAACGCGGCGGAATGCTGATAAAGCACAATGTGGCAGTTTATTGCGATACGAGTCATGCAGGGCATCTTCACCCTGTTGGTCATCAGTTTGCTGGTGTTCCTGGCGACTCGGTTGACCGGAGACCCGGCGTTGGTGCTGCTGCCGCCGGAAGCGTCCAGCAAGACCGATTACGAACGGGTGCGCAAGCAGCTCGGACTGGACAAGTCGCTGTCGGAGCAGTACTTCATCTTTCTGCGCGGCGCGGTGCAGGGCGACTTCGGCCTTTCCATTCGGGACCGCCGGCCGACCCGCGACCTGCTGCTGGAACGGCTGCCGGCCACATTGAAGCTGGCGGCAGCGGGGATGGCGCTGGCAATTATAATCGGCGTTCCCCTGGGCATTCTCTCGGCGGTGAAACGCGATTCGGTGTTTGATAAGACAGGCAAGTTATTCGCCGTGCTGGGCATGGCGGCGCCCCAGTTCTGGGTGGCAATCATGCTCATCCTGCTGTTTGGGGCCATCCTCAAAGTGCTGCCGACCTACGGCTTGGAGGGCCCCGAAAACTATATCCTTCCGTCTTTCGTGCTGGCCTGGTCCATCATGGCCGGCATCATGCGGCTGGGACGCTCCAGTATGCTGGAAGTGCTGGACAGCGATTACGTTCGTTTTGCGCGCATCAAGGGGTTGCAGGACGGCTTGGTGGTGTGGAAGCACGCGCTGCGCAACGCCCTCATCCCGATTATGACGTTCAGCGGCATCAGCCTGGCCGGGTTGCTGAACGGCGCAATCGTGGTGGAGCAGGTGTTTGCCGTGCCCGGCCTCGGGCGGTTGATGCTGGACGGCGTGCTGCAGCGCAACTTCCCGGTAGTGCAGGCGGCGGTGATGGCGTCGGCGTTCTTCTACATACTGACGGCGCTGGTCGTGGACATCCTCTACGTGTACGCCGATCCTAGAATCAGGCACTAGCCGGGACAAGGCAGGAGCGCACGGTATGGCAACCACCGACCTGGTGCTGGAACTCGCTCAGCCACAACTGAGCTGGCGGCAGCGCATTGCTGAAAAGCGTCTACCGTGGCTGCCCATGGTGGTGCTACTGATGATGCTGGTGTGCGCGGCGTTCGCGCACTGGCTGGCTCCATATGACCCGACCAGCCTGAATGTCATCAACAGCAAGCAAGCGCCCTTTGAGTCCAGCGAACACCTGCTGGGCACCGACGTGCTGGGGCGGGATATGCTGAGCCGGCTAATCTACGGCGCGCGCACCACGGCGCAAATCAGTGTAATTGCCCTGGCCTTGGGAGCCGTTATCGGCACGGTAGTCGGCCTGGTGTCCGGGTATTGGGGCGGTTGGATTGACGCGCTGCTGATGCGGATTACCGACGCCGCCCTGGGGTTTCCGACGATTCTGCTGGCCCTGGTGGTGGTGGTAATCATGCAGCCCGGCCCGGTGGCGATTATCCTGGCCGTGCTCTTGACGGTGTGGGCGAGATTTGCGCGGATGATTCGTGGGGACGTGCTGACGGTGAAGGGGTATGACTTCGTTACGCTGGCTCGGATTACGGGGGTGAAGGCTCCGGTCATCCTGTGGCGGCACATCTTCCCCAACGTGGCCAACACGCTGATGGTGGTTACCAGCCTGATGGTGGGGCAAATCATTCTGCTGGAAGCGGCGCTGAGTTTTCTGGGATTGGGATTGTCTCCGGGCGCGCCGGCTTGGGGTATAATGGTGGCCGAAGGACAGGAGGTAATCCTCGACGTGTGGTGGCTGTCGCTGTTTCCCGGCGTCGCGATAACCGTCGTGGTGCTGGCGTTCAATTTCTTCGGCGACTGGCTCCGGGATTATCTCGACCCCAAGCTGCGACGGGCGCGTTAGTCGCTACAAGACGCCATGCGTCGGACGCATCCGGAGAGGCGGCCGCTCGCTGGCCTCTCGACCGGAGCAGCATACAGCTCCACCGCAGCGGCAGACGCTGCTGCTGTGTCGCCAACGACAGGTGCTAAATGACTAACGACGTTATCCTGCAAGTGCAGGATCTGCAGACCCACTTCTTCACCCGTACCGGGGTAGTGAAGGCGGTGGACGGAATCAACTTTGAGTTGAAGCGTGGCGAAACGCTGGGCATCGTCGGAGAATCCGGCTCCGGCAAGAGCATGACGGCCTGGTCTATCCTGGGGATGGTGCCGCACCCCGGTCGAATCGTGGGGGGCGCCATCAACTACCTGGGCGAGAACCTGCTGGAAAAGAGCCGGGGCGAGATGCGGGATATTCGAGGGTCGGGAATCTGCATGGTGATGCAGGACCCGCTGACCTCGCTGAACCCGGTTTTCACGGTGGGCGACCAGCTGGTTGAAACGCTGCGGCTGGAATATGACGAGCCGAAGCGTTCACTGCGCCAGCGGGCGGTGGATTTGCTGGCCAACGTACGGATACCGGCCGCCGAAGAGCGGCTGGCCAACTTCCCCCACCAGATGAGCGGCGGTATGCGCCAGCGCGTGGTGGGAGCGATTTCGATTGCCCGCGCGCCCAACCTGCTGATTGCCGACGAGCCGACGACCTCCCTTGACGCCACCATCCAATTGCAGTATCTGAGGCTGTTGAAGGACATCCAGGCAGAAACGGGAGCGGCAATCATATTCATCACCCACGACTTCGGGATTGTGGCGCGGATGTGCGACCGGGTGGCGGTGATGTACGCGGGGCGCATCGTGGAGCAGTCCGACGTGGAGGACATGTTCGATAGTCCGGCCCATCCGTACACCGAAGCGCTGCTGCAGTCGGTGCCGGACCTGGATACCGACGTAGATACGCTGCCGTCCATCGAGGGGCAACCGCCGTCGCTGGACGCGCTGCCGGAGGGATGTTCTTTTGCGCCGCGCTGCCCGCACGCCTGGGAGAGGTGCCTGGAATACCCCGACGAGTTCACCGTGGCGCCGGGCCATACTTCACGCTGCTGGAGGTCTGAATAAGATGGCTGCAACTGCCATAGCAATGGAGGGGACACAGACGGCCGGCGAAGACGCCCTGGTGCGACTGGAGGGAATCCGCCGACACTTCCCCGTGTATCGCGGCAACCTGCTGCGGAAACGGACGGGCACGGTCAAGGCGGTGGACGGCATCTCCATCAACATCATGCCCGGCCAGACCTACAGCCTGGTGGGAGAGTCGGGCTGCGGCAAGACCACCACCAGCCGGATGCTGCTGATGGCGGACCAGCCCACCGAGGGCAGCATTTACTTCGACAGCCGGCCGATGCACCAGTTTTCCGGAGCGGAGCGGCGCAACTTCCGTTCGTCGGTGCAGGCGGTGTTTCAAGACCCGTGGAGCTCACTAAATCCCCGAATGCGGGTTGACCAGATTATTTCGGAACCGCTGATTACGCACCAGAAGCTGAGCCGCTCCGCAGTGCAGTCGCAGGTACAGGAGTTGCTGCAAGTGGTGGGGCTGCACCCGTTCCACGGAGAGCGTTATCCCCATGAGTTCAGCGGCGGGCAGCGGCAGCGTATCGCCATTGCCCGGGCGCTATCGACACGGCCCAAGCTGATAGTGCTGGACGAGCCGGTATCGGCGCTGGACGTGTCAATCCGGGCGCAGATTCTGAACCTGCTGAAAGAGTTGCAGGCCACCTACGAGTTGAGCTACCTGCTCATTGCGCACAATCTGGCGACGGTTCGTTACATGAGCCACATGGTCGGGGTGATGTACCTGGGCAAAATCGTGGAAGAGGCGCCGCCAATAGAGCTGTTCACCAACGCGCAGCACCCGTACACCAAGGCGCTGATATCGGCCTCGCTGCCGGCTCATCCCAGGCAGCAGCGGGAGGAGATAGTGCTGACGGGCGAAGTGCCGTCGCCGTTGAACCCGCCAGGAGGCTGCGCATTTCATCCGCGCTGCCCGTTCGTACTGGAACGATGCTCGTCAGACGTGCCGGTACTGAGGCAGTATGAGGCAGGGCACACGACGGCCTGCCATTTGTACGAGTAGGGCCCGGTCGCTCCCGGCCCTGGCTCACCTTTCCCTTCTCCCGCCATGGGAGAGGGGATTTTGATTGCTCGCCAGTGTGAATGGTTTGAAACACGAATATGAGGTTGGGGATAGTATAATGTTCAGCGATGCTTGATGAAATCGCGGTGAGGATTGGCGATTGTCGTAGTCTTGGTATGGAGCAGGCGGTTGTTACAGGCACGTGAGCTGGCTCACCCGGTGCGCCTGGCCCGGGGAATATTCTACGGGTGGTGGCTGGCGCTCATCGGGGCCGTCATCATGGTCATCGGGACGGTGCCACTGTTCCAGGCCCTTTCCCTTTGGATGCCGGTGCTGCAGGGACACTTCGGATGGACGCCTACCCAGTTGTCCTGGGCGTTCACGCTGACGCGGGTTGAGGGGACGGTGATGGGGCCGATTGCCGGCTGGGGGGTGGACAAGCTGGGCCCGCGCCGGATGGTGTTCATCGGCCTGGTGATATTTGGGCTGGGGTTCCTGCTGTTCAGCCGGACGGCGAACCTGTGGATGTTCTACGTCTCCTTCGTCGTAATCAGCTTGGGCGGGGGATTGGGTTCATGGCTGCCGGCCAACGCCGCATTGAATAACTGGTTCCGGCGCAGGCGTTCCACGGCGATGTCGATACCTATGCTGGGGTTCGGCTTGGGCGGCGTGATAATCGTTCCGCTGATGGCCTGGATGATGGGCTGGGACGCGCAGGCCGCCGCCGAAATACCGGGTCGCCTGGGCTGGCAGAACACCGCCCTGGTGGCAGGAGCGGTAGCGCTAGTGGCTGCCTTACCGCTGGCCTGGCTGGTGCGCAACCGGCCAGAGGACCACGACCAGCATCCCGACGGCATAGACCCGACGACAGTTGCGGCATCGGGGCCGCGCCGCTCGGCCAACGGAGGCGGCGCCACCGCGCCGGAATATACCTGGCAGGAAGCGGTCAGGACGCGGACATTCTGGCTCATCACCATGGGACACGCCAGTTCGTCAATCATCATCATCAGCGTGATGACCTACCTGGGGTTGGTGATGGTGGAGCGAGGGTTTGACCTGGTGCAGGTGGGGCTGGTGATATCGGTGCAGACGGCGGTATCCACGGCGTTCATGGTGATTGGTGGGATGGTGGGAGATCGGATACCGATACGCATTGCGATTTTTGCCTTTTCGTTCCTGCAATCCATCGCCATCGGAGTGCTGCTGTTCGCTGATACGCTGCCGCTGTTTTTCCTGTTCGCCATCCTGATGGGCATGGGATTCGGCGGGCGGACGCCGCTGACGACATCGATACGAGGGGTGTATTTCGGGCGGGTCAGCTTCGCGCGGATTACGGGTATCTCCATGATACCGATGAATATCATGTTCATAGTGGTGGTACCCTACATCGCCTGGATGCGGGACAGCGTCACGGGTACGTACACGCTCCCGTTCGCCACCATCGCCATCGTCAGCGCGGTTGGCTCATTCATGTTCCTGCTGCTGGGGAACCCGCGACTCTCGGCGACCCAGCGACGACAGGCGGACGTGCGGCGGTTGGTGGCCCGGGGAGCAGGAGCGTCGGATTGAACGGGGGCTATGGATTGAACGGGGACTACGATTGATGGCTCCCGGCGAAGATGACGCCCGGCGTGGGATGACCAGTTGGCTGTCGGAGTTCGTCCGCAGCGATAATGCCGGCGGAGTGTTCTACGGCTGGCGGCTGGTCGTCGTCGCTGCGCTGATAGTCATCGTCGGCCGGGAAATGGGCGGCGCATTGACCAACGCGGCCTGGGCCAGCCGGGCTGTGGACCATGTCGGGATTGGCCCACCCTGGAATGCCGTCGTGATTGCTGTAGCCGCGATCGGCTGGTTGCTGTCCCTGTTTATCGCCGGCCGAGGTGTGGACCGATTAGGGCCGAGGCGAATGGCGCAAGTCGGGTTGCCCCTGGTGGGACTGGCCGTGCTGTCGGCGGCCCTTCCGATTAGCGGCATTGTGCAGGTTGCATTCGCCGGAATCGCCGCCCTGGCGCTCATTGGCGCCTACGTGCCGGCGATAACGACCCTGAACAACTGGTTTCGCGAACGGCTGGGGTTGGCGTTGGCCTTGATGCTGTTTGCAGTGGCGCTCAGCAAGGCCGTCGTCGGTGGCGTTCTACCCGTACTGCTTGCGGTATCCAGTTGGTGGTTGGTGACAGCAGTATTCGGCGCGGCGATAGTCGTGGTGGCGTTCCTGTTGGCGCGCCTGGTGCGCAACCGCCCCGAGGACTGGGGAGAACATCCCGATGGGTTGGCGCCAGCGCCGGACGGCAGCTTTCCGAACTACTCTTGGCGGGAAGCCATGCGCTCGGGTCGGTTCTGGATGCTGATGGCCGCCGGCGCTTGCGTTGCCGCCGCCGCTTCGACCGCCAACGTTTACGCTTACTTTGCCATCTCGCCGGGCGGCGCCACCCTCGAAGCCATCGATAAGTTTGGTACCTACAAAGAGTACGCGTCAACCGCCGGCATCCTGGTCGGCGGGTTGGCGAGCTATCGCCTTCCCGTCCGGTATGTGCTCTTCGCGGCATCTCTGGCCCAAGCGGTTGGGATAGGCCTGTTGCTGGCGGGATTCGGGCCGGTGTTGCTGGAAACGGCCGTCTTGCTGGGCGTCGCCTCTGGGATGGCCACCGCTCCGGCCATCGCCGCGATTGGCGTCTATTTCGGTCGGCGCAGTTTTGGGGCCATCCTCGTAACGTCGTTCTTCATCGAGCACATCGCAGCATCCGGCCTGCTCCCCGCCGTCGGGTATATCAGCAGCTTCGACCCTGTGCTGGCGATGCACATCCCCATTTTCGTGGTAGCGGCGGTTGGCAGCATAGTCGGCGCCGGACTGTACTGGAGGCTCGGCCCGCCCCGCTTGTCGCCGTCCCAGCAAGGCGAGCACCCGGCAGTCAGTTGAACCGGGCCATCACCTCCTCAGCAAACAGCCCCAGCGTCTCCGACGGCGCCGGGTCGGGAAAAACTACGAAGAAGTAGCGGATGCCGAACTCCACGTACTCGCTGATGCGCTCCGCCACCTGCTCCGGCGTGCCCGACAGGGTGTTGTGCAGCCGTCGCGCCCGGTATTCGGCGACGGGCATTCCCGCCCGCTCGGCCAGCCGGGCGACCAGCGCGTCGTATTCCCGCTGCGTCGCCGCGATGACGCAATCGCCGTTGTGCGTCCACTCGATGGCGGACGGGTCGCGGCCGGCGGCTTCCGCAGCCCTGTGGACGATGCCCTGGTGCCGGCGATGGTCGTCCAGGGTGTCGTTGTTGCCCACGTTGGCGATGTCCCCGCTGCGCCCGATGGCGGGCAGGACGTAGCGACGGCCGTGGCCGCCTACCAGGATGGGCGGCGTCGGCTGCTGCACCGGTTTGGGCTGGATGGAAGCCCCGGCGACCCGGTAAAACCCTCCCTCAAAATCCACCGACGGTTCCGTCCACAGCCGTCGGATAAGGCTTACGGATTCCTCGAGCATCGCGCACCGCTGGCGAGTTGACGCCCAGGGCAGCCCGCTGGCCCGGGTGTCGCTGCCGCTGCCCCCGGCGCCGATACCCAGCGTTATGCGTCCGCCGCTGATGACGTCCAGGGTGGCCGCCATCTTGGCCAGCAGAGCCGGATGCCGGTAGGGATTGGCCAACACCATGGGGACGGCACGGATGCTCTGCGTCTGGGCCAGCAGCGCGGTTAGCGTCGTCCAGCATTCCAGCGCGTCCGTGTTGAGCAGGTCGAACAGGCTGGCAGAATAGTACCCCAGGCGGTCGGCTTCCAGCCACACCCGCTGCAGGTCGGCGTACCCGTAGCGGTACTGGTTGATGCGGACGTTGAACTTGACGGGCGGTTGAGATGTCATCGTTCGTTAACCAAAAGTAGGGGCGAATCAGCATTCGCCCCTACAATGCCGTCGGTGGAGTGGGCGCGGTTACTTGGCGCCGTTGCCGTTGCGGAAGGCCGGGATGACCTCCTTGCCGAACTTCTCGATGGACTTCATCACCTTTTCGTGGGGGATGGTCTCGGTCTGCATGATAAGCATGACCTGGTCCACGCCGATGTCTTCGTACATCTGGCAGGTCTTGATGCAGGACTCCGGGTTGCCGGCGATGATGACGCCGCGGTCGGAGAGGGTCTTGCCGTCCAGCTGGGCGATGGCAGCGCGAGCCGCGCCGGGGCCGGCGTCCAGGGAGAGGCCAACCTCCTCCGCGAGCTGCTGGTGTTCCTCGTCAGACTGGCGCAGCCAGCGGCTGAAGTCTGCGGTCAGGTGGTCGGGCACACCGCCCCAGGCTTCCAGCAGTTCTTCGTAGGCTCCGATGCGGCCGGCGATGTAGGGCTTGTCGGGGCCGAAGAAAGTCTTCATGGACTCGGCGGCCAGTTCCTTGGCGTAGTCGTCATCGTCGTCGCAGAAGCCATGGACGTTGTTGCCCCAGAACTCGGTGACGAATTCGCCGACGGGTTCGCAGTCTTTCAGGGCGTCCCGATAAATCTGGACTTTCTCCTTCAGCACTTCCACAGCGTAGGATGCCGACGACAGCACGCCGATGCCCTTCTGGGCGGCCAAGCGGAAGCTGTCCTCGGAGGTGCAGGCCAGGTACAGGCGCGGATGCGGCTGCTGGAAGGGCTTGGGCAGGACCCGGCGCTTGGGCACGCTCCAGTGCTCGCCCTCGTACTCGTACTCGTCGGAGGTCCAGATTTTGGGCAGCATGCTGATGGATTCGCTCCACAGGCTGCGAGTGTCGCGAGGGTCGATGCCCAGGCCGGTCTGCTCGTAGGCGTTGGAGCGTCCGGTGCCCACCTCCACGCGCCCGTCTGTCAGCTGGTCCAGCAGGGCGACCCGCTCGGCGACGCGGACGGGGTGGTGGTAGGGCAGGATGCAGACGCCGTAGCCGATGCGGATGTTCTTGGTGATGCGACTGAGGGCGCCGAACATGGCGTCCTGGGAAGGCGAGCCGGAGAAGCCGGTGAGGAAGTGGTGCTCAACGAACCAGAGGTTATCGAAGCCAACCTGGTCGGCCAATTCGCACTGTTCCAGGGTTTCTTTGTAAAGGGCGTTCCAATCGATCTCAGTGCCCTGGAAGGGACGCTGACATTCGTAAAGCAGGCCGAACTGCATGGCAAATCTCCTCGTTGTGGCGGTGATGGCGGCAGTATAACGTAATTGGAACGGGTTGGCGAATCAGGAAGCGGCGCGCCAGGCGTCGTAGTTTTCCCGCATGTACTGCAGGTGTTCAGGGATGTGAGCTTCATACACCATCAGCCAGTCGTCCAGGGTCATGTCCCCGTTCTCGGGATGGTAGCAGGTGTTGGCCCAAGCGGATTCGGGCAGGGACTTGATGAGGGTGTGGGTCTGCTGGCGGAGCAGGCGGAACAGCTCGATGGCCTCCGCAGGGTCGCGGTTTTCGTAGCCCAGGGCGTCGGCCCAGCCGTTTTCGTCGTAGGCCATCAGCGGCTCACCCGGCTCGGCGATGAAGCGGCGGCAGCGGACGTAGCTGTTGACCTCGCTGTCGGCGATGTGCACCAGGTGCTCACGGATGCTCCAGCAGCCGCACTCATCGCGGAAGTCCCACATTTCGGTAGGAAACGCTTTGAGTCCGTCGATGAGGGTTTCGTAAGCGGTGCCGTAGGAGGCGATTTTGAGGGCGCGGGTTTCGGATGACAAACTCATGTAACGGCTCCACATGGTGGGATATTGCGCCAAGTATTTTATCACTCCGGCCGGGTTGCCCTTCGCCACTTGCCAGAGACGCCGTTACGGGCGATAATCCGGCGTAGTGAGATTCCGCAACTGTAAATCAGGATACTTAATTCAGGAGACCCGTCAATGAAGTACGACGTAATCATCATCGGGGCCGGTTCGGCCGGCTGCACCATGGCGGCTCGGTTGTCTGAAGACCCGCAACGCTCCGTGCTGGTGCTGGAAGCAGGGCCGGACTACCCCGATTTTGAACTGTACCCGGATGACCTGAAGTACGGCTACGACCAGACGGCCTCGGCGGTGAACGCGCCGCACAACTGGACCTTCTGGGCGAACAATCCGGGCCAGGCCAACCCCATGCCGGTGCCCAGAGGCAGGGTAGTGGGCGGCTCGTCGGCCATCAACGGGCAGGTGCTGCTGCGGGGCGTGCCGGAGGACTACGACGCCTGGGCGGCCCTGGGCAACGACGAGTGGAAGTTCACCGACTGCCTGCCCTACTTCCGCAAGCTGGAAACCGACACCGACATTACCGACGACTTTCACGGCAATAGCGGCCCCATTCCGGTGCGCCGCCACCGCCGCGAGGATTGGCTGCCGGCGCAGGTGGCTTTCTGGAACGCCTGCCGGGCGGCCGGCTACCCCGACGACCCGGACATGAACCATCCCGAGTCCGGCGGCGTCGGCCCCATTCCCATGAACAACCCCAACGGCGTGCGGATGAGCACGTCCATCACCTACCTGCGCGAGGCTCGGCATCGCCTGAACCTGACCATCCGGCCTAACGTAACCTGCCGCCGCATCGTTTTTGAGGGCAAGAAGGCCGTGGGAGTCGAAGTGGAAAGCGGCGGGGACGTGTTCACGGTAGAAGGGGATGACATCATCCTCAGCTCGGGGTCCATCGGCTCGCCGCAACTCTTGATGCTCTCCGGCGTTGGCCCGGCGGAGCACCTGCGTGAGATGGGCATTCCGGTGGTGCACGAGCTGCCCGGCGTGGGCCAGAACCTGCGAGACCATCCCAACATTCGCGTTCCGGTCAAGGTTAGGGACGACTTCCCGCTGGACCCGTCGGCCCCCCGTTCCCAGGTCGCCCTGCGCTACACCGCCAGCGGCAGCCACCTGCGCAACGACATCCAGATTATGCAATCGTCCTTCTCGTCGCCCATTGCCGGCGACCCGCTGGAGGCCGAAGGAATCCGGTTCACCTGCATCCTGGAACTGGCGGTGGGTTCCGGCCACCTGCAACTGGCCAGCACCGACCCCCACGAGCAGGTGTCGCTGAACTACAACTACTTCCAGGAGGAGTTCGACCTGTCACGGATGCGCGAGGCAGTGCGCCTGTGCGTGAACCTGCTGGACAGCGAGCACTACCGGGACGTGGCCGACGAGCTGCTGGACCCGCTGCCGGCCGACCTGGAGAGCGACGAGGCGCTGAACGGCTGGCTGAAGCGCACCGTGAGCACGTCGCAGCACATCTCCGGCACCTGCAAGATTGGCACGGCCGACGACCCCATGGCGGTGGTTGACCAGCACTGCCGGGTGTACGGACTGGAAAACCTGCACGTCGCCGATGCCTCGGTAATGCCCGACTGCATCCGCGCCAACACCAACTGCACCACCATTATGATTGCCGAGCGTAAAGCCGACTGGCTGCGCGCCGGCGAGTAACTCGTCCACATCCACCAGACAAGGGAGACAAGACAATGACCACCGCAACGAGAGAAGTCCACGTTTATACCAACCCTGGTTGATTCAGCTGCCGGACGCTTGAGGAATTCCTGGCGTCCAACGGTGTTCAGTATGAACACCACGACCTGCTCACCGACGACGCAGCCCGCGAAGACCTGAAAGCCCGCGGCGTCCTGTCCGCGCCCGTCACCATCATCGACGGTACCGAGGTCATCATCGGGTACTACCCGAAGAAGCTGATTCCGGCCCTGGGGCTGGAGGACGCGCCCATCGACCTGTCGGGCAAGACGGCCTGGCTGGCGGACAAGTACCGCCTGATCCTGGAAGCTGCTGTCCGAGCGACGTTGGAACTGAGTGTAGAGCAGCTGGCGCAACCGGTGCAGTGGCGGCCCGAAATGCTGCGGGATACGCTGGTTCACATCGTGTCGTTCCCGGAGCTGGCCTACACCAGCCGGACGCGGGGATCCATGAGCTCCGACGACATGCGGGCGTGCCGGGAGAGCCTGGCCCACCTGCAGAAACCGCAGGAAATCGCCGACTACGCCTGCGGCGTCGCCGACGCTCTCGTCGCGTTCCTGCACAGCGGCGACACCGAAGGGTTTGACCGGGTAGTGCCGGCGCATTACGGCGGCGAGGTTACGGTGCTGGAACTGCTCAACATCATCCTGAGCCACAGCACCCATCACCTGAAGCAGGTGTACTGGTTCATGGACACCAACCTGGGTCAGCCGGCGCAGACCCCAGCAACCGAGGCGGACATGGACGGAATCTTTACCCCGGCCCAGCTGATTTAGTCGGGCCGCGCGGAGGGATTGAACTGCTATGGCGGAACCACTGATTGCGTTGGACGAAACGCCCGAAACTCGGGTAGTTATCGCCGGCTGGCGTCGTCAGTGGTCTGACGGCGGGAACATATCCAGCGGTATGCCCCGATGGCTGATTGACAAGCTGTCGGCGCGGCGGATTGGCCGCATGACGGACGAAATCTCGCGGATGTGTTTCCCCTTCCAGGTTGCCGGCACCCACGACCTTTATCGCCCCCGGGCGGCTTTCGACGACGGCCTGCCCAGCCGTCCCATGCAGTGGGACAACGGTTTCTGGGACGCCGGCGACGGGCTGGTAATCTTCCTGGGCATTGAGCCGTGGTATCGCATCGACCTCTACGGCCAGGCGTTCTTTGAAGCGGTGGCTGCGCTGGGCAATCCCAAGGTGGCCGCCGTGGAAGGGTACAACGGCCCGGCGCCTCCCGACGAGGAACGCCGGATTTCATGCGTGTACAGCAAGGCGTCTATGGCCGACGAGATGCGGCGGCACGGGATGCTGTTTTCCAGCTACGGCTCCCAGCAGCGGCAGGGGCCGACCGTTGGCATGGCCATGGTCAGCCTCGCCCACTACGACCATCCCGACGTGGAGATGGTGCGGGTGGGCGCAATGGCGCCGATGTTTCCCTTCAGCGGGAGCAGCGGGGGCCAGCTGGGCATCACCACCGACCACCGGGCCTTTTACGACATCATGCGCCGGCTGCGGGCCTTGTACTCGCTGGACATAGACCTCTCCGACCTGCGGCCTCGCTATGAAGAGGAAGCCACCCGATTGCAGGAGTCCCTGGAACGGGTGGCGGAGCGGAACGATGAAGCGCGTCGGTACATCGAGCGAGTGCGCCGGGACCACAGTTTCCTGGCCTTTGAGGAACCCATTGAGCTTTCGCCCAACATCGAAGGCGCCCTTGCGGACATCCTCGGCCAGCTGGACCCGCCCGGCGAGGAAAATGGAACATCGGCCCGTTGAACCCGTCGGCTCCTACTAGCATGAAGGAGGGGCGGGTTTCAAACCCGCCCCCTTTTCATTCCGGCTCCCGCCGGAATCCAGAATGACGTGGGGGTTAGTCGATGACCAGGACGGTGTTTTCCCTGCCCTCCCGGCGCATTTCGGCCAGGCCGTCGGCGGGGCTGTCGAACTTGTCGTAGTAGAACTCGATACCGTTGCCGTCGGGATCCTCGAAATAGACGCTGCCGGTCATGCCGTGGTCGGTGGTGCGATCCACCTTCACGTCGTGTTCCAGCAGGGTGTGGTAGAGGTCGCGCAGGGAGTCGAAGTCTTCAACCTGCACGGCGAAGTGGTTGAGGCCGATGTTGCCCTTGCGGGTGGCCGGGGAATCATCGGACGCCTGGAACAGGGCCAGGTCGTGGTGAATCTCGCCGCAGGTCAGGAAGGTGGCGGTGGGCCGGGATACCGCGATCTCAAACCCGAGGATTTCGGTGTAGAACTTGGTGGATGCCGCAACGTCGGAGACGTTGATGACGAGGTGGCCGACTTGCTTGGGTTTAACCATGTTGCTGCTCCTTGTTGAGTAAGATGGGCGCCTGTTGCCGGTTAATATACGATAGTTGATGCTACCGGGCAAGGATGTGTCGGTTTTGCGCCGTCAATCGGTGGCGGCTTAGATTTCGTTCATCCGCCGCACCATGGGGCGATAGAGCCACCCGGCTACGGAGATGACCAGCAAGACTGCCGCGCCGCTGGTGATGGCAGCCGACCAGCCGTAGAGCTGGGCCAGCCAGGTGAGGGGCCATGCGCCCAGGAAGTGGAACACCGGCGCCAACTGCATCATGGACATCATGCGGCCCCGCATATCGGGCGCGGTGGTCAGTTGCATCAGGGAGCTTGATACCGGCCAGAAACCGCCGATGCTGGTGGAACCGACCATGGCCACGAGAATACAACCGGCCCAGAACCAAGGTGTCCAGGCCATGACAATCAGGCCGACACAGCATAGGGTTACCTCCAGGTACATCAGGAGCCCTTTGCTCTTGCGATCTCCCCAGCTGGCGACGACCATCGAGCCGAGGAAGGCGCCGCCGCCGCGGCACATCATAAATATGCCGGTCTGCGTGCCGTTCAGCTTGAGAAATTCCTGGGTGAAACCCACAACCACCTGCATATAAGCCATACCGAAGAAACCGAAGGAAGCGGACATGAGGATCAAGACGGCGGCCATGGGCGTGCGAACCGCGTGTGAGAACCCTCCGATTAGATCACTGACCGGCGACGAGTTGCGTCTGGTCATGGTGGGTGGTTTGGCTATCATCAGCAAAAAAGCGATGCCCACCAGGTAGCTGGAGCCGTTAATCATGATGGCGGCCCAGGTGTCGATGTGGTCGATGGCCCAGCCGCCGACCAAAGGGCCCAGCATGTTGCCAATCTGGCCGACGGACGTGTGCAGCGCGACGGCGTTCATCATGTCCTCGCGGGGCACCAGGTCGGCGGCCAGGGCGAACCGGGCCGGCATCTGCACGGCCATCAGGCCGCCCAGGATAAACACCACGGTGTACACGTGCCACATCTGGGCGTGGCCGGACAGCGCGAGGACGGCCAGGGTGAGAGTTACCACGCTGTTGCCGAGGACGCAGATAATCAGAAACAGCTTGCGGTCAACCCGGTCGGCGATGACCCCGCCGGCGAAGGTGAAGAACAGGTTGGACACGCCGAAGATGCTGACCGCCAGCCCCAGGGCGGTTTTCTCTCCGGACAGGTCCAGGATGAGCCAGCCGATGCCGAGGAATTGGATGCCCTGGCCGAAGGACTGGACGCCGATGTTCAGAAAGAACCACCGGAAGTCCCGGTGGCGGAGAGCGGAAAAGGCGCGGAGCCGACGGGCAGCGGCTACGGCGGCCATGGTTGCTACGTGCCGTCCCCGGATGAAAGCAGTCGGTCGGCCAGCCGGTTGAAGTCGGCTACCTCAAAGTCGGGGAGGTACGGCGATTCTTCGTTGGGCAGGTTGTAGCGGTTCACGTAAGCGCCGCGGTAGCCGCAGGCCCGGGCGCCGGTGATGTCGAAAGAATGAGCGGCGACCATCATAATCTCGCCGGGCGCTTTGTCTAGGATGCGGGCGGCGGTACGATACACTGCCGGGTGGGGCTTGAAGGCGCCGGCCTTTTCCACGGAGATGACGTCGTTGAATGGTACGCCGATGTTATGGTCAACCAGGTGTTCCAGGTACGACTGCTCGCCGTTGGAGAGGGCGACTAGGCGGAACCGTCCGCTGTCGGCCAGACGCCGCAGTCCGGCCACGGCGTCGTCGAAGGGCCGGATGTCGTCGTACACGCGCATGAAGTCGGCAACGTCGGCGCAATCGAAGGACACGCCGTGCATCCGCAGACAGTAGATGAAGGAGCGGCGGCAGGTTTCCCGGTAGCCGCTGTGCCCCAGCATGAACAGGTTGTCCTGATACTGCTCAATGCGCTGGCGTCCCCGCCAGGTCAGCCAGAACGCCTCGCCCGTTACCGCTGAGCCGTGCTCTTGCAGGAAGCGCCCGGCGGGGCCGGACAGGCTGCCGTCCAGGTCCAGCACGGTGCCGAACATATCGAAGGCGAGGGTGTTGACCTGCGCAATGGCGTCGCTGGGCATGGCGGGGCTCTCCGAGGGTCAGATGAATCAGTCGGCGGGCTTGATGTTGCCGATATTGGTGTCGTCGATGTTGATTTGGCGCTTGACGCTGTCAAAATAGACGATGAGCCAGGTGGCGGGGCCAATGGTGCGCTTTTCGCGGACTTCGCCCAGGTCGCCGGTGGAGATGCTGCGGACGGAAGAACCGACTGGGGAGGCCATGACTTCGCGAACCTCGAAGTCGGCGACGGCTTCTACTTTCGTTCCCTTTTCGTACAGGTCAAAACTCATCGGGATACCTCCTGCGGGCAAAGGGACGCCCTACCGGGCGAGCGGGGGACAATCGGCGTTGCAGTGTACGGGCCGGCATCGGCAGTGTCAACGAAGGCTGGCCCGTTGGATGCCCTAGACCCGAATCACGCCGACCACGTCACCGTCCGCTTCCTCGACGGCGATTTCGGTGCCGAAGGGACGGGAAACATCCTGCAGCCACTGCAAGGTCTGCCGGGCGATGGGCTCTTCGGCCAGCACCGGACGCCCTCGCTGGGGGATGGAGCGGCCAAAGCCCATGTCGATGGGATGCAGGATAACCTCCTTCAGGTCGCCGCCGGCGTAGTTGCACACGGCCACCACGCTTTGCCAGAACACCGGGTCGGCAGCGAAGGCGCGAGTGCCGCTGCCGGAGCGGGTGTCCAGGTAGTCGCCGGGAGTGCTGTTGAAGTCCAGCCCGAAGCGGCGGTAAGCCTCGTGGGGCAGCCACAGCACGCTCTCGTTCTGGAAGATGAAGTTGCCCAGGCTGTAGAAGATGGGCCGGTCCTTGTAAATCTCGATGCCGCGCAGGAAGTGGGGGCCGTGGCCCACGAAGGCGGCGCAGCCCTGGTCGATGGCCCAGTGAGCGAAGTCCACCAGGAAGTGGGGCGGCGACAGCCGGGAATGGCCGTGGAAGTCACCCTCGGGCCCGCTCTCGTGGCAGTGGACTCCATAGACCTGCCAGTCCGACTGCGTCTGCGCGCCCCGAATCCAGTTGCCGATGCCCAGCCGGTCTTCCTCGTTCAGCGCGGTGCGGACGGCGAAGGTCTCGTCCAGTATGAACTTGTGGTCGAGGAAATCGATTTCGGCGTCGGCGTCCAGCTCTTTTTCGTCGCCCCGGAAACCGAAGTGACGGAGGAAGGCGTGTTCCTCCTCATAGCCCAGCTCCAGGTTGGCCTTCCGCAGCGCGTCAAATACGTCCTGCTGCACGTGATGGGTAACGTCGTGGCGCAGGGCGTTGACCCCCGGCCGGCCGGCGAAATCCGGGCGCCCGGCGCCGGCCCGGGAGGTATCGCTGAAGGTGCTGGTGGCGCTCATCACTGCGACGCGGCCCCGGGCAGAATCCACGTAGGCGGGAGAACGGGCCTCGTCCAGGTTGCGGCCGCCGCCGGCGTGGGGCAGGTCAACCTCCCGGCAGTGTTCCAGGGTGGTCAGGAAACCGCCCTCGGAAAAGTCGAAGGAGTGGTTGTTGGCGGTGGTAACGGCGTCGATGCCCATCCACTTCAGCTCGTCCAGGTTGCGAGGGTCGGAGCGGGTGTAGGTGTTGCGGCTCCACTGCCAAGTGCTCTCGTAGTCGTGGAACAGCATCTCCAGGTTGACCAGGGAGACATCGGCGTTGCGAAGGATGTCCACCAGCTTGAGGAAGCGGGGTTCCTGGAAGGCGCGCATCCGGCGGGTAATCATGGCATCGCCGCCCACGGCGATGGAAATGTCGCGGCGTTCAGCGTCGTAAATCGTTGTGGTCATGTTGCCTCCTCAACCGGTGCTGCGCAAGCTAACTACGAAAGCGGAGCTTGTCAAATCGGCAATGTCCATGCTATGAGCCGGAAACGGTGGCCGCCCCGGCGGGTCAACACGCTCTGGACGGCGTAAGCGGCGCGGGTTATCATTGAACCGGCAATTTCAGACCCGCAAACTACCTGGAGGCAAACTGAACCCATGAAAGTCGTAAAGATGTCGGCAGTCGAGCGCACCGAAGGCACGGCCCCCCTGTTCACCGGCCCGGTGGGGCGTCAGGCGATCCTGGATCCCGACGACAGCAACAACTTTAACTTTGGCATCGTTCACTTCGGCGCCGGCGTGCGCAACAAGTTCCACACCCACAGCGGCGACCAGATTCTCATCGTCACCGAGGGCACCGGCATCGTCGCCACCCGTGACGAGGAAGTTACGGTTACCGAGGGCGATGTGGCCGTCATCCCCGCCGGCGAAGACCACTGGCACGGCTCCCGGGAGACCGCCATGTCCCACATCACCATCACGGTGAAGGGCAGCCAGACCACGCAGAACGAAGCCTAGCCTCGTTACGGAGCCGGAACTGAATAGGGGCGACCCTCAAGGGTCGCCCCTATGTTGTTGCTAACCCTCCGGGCGGAGCCTAGTGGTGGCGATGCCCGTGGTCGTCGTGACCGTGACCATGATCGTCATGGCCGTGGTCGTCATGATGGCCGTGATCGCCATGGCCATGCCCGCCGTGGTCATCATGGTGATCTTCGACGGGACCCGGTTGCGGCAGCCGAATCATGGCCAGAATTATGGCGGCGGCCACGTACAGTACGGCGGTGTAGTAGAAGAGGTATGAAGCGTTCTCGGTGTACAGCCAGGCGGCGATGATGGGCGACGCGGCGCTGAGGATGAACCGGGAGGTCGACAGCAGCCCCAACGTGGTGGCTGCCGTCCCCTCGCGCACGATATCCATCGCCGCCGCCGTCAGGATGGGTTGGTCGCTGTACAGGAACAGCCCCAGAGCGGCCAGCAGGACGGTCATCAACGCCAGGTTGGTGCCGAATGGCGCCATCAGCAGTGTCACCACGGCAAGGAACAGCATCCCTGGCACCAGGATAATTTTGCGCCCGAATCGGTCGGACAGGTAGCCCATTACCGGGCTGGCGAAAATGCCGACGAACACCAGGAGGCCGATGAGTAAGCCCCGCAAGCCGGTACTGCTGAGGAAGTCTGAAAAGAAGTTTTCAAAACCTTTTGCCCCACTTTCCGTCTTCAACCCCAACACGTCGGTCAGGTAGAGTGGCAGGACGGTAATGAATCCAATGTAGGCCATTCCCCGCAGACCGGCCACCACTGTGATGCCCCACACCCGAGGATTGCGAACCAGCAATTTGGTTTCGGCAATCTGGGTCTGCATGGTGCTGACGGCTTTTTCCTCCACCGCAGCCTGCGCCCGCTGTCCGATGTCCCGGAAGGCCCAGAACACCAGGAACGTCAGGAAGATGGGCACGGCGGCGTAGATGGTGATAATGGACTGCCACGCCAGAGACAACAACAGGATGCCGGTGAGTACGGGGCCAATTACGTCGCCGATGTTGCCGCCCACGCCGTGGAAGGTCAGCACCGTGCCTCTCCGGTGGGTGAAGTGGGACGACAGGGCGGCCATGGCCGGCAGGTGCCAAACGGAGGCGGCGATGGCTACCACCGCCATGCCGATTAGCAGCAGCGTATATCCCACCGGATTCAGCGCCGTGGACGTGGCTGCCGGCTCGCTGCCGGCGACCCAGGTTGAGCCGGGTACTTGCCAGCCGGCGGCGGCCATCAGCAGCCAGCCGACGCCGAACAGGGCCATGCAGACCGCCATTACCCAGCCCCAGTAACGGCGCAGCGCGTCGGTCAAGACGCCGCCGGGCAGCGCCACCACGCCTGAGGCAATTTCACGAGTAGTTTGGATGCTGGTAACGGCAAGGTTCCCGGCGAGAGTATCACCGCCCAAAAGCACGTTGCGTACTTCGGGCAGCACCACGATGAAGCTCTGTTGGATGGAATGGAAAACGCCGTGCCCGCTGGACAGGCCGCCAACTACGAAGGCGGCGCCCCGTCGGAACCCGGTGCGGCCCTCCGTTACGTCGGGGGCAGCGTGATGATGGTGCGCGTGAGCCATAGTGTCCTCCTGTGGCCGTGAGAATGAAGGCTAGTCGATTGCGCCACCGGATTCGCGGGGCAGTTGGGAGAGGCTGGCGGCGGACTGAGTGCTTCCAGGCCAGCGGCTGCGGATTTTTGACCAGGCCAGGACTGCGACGAATAACGTCGCCGAAATCAGTACGACACTGGCTCCCGATGATACATCAACAAAGTAGCTTATGTAGATACCCGCCACGGCGCAGATTACGCCGATTCCCGTCGAAAGCAAGGCCATCTTGCGGAAACTGTCCGTGAGCAGCCGGGCTACGATGGGCGGTATCACCACCGCCGCGGCAATCATGGTTACGCCCAACACTTGCATGGACACCACGATGGTTCCCGCCAACAGCAGCGAAAACAGCGTGTCAACCCAGGCCGTCGGCACCCCGTAGAACTGGGCTACGTCCGGGTCGAAGGTCGCGAAGAGGAACAGCTTGTAGGCTACGAAGAACACGATGGCGACGATGGCGGCGACTACCGCGATGGCAATAAGTTCCTCGTTGTCCACGCCGAGCACGCTGCCCCACAGGGACGCCTCAAAGTCGCGGGTGAAGCTCTGGGAGCGGCTGATGATGGCGATGCCCAGGGCGAAGCTGGCGGTGGTGATGATGCCGATGGCGGCATCGGAACCGATAGGGTTCTTGCGAGTGGTCCAGGCGATGAGCAATGCCGACAGAAACCCCCAGAGGGTGGCGCCGACGAAGAAGTTGATGGACATAATCCAGCTGACCACCGCGCCGCCGAAGATGGCGTGGGACAGACCATGCCCAATGTAGGACATACCGCGCAGGACGATATAGACGCCCATCAGCCCGCACAGTCCCCCCACCAGGCAGGCGGCGATGATTGCGCGCACGAAGAAGCCGAACTCAAAGGGTTCAAGAAGCATTCAGTCGTTCTCGTCCTGGTGGTGATGGTGAGCGGGAACGTTGTCGGGCGCGGTGTGGACGTGGGAGATCACCGGCTGGCGGTGGCTGTCGTCCGGGACGGTGGCCAGGGGTTCGGCGTCGTCGCCGTTGCGGTCGATCCAGAAGTGAGCGCTTTCGGCGACCATGGTCATCCCCTGGTACTGGATGACGGGCATCTCGGCGCCGTACACCTCGCGCAGAATGTGCGGCGCGATGACACGGTGTGGGGGACCGTCGGCAACGATGGAACCGTTGAGGCAGACGATACGGGGCAGGTGAACAGCGACAGCGTTAATCTCATGGGTGGTGAGGATGATAGTAACGCCAGCGTGGTTGAGGTCGTGGAGCAGGTGCATCACGTCGTCCCTGGTTTTCACGTCCACGCCGGAAGTGGGCTCGTCCAGCAGCAGCAGTTCCGGGCTGCTTACCAACGCGCGGGCCAGGAATACGCGCTGCTGCTGGCCGCCGGACAACTGGCGGATATGCCGTTTGGCCAGGCTGGCGATTCCCAACCGTTCCATCATGTCGTAGGCCAGTTCCCGCTCCTGCTTGCGAAACCAGGGGAACAGAGCGTTGGACATGGTGCGTCCCATCATCACCGCTTCTTCCACGGTAACCGGAAAGTTCCAGTCGATGGTTTCCAGCTGGGGCACGTAGCCGGCGCGGTTGCGGCGGCTGCGGACGGGTTTATCGTACACGCGCACGTCGCCGGCTTGAACCTGGGCGGCGCCCAGGACGGTGCGCAGCAGAGTGGTCTTGCCGGAACCGCTGGGGCCGAGGAGGCCGACAAAATCTCCGGGCATTACCCGCAGGTCAACGTCCTGCAGGACGCGCGAACCGTTGTAGCCGGCGGTTACGCCCTGCAACTCCACCACCGGGCGCGCGTTGGGGTCGGGCCGATGGAGGTGGGCTAGTTCGGGTGGGTGCAGCATGGCTATTGAGGATAAACGGCATTGGACTCGCCGTCAAAGACCGGCGATATGTCCACGTTGTCCAACGCCGACGCGTCTCCGCCCAGGGCCGGAATCATAATGCGCAGGTTGGTGACTTCCAGACCCAGGTAGCTGTGGTCGGGGTCGCCGGGTGCGCCGGGCAGGTCGTCGTCGGAGAGTTCGTCGATATATTCGGCTCCGGACTCCGCGGCGATGGTCTGCATCACGTCGCTGGGGAAGACCTCCGAGCCGAACACGGCAGGGATGCCTTCTTCGCTGATCTGGGTGATGAGGTTGGCGACGTCCCGGGCCGACGGCTCGGAGAAATCGGAGGGCTGCACCGCGCCGATGACGGTGAGGCCGTAGCGGTCGGCGAAGTACGCCCAGGAGTCATGGTAGGTAAGCAGTTTGCGGTTCTCCACCGGGATGGTGGGGATCATCGTCTTGACGGCTTCGTCCACTGTGGCGATGCGCTCGGCGAAGGCGTCATAGTTGGCGCGGTAGTAATCCGCGTTGGCCGCGTCCCTGGCGACCAGGTTATCCCGGACAATCTCCGCGTAGCGCAGCGCCAGGATAGGGTCGGGCCACAGGTGAGGATTGGGATGCCCGTCCTCCTCGGGGAAGGAGAAGTCGAACTGCCACTGCTCGCGGGTGATGGTCTGCTCGCCCAGGCTGACGATGGAGGCGCCAGGCTTCAGGTTGGCCTTGGCCATCTCCAGCGTGGGTTCCTCCAGGAAAAGGCCGTTGAGGAAAATCAGGTCCGCGCCGGCGAGCGTGACCGCCACCGAGGGCGCCGGCTCAAAGGTGTGGGAGTTGACGCCCTCCGGCACGACGCCCTGCAGGCTGATGCGGGTTCCGCCGATGTTCTCCACGATGCTGGTGATGGGCGAAACGGTGGCTGCCACGTTGAGCTGGCCCGATGCTGATTGGTCCGGGGCCGGCGCGGCCGCCGGCTCCTGACCGGCGCAGGCGATGGCAGCCACGGCCACCAAAATGAGCAGGATCGTTATGCAAGATTTTGTAATAAACATCATTTGCCCTCCTTCAGGGCGAAAAAAGCGGTACGTAGTTCGGTACAAAGTAGGTTGGTCGGGGTCTGCCGGTCAGCCCGGGGGCTGGCAGCTGGAGCACAGCCCGCCAATGGTGATGTTGTCCAGGTCGGGCGTGAACCCGAATTCCTGTTCCAGGCGCTGGCTGAACTCAGCCAGGTAGTCTGGACTCAGGGTCTGCACCCCGTCGCACGTCGAGCAGACCATGTGGTTGTGGCGGTTGTGCTGGTCGGCCAGCTCGAAATGGAGCTTGTTGCCGATGATGACCTCAGTAACGACGCCGACGCGCTTGAGCAGCTGCAGGGTGCGGTAGATGGTGGCCAAGTCAACGTATGGATGCTGCTCCTTGGCCAGGTTCCACACTTCGTCGGCGCCGATGTGGCCCGTGCGGGCGGCTACGATGTCCAGTACCGAGAGGCGCTGGGGCGTCATGCGATAACCTTCCGAACGAAGGCGAGTAATTGCGGTTTCGTGTCCAGACATACGCCATTCACCGTTATTGCAGTGATTTGCGAAAGCGAATAATAGCAGAATGCCGCCGGATGTCAATAGCCGCCGTGATATACTCCCCCCAGTGCAATTTGACACCGGAAACGGGGGATTCATGGCGGCGAATAAGAAAGGCGACGGGCTGCTGCTGGTGTACAGCGACGTGGCCCCGGAGCACGACGAAGAGTACAACCGCTGGTACAACGAAGAGCACATCCCGGAACGCCTGTCCATTCCGGGCGTGCTGGACGCGGCGCGGTACGAGGCGGTGCAAGGCGGGCCTAAGTACCTGGCGGTGTATGAGCTCGAGTCCTACGAAGCCTGGCACTCGGAAGAGTGGCAGAAGTGGCTGAGGGAACCTACCGAATGGTCGCAGCGGATGTCACCCAGCGTGATTGGCACGGAGTACATCCGCAACCTGTATCAGCGGGTGCATCCCGCTGAGCTGTCCGAGGAGACGGCGCAGGCCGGTATGTCGCCGCTGCTGTTGGTGGGCCGGATGTCAATCCCGGAACACCTGGAGGAGGCGTGGAATCGGGCCTACAACAATGAGCGTCTGCCGATGGCCCTGGACATACCGGGTTACATCCGGGCGCGGCGTTTCCAGGCGATAATGGGCGAGCCGAAATACTGCACCGTGCACGAGATGGAGTCGCTGGCCGTGGCCGAAAGCGAGCCGTGGCAGAACTGGAGCCGAATAGAGACGCCCGTGTGGACCCACGAGGTGAGGCCGCACATGGTGCACGGTGAGGGGTCGCCGGGGATTTATCGGAAGATTTTCCCGGTATAGCCTTCACGTATAGAGCGAAGGAGTAACGTTCGCCCCCAGCATCACCTGCCCGGCGTACTCGTAGTTGTTGGGCAGGCCGGAGATGTGCTGGCCCCCAGCGTGCAGGTCGCGAAAGAACCGCTCGATGCCGGTAGCGCGGTGAATGGCGTTGGTGCCGGCCACGTTGAACAGCCGGTCCACCACGTCCACGGAGCGGCGAATGGCGTGGGTGACAGCCAGACGGGCTCGCAAGGCGCGGTCGGCAAGGTCCGGCAGCCCGTTGACCTGGGCGTCCCACATCCCGCCGACGGCGTCCATCACAAAAGTGCGCGCGGCGTCGTGGATGGCCTCGCATTCGCCCACGGCAATCTGGACGTAGGCGCGGTCCCGCAGCAGGGTTGGCGAATTGGTGCTGCCGGCGCCGGTGGCGAGGTTGTGGAAGGCGTCCAGAGCGCCGCGAGCCATGCCCAGTGCGTTGGCGGCGGAGAGAGTCCAGCTGAGCAGGAGGGAGTTCTGCGGCGGATTGTAGAGTGGCCCGTCGTAGTAGGCCGAATCGCCGCGGGCGTAGGTGTGATGGGCCGGCACGAACACGTTGACGTACTCGCAGTCGTTGCTGGCGGTGCCGCGCATTCCCAGGGTGGTCCAGTTGTCGATGACGGTTCCAGATGCTACGGGCACGACAACCGTGCGCATCTGTGGGCTGCCGTCGTTGTTCAACATCGGCGCGCCGTTGGCGTCCAGCAGGCGGCAGTTCAGAAACAGCGTTGTGGAGTGGTCGATGCCGCTGAGGTAGTTCCAACGTCCGTTGATGATGTAGCCGCCCTCGGCAACGGTGGCGGTGCCTTCGGGCCGAGCGGAACCGGAGCCGAGGATTTCCGGCGGGTCGCCAAAGAGTTCCAGCGCGGCGTCCGGGGCCAGGCGAGCGACGGCGGCGGTGAGGGCGGTGCCGTTGAAGACGCACCAGCCGGCGGAACCGTCGGTGCGGCCGATAGTTTCCACTACGCGAAAGGCGGTCAGGGGGTCAAGCTCCGGGCCGCTGAGGGCTTTGGGGACGTAGAGGCCGAAGAGGTTGTGCCGAGCCATTTTGGCGGCCAGTTCGGTGGGCAGTCGACACTCGGTGTCGATGCGTTCGAGGTTGGCCCGTATTTCGGGAACCAGGCTTTCTGCAATGGCAACCAGGTCGGCGGGCATAGAGGAACTCCGAGGTTAGAATATTGAGGGGCATTATAGAGGTTGAGGGTTGATGCGCTTAATGGTAGGATGACGATGACGATTTGTTAATTCAAGTCGAGGAGGTCTTTTTTGATGGCAAATGATAACCATGACATCGCATTAATGGCCCACCTGATGCGTCGGGCCGGTTTTGGCGCTCAGTACGCTGAGCTGGAGGCTCGCGCGGCCAAAGGCTACGAGGCGACCGTTGACGAGCTGTTGAACCCGGAGGTGAACGACAACGGGATGGACCTGGACCTCGCGGAGCGGTGCTTCATCGAGTGGAGCCACCATACGCGGGGGTTGCCCGAATACGTGGCCTTCCGCTTCATCAATTCCAGGAACCAGTTGGAAGAGAAAATGTGCCTGTTCTGGCACGGCATCCTCTGCACCGCCGACAGCAAGACCCAGAGCTACCCCACGTCCTACGACGAAATCGAGATGTTTCGCCAGTATGGTATGGGCAGCTTCCGCGACCTGCTGCTGGAAATTTCCAAAGACCCGGCCATGATTTTCTTCCTGGACAACTGCCTGAGCCACAAGGGCGCCATCAACGAGAACTACGGCCGGGAACTGCTGGAGTTGTTCTCCATGGGCGTCGGCATG
Organism: Chloroflexota bacterium; assembly: GCA_009837355.1. GTDB lineage: Bacteria > Chloroflexota > Dehalococcoidia > Lucifugimonadales > UBA3495 > Bin87. The sequence continues at coordinate 42,422 of VXTR01000014.1, read as the reverse complement.
GACGGCGAGTTCAACTACACCGAAGACGACGTGAAAGAATGCGCCCGCGCCTTCACTGGCTGGACCATTGCCAACAACGTGCCGGGACAGCCCTACGGACGCTACGCCGCCAAGTTCGTCTATAACCCGGACGACCACGACGAGGGCGACAAGACCTTCCTCGGCGAAACCGGCAACTTCAACGGCGAGGACATCGTTGACATCATCGCCAAGCAGCCGGCGACTGCGCGCTTCATCTCCCGCCACCTGTACAGCTACTTCGTCGCCGACGAAGCCCAGGTGCCGGCCTGGATGGAAACGCCGCCCCGGGACATGGACACCATCAAGATGCTGGAGGACGAGTACTTCCGCTCCGGCTATAACATCAAGTCCATGTTGCGGGTGCTGTTCCGCTCCGACGCCTTCAAGAACGCCCGGTTCCAGCGGGTCAAGAGCCCCATTGAAACCGTTATCGGCACCCTCCGACTGGTGGGTGACTGGACTGAACCCAAACCCGGCTTCGAGTTCATCTTTGATGAGATGAAGCACATGGGCCAGGAGATTTTCAACCCGCCCTCGGTGGAAGGCTGGCATACCGGCCGCGAGTGGATTGACGGCGGCACGCTGGTGCATCGCATCAACTTCACCGCCGACTTCGTGGGCGACGTGAAGCAGCCCGGCGTCAGGGGCATCGTGGAGGAATTGGCCAACCGCGGGCCGGTAATTGCGCCGGAAGACATGGTTGACGACACCTGCCGACTGTTGGGTCATTACGAGCTGGCCGACGAAACTAGGCAGATGCTGGCGGCCGGCATGGCCAAGCACGGCACCCTGCACACGGACACCGCCGAGTTCGCCGACCGCGTCAGCGAACTGCTGCAAATGATCGTCGCCACCAAGGAATACATCTACGCCTAGCCTTTGCGCAACACTGGATTCCGGCTTTAGCCGGAATGACGGCTCAAAACTGGAGGAAAGAATCGTGACGGCAACCAAGAAAGACCCGGTGCTGGTGGTACTGCAAATGTCCGGCGCTTACGACGCGCTGAACACCATCATCCCTTACAGCGACCCGCTGTACAAGGACTACCGCCCCCACCTGAAGGTGGAACCGGAAGAAGTCCTGGCGATTGACGACAAAGTCGGGTTCCACCCGGCGATGGCTCCGATCAAGGACCTGTACGATGAGGGCAAGGTTGCCGTCATCCAGGGCATCGGCTATCCCAATCCCATCCGCTCCCACTTCCGCTCCATGGACATCTGGCACACGGCTGAGCCCACTAAGATGTCCACCGAGGGCTGGCTGGGCCGCGCCATCCAGGACCTTGACCCCAACAAGGAAAACGTGCTGACCGCCGTGAACTTCGGCCGTGGCCTTCCCCGCGCCCTGGCCGCTCCCGGCGTGTCCGTCGCCTCCGTGGGCAACCTGGAGACCTACGGCGTACTCACCGGCATTGACGGCGAAGACCAGCGGGCCGACGCTCTGGACATTTTCTCCCGGATGTACTCCCCCATGGTCGGCTCCGGCCCCATCAACGACTACCTGTCCCAGACCGGTCTGGACGCCTTGAAGGGCGCCGACATCCTGCGGACGGCCCCCGAGATCTATTCCTCCAGCATTGAGTACGGCGGCGATATGTTCTCCCAGTGGGTGAAGAACGTCGCCCAGGTCCACACCGCCGGCTTCGGCACGCGGGTGCTGTACACCGGCCTGAACCCCGGCGCCTTTGACACCCACGCCAACCAGCCCACGTCCTTCGCCAAGCTGTGGGGCGAGGTTTCCCGCGCGACCAACGACCTGTACCAGGACCTCAAAGAGCACGACGCCAACCAGGAAGTGGTGATTCTGCTGTTCACCGAGTTCGGTCGCCGCGTACAGGAGAACGGCTCCGGCACCGACCACGGTTCGGGCAGCGTTGCCTTCGTGATGGGCGACGCCGTCAAGGGCGGCCTCTACGGCGAGTACCCCTCGCTGGAGCCGGACAAGCTGGACGAGGGCGACCTGCGTTGGAACAACGACTTCCGCAGCACCTACGCCACTATCCTGGATAAATGGCTGGGCCTGGACGACAAGGCCGTCCTCCAGGGCGAGTTCGAGCAGTTCGACTTCATCAAGTAGCCGCCGGCTACCGGCCACAAAGGTGAGGAAAATGGTTACGCAGATTGACATTGCGCCGGTAACCTTCCAGTACAGCCACACCATCGGGCGGCAGGAAGTGCGCAGCGGCAACGGCTTCTTCAATCCCGTGGCGATTACTCGCGACGAGAACGACCTGCTGTACGTGCTGAGCCGGGGCACCGAGACGCCGGCCTTCTTCCCGTGCAAGCGGGTTACGGTGTTCCATCCCGACGAAGAGGAAGTGGTCGCCGAGTTCGGGCAGAAGATACCGCCGGAAGACGCCGACGAGACCACCCCCAACGGCGCGTTCATGTGGCCCACTTCGGTGGCCCTGGACAGCAACGGGTTGGCCTACGTGTCCGACGAGTGGCTGAACCGGGTCTCCATCTACGACCAGGAGCATGGCAACTGGGTCGGTATGTGGGGTATCCCCGGCGGCGCGCCCGGCGAAATCAACCGCCCGGCCGGGTTGGCCTTCGACAAGAACGACAACCTGTACATGGTGGAAAGCCGGAACCACCGGGTTTCGGTGTTCACCAGGGACGGCAAGTACCAGTTCGGCTGGGGCGGCCTCGGCGATGGCGACGGCCAGTTCAACCTGCCCTGGGGCATTGAGATTGACCACAACGGCGACGTGTACGTGGCGGACTGGCGGAACGACCGAATCCAGAAGTTCGCTCCCGACGGCACGTTCCTGATGAAGTTCGGCGAGTCCGGCGATGGTGATGGCCAGTTCAACCGGCCCACCGGCGTGGCCGTGGACAAAGATGGACACATCTTCGTCACCGACTACAAGAACGACCGGGTCCAGGTCTTCCGCGCCGACGGCGGCTACATCACCGCCATGCGCGGGCAGGCCGGCCTCTCCAAGTGGGGCGCTGAGCGCGTGTACCTCGATCCGACCATCGTGCAAGCTCGGGACCGCGCCCTTAACCTCTCAGAACGGGAGGGTGCTTTCCAGGGCCCCATCGCCGTGGAAGTGGACGACGACGGCCACGTCTTCGTGCTGGAGTGCGCCCGCCACCGCGTGCAGGTGTTCACCAAGCAGACCGCCATGTTTGCCGGCGAACTCTGATTACCCTGATACTAGCACGGCAACGAGAGGAAGGCCGCGGCCCAGGGCGCGGCCTTTTTCGTTAAATTCCCGGAGTGGGGATTCGTCGAATGGCTGACCTGGCCGGATTCAAGGTCGTTTCAACGCTTGTGCTTTTGGCCTTGACCGTCTTGCTGACTCTATTCGCGGCGTCCGTGTCGGCACAGGATGTTACTCCGGAGCAGGGCGCCGATTCTTGTCTGGTCTCTGTGAGCGTCGAAGAGCAGGAATTGAAACTCGGCGAAACAATGCACCTCTGGATATGGGGCGTGGGTGTGGCGCCGGACGGGTGGGATCTAAAAGTTGACGGTACGGGTTCAGTAGCGTTGCGGAGTGCCCGGGAGATAGAGACGGAAGGCAATCTGGTTGAATGGACCGTCGTTGGCGAAAGGGAAGGTCAGGTGACATTCACAGCCGGCATGGCCTGTGAGAAGCCCGGCAACGGGACTGACACATTGACATTAACGGTATTGCCGGCTGAGCCTGAAACGGCTACCAGTTCTGCGACCGAGGAAATTGCAGATTTTTGCTCGACTCGGCTGAGCGTGAGGGAATCCGTGGTGGCAGTGGGTGGTGAATTCTCCGCTTGGTTTGTGGGCGCTGGAACGGAGCCGCGCACCTGGCATCTCGACATGTCGGGAGATGGGTCGGCGAATGTCGCGGAGACCCGCGAGCTTGACCCGGAGTACGTGGAATGGCAGTTGAAGGCGATGGAGGCAGGAACCGTCCGGTTTGCTGGCTCGATGAATTGCATTCAGCCGGGAGACGGGGTCAGCATCGGCGAAGTGCTGATAGTGGAGCGGGAAAACCGGATTGAACCGACGACAGTTTCCTGGTTAAACCGCGGATTTCAAATCGGCGCTTGGGGAAGGGTCTCAATTGTTGAAGTCGGCTTGATAGCAGTTTTGCTCGCCGTACTGGCCGTGTTGGTTTACCTGTTGGTACGCCGCCGCTAGTGGACCTCCACGGGGCCTGAGCGGCCTTGTGCCAAAGCCGGGTAAGCTCGAGGATTTGTCCTGCGCCGTCACGCGCTGCCCAGGAATACCTGCGTCAATATATCGGTGTCTCGGATGGATTGGGGCGTCCCATTGTGAACCACGGCGCCTTTGTCCAGGACGTAGGCCCGGTCGACGATGTCCAGGACGCCCTTGATGTTGTGTTCCACGACGACGATGGTGGTGTTGAGCCAGTCGCTGATTTCAGCCACCTTCTGGAATACCTCCCGGACGATGATGGGAGCCAGGCCCAGGGTTGGCTCGTCCAGCAGCAGCAGTTCGGGCGAGGCCATCAGCCCCCGGCCCAGGGCCAGCATCTGCTGCTGGCCACCGGACATCTGGCTGGCCAGATCGCCGCGCTTTTCGTGGAGGATGGGGAACAGCTCCATAACCGAATCGAGGCGGCGGGCCTTTTCGGCCCGGTCGTTCAGATAAATGCAGCCCATTTCCAGGTTTTCGGCGATGGACAGGTGGGTGAACACGCGCCGGCCCTGGGGCACGAAAGCGATGCCTTCTTTGACGATTTCGTGCGTCTCGGCGGCCAGGGGCTGCTGACGCCAATAGACGGTTCCTGCTACGACGGGAGCCAGGCCCATCACGGCTTTCAGTACGGTGGACTTGCCCGCGCCGTTGGGCCCCATGACGGCCACCACTTCGCCCTGGCGAATCCCCATGGAAACGTCGTCCAGGGCGTGGACGGCGCCGTAGGACACGGATACGTTGACCAACTCCAGGAGCGGCGGGTTGTCGTGGCTATGTCGGGCGGTGGTCATGGCAGTCTGGAGTTACGCGCCCAGGTACGCCTCGATGACTTCTTCGCTGTTCAACACGGGTTCGACCTCTCCGGCGGCGAGCAGGGCGCCGCTGTCCAGCACTATGATGCGGTCAGAGAGTTCGCGCACTATCTCCATGTTATGGGATATGAAGACGATGGTGTGCCCGTCTGTGCGCATCTGCTTCATAATGGCCTTGACCCGCTCAATCATCTGGGGAAAGAGGCCGGCGAACGGCTCGTCCATAAGGTAGGTGTTGACGTTCATGGCCAGGGCGCGGCCAATCTCCACCAGCTTGCGCTGGCCGTATGACAAATCCTGGGCCAGCGAGTCCCGCTTGTCCCACATGCCAACCTGTTCCAGGATGTCCCGGGCTTTCTGCCGAGTGGCCGGACGGGCGCGCTCGAAAAGAGCCGGGAACAGACGCCGCTCGGTAAGCACGACCATGATGTTGTCCCAAACGGTTATCTGGTCGAAGAGGCGCACTTCCTGGAAGGTGCGGGTCAGGCCGTGGTCGGGCGTCTCGTGCGCCTTGACCACGCGCAGGCCGGCGCCGTCGATGATGACCATGCCCCCATCCAGGGGCAGCACGCCGCTGAGCAGGTTCACCAGGGTGGACTTGCCGGAACCGTTGGGGCCGACGATGCTGGTGGTGCCCTGCCTTGGGATGGCCAGGGTCAGCTCGTCAACGGCCCGCACGGCGCCGAAGTGCTTGGAGATAGCCTCGGTCTGCAGGACATAGTCCGTTTGGCCGGAGCGCGAGGATGTCACAATCGATACCTCCCGACCAGGCCCTGGGGCCGGAACAGCATCAGCAGCACCAACAAAATGCCGAGGACGACCTGCCGGGCCTGGCCGATATACTCGGTGGGCAGGAACGGGATGAAACGCATCCCCTCCTCCAGCAGGACGAAGGCCATTGCGCCCAGCAGGGAACCCCAAATGGTTGCCAGCCCACCGAGAATCACGATGGCCACCAGCAGCACCGACTCCAGCAGGATGAAGGAGTTGGGGTCGATGAAAGTGGTCCAGCTGCTGAACAAGCCGCCGGCGATGCCGGCCATCATGGCGGAGATTACCCACACGGCCAGCTTGTAGTGGGTGGCCTGGTATCCAAACACCTCGATGGCCTGCTCGTCCTCACGGATGGCGGTCAGTACGCGCCCGAAGGATGATGATACGACGAACCAGGAAATCAGCATGACCACGGCGAGGAACGCCAGGCAGAGCAGCAGAAACTCAACATCGCCGTCGAATCTCCAGTCACCGATTTCCGGACGGGCAATTTCGTGGATGCCGAAAGCCCCGCGGGTAACCGCCCGCCAGTTGAGAAAGACGTTGAAGGAGATGATGGCGAAGCCGAAGGATACCAGCACGAAAATGTCGTCCCGGAAACGGTTGAATACGATGCCAACGATGATGGCGGCCAGACCGGCGAGGAGAGCGCACACCGGAAGCGCAGCGAAGAAGGGCCAGCCAAAGGTGGGGATGGCCTCGGTGCGCAGCTGCTCGTATTCCGGGCTGGAGGTCAGAATGGCCATGGTGTAGGCCCCGACGCCGAAGAAGCCGATATGCCCCACGGAGAGCAGGCCCGTGAATCCCACCACCAGGTTCAGGCTGACGGACAGGATGGCCCAGATGGCGAATACCGTGCCCACGATGACGGCGAAACCGGCGCCTTGCCACAGCATGAACGCGATGGCCCCTCCGATGACCAGGATGTTGGCCCACAGTTCGACATTGCTCCGGGCGTGCCGAGCCATCTCGCGGGGGTTGCGCACCAGGGCGGGCAGCTCCCGGATGCGTTGCATGTCCACCGGCAAAGCATCACCTCCGCGGCAGCAGGCCCTGGGGCCAGAAGGACAGGAACAGTATCAACAGCACAAAGGCGATGGCGTCTTTCCATTCCCCGGCCAGGTCCCAGATGCCGAATTGCTCGACAACGCCCAGGACGAACCCGCCGACGATTGCTCCGTAGAGGTTGCCGATGCCCCCAACTACGGAGGCGATCCAGCCCTTGAGCAACAGCAGCAGGCCCATGCGCGGCTGCACCGCGGTGTCGTGCCCGGTGAGGATGCCGGCCAGGGCGGCGTACATCGCGCCGATGAAGAAGACCCCGGCTATGATTACGGTGGTATTGATGCCCACCACCTTGGAGACTTCCTCGTCGTCGCCAATAGCGCGGACGGCGCGTCCGAACGAGGTCTGCTTCAGTAGCAGCCACAGAATGGCGAAACCGGCCAGGGCTACCCCGATGGCGAAGATATTGAAGCCCTTGATGCGAGCGCCGGCAATCTTCCACGTCTCGCTGCCGAAGGCGGTGGGCAACGGACGAGGAGCGGCCTCGAAAACGATAACGATGAACGCGGCGACGGCCAGCAGGATACCCAGCGACGCCACCAGCATGATGAGGGGCGAACGCGCCCGCTCGCGCATGTACATGTAGAGGCCGCGATACAGGGCGAGACCGACGCATCCGGCCAGCAGACACGACACGGCCCAGCTGAGGTAGAGACCCGCGCCGGGAGCGCCGGCGGTAAGGTAGCCGCACCATGCGCCGATGACGACGGCAGGCAGCCCGGCGATGGCGGTAAAACGCGAAAGGCGAATGTTGGGAACGAAAGTCTGAACCGCCCAGAACGGGACAACGATGGCCGCCGCCGCCACCACAACGCCGATGGCGGGGCTCAAGGTCAGGTGGAGGTTCTCAGGGAATGCGAGGACTATGCCGGTGTACGCTCCGGCTCCCCCTCCCAGCAGGCCACTCGCCACGCCAATCGTGTTCGGAGTAAATCGGCCGCGCAGCCGTGGGTGCAGTAAGGTATAAAGAACCCAGGCGACGACACCACCTACTACGGCGGCGAACACGGCGTTGACATATACGTTGTTGACGTCAGCGCGGCTGCCCAGGGCCGTGGCAGTACGGAGGTAGAACACCCCGTAGGCGCCCAAGGCCGCCGCCGCGCCGTAGTAGAGGTCAAAGAACCAGACGGTGCTGTACACCAGCGTGAAGCCCATGGCCAGCAGCGCGTACACCGCCCCCACTGCGATGCCGTTGAAGGCGAATTGCAGGGCCTGTGGAGGCGACTGCCCGATTTTCCAGGCCAGGTAGGCAACCACGGCCGTGGCTAAGACCAGGGCCAACACACGGGTGCCGGGGATGTTGAACCGGGCGGGGAATCCGCGTGCGGTTTCGCGCTGACTGGACAAGATTGTATCCTCACGGCAGCCGGTAGCCGATGATAACCGCGCGCATATTACCATAAAGGGGCCGGTCGCCATCAACGACCGGCCCCGTCTCCGGATACGAGCGCCGAGATCAGGGAGTGGGCGCCTGGCCCAGCGAAACGTAACCCAGGTTGTCGTCCGTGCGCTCGGACAGAGGCAGGATCTGGACGACCGCGTTGCCCAGCCCGACCACCTCACCATACTCATCGAAGCTGTAGCCGTCGCCGATGGCTCCGCTGAAGGTGATGTCGTACATGCAGTCCCGGAAACCGTCCGCGTCCTGGTCGTCGCCGGTTTGGGCGAGACACGCGGCGGCCAGGTACACGTCGTCGTATGCCGAAGCCTGGAACCAGGGCTGGGTGGCGACGTGTCCGAAGTGCGCCTCGAAGTCCTTGAGGAACTGCTCGCCCCGGTTGGTGAGGCCGAGGGGGATGATGGCTTTCATCCCGGTGGCGGCCTCGCCGGCGATGCTCAACGCCTCGGGCCCGGTGTTCACCGATTCGGTGTAAATGGGGCCATCGAAGCCGAGTTCGCGCAACTGCTTGATGATGGTTCCTCCGGAGAACTCGCCTTGGGAAGCCAGGTACACCGCGTCCGGTTCCGCGTTGATCAGCTTGGTGAGCTGAGTGCGGAAATCGGTGATGTCGCTGGCATAGCTCTCGGACGCCACCACGTGGCCGCCCAGTTCCTCGAAGCGAGCCACCGTGGTGCGGCGCGCGCCCTCGGCGTAGTCCGTGGCCTCGGTGATGGTCGCCAGGTCATGGTGTCCGTCAACGTGGATGGTGTTGCCGGTGTCGATGCCCAACTGGTCATCGTTGATGGCCGTGCGGAAGATGTAGTCGCCCGCGCCCATGATGTCGGGGCTGGTCGCAGAGGCTGAGAGCATGATGACGCCCTCGTTTTCGGCCAGGGGAGCCGCACCCAGCATCGCGCCGCTGCAGGTGGTGCCGAGAATGATCCTGACGCCGTCAACATCGGTCAGCTTGTTGTAGGCGGTGATGGCGTCCTGGGCGTTGCACTTGGAGTCTTCGGCGATCAGTTCCAGCATACGGCCGTTGATGCCCCCGGCAGCGTTGATTTCCTCCACCGCCATTTGCTTGGCCTGGACAATCGGGTTGCCGTAGGACTCGCCGACGCCGGTCAAGGCATCCATCGCGCCGATGCGGAAGGGTTCGTCGGACCCTGACATGGCGGCGATGGGCGCGACCCCGACGGCGGCATCGCTGCCGGCCTGCCCCAGGATGCGGTAGCCCTGGTTGTCGTCGGTGCGCTCCGCCAGGGGCAGCACCACCACCACCGCGTTGGAGAGGCCCACAACTTCGCCCTTGGCGTCAAAACTGTACCCTTCTCCAATAGCCCCGTTCCAGGTGATGCCGTACATGCAGTCCCGGAAACCGTCGGCGTCCTGGTCGTCGTTCGTCTGCTTCAGGCACTCGGCGGCGATGTACACGTCGTCGTAGGCGGAGCCCAGGTACCAGGGCAGTGTGATGTAGTCGTAGCGGGCGCGGAAGTTGGTCAGAACCTCCACGGCCTTGGGGTTATTCGGGTCCAGCTCGGCAGTGATAGCCTTGAGGCCGGTGGCAGCGTCGCCGGCCACTTCCAGCGCGGTGGCGCCCACGGGCACGATCTCGGAGTAGAGAGGCCCGGCGTAGCCCAGTTCCCGAATCTGCTTCACGATTGTGCCGCCGGAAAACTCGGACTGGGAGGCGACGTGAATGGCGTCGGGGTTGGCTCCGATCATCTTGGTGATCTGGCTGCGGAAGTCCGTGATGTCCGAAGCGTAGCGTTCCTCGGCCACAATCTCGCCACCCAGGGAGACGAAGTGTTCGGCGGTGGTGCGGCGCACGCCCTCAGCGTAGTCGGTGGTCTCGGTGATGGTAGCCAGTCGTCGGTGGCCGTCGGCCCAGATTACCTCGCCGGTGTCGATGCCCAGCTGGAGGTCGTTCATGGAGGTGCGGAAGATGTAATCACCGGCGTCGGCGATATCCGGATTGGTGGCCAGCCCCGAGAAGAGAATCACGCCGTCGGCCTCGGCCAGGGGCGCTGCCCCCAGCATGGCCCCGCTGCAGGAGGTGCCCAGGATTATCTTCACCCCGTCCACGTCGGTGAGCTTGTTATAGGCGGTGATGGCATCCTGCGCCGAACACTTGGAGTCTTCGGCAATCAGTTCCAGCATCCGCCCGTTGATGCCGCCGGCGGCGTTGATTTCGTCAGCGGCCAACTGCTTGGCTTGCAGGGCTACGTTGCCGTAGGTTTCGCCGGGGCCGGTGAGGGATTCCATGACGCCGATGCGGAAAGGTTCGGCGGATGAGTCGCCGGCGCCCGTGCCGGTTCCGGACTGTTCAGTTTGGGGTGCGATCGCGCTGCCGTCGCCGGAGTCGCCGCCGCAGGCGACGATAATCAGGGGGAGCAGGACGAGCAACCCCGCAAGGGCAATCAATCTGGCTATAGATATACGCATGAGATCTCTCCTGAGAACGATGAACTTGACAGTATCCTCAATGAATAATCGTATCACAGTCGCCAGCGGCCGGGTAACGAAATGGGCACGCTTAACACGGAAAACCCCGGCCCACATCAGCCGGGTCGTTGTGAGATGGCTCCCCTGGTAGGATTCGAACCTACGACCTAGCGGTTAACAGCCGCCCGCTCTACCGCTGAGCTACAGGGGAACGGTAACGTCGCCTGGACAGCGGCGACGGGTATTGATTGTAGCACCGTCGTCCGTCCCTAGCAAGCAGAGGGCGCAGCGTTCGGCTGCGTGCTACAATCAGCAGCGCAACTTGACTGGCGCGGATTGGACGAGATGACGGACACGCAGGCAGGGCGTCGGGTCGGCGAGGTAACCGTTTCGCATACGGAGCGGGTGGAGGCGCAGTGCTATCGACTGCACTCCGCGCCGCCTCTGGGGTCGTTGCTGCGCATCGGCTCGCCGCCGGTGTATGCGGTCGTTCGGGAAATCCGCAACGAGCCGCTGGACCCCAGCCGTCCGCTGGCGCCGCGAGGAGCCGGTCTGGAGTCGGAAGATGAAATCTACGCCGCCAATCCCCAGCTGTCGGCCATGCTGACCACCAGGTTCACCGCTACCATAGTTGGACATCGCGCCGGGCCGGTTATCCGGCAGGGTCTGCCGGCGCAGCCGCCAAACCTGCACGCCTTTGTGTTCGTCTGCGACCCCAGCGAAACGGCTCAGTTCGCCGGCCAACTCGGCTGCCTGCGTCTGCTGCTGGCCGACCGCTCTCCGGGCGCGGATTCGGCGTTGGCCGGTTTCCTGCGCCTGGCGGCCGGCGCAGCGTCGGACGCTAGGGAGTTCCTGCTGCGCGTCGGCCGAACCTTAGCTGCGGAGTTGTCCAGCGAACCCCAGCGTCTGCAGGCTTTGCTGCGCGAGATGGCGATATGACGCTGGGCAACGGCATTGGCGACGGATACCTTTCCGCCAGCTTGCGCCGCCTGGGCTTGGTGGTCGGCGGGTCGCTGTCCCGGGGGCTGGACGTGCGGCTGGACGCCGGCGCCTCGGTGGAGGACATCGCCGTAGGCTCCTTCGTGACGGTCCAGGGCCGACGTCAGCGGTACTTCGGCGTGGTAACCGACCTGGAATTGCGCGCCGTGGACGACAGCCTGCGCCATTTCCCACCGGTCAGGGGTACTGCCGAAAGCGCCGACGGACTGATAACCGACGTGATGGCCGGCACCATGGCCTACGGTCAGTTGTCGGTGATGCCCAGCATGACCGCGCCAACCGAAGGCAGCGGCATGGCTGCGTCGGAAGCGGCCAAAACCATACCCGAGCACTTCGCCCCGGTGTACGCGGCATCTCAGGCGGACATCGACGCGGTGTTCAGCGTCCAACGGGAGACGGCCTTTGCCCTCGGTTCACCCCAGGGCATGGAGGCGGCGTCCGTACGTCTGGATCTGGAGGAACTGGCAAAACGCTCGGTGGGCGTGTTCGGCGCGTCGGGGTCGGGCAAGACCTTCCTGGCCCGGATGCTGCTGGCCGGCCTGGTCAAGGATGGCGACGCCGTGTCGCTGGTATTCGACATGGAGAGCGAGTACGGCTGGCAGGGGCAGGACAACGACCGCCGCCGTCAGGTCAAGGGACTCAAGCAGCTCTTCCCCAGCCGAGTGGTTACCTTCACCCTGGACGAGGCCAGCAGCCGGCGTCGCGGCATCACGCCGGACGGCGTGGTGCGCATCGGCTACGACGAGATTGAGCCGGCCGACATCGAGGTACTGCGAGACTTGCTGAACCTGTCGGAAGTGGCGGCTGCGACGGCGTGGAACCTGGAGCGTCACTACGGCAGCGGCCAGTGGCTGCGTTCGTTCCTGCCGTTGAGCGGCGCCGACGTGGGCGAGTTGGCCAACGAAATCGGCGTGAACCTGGCCGCCCTGCAAACGCTGCATCGCCGGCTGTCGGCGTGGGGTCGCTTCGGGTTCCTGGCCGACCAGGGCGAGGGCAGCGGCAGCGCCGGCGGCATCATCGAAAACCTGCAACACGGCAATCACGTGGTGCTGGAATTCGGGCAGTATGGGCGCAACACCGCCGCCTACGTCTTGGTCAGCAACCTGCTGACCCGGCGCATCCACGAGACCTGGGTGCGGCGCAAGGAACTCGCCGACGGCGGCCAGGGCGACGAGCCGCGCCCGCTGGTCATATTCATCGAAGAAGCCCACAAGTTCCTGACGCCGGAAGTGGCCTCGCAGACCATTTTCGGTTCCATCGCCCGCGAGCTGCGCAAGTACAACGTAACGCTGATGATTGTTGACCAGCGGCCCAGCGGCATCGACTCCGAGGTGATGAGCCAGCTGGGAACCCGCCTCTCCTGCGCCCTCAACGACGACCGGGACATGAACGCCGTCCTCATGGGCGCGCGGGACGCCGGCCAGCTGCGGGGTGTCCTGTCCCGTCTGGACGGCAAGCAGCAGGCGCTGGTGTTCGGCCACGCCGTCCCGATGCCGGTGGTGGTCCGCCCCCGCGATTACGACGAGTCGTTCTACGCCGATATGGCCATTGCCGGCGCGCCGGCCGGACTGGCATCGTTGGCGGAAAACGACGCCGATCGTATGCAGCGGGAAATCGACGAGCTGTTCCCGCCGGAATAATCCCACCAAGTCCCTATGCAAGTCATCACTACCTGCGCCGAAATGTCCGCCGCCTGCCGGGCGACTCCCCGTCCCATCGGCCTGGTGCCAACCATGGGCGCTCTGCACGAAGGGCATCTGTCGCTGACCCGGCAAGCGCGCGCCGACAACGTCACCATGGCCGCCTCCATATTCGTCAACCCGACCCAGTTCGGCGCCAACGAAGACTTTTCTACCTACCCGCGCAGCTTCGAGCGCGACCTGGAACTGCTCGCGGCCCAGGGCGCTGACCTGGTATTCGCGCCGCCGCCGTCCGAAGTCTATCCCGACGGCTTCGACACCTGGATTGAACCCGGCGCAGTAGCCGAGGGGATGGAAGGTGCGGCCCGCCCGGGCCACTTTCGCGGCGTCGCCACCGTGGTCGCCAAGCTGTTCACCATCACCCGACCCGACCGGGCCTACTTTGGCCAAAAAGACGGCCAGCAGGTGGCGGTAATCCGCAAGATGAACGACGACCTCAACCTGGGCGTCCACGTGGTAACCATGCCCACCATCCGCGAGCCCGACGGCCTGGCCCTGAGCAGCCGCAACGCCTACCTGACGCCGGAGCAGCGTGCCGCCGCCCCCGTAGTGTACCGCGCACTCCAAGCCGCCGAGTCCCAATGGCAAGCCGGCGAACGCAACGCCAGCCTCCTGCAAGCCGCCGCCCGCTCCATCCTGCAGTCCGAGCCCCAGCTGTCCGCAATAGATTACGTCAGCATAGTGGACGCAAATACTATGGCCCCTGTAGAGGCGGCGGACGACGCCCAGCGGGTAATGCTAGCAACAGCAGTGCGGCTAGGCTCGGTGCGCCTGATTGATAACGTCGTGTTGGCGTAGAACCGTATCTAACTGATGCGGACGCTAAAACAACGCGGGCAAACCCCTTCCGGGAAAACCGCTGGCATCTGGGCCGCCAGGCCCTACCGCCCTCTTCCACTGCGAATCTTCTCGGCGTTCTTCAGGGCCTCTCGACGGCTCAGCGGGCTGACACGGCCTTCGTTGCGAGCTATGTAGGACTCGACAGTGTCCAGGTCGGTCCAGGCCAGGGAGCGAAGGGCCCACCCAATGCCTTTGCGGATGAAGAAGTCGGGATCAGCGAGATTGGGGTCGATGCAGTCGAACAGGAGGGTGACGTCAGTCTGCTCCTTGCGGTTGAGCTGGCAGATGATGGCGGAGCGACGTTTCCACTTATCCGCGTCCCGACTCCAGCGCCGCATTTCACGGGCCATTTCAGAGGGGAATCTCTCCAGGAGTTCGCGGAGTCGGTGAGAGGCTATGCCATCGACATAGTCCCACCAAGCGCCTGTGACGACTAGCTCTTCCCAGAGAGGCAGTGTATCGAGGGTACGGAAGGGCTCGTGGGGTTTGGCGCCGGCGAGTTCCAGGGCCGCGTAGCGTTCCTCCCGGTATTCGGCTCTTCTCCATAAGTCCAGGACAACCCCGTACCACACGTCCTTCTCCTCGATAGGGTGGCTGAGCAATAGGTCCCGGCATATTCGCCGCAGCAGGGGAGTCTGAACGCCGCGGTAGGGCATCTCCGATTTCATGTACCGGCGCATGCCCTCGGCTTTGGCGGAGTCTCCGTTGTCGGCCAGGGCCTGGCGGAGCGCGGTTGCGAGGGGGTGTGGCATTCATCGTCTCTCTGAGCTACAGGCTTACCTGGAAGATACCAGTTTAGCGTTTACGTCGTCAGGCACAAGCGGCCCGGCGCGAGCTAATCAGACCGCTTGCCGGCCGCCCCCTCCGGTAGTATTCTGCCATGCACTCACACTCCGCCCGACGCGGACGCACGCTATCGCTTTCAGGAGCGCTCAAACTGCCATGACTACTACCAACGCCGTGCAGACTCACCACAACTTCATCAACGGGGAATGGACGCCCTCCGACTCCGGGCGCACCTACCCCGTCTATAACCCCGCCCATAAGGACCGCCTCCTGGGACACTTCCAGCTGTCCAACCCGGAGGACACGCTGCGCGCTGTGGCCGCCGCTGCCGAGGCTGCCCCCGGCTGGGCCGACACGCCGGCCCCCGTCCGCGCCCAGGTGCTGTTCAAGGCGCTGGAGATAATGGAACGCCGCGCCGAGGAAATCGCCCGCACCATCACCGAGGAGGAGGGCAAACCCCTGCCCGACGCCCGCGGCGAGGTCAAGCGGGCCATGAACATCATGGAGTACGCCGCCGGCGAGGGACGCCGGATGTTCGGCTACACTACCCCGTCCGAGCTGCCCAACACCGTCGCCTACACCGTGCGCCGGCCCCTGGGCGTCGTGGGCATCATCACCCCGTGGAACTTCCCCATCGCCATACCCGCCTGGAAGATGGCGCCGGCCCTGATTTGCGGCAACGCCATCATCTTCAAGCCGGCCTCCAGCACGCCCCTGTGCGCCGTCAAACTCACCGAGGTGTTTGAGGAAGCCGGCGTGCCGCCCGGCGTCCTCAACCTGATTACCGGCCCCGGCGGCAGCGTCGGCAACGCCCTGGTGGAGTCGCCGGACGTCGCCGGCATCTTTTTTTTTTTTATTTATTATTTGTGCACCGAGATCTACACCCGCGGCGCGTCCCTGCTCAAAAAGGTGCAGGCCGAAATGGGCGGCAAGAACGCCGTCATCCTGCTGGCCGACGCCGACCTGGACAAAGCCCTGGGCGGCATCGTGCAGGGCGCCTTCGGCTCCACCGGACAGCGCTGCACCGCCACCAGCCGCGTCATCGTCGAGGACGGCGTGTACGACCAGTTCATGGCCGAGCTGATTGAACGCACCTCCAAACTAACCATTGGCGACGGCATCGAGGACGGCATCGACGTCAGCCCCCTGTCCAGCGAATCCCAGCAGCGCACCGTCAGCGACTACATCGCCGTGGGCCGCGACGAGGGCGCGACGGTGGCCTTCGGCGGCCGCACCCTGGCCGGCGGCATCTACGATGAAGGCTGGTACGTGGAACCCACCATCTTCACCGACGTAACCCCCGATATGCGCATCGCTCGCGAGGAGATTTTCGGCCCGGTGCTCACCGTGTTCCGCGCCCGCGATTTGGAACACGCCGTGGAGATTTCCAACAGCGTCAAGTTCGGCCTGTCCTCTTCGGTGTACACCCGCGACATCCCCCGCGCATTCCGCTACATCAACACCGTGGACGCCGGCATGGTTCACGTCAACGCCCCGACCCTGGGCGGCGAGGTTCACCTGCCCTTCGGCGGCCTCAAAGCCTCCGGCGTCGGCCAGCGCGAGCAGGGCGTCGAGGCCGTGGACTTCTTCAGCGAGGTCATCACCGTCTATATCGACTACGCCGATGAGGCCCGCGCCCAGGCCCGGTTCATCTGAAGATCCCTGTCCCCATGATGCGGGCGTTGGCGACGGTGGCAGCGCTGGCGATTGCCGCCTGCGCGCCCACCGGCGCTCAACTGGAAGTACGGGCTGAGCAGGCCGTAGCAACCGCAGTGGCATCCTCCGCCGCGCCGGACCTGAACCGCCTGTACCATGAAACCCGTCCGTCGGTGTTCTACATCGACCCCACCAACCGGCAGCACGGCACCGGCTGGCTGCTCGAGCCGGGCTATATCGTCACGGCGGCCCACGTGGTGGAGGGACGCGAGCAAGTGCTGGTGCGTCAGGCGTCCGCTTCGGTGCTCAACGCGACGGTCGTCGGTGTGGACCAACGGCGGGACGTAGCCCTGCTCCACTACGATACGGACCAGGCCCAGCTGGCGCCGTTCGCAGATCCGCTGTCTCTGGGCGACGCCAGCATCGACGACATCGCCAAGCCGCTGCTGGCGCTGGGCTACTCCGGCAGCGGCGTCAAGCGCGAAGGGACGGTGGGGTCGCCCAAGGCCAACGCCGGCATCCTTTCCCAGATAACCAACTTCGGCCCCGACAGCTACGGGCGCAACCTGGAGATGGACGCCGCCATCGACCCCGGCGACAGTGGCGGCCCGGTGCTCAATACGCAGGGCGAGGTAATCGGCATGGTGCGGGCGGCGGCGCGCGCAGCGGAGGCCGGCGGCACGGTGGTTGGCACCTTCTACGCCGTCCACGCCGACGAAATCCGCGCCGCCCTGGCGGAGATTAGAGGCCGCTGAAGTCCCCTTCCAGACAGCTTCCGGCGTATCACAGCCGCCGTCGGTCGGCAAACCCCGTATTCGTCGGATGCCACCAGTCAATCCGGGCCTCGCCCCGCTGCCAGCACAGGTACACGATTTCACCCTCACGGTTGGACGGGAAATCCACCAACCCCCGGCCGATATCCCGTACCTGGATGCCCCGGTCGGTTATCTCCTTTACCGCGTCCTGCAAGCGCCGGGTCAGCCGGGTTACTTCGCCTTCAGCCGCCGCTATCTCCCCTTCGCTGCTGGAGTGGCCGTTGCTGCGCCGGCGACGCAGCAGCGACAGCAGCGTTTCCTGACGCTCCACCAGCTCAGCCCGCAGCGGCGACATTGCGTCAAACCGTTCTTCCAACCACGGCACCAGCCCATTGGCCTCTTCCAGCGTGAATAACCGTTCCATCATAACGCCCGGTATAATACAGCAATGCACGACACCGACGACAGCAACCCCATCGGCCACAATGAGGCTCAGGACGAGGCCAGCGTGAGCCCTTTCGAGGCCGGCGAACTGGCCCTGTTCCTCGACCGCAAGGGCCGGGCCTACCTGCAGACCCTCACCGCCGGCCAGGAGTTCCACTGCCACCTGGGATACATCCCTTTGGATGACGTTATCGGACAGCCCGTCGGCGGCTGGTACACCACCAACCGGGGCCACGTTCTCCTGGGCATCCGGCCCACCCTGGGCGATTACGTGCGCCTCATGCCTCGCGGCCCGCAGGTAATCTACGCCAAGGACCTGGGCAACATCGTGTCCATGGCCGACATATTCCCCGGCGCCACCGTGGTGGAAGCCGGCCTCGGCTCCGGCGCGCTCACCACCGGACTGCTGCGCGCCGTCGGCCCCTCCGGACGGGTCTGCTCCTACGAAATCAACGGCGAAGTCGTTGCCAAAGCGAAGTCCAACGTCCAGTCGGTCATCCCCGATACCTCGCGGTGGGAGGTCAAAGTCGGCGACATTGCGGAGGGCATCGCAGAATCCGACGTTGACCGGGTGATACTTGACCTGCCCGAGCCTTGGCGCGCCCTCAACGCCGCCGCCAACGCTCTGCACACCGGCGGCATCCTGCTGTCCTTTCTGCCCACTGTTCTCCAGGTTCACGAACTGGTCCTGGCCCTCCAGGACGACGGCCGGTTCGCCCGCATCGAAACCGCCGAAACCATGCTGCGCGGCTGGAACGTAACCCGACGCAGCGTTCGCCCGGCCCACCGGATGGTTGCACACAGCGGATTCATCACCACTGCGGTGCGTTGCGTGCCGCCGGGACGGCAGGGCTACGCCCTCAACCCGTGAACCGGAAACACCGCGTCCTTGATTGCGGCGACGCTCTCCGCCGCCAGCGCCCGCGCGTCAGCTCGGATATGCTCCGGTATCTCAGGAATCTCTGTGTCCCTTAGAGCAGTGCGCCCCAGCCGTTCTACTGCCGGTGTCGGGATGCGGTCGGGCCACTCGGCGCCGCACATCACGCCGTAGGCCAGCGTCCAGCAGCGGGCCACCGCGCCGATGTCGTACCCGCCGCCGCCCGTGGCCAGCCACGGGTAGCCCAGCCCGCCCAGCCGTTCCACCGCGGCGATGAACCCCCGGCTCGTAACCTGCAAATGCGTTAGCGGGTCGGTGTGGTAGGAGTCAATGCCCAACTGCGTCAACAGCACGTCGGGATTGAACGCCTGCAACAGCGGCGGCACCACGGCTTCAAACGCGTCCAGGTACGTCTCGTCGTCCGTGTAGGGATACAGTGGCAGGTTGACCGCATAGCCGGCGCCCTCCCCGCTGCCCGTTTCGCCGGCAAACCCGGTGCCTGGGAACAGATACCTCCCCGATTCGTGGACCG
The DNA here is from genome assembly GCA_009837355.1 of Chloroflexota bacterium. GTDB lineage: Bacteria > Chloroflexota > Dehalococcoidia > Lucifugimonadales > UBA3495 > Bin87. The sequence continues at coordinate 23,185 of VXTR01000014.1, read as the reverse complement.
ATATGGTCAGCACCCGCGGCTCGTCGTAGAAGGCATCCTGCACCCCGTCGCCGTGGTGCGCGTCGATGTCCACGTAGGCCACCCGCAGCCCGCGCCCCAGCAGGTACTTGATGGCGATTACCGGATCGTTGAACACGCAGAACCCGCTGGCGTTGCGCGCCGCCGCGTGATGCAGCCCGCCGCTGATGTTGAATGCCGCCGTAACCTCGCCGTCGGCCACCATCCGCGCGGCGGTCAGCGTGGCTCCGGAGCTCAGCATCGCCGCCTCGTACATACCCGGGTAGGTCGGGTTGTCACCGCCCTGGGCGAACCCGAACCGCTGCGGCTGGAAACCGGTCAACCCCAGGCTGAACGTGCGCACGGCAGCAATGTAATCCCGCGAGTGAAACGCGCCCACGCTGGCCTCGTCCGCCAGACTCGGCGTAACCAGCAGCGATTCGCCGCCGTCAAACGCGCCGTAAGCCTCCAGCAACTCGTAGGTGTGCCGCAGCCGGACGGGACGCATGGGATGGTCGGCCCGCAGCACGTGCTGGCTCATCGCGTCGTCGTAGATGAAAGCGGCCCGCGGCATCGCGTTCCCTCCTCACAGCGGCTGCTTGGCCGGCACGCCGACCCGACGGGGGTAGCGTCCGGGCGTACGTCGCACCTTCTCCACCGACACTATCCAACGCTCCGCCGGCAGCGGCGGCGACAGCGCCTTGACCGAATGCAGCCCGGCGATTTCACCGCCCAGTTCCGCCAGCGCCTTGGCCGACGCTTTGACCTCCGCCGGCCCGTCGCTGCCCTTCCAGGCCAGCAGATGCCCATGTCCCTTGAGCAGCGGCAGCCCGTACTCAATCAGCGCCGGCAGCGTCGCCACGCCCCTCGCCAGGGCCACGTCAAACTGCCCTCGGTAGCCCTCGGTTCGGCCCAGTTCCTCGGCCCGCACGGTGAGGACCTCCACGTCGTCAAGCCCCAGCCCTTCCACCAGTTCCCCCAGAAACGCCGTCTTCTTGCCGGTGGATTCCGCCAGCGTCAGTTTGATGCTGGGGAAAGCGATTTTCAGCGGAACGCCAGGAAATCCTGCCCCAGCGCCAATGTCAACCACGCGAATTCCGTCGGGCCAGTCAGCCCGGGCCAGCACGGCGGTCAGCGAATCAAGGTAGTGGCGAACCTGCACTTCGGCCGGCTCGGTGATGGCGGTCAGATTGGCCCGACGGTTGCCGGCCGCCAGCATCCTGGTGTACTCGGCGAACTGCTCCAACTGCTGGCCGGACAGATGCAAGGCCAGCCGTTTCGCCTGCTCCGCCAGGATCGCCATGCCGGTGTCGGTCAGCACGGTCATCGCTAGAGGAACCTTGCGAACACTTCCCGCCCGGCGAACCGGCCTCCCTCGCCCAGCTCCTCCTCAATCCGCAGCAGCCGGTTGTACTTGGCCAGCCGTTCCGAGCGGGTGATGGAGCCGACTTTAATCTGCCCGGCGCCGGTGGCTACCGCCAGGTCGGCGATGGTGGTGTCTTCCGTTTCGCCGGAGCGGGCGGAGATTACCGGCAGATAGCCGCGCTCCTGCGCCAGCCGGACGGTTTCCAGAGTCTCGGTCAGCGTGCCAATCTGGTTGGGCTTCACCAGCACCGCGTTGGCGATCCCAGCATCGGCGCCCTGGGCCAATCGCTGCGGGTTGGTGGTGAACAGGTCGTCGCCGATGAGTTGGGCCGACGCGCCCAGCCGTTGCGTCAGGTATTCCCACCCGTCCCAATCATCCTCGGCCAGCCCGTCCTCAATGGAGATGATGGGATAGGTGTCGCACCAGTGGGCTAGCAAGTCGGCCAATTCCCGGGACGTGAAAGACCGTCCCTCGGCGCGCAGCGCATAGCTGCCGTCGCCGTCAACAAACTCCGACGCCGCCACGTCCATGCCGATGGCAATGTCGCCGTTTCTGGCGGAGCGGTAGCCGGCCATCCGCGTCGCGTCGTAGAGGATGGCCAGCGCGTCCTCGTGGCAGGGCATCGGCGGCCCGTAGCCGCCCTCGTCTGCGACCCCATAGGCGTATGGGCCCATCTGCGTCAGGATGCGACCCACCGCCCGGTACACGTCCACCACCATCCGCAGCGCGTCGCTGTAGGTTTCCGCTCCTATGGGTATCGCTAGGAAGTCCTGCATATCCAGCCCGGCGGCGGCGTGGCGTCCCCCGCTGATGATGTTGACCATCGGCATGGGCAGCGTCGTGGCATCCGGCCCACCCAGGTAGCGGTACAGCGGCTGTTCCGCGGCGGCGGCGGCGGCGTGAGCGGCGGCCAGCGACACACCCAGGATGGCGTTGGCCCCCAGGCTGGACTTGTTGGAAGTGCCGTCCAGCTCCCTTAGAAACTCATCCAACGCCGGCTGGTCCGCAGCGTCCGTCGAACCGCAAACGGCCGGCGCGATTATGGTGTTGACGCCCGCCACGGCCCGCAAGACGCCTTTGCCTTCGTGCCGGGCCGGGTCGCCGTCGCGCAGCTCGATGGCCTCGTGCCGCCCGGTTGACGCTCCGGACGGGACAATAGCCCGGCCCGTAGCGCCGCCGTCCAGCCTAATATCCACCTCAACGGTGGGATTGCCACGGGAGTCCAGTACCTCCCGGGCGCGGACGGCGGCGATGGTGGTGGAACCCGCCATCAGTGGGTTAGCCGTGCCCCTCGGACACGATGTCGTTGAACGTTACCCGCAGCATCGGCGCCTCCGTCTCGTTCTTCCACTGGTGATGCTCATTCGGCGGCACCAGCACGGCGTCGCCGGCCGTCACCGTGTAATCCTTGCCGGATACCGTCAGCGTGCCCGTGCCTTCCAGGATGAACACGGTGTGGTCCCAGGTGTGGTTGTGGCCGCCCGTTTCCGGATGGCTCACCGCGCCCGGCTGCATGTAGCCGTTGTACAGCATCAGGTAGTTGGGGCAGCCGTCCCGACCGCCCAGCATGGTGTGCCCGGTCTCGGCGTTCAGGTCGGCGTGGTTGCGGATGACCGGCGGCGTGCCGGCCCCGGGCTCGGAACCGCCGGGCCGGGCGTTGCCGGCCGAGGCGGACAACGGGTTGATTTCGATGCGGTGAATGTCGCCCTGCCCGCCGTCGTTGCGCGTTACGTGGTCCACCATCGGCGGGATGAACATGGCGTCCCCGGCCTTCACCGGATACTCCTTGCCGTCGGCCACCAGCGTGCCGCTGCCCTCGATGATATACACCTCGTGCTCCCACTCGTGGATGTGGTGCGAGCTGGTCCCGCCCGGCTCAATCACCGAGTAGGCCAGCGTAACCAGGTTCGGGTTGTCGTCCGCGCTGATCAGACGCGCAACGGCGCCGGCCGGGAAGTCCTTGACGTTGTGGATGATGGGTTCCATTGCCTGATGCTCCTTTTGTGATGCCCCTTTGATTGATGCCCTTTAAAATCGCTACGCCCCGTGGGTGTGGCTGTCGTTGGGGCCGCCGCGGCTGTTCGCGCCGGGCGGCAGCGTGATGATGGCCCGGCGATGCGTCCCCACGCCGATGGTGCGGTCGCCGTCCATCGCTTCCACCTTGAAGTACAGCCAGCGGCCATCGACACGCTCCAACTCCGCCGTAGCGACTACGGTAGCGCCGATGTCGGCCCCGGCCACGTGGCGAATGTTGACCTCAAAGCCAACGGTGGATTGTTCGGGCGGCAGATGGTCCAGCACGGCCAGTTGAGAAGCCTGCTCCATGGCCTGAATCATGGACGGCGTGCTGATTTTCTGGACGTGGTGCGCGACGTTGTGTTCACTAACCAGCACCTCCTGCCGGCCGATGAGGCCGGGAGTCAGGGCGGGCGCGTCAGTATCGGATGGTTGGGTCATGTCAGTTGCCGGTTCCTCGATCGATTTGAATACGCTGAAAGCGCCATCATCATAACAGCGTGAACGGCAGCCTGCCAGCCGGCTAACGTTATCCGTTGCGCAACCCGGCGGGTGGTTTTGACACTCCCGGCCCCTCGTCTATAATTGCCCTTGCAGCGCGCCATTCCCAGGCAGGGCCCAAAGGAGTCAACAAAAATGCCCTCATGGAAAGTCGCCTATTTCACCGGCGTCGGCGCGCGCGCCGACGTGATGCTGGACAATGCTCCCGATAACGTGGAGGTTACGGTCGTGGACCGGACCTTGCCCGCCGCCGAACAAATCCAGCTCTGCCGCGACGCCGACGCCATCATCTCCAGCGAAGTTACCACCGAGGTGCTCCGCGAATGCCCCAACGTCAAGCTGATTCAGACCCTCAGCGCCGGCTACGACCGTATGGACTTGGAGACCATCCTGGAAATGGGCATCCCCGTGGCCAACAACGGCGGCGCCAACGCCATCTCCGTGTCCGAGCAAACCCTCGCCTTGATGATTGGCATCAGCCGGAACCTGATGGCCCAGTGGGACACCACCACCAGGCAGCGCCAGTGGCGGGGCGACCTCTACCAGACCGACCTCTCCGAAGTAACCGACAAGACCGTGGGCATCATCGGCATGGGACGCATCGGCCGCCAGGTCGCCAAGCGGCTCACCGGCTTCGACACCCGTACCATCTACTACGACATAGAGGACATTCCGGAAGACGTGCAGCAGGCCGTCAAGGCGGAACCCGTCGGTTTCGACGAACTGCTGGCTACCTCCGATATTGTAAGCCTCCACGTCCCGTTGACCCGTCGCACCCGCGGCATGATGTCCGACCGCGAGTTCGACCTGATGAAATCAACGGCCTTCTTCATCAACCTTTGTCGCGGCCCGGTGGTGGACGAGGCGGCCCTCTACCGCGCCCTCACCGAGGGCAAAATCGCCGGCGCCGGCCTCGACGTTCTCGAAGTGGAACCAACGCCGGCCGAAAACCCCCTGTTCGACCTGGACAACGTCATCATCACGCCCCACATGGCCGGCCAAAGCCAGGAAACTGCCCTGCGCGCCGCCCACTTCGCCTACGCCAACATCCTCCGCGTCCTCAACGGCCAAGCAGCCGAATCCCTCGTAACCCCCGAGTAGCCGACCGCCATGGGATTCGATTGGGATGCGTCCGAAGACCTGGCTACTTTGCGTGAGTGCCTTCGATTGTATAAAGAAGCATGCTTGCAATCTCGGACCTGCCCGGAGTGCGGAAGCGATGTAGGTGGTGGCATCGGGACCGGCAGGTTGGCTGACGGTGTATTTTGCAGCTTGGCTTGCCAAGGCAAGTTCCGGTCTGCCGAAGCAAGGTACTTTACGCCGCCCTCCCGAAACTGAACACAATATGTTCGAAAGCATCAACGAAATCGATAAGGGAGGTATCCTGCCGACCAAATGGCTTAGGCGAGCCGTTCAGGATGGAGCCATCGTCAGCGAATATACGATCCCCGATCAGAATTACCAGCCGGCCAGCCTTGACCTGAGGCTGGGCGAGAAGGCGTACGTCCTGCAGAGCAGTTTCCTGCCCTACGCCGGGCCTGTCGAGGACAAGTTGCCCGACCTTGCCATCGCCGAAATGGACCTGCGCGATGGCGCCATCCTGGAAAAGAACCGCCCCTATCTGATCCCTCTCATCGAAGGTCTTAAGCTGCCCCCCGGGATTCGTGGCAAGACTAATCCCAAGAGCTCCACCGGCCGGCTGGATATCTTTACCCGCGTCATCACGGACGCCAGCCCACGGTTTGACGACGTTGCCGACGGTTATCATGGGCGTATGTTCCTGGAGGTGTTCTCTAGGTCATTCACCGTCAAGGTTAAGACGGGATTGTCTTTGAACCAAATTCGCCTGTTCAAAGGCGATCCCACGTGTGAGTTGGGATACTTGCGGAGCGCGCATGAGCGTGATCCGATATTGTTCACCAAAACCCGGCAACCTGCGCAATCGTCCGAGATTGACGAGAGCAACTCAATTGGATTTAGCGTCAATCTGCTTGCCGAGCAGGGGTTCGTAGGTTACCGGGCCAAGAGGAACAGCAGCCTCCTTGACCTGTCCCTGACCAATTGCTACCCACCCCGCGATTTCTGGGAACCTGTTTTCGCAGACCGGGGCCACAGCCTGATTTTGGAGCCCGAAGAATTTTACCTGGTGTCCTCCATAGAGAGCGTGAGCATACCCCCACAGCTGGCCGCCGAGATGACCGCTTACGAAACTGCCAAAGGCGAGCTCCGGACTCATTACGCCGGCTTCTTCGACCCTGGATTCGGCTATGGCGAAAACGGCCGGTTGGGAGGTATCCAGCCCGTTCTGGAAGTTCGTGCCCATGACGTCCCTTTCATGGTAGGCCCGGGACAAATGGTGTGCACCCTCGCTTTCGAGCAGATGCTGGAGCCGCCTGACCGTTGGTACGGCCCGAGAGTCGGCTCCTCATACCAAGAAGCCGGCCGCATCCTCAGCAAGCACTTCTCCCCCGACGTCCAGATCCGCCAGTTGCCAATGTTCGAAGGTAACGGCGGCTAGCGCCAACAGCGCCGCCCGACTCTCCAATCGGAGACATCGCGATTACCCCGCTCTCCCACCCCGTCGTAAGGACGCGGTTACGGCCTACTTCATCGTCACTCCGGCGAAAGCCGGAATCCAGGGGTGGGGCCGTCCCAACCCCCAACCCCCAACCTGCATGGCCAAACTAGGAGACCCCAATGCGCGATTATGCTCTCTTCATTAACGGCATTTACCAAGAGGTGCTCGACGACATCGTAACCGCTCAGAGCGCAAATCCTCGCCTCCCGCTGTACCTCCAGCCTTACCACGAATCGGCAATCGCCAAGTTCCGAGAGCATCCGCCCAGCGAATCGGATACGGTGCGCTTGTACGCCTCCATAACTACCGATTTGAACCGGGTTCATTACGCCTGCGACGTCGTGGGCTGGCGGGACAAAACCGCCATCAATGCCGAGGGACGCAGCTTTATCGAACGCGAACTGGAATTGTATCAACCCACCGAAGAGGGCTTGTACGGTCTCCCTGGGGATGACCATTTCGAAGAACGGGGCCTCTGCACTAACTTGCTCATTGTCATGCGGATGCAGAAGATTCCGCAGCCCCTGCCGGTAGAGCAGCTCATCAAAACCAGCGACAACACTCCTCTCGGGCGCCGCACCACCTCCGGCGGCTGGTCATACGTCCATCCCGTCTCCCAACGCCGCGCTTGATACCGCTGCGCCCTGCTCCGCCATCATTCTTGCGCCGGCGGGAATCTAGGAGCCGGGGCGGGGCGGCATCCCCAATCCCAAAAATCCTGATTCTGAAAACCGGCGACGCCGGCCTATTGACAACTAACGGAACATACGTTCATAATAGCCCTGTGCACATCACAATCCATCCATCCCAGCCTGCCAACGAGGTCATCATCACTACGGTCGTCAACGGCCACCAACCAGTCAGCAAACCCAAATCGCAGGACCCCGCTTGTTCCAGCGCGCTACCCACTGCGTCGTGTACGGCTAACAAATGACCCGTGCGAATCTTAACGGTGGCTACCTCTGAACTGGACGCTCTCATTAGGCTCACCCACTCGGAGGGTATAAACCCTTGCGTACCACCCCCGGCCGTGGGGCTGGCAACGACCGAAGTGAACTCCGGAAACCGACCTCAGGCAGGCTACCCAACCACCACCAACCGCAGGAGGAACCTGATGAAAACCCCGGTCCCGAAAACCCCCATTCCGGCGCTCCCGCCATTTTGACACTACGGGCGGTTAGGGGTAGCATAACCCTGCCTTATTTTCCCTTAGATTAAACCTCTTTCGGAGATACGCCTTGACCAGCCCCACCGCGAGCTCCACCGACCGGCCCGATGGCAAGTCGCCCTTGACCGGTCCCAACATCGTCCCCGAGTTTGAAGCCGCCCTGACCCGCCTTTGCGCCATCGCCCGGCAGGGACAGCGCGCCGACAGTCCCCTCTACAACCCCTCGGAAGAGTGGATTGTGGACAAGATGCCCGTCTTTCAAGACCTGTCGGACGACCGGCAGGCCGAGTTGCTGGCCCAGGCGCGCGACTTGGAAGCCGAGGCAGTCGAGGCCAACGCCGCCGGTCGCGCCTCCAGCAAGGTCTGGCCCGAAACCGTGTTCCGGCTGGACAACGGAGGCCTCGCCTTTTTCAGCCAGCTGGGCGTCGTCCGCCGTCCCGACCTGACCCAGTATTTCATCGAGGGCTTCACCCGCAACCGTGACGCCCTGGCCTTCTCAGAGGACAACCAGCGCCTCTTCACCCAGGTCTTCCAACAAGTCTCCGACAAGATGGAAGCCGCCTTCGCGTCCGGCGAGGATGTCGTGCAAACCGACCGCCAGATTTGCGACGCGCCGGGCCGCTCCTACCACGCCCGCCAGTTGCTTTTCGGCACCCGCTATATGCAGGCGCCCTATATGTGGCGCCGGCTGACCTTCGAACTCCCCCAGGAACAGTGGCCGGAACCGCCCGACATCCTGGAGGTCTCGGTGCCCCACTGGATGGACGACCTGGGCCTGGACGAGGGCCTCAAGACCCAACTGCGCGGCGCCGGCATCACCCAACTGGTGTTCAAGGCTCCCACCCGCGGCCTCTCCCTGCACTTCGGCTTTGACTACGTGGGTGAGCACAAGATGGGCCCACTGTCCATCGCCATGCACCAGGTCAAGGAGAAGAACGGCTTGGCCGTCCAGGCGGCTCTCAGCATGGCCCGCACCCGCACCCTCACCGGCGACATCTCCAATACCGCCCTGGTAACCGTCGGCCCGTCCCTTCACGGCAAGAGCACCCTGACCATCATGGTGGAACTGGCTAACAGCGAACTGGCCGGCATCCTCAACCTGCCCAATGACCCTGAGGAAGGGGTCTATCCCATGAACGACGACATCGTCCTGCTCCAGCCGCTGGAATCCCCAATCCCTAGTCGCCAGGGCGGCAGCAGCGCTCTCATCACCTACGGCATCGACGGCACCGAGAACAACTTCTACGCCGTGCCCTTCGGCCTCACCCGCGAGGACGACCCGATAACCTACGACGTGCTCCGCGGCGCTCCGGGAGTAACCACCCCCGACGAGACCCTGGAAAACGTCCCCGTCCACGTGGACAGCCAGGAACCCAACTACTTGGAGAACCCGGTTCGCAATATGCGGATGATCCTGTCCCGCCGCGGCCTCCTGCAGCGCAAGGGCGCGGCCGGCCTGATTTCCAAGATCACCGGCGGCCGCCTCACCGACTCCGTCCACGTCCCCATGGACAGCACCGACCGGGTTTTCTGGCAGGAGGTCATGCGCCAGAACACGGTGATACCACCCCTGCGCCGCCTCAGTCTGGAGCAGTACATCCGCGTGCTGATGTACGGCGAGGCCGTGCAGATGGGCGCAGCCATCGGCGCTATCGGCCGCCCCTACGTGGAGTACTTCTCCGACCCCTTCATCATCGGCCTTGAGGACGAAAACGCCAACCTGCTCTACCACGTGCTGCAGCAGCTGGCCTGGGGCGGTATGCCCCAGCAATACTATGCCTTCAATACCGGCGGCGTCGGCGCCGACAGCAACGAAGAGGCCTCAGGCTCACGTTACGTGAAGATTCCCCGGGAGCTGACCATGCTTCTGCAGGAAGCCCTGCTCCGCAACGCCGTCAAGTTCGAGTACGACGGCGTGCTCCGCTCGGAGGTGGCCGTCGCCGTGCTTGACGCCGAGGGCAACGAAGTGGTTGACCTGCGCGAGTGGCTGCCCGTCAACATCTACGGGGAGGCGGACTACGCCAGCCGTGTCCACGAACTGATGCACCGGCGGTACTATGGCCGCGACCAGCAGGACAAGGCCGGCATCCTGCGCTACACCAAGGTGGTCAACACCATCCTGGACATAGCGGACGTGCCATCGCCCACCGACGAGCGGGAACTGTCTTGGCTCTTTTCGTTCTACTGGTCGCTGGACCAGGCTTACGAAACGTTGGCGGAAGCGGCAGCGCAGCGCGGCGAGGGAATGAGGCCGGTGGCCTATCAGCTGCGCGAATTGGAGCGGAAGTACCGCGACGGCGTGGCGGCGGGTTTGTCCATCGACGGGGCCGGCCGTCAGCGGCTGGTTGAGCTGGGCTTGCCGGCACAGTAGCAATCACTAGCAGGACGAATAACTATGCCATCTGACAGCATCCAGATTCTCGGCCCGGTTCCGGCGCAGTACGCCGAAGTGCTCACCGACGACGCGCTGGGATTTGTCGCCGAACTGCACCGCAACTTTGAGACTACCCGACGCCGGCTGATGACAGCCCGCGCCCGCCGCCAGGCTGAGATTGACGACGGCGCGACCCCCGACTTCCTGACCGAAACCCGCGGCGTCCGCGAGGGCGACTGGCGTGTGCAGCCGGCGCCGACCGACCTGTCCAACCGGCGCGTGGAAATCACCGGCCCCTCGTCCAGCCGGCGCATGGTCATCAACGCGCTGAACTGCGGAGCCCAGGTCTATATGACCGACTTCGAGGACGCCCACTCACCGGCCTGGCTGCCTACGCTGGACGGTCAACTGAACGTGCGCGACGCCTACCGCCGCACCATCAGCGACCAGGCCGCCGACGGACGCCAATATCAACTGAACGACGAGACTGCCACCCTTTGCGTGCGCCCCCGTGGCCTCCACCTGATGGAACGCCACCTGCTGGTGGACGGCGAACCCGTCGCCGGCAGCTTCTTCGACTTCGGCTTGACCATCTATCACAACCACGTCGCCCAACATAGCCACGGCACCGGGCCCTACTACTACCTGCCCAAGCTCCAATCGTACCTGGAAGCCCGCCTCTGGAATGACGTGTTCAAGTATGCTGAGGAACGCCTGAACATCCCGGCAGGAACCATCAGCCCCACCGTGCTCATTGAGCATATCCTCGCTGCCTTCGAGATGGAAGAAATCCTCTACGAATTCCGGGAACGACCGGCCGGGCTGAACCTGGGCCGCTGGGATTACATCTTCAGCGTCATCAAGGTGTTCAACAACCGCGCCGATATGGTCTTTCCCGACCGGGCGCAGGTAACCATGGCGACGCACTTCCTGACCTCGGCGGCGCACCTGCTGGTCAACACCTGCCACCGCCGGGGTGCCCACGCTCTGGGCGGGATGTCCGCGTTCATCCCCCGCCGCGACGACGAGGCTGCCAACGAAGCCGCCTTTGCCCAGGTGCGTTCTGACAAGCAGCGCGAGGCCGACCAGGGCTTCGACGGCGCGTGGGTCGCCCACCCCGGCCTGGTTCCGCCCGTGCTCGACGTTTTCCAGTCGGCCTTTGCCACGGACAACCAGCTGTCCGTCATCCCCGAAGTACGCATCGCTCCCGACGATTTACTGTCAGTGCCCGAGGGCGAAATCACCGAGGCCGGCCTACGCAACAACATCAGCGTCGCGCTGCAATACATCGACGCCTGGACGCGGGGCAACGGCGCCGTTGCCATCTACGGCCTGATGGAGGACGCCGCCACCGCCGAAATTTCCCGCTCTCAGCTCTGGCAATGGGTCAGGCACGGCGCGTCGCTGAGCGACGGACGCCCCATTACCGCCGAGCTGTATCGTCAGACCCGTGCCCAGGAAGCCGCCGCCCTGGTGGAACAGCGTGGCCAGGACAACGCCGGCGCGCTGGATAAAGCCGTCGAACTGCTGGACGAAATCGTACTGTCGGAGGAGTTCATCGAGTTCCTAACCCTGCCCGGCTATCGCTACCTGGACTAGGCCCGTAAAGCAGTTCACGTCATCCCCAATGAAAATCCATCTCGTTGACGGCACCTACGAGTTATTCCGCGCTCATTACTCCCCTCGTCCCGGCCGTAGCGCTCCCAATGGACAGGACGTCAAGGCAACCCACGGGCTGGCGCAATCCCTTATTGCCCTGCTCAACCAGCCCGACGTCACCCACATCGGCGTAGCCTTCGACACCGTCATTCGCTCTTTTCGTAACGACCTGTTTGACGGATACAAAACCGGCGACGGCGTTGAGCCGGACCTGCTGGCGCAGTTCTCCCTGGCGGAACAGATAACGTGCGCTCTCGGTCTCACGGTCTGGCCGATGGAGGAGTTTGAGGCCGACGATGCCATCGCTGCTGCCGCTGTCCGCTTTGCCCAATTCACGGCAGTTGAGCAGGTATTGATGTGCTCACCGGACAAGGACCTGGCGCAAGTAGTGTCCGGCCAGCGCGTCGTTATGCTGGACCGGCGCAAGGGCGAAGTGATTGACGAAGCCGGCGTACTGGAAAAATTCGGCGTGCCGCCGGAGTCCATCCCCGATTATCTGGGGTTGGTGGGCGACGCCGCCGACGGCATACCCGGCATCCCGCGCTGGGGCGCGCGTTCCACCGCCGCCATACTTACCCGCTACCGCAGTATTGACGCTATCCCTGCTGACGCCGGCGATTGGGATGTCAAAGTGCGCGGAGCCGACAATCTGGCGAGAACGCTAACAGAGCTGCGAGAAGACGCGCGGCTGTATCGCCAATTAGCAATGCTGCGGCTGGACGCGCCCCTGCCGGAAACCGAGCCGGAGCAACTGCGTTGGACCGGCGTTCGGCAGCCTGATCTCGACGAACTTTGCCAGTCTCTCAACCTGGAAAGCCTGCTCAACCGGCTGCCGGAGCCTGTGCCCGATTAGCCGCAATCCACGGACGTAGCCAAACGCTGCAGCTCGGCGGCGCTTTCGTCGGCAGTAGGCGCCCAGGCGGCCCGCGCCCGTACCAGCAGCTCTCTTGAAGCCTCAGGGTTGCCCTGCACTGCCTCCGCTTCCAGCCGGCCCAGCCAGTAAGTATCCCGCACCGACGAGCGACGGGACAGTCGTTCGTCCAGCATCGCCTTGGCTTCGTCGTAACGGCCGGCGCGGATGTAGGTTTCCAGGAGGGTATCCTCAAAGACCTCTCGCTGGGCATGACTGCCGCCGATGCGGGCGAGCATCGGGTAGGTCGGCCCCATCAGGTCGGCGGCGGTGTCGTAATCGCCGGCGGCGAACGCGGCGGCGCCCTGGGCGATGGGCAGAGTCATCTCCCGGGAAAGGTCGTCGCCCTTTTCCCCCTGCGCGGTGAGACGGTCAACCAGCTGCTGCGTGGCGTCAGCATCGCCGGCGCCGGCAAATGCCAGGGCGGCATGGCAGTCCCGGAATGCTGCGCCGGCGCCGGTTGCGGCCGGCATGGCCATGTCGCGAACCTCATTCCACGGCTTGGCGGGCTGTTCACCCGAATAGATTTGCAGCCGCCACATCAGCGATGCCGCGTCCTGCAGGTTGGACAGGTTCCTCGCCTGGACCCCGGGCCGGATTTGCGTCTCGTACAGGTCAAGGGTCTCCTTGTACCGCCCTTGCGCCAGCTCAAACAGCGCCAGATGCCAGGACAGATGCACGTTGTAGGCGGCCCGGCGGTCAAACCCGTCCAGCCAGTCCGCCAGCCACGCCCCGCCGTTGGCCGCATCGCCCTGCTCAAAGTACGAGTGGGTCACCGAATGGCTGGCCACTGCATTCTGGGGGTTTCCGTCCAGCGAGCGCAACGCCAACTCCATCGCCTTTTCCGGCTGATTGGTTTCGTGGTGCGCGAAGGCATACTGACCCAGGAACGACCATTCATCGCCGTTGGCCGGGGCAATCTTGTGCATCATCGCCATCAGGCGGCCGGGAAAGTCGGGCACCCCGGCGCCAAAACAGCCGAGCATGTAGAGTCGCTGGGCAACCCGCATGGCCAGGGTGTCGGTGGGGAATTCGTCAAGGTGCTCGTGGATGAGCTTGATCGCCTCGCGTCCCTTGCCGTGGGTGAAACAGTGCATAATCCGCGCCAACTGCCTTTCTTCCTGCGAAAGGCCGGCTGACAACTCAACCGCCCGTTCTGCGGCTTCCCGCGCGGCCGGCACGTTCATCTGGAGGTGCAGAACGTAAGCCAGGGCGACGTTGGCTATGGCAAAGCCGTCGTCGGCCTCAATCGCTGCGCGGATTTTCTCCTCCGGCCCGTAGTTCTGCGACAGCACCAGGTCCAGTCCTTCCTGGTACAGGTCGGCGGCGGCCGGAGAGGCGGTGGTGACGGTCAATCCGTTGCGGTTTTTCAACATAGCGCACATAGGGTTTCCCTCACTCCAAATGCGTTGTGGATGCGCGAAGATTACCACAAGGCATAGATAAATGTCATCGGATCGGCAATAATGGCAAGGGTACCGCAGTTTGACACTGCAATAGGCTAGTGATAACTTTCACAGAGCACTTTTTACGATTTTCGACGGGAGCAGCTTACCCATGTCCGTGAATATCTGCGTGTTGGCCAAGCAGGTCGTTGACCCTGAAATGCCGGCCGCCGCTTTCCGTATCGACCCCGATGCCCGCGAGGTCGTCCCGCCGGCCAACATACCGCCGGTGGTCAACGGTTTCGACGAGAACGCCGTTGAAGCCGCCCTGCAAATCAAGGATGAACAGGGAGCAAGCATCACCGTAATTTCCTCTGGCGCGTCCTTTGCCCTGGACGTGATGAAGAAGCCCCTGTCCATGGGGGCCGACGAACTGGTGCTCCTGCAAGACGACGCTTTCGCAAACTCGGTTGACTCCTTTTTCACCGTCCAGTTGCTCAGCGCCGCCATCAGCAAGTTGGGCGGGTTTGACCTTATCATCTGTGGCCGCCAGGCCTCCGACTGGGATAACGCTCAGGTGCCCCTGGGCGTTGCCGAAACGCTGGGGATGGCCTGCATCACCCTGGGCAAAAAGGTGGACGTGCAGGACAGCAAAGTGGTGGTAGAGCGGTTGGCTCCCGACGGCTATGAAGTCGTCGAAGCCGACTTGCCGGCCTTGGTTACCGTCAGCAACGAGCTGGGCCAGCCCCGCTATCCCACGCTGCGCGGCATCATGGCGGCCACCCGCAAGCGACCCACCGTTTGGACTACCGGCGACCTTGACCTGGACGAAGGCCAGTTGGAACCACGCCTGACGCTCCACGACTTGTTCGTGCCCGTGCGGGAGCAGGAATGCGAGATTATCGAAGGCGACGACGATGCTGACGCCGCCCGTCAGCTGGCCCTGAAACTGCGCGAGGACCGGATTATTTAGCGCGGCCGGTATGACGGCGAAATGAGAGACACAGATTACGGAGACATACTGCAATGGCAGACGCTACCGGGATTCTAGTTTTCGGCGACGCGCCCCAGGGTGAACTCGCCGCCACCGCTCAGGAACTGCTGGCCGCCGGCCGCTCCCTGGCCGACACCCTCGGCCAGGAACTCGCCATCGGGCTCATCGGTGCCGACCCGGCCGACGCGACCCAGCAGGCCATCGCTCACGGCGCGGACAAAGCCTACGCCGTCACCAACCCGGCCCTGGCCGACTACCACCCAGACCTCTACCTCTCGGCGATGCAGACGCTGGCCGGCGAGGTCAACCCCAGCATCATCCTGATTGCCCGCAACAACGAAGGCCGGGAACTGGCCCCTCGACTTGCCTTCCGCCTGGGCGTCGGATTGGCTCAGGATTGCCTGGAAGTGTCCGCCGACGCGGGTACCGGCCGGCTGTTGGCCAACCGTCCCGTCTATGGCGGCAGCGCCGTGGCCGTAGTCAGCTGCAATCAGACCCCGCAGATTGTCGCCATCCGTCCCAAGACCTACGAGCCGCTGGACGCCGACGCGTCCCGCAGCGGCCAGGTGGTGGCCTTCCCGGTGGAAATCGACCCCTCTGTGGCCAAGACCCGCGTCATCGAAATCGTCAAGGAAGAGGCCGAGGGCATCAAGCTGGAAGACGCCCGCATCGTGGTGTCCGGCGGGCGCGGCCTGGGCGGCCCCGAGCCCTTCACGCAGCTGGAAGAGCTGGCGAACCTGCTGGGCGGCGCCGTCGGCGCATCCCGCGCCGCCGTGGACTCCGGCTGGGTGCCGGCCAACTATCAGGTGGGGTTGACCGGCAAGACCATCACGCCCGATTTGTACATAACCGTCGCCATCTCCGGCGCCAGCCAGCACATGGCCGGCTGCAGCGGCTCCAAGGCCATCGTGGCCATCAACAAGGACGCCGACGCCAACATTTTCAAGGACGCCCGCTATGGCGTAGTGGGCGACTGGGAGCGGGTGCTGCCCGCGCTCACCGAAACCATCCGGGAACTCACGCAGTCGTAAAGTGAAGGAGCTACATGGCCGGTTACATCATAGCTACGATTGAAGTCACCGACCCGGAGAAGTTCGAGGTGTACCGGGGCCAGGTGCCGGCAACCATCGAAAAGCACGGCGGCAGGTATCTGGTCCGCGGCGGCCAGGTGCAGGTGGTTGAGGGAGATCAACCGGAGCGCCGGACGGTGGTGCTGGAGTTCGACAGCCTGGAGAAGGCCAGGGAGTGGTATTACTCCGATGACTACGCCGGTCCGAAGGAACTCCGCATCCAGTCCACCGTCTCCAACGTGATGATCGTTGAAGGGCTGTAAAGGCTACCCCTCAAAGTCCACACCGACCCCGACGATTTCCACCTGCATCGAGCGGACGTCGGGCGCGCCCTGGTCAAAGGTAACGCCCACCACCACGTTGATGCCCCGGTCAACCTCGGGGCTGCCGGGTATCTCAAAACTGGCGTCCAGGTTGTCGCCCTTCATCGCCATGCCCAGGTGCTCGGCGATGATTTTCTCGCCGTCGTACACCAGCACCTCCGCCACGTTGGCGTGAGAGCGGGCGCGGAAGGATACCGCCACCGATTCGGCCTTGGTGCGGCTGCCGTTCTGCACGGTGGGCGTCGGGATGGCAAAGTGAACCCAGGTGTTCTGCCCTTCGTTGCCCTCAATGCGCACAAAAGGCCCGCAATGCCGCACCGACGTGATGCGGTTCAAATACTCCCCGGTCATCGCGGAGCCGTGTACCCAGGACGTGAATTTCTGGCCTGCCATATTTAAAACCTCCTGCCCAACGGCGTGGAGCCTTGCGTCGTGGTGAGCTTACTGGTGTGGTGTTGAGTAAGGTTACAGTGCCCGCACCATCGCGTCCAGACTTTCCAGCGCCTTGCTGATGTTTTCCTGGCTGTTGGCGTAGGACAGTCGCACGTACCCCTCGCCGAACTCTCCGAAAGCTGACCCGGACAGCAGCGCAACACCTGCCTCCTGCATGGCCCGGTCTTCAAATTCGGCGCTGGTGAGGCCGGTGTCCTTGATGCTGGGAAAGGCGTAGAACGCTCCCTCCGGTTCAGGACAATTGATGCCGGGAATGGACTGCAACCCGTCGGCGATGAGGCGCCGCCGCCGCCCGAACTCGGCGGCCATTTCCTGTACCGCGTCCTGCGGCCCGTCCAACGCCGCCACGCCGGCCATCTGGCTGAACGACGCGGCGCACGACACGCTGTTGGTCGCCAGCCGGGACACGTGGGGCACCAGCTCATCGGGCAAAATGCCGTAGCCCAGCCGCCAGCCGGTCATGGCGTAGCTCTTCGAGAAACCGTCCAGGATGATGGTCCGGTTCGCCATCCCCGGCAGCGCCGCGATGCTGTGGTGCTCACTGGAATACAGGATGTCCTTGTAGATTTCATCGGACATCACGTACATATCGGGATGGCTGCGCACCACGTCGGCGATCGTTTCTAGCTCCTCGCGGGTCAGGGCGGAACCGCAGGGATTCTCCGGTGAGTTGATGATGAGCAGCCGCGTATTCTCGTTGACCATCTCGGGCAGCTTGCTCAGGTCCGGGTGGTAGGCCCGGTCTTCCAGCAGCTGCATCGGCACCGCTTTGGCCCCGCTGAACTCGATCATCGACTCGTAGATGGGAAAGCCGGGGTTGGGATAGATGACCTCGGCGCCGGCTTCGGCCAGGGCCAGCAGCACGTAGAACATTATCGGCTTGGCCCCCGGCGTAACCACCACCTGTTCCCAGTCGGTGTCGATGCCGCGCACTTCCCGGCTGTTGCGGGCCACCGCCTGGCGCAGTTCGGGCAGCCCCGGCGTTGGCCCGTAGTGGGTGTATCCGTCCTGCAGGGCCTTGATCCCGGCTTGGACGATGTGCTCCGGAGTCTCAAAATCGGGTTCTCCGATTTCCAGGTGGATGATTTCCCGGCCCTGGGCTTCCAGCGCGCGGGCTTTGGCCAGCACCTCAAAGGCGGATTCGGTTCCCAGGCGGCTCATGCGGGTGGCGATAGTCATAACGTGGCGTTCCTCAAGAGGGTATGGCAGGTTCAGGCTCCAGCCTTGCCGCAAGATTACCACTTTTCACGTCCTTTGGCACAACGCCAGCCATACCGACGCAGCGCGGGTGATATGATTTATCCTCCCATCACTTAGAGTAGGAGCCAACCGCCATGCCCGTTGTCCACAACCTGCCGCCCGACGAACTGCTGACCACCACCCGCGCCGTCCGCAAGCGGCTGGACTTCGACCGTCCGGTGCCCGATGAGGTTATCCAAGAATGCCTCGCCGTGGCCCAGCAGGCTCCCACCGCCAGCAACCGGCAAAACTGGCACTTCATGGTAATAACCGATGCGGACAAACGGCTAGCGTTGGCCGATCTGTACCGCCAGGGCTGGCAGCAATACACGCAGTCGCCCACCGCGGCCACTAACCTCCAATACCAGGACCCAATCCGCGCCGCCGTGCAGGAGAGAGTCGGCGATTCAGCCCAGTACCTGGCCGACAACCTGCACCGCGCCCCGGTAATGGTAATCCCCTGCATCGCCGGGCGAACCGACTCCGCCCCGGCCCTGGTGCAGAGCGCCCAGTGGGGCACCATCATCCCGGCCGCGTGGAGCCTGATGCTGGCCGCGCGCGCCCGCGGCCTCGGCTCCGTTTTCACCTGCATCCACCTGATGCGGGAAGAAGCGGCCGCCGAGGTTCTGGGCATCCCCTACCGCCGGGTGATGCAGGCCGGCCTGATACCCATGGCATACACCCTAGGCGACAGGTTCCGTCCGGCCCATCGAGAGTCACTGGACGACGTCGTGCACTGGAACGGCTGGTAAAATAGATGGCCAGCATTGCTAATGGCAAAGGAGTCAACCAACCAATGGCCAGCAAGAAAATCGTCCTCGCCTACTCCGGCGGCCTCGACACCTCCGTAGCCGTCCCCTGGCTGCGGGAGCAGTACGACGCCGAGGTAATCACCTGCACCATCGACCTGGGCATGGTGGACCTGGAAACCATACGCCAGCGCGCCTATGCCGTCGGAGCGTCGCAAGCCGTTACCGTGGACGGCCGGGAGACGCTGGTCAACGAGTTTCTCTGGCCCGCTCTCCGTGCCGGCGCGATTTACGAGGGACAGTACCCCTTGGCTACCGCACTGGGCCGACCCCTCATCGCCCGTTATCTGGCCGACGTGGCCCGCGAGCACAACGCCGACGCCGTGGCCCACGGCTGCACCGGCAAAGGTAACGACCAGGTGCGCATTGAAGTGGGAGTCTCCACCCTGGCCCCCGGCGTGGAACTCATCGCGCCCATCCGGGAATGGGGCATGAATCGCGAGGATGAAGTGGAGTACGCCCGCCAGCGCAACTTGCCCATCGCTCCGTCCAACAACAAGTACAGCACCGATGAAAACCTCTGGGGCCGCAGCGCCGAGGCCGGCGAGCTGGAAGACCCTTGGAACGAACCCCCCGAAGACGCCTACGAGTGGACGACCAGCCCGGCCGCCGCGCCCGACCAGCCCGCCTACGTGGAAATACGCTTTGAGGAAGGCATCCCCACGTCGGTTGACGGCGAGACCATGGCCGGCGTCGCCCTCATCGGCCATCTCAACGGCCTGGCCGGCGCCCACGGCATCGGCCGCATCGACCACCTGGAAAACCGTTTGGTCGGCATCAAAAGCCGCGAGGTGTACGAATCACCCGCTGCCGTGCTGCTCCACGCGGCTCACCGCGCCCTCGAAACCATGACCCTCTCCCGCGAGCAGAGCCGCTTCAAGGAACGCATCGCCCAGGAATACGCCGAGCTGGTCTATAACGGCCTCTGGTACACTGCCCACCGGCACGACCTGGACGCTTACGTGGACAGTACCCAGCGCCACGTAACCGGCAACGTCCGCCTGCGCCTGCATAAAGGATCCTGCGTAGTGGTGGGCCGCGCCGCCGACCGCCCGCTCTACGACTACGGCCTGGCCACCTACGACCGCGCCGACGAGTTCGACCACACCGCAGCCAAAGGCTTCATCGACATCTACGGCCTGCCGTCGCGCACCCAACGCCGCCGCCAGGGTTAGCAACTCCTACAAGCTCCCCAGCGCCGCGTCCAGCCGGCCCACGCCCTCGTCAATCTCCGCCTCGGTGATGTTCAGCGCCGGCATGATGCGCACCGCGTTGGGACGCACGCCATTGAGCAGCACGCCGGCGGCCTCGGCAGCGTCCATCACCTGCGGCATGATGTCGCTGTCAAACTGCACGGCGGCCAGCAGACCCTTGCAGCGGATTTCATCTACGAAACCGTACTTCGCCTTCAGCCCGTTCAGCCGGTCCTTCAGCACGACTTCCATCCGCCTCACGTTGCCCAGCACGTCGTTGTCCAGCAAGTAGCGCGTGCCAGCGGCGGCGGCGGCCGTCGTCAGTGCGTTGCCCCCGAAGGTGCTGCCATGGTCGCCGTAAGTCAGCGCCATCGCCGATTCCTTCGACAAAAAAGCGCCGATGGGCACGCCGTAGCCCAGACCCTTGGCCAGTATCATCACGTCCGGCTCTACGTCGTATTCCTGGTGGCCGAACAGGCTGCCCAACCGGCCCATGCCCGTCTGCACCTCGTCCAAAATCAGCAGGATGTCGTTCTGGTCGCACCACTGGCGCAGGCGCACAAAGTAGTCGTCATCGGGAATGTTGACGCCGCCCTCGCCCTGCACCGGCTCCACCATCACGGCCACTGTGTTCTCCGTGGTGGCGTTCATCACTGCCTCCACGTCGTTGAAGTCAACGTAGGTGAACCCTTCCGGGATTGGTTCAAACAGTTCATGGTAGTGCGGTTGCCCGGTGGCGGCCACGGCGTTCATCGTCCGCCCATGGAAGGAGTTGAACGCGGTGATCACCTCGTAGGCGCCGTTCTTGTGCAGCTTGCCGTAGCGACGGGCCAGCTTCAGCGCGCCTTCCACCGCCTCCGCGCCGCTGTTGCAGAAAAACACCCGGTCCATGCACGAGTTTTCAATCAGCATCTCGGCGATGTCCAGCTGCGGCAGCGTGTAGAACTGATTGGACGTCTGGATAAGCGTCGCCGCCTGCTGCGCGATGGCGTCCACCACCACCGGCGGGCAATGCCCCAGGTTGTCCACCGCCCAGCCGGCCACGAAGTCGATGTACTCCTTGCCGTCGGCGTCCCACACTCGTGAGCCTTCGCCCCGCACGATGACCACCGGCCGGCGGCGCACCGTCTGGGCGTAGTATTTCTGCTCAATGGCGATGTATTCGGCGTTGCTGGGCATGACTCATCCGCTCCCTGTTAGTGTGTTGCATTGCCGGCCGGACCGCGGCACCGCCGCCCGGCGCGTCGCCTATTATACGCCTTCTGTCGTTGCCACGCCCGCCCGCTCCAGGTTCAAAACCTCTATCTGATTAACTCTTGACGCGGCAGTATGCTAACGTCCTACGCCGCCTTTCAATCCACCAAGAGCCAAACCGATGTTAGCCACTCAGCGCCACGCCAATCCCCTACGCTGGGCCGTACTCGCCCTTGCGGTGGGGATACTGGCCTTGGCAGGGGTAGCGCTGGCCTGCGACCCGTCCTCGCCGGCCGGCCAAGATGTTCCCAGTGAGCAGCCCACCGCTACACCCTACCCGCCGGGCTATGTCAAACCTACTGATGAGCCGACGTGGACTCCGATCCCAACAATACCGCCACCCACGGAGACTATCGAGGCTGCTCAGCCACGAACAGCCGGCGCTGCCGGCGCTCAGTCGGCGTCACAGGAATTGCTGGATGAGTTGGTGCGGTTTGCGCAAATGGAACCTTACCTTGATTACGGCATAGCCCGCGTGCGCGTTGGCCCGGGCCACAAGGATGTTGCTTTGGGTCCTGGGGTTCTACATCGGCGCCAGACGCTGGAAGTTCTGACTACCTACCGTGGGTCGTTGCCAGACAGCATCGACATCGCGACTGATCATGTCAACCTCCCCCGGGGTCCCCTGGAGGTTGACAGTGAATACATCGTCTTTGTGACAAAAGGCTGGTATCTAACTGGCGATGCCGCCGATACCGAGGGTAGAGGACAAACCCAAGAGCGACTGGATGTGCTTGGCGGCGAAGCTTATTTCAGAAGCGTAGACCAGCTTTGGCTTATAAGCGAAGAGCAAGGTTATCACTTGCCCATTACTTACCTGTTCGGCTTTGACCATCCCGACCTTAATCATTTGGAAGCAGGGCGAGCCATTGGTCGAACCGCCCCTCTCACTGCTTTGGAGTTCACTCTCCGGACATTGCCGACCCGGCAGCGCGCCGCTGCGCCGACGCCAACACCTACTCCGCTTCCCGAGACGGCGCTGGCGACGCTGGCGGGTAACACCAGTGAATATGACGCCGTGGCTAGGGTACAAGTGCTTTCTCATACTGACCACGCGATTGAATATGAGGGTGTCGTATGGCCGCAGGATTCACGCCTGCACCCGGTATTCGGCGAATGGCGACGCAGCAATATGCAGGTGGCGGAAACCTGGCACGGAACACTGCCGGACAAGTTCGCCATCGTGAATGACTTTTACGGCGGCGGCAACGTCAACCAAAGTCTGGACGTAGGGCGGGAGTACGTCCTCTTCGTGGTCAAGAAGTGGCTTTTGCAGGGTGAACATCCTGACGACGACCGCCGATTCCACTACAACCGCCAACAACTGGACGCCTTGGGCGGTGAAGGCTACGCCTATTTCATCACTCAGGCTTGGATAATCGATGGCGACAACGCCCTGCGCGTACCCAGAGACCACATCACACAGGAGGACGACAGCGCCACCAGCCACTTGTCAGCCGCCGGTCAGGAAGGAATTACGATGCCCATTACCCGCCTGAAGTCCATCATCACCACTGCTGCCGGTAGCCGATAGGGACGCATCGACAACTCCGGCCCCTTAATGCCGCCCCCAAAATCACAGACGCCCAGCCGCTTGACAAATTCCGAACATCAGTTCATAATAGCCTCATCACTAGTGAAACCATCGGTAATCCACAGCCTGCAACGAGGTAAATCAAGAACCTACCACACCCGGTTAGTTCGGTCGTCAACGGCCACAACCGTCAGCATCTCCAAATCGCAAGACCCTCGACCAACGGAGCTTGTTCCAGCGCGCTACCCACTGCGGCGTGTACGGCTAACTACATGACCCGTGCGAATCTTAACGGTGGCTAATCGTTCCTTGCGTACCACCCCCCGGCCGTGGGGCTGACAACGACCACCTTACCTCTCGCA
>VXTR01000028.1 GCA_009837355.1 Chloroflexota bacterium | reverse complement strand
TGGTGGTGGTGGACGAGATGCAGTCCATGCCCGGCGTCGATTACGAGTCCATGCTTTCGGAGCTGGGCAAGTTCGGGGCGAGTTTCATTCTCGCCACCCAGAGCCTGGCCAAGCTGAACGATCTCTCGCTGACCATGCGGGACACCATCCTGGCCAACGTGGGCTGCCTGGCGGTGTTCCAGGTGGCGGGCAGCGACGCAAGGCAACTGGTGTGGGAGCTGGGCAAGGACCACGTTTCCGAGGACGACGTGGTTTCCCTGGACGTGCATCACTGCTACGTCCGCGCCACCGTGGGCACCGAGCGGATGCCGCCCTTCTCCATGATGGTCAGGAAGCCCGAGCCGGGCAGCCTGGCCGTGGCCCAGCGCATCCGCGACGGGGCGTCGGCGTATCTCACGCCGGAGACGGAGATCGCCGCCCAGCAGGAGCGGGGCCGCCAGCGGGTGAAGGAGTGGCGCCGCGAGGTGGAGCGCATCCGCCAGTCCCAGAACCCGCCGCCGGACCAGAAGCAACCGCCAGCACCCAAGAACCTGGGCCGGGACGGGCGACGCAGCAAGCACTTCCAGCCCCCCACCGGAGGGGCGGCGGCGGAGCAGACCGGCGAGGGGGAAGCTAGCTCGGACGACGAGGCCGGGGACGGCGGCGGCGGTGAAACCCAGGGTGAGAACCTCAGTCCCTACCGCCGGATGCTCATTGAGCGGCAGCCAGCGAGCGCGGGCGACGAGGAGGGCTGAGCATGAGATTCAACCGCTGCGAAGCCGACGCCCTGCGGCGCCTGGCCGATATGCCCTTCCTGGACCGGCTGGAACTGGCCGCTCTCACCGGCTGGTCCCGGGGCGCGGTGTACGACGCAATTTCACGACTGGAAGAACGGGGGATGGTGGAAGCCGTCCCCCACGCCTCGCCCTTGGTAGCCCCCACTCGCCGCCACGCCCTCACCGCCGCCGGGCTGGAGCGGTTGGCCGAGCTGGACGCCGTGTCCCTGAAGGAAACGCTTTTCCTCCTGCCCGTCTCCAAGCAGTGGCGGCGGGGGCTGCTGGAACGCCTGGACGCCGTGGCCGTCATCTACCGCCTGGCCTCGGCCATAGGCCAAGTCCATCACCCCCTGGTCTTCCGCTGGTATCGCGCCATGCCCCTGGACGCCGCCGTCGGCCTGCCCGGCGGCAGGTCGTTGACCATAGTCCGCCAGGGCAATACCAGCGACCGCACCGCCTTCGCCAAGCGCCTCTGGCGGCTGGGGCAGTTGCCACCCGCCAGCGCCGTACTG
Organism: Chloroflexota bacterium; assembly: GCA_009837355.1. Taxonomy (GTDB): domain Bacteria; phylum Chloroflexota; class Dehalococcoidia; order Lucifugimonadales; family UBA3495; genus Bin87. The sequence continues at coordinate 20,197 of VXTR01000028.1, read as the reverse complement.
ATGCTGCTGCCCGACGAGGTGCGCCTGCACCAGGCCCGAAGGCTGGCAACGGCATTGCCCGGACCCGTGTTCCTGGCCCTGGAGGGCGACGCCGCTTCCGCCGGAGCCGGGGCCGCCGTCTGGCGCACTCCCTCCGCTCCCGCGCCGTTGGGCCTGGCGACGGCGCTGACATACACCGGCCCGCCCTGTTCCTGGCCTATCCGCCGTCCGCCACAGCGGGCGGCCATCCTCGGCACTCTGGACCCCGACGCCAACTGCCTGCTGCCGTCTTTGCTGAAGCCGGTGGAGAAACAGGCCGTTGACCTGCTGGCCGACTGGCCCTGGCTTTTGCCCCGACACCTGGGCGCAATGCTGGGCGTGAAGCGGTCGCGGTTGTCCCAGGTGACGCGAAGGCTGGCCGAGTTGGGCCTGCTGCTTGACGTTGCCGTTGACCGGGAGCGCCGCCTGGCTCTGTCCGATCGGGGGCTGGTGATGCTGGCCCGCCGGGACCGGACCTCGGTGGGAGACGCCCGCAAGCGGTGGAGCGCACTGCCCCTGGACGAGGACGCACCCCTGGATTGGCGGAACGTCGCCGGAACCCGGACCCGCCAGTTGCTCCGCAACGTCGAACACACTACCGCCGTTCACGCCTTCATCGCGTCCCTGTGCCGCCAGGCCCGTTCCCGCTCCCGGGAGATCGTGCAACTGGACCCGCCTCGGCGGGCGTCCCGCTACTTCCAACACCAGGGAAAGCTGCGCTCGGTGCATCCCGACGCCTTCGGCGTTTTACGGCGGGGCGACGCCGCCTGGCCCTTCTTCCTGGAGTGGGAACGCCGCGCCGTGCGGCCGGCGACCATGGTCGCCCGCGTCGCCCCTTACCTGCGCTACTACGCCACCCCTCGGCCCACCGACGACCAGGGTGCCCAACCCCTGGTGCTGGTGGTCTTCGACGACGATATCGCCCTGACCCACTTCCTGGAAGTGGCCTCCCGGGAAATACGACGCGCGCGGGTGCGTGTTCCTCTCCTGGCCTCACACCGGGAGTTGGTGGAGAGCGTTGGCCCGCTGGGCCGGGCCTGGATTGGCCGCAGCGGAGACTCGCCGAAATACGCCTTTCGACCCCGCTGAACCGTTAATGACAACTCACAAGGAGGAACCCATGAAGATCTACTACGTGATGGAGACCCGGGGCCGCCGCTGCCATATTCGCACCGCCCTGGGCGTGGACGCCAAGTCCTGGAACAGATTCCACCGTCGGGTGCGCGAATGGCGCCGCCAGTTGGAACAACGCTACGGAACCCTCGCCGCCGACAGGCTGGTTCCCGGTGGGCCGTTGTCCGGGACCCATCAATTCCGGTTGTCATGCGATTGCGGCTGCCACGCGGGATCAGCGCTGCCACAGGAAGCGGCGCTGGTGGCTCAGGCACTGCGGGTTGTCGAGGACTTCGCCGTGGAGACGGGCGGAGTCCAGGTGGTCAACGTCTGCCTGGACCTGGATGAAGCGCCGGCGTACCGCCGCGTGGCCCTGGACCGGCTCTTCAACCGCATCAACGCCACCGCCGATCGGGAGAACGACTACGCCATTCTCATCTTCGGACAGGAACCCGAGGAGAACGTGGTCCGCACCTACGAGCGTTTGCGAAGCCGCAATCCGGTCCCTGTTCGCGCCGACGCTGCTGGTGACGGCTGGCACACCCGCAACCTGCCCATTAACCGGATAATCGGCAGCCCGGTCTTCCGAGACCCCGGCACTGACTGGCTGCTTCAGGTGGCTGGGCTGGTGGCCCGTGCCCTGCTTTGGCAGGAGGAACCGCCCGGCGTTGCTGCCGGCATCGACGCCGAAAACCACGCCGCTTTCTCCGTGCTGGACTGCGCCCTGAACCGAAGGGCGTCTAGGCGCGATCCCCAAGGGGTGGTTAGAAGGTGAACGAGTTGGCCGGCGGGATCAAGGGTCGGCCCGTCCACCTGCTCCTGTTCCCCGAGGAACCCGGCAACCCGTTTCACCGTGGCTGGGGGTAGGGATAGTCTGCTGACACCACCCCTATCGCTTCACCGGTTTGGTCGAGACCGCCTTCTAGGGCGGTCTCCGTCTTGGCACGGGATGAGGTGGGTTGCTCCCCGACGTTCACATCGACGGCTTCAGCCGCTACTACCGTGTCCTCTTGGACGCCGTACCGGTGCGTGGGGAGCGCTTCTGGAAGAGCCACCCGCGCGGAGGCCAATTTCACGAGACGCGGACCAACGAGGTTAGTGTCGTCGCCAGACCCGCCGGATGGCGGACCATGAATAGCCCGACGGTGAGAGGGGAGCGCGAGCGACGGGCAAAGGAAAAACGCCGGATGGAAGAAACCATCCGGCGCTTTGGTGGATTGGGATGATGGCGAACGTCAACCACTGGTGGTACGGTTCTTAGCCATCACTCTCCCCCACCTCCGGTAACAGCAAGTGAAGCAGCCCCATCTCGGCTGCAAGCCTAAACAGTGAGATCAAATGGCCAGAGCCGGGAACTGTCCCGGCTTTCCAGCGAAACACCAGACGGGCATTGACCCGCAGTTGGCGAGCCATGCCCCGCCAACTCAGTCCAGCGGCTTGCCTGAATGAGTCCAAACGCTCCGGGAAATCCGGCGGGAACTCCTCCGGCTCAATGTGATAGACCCATTGCTGGCGTCGACTCACGGGACTACTCCCGCACCGGCCAGGGGTGGGCGGCGTCCAGCAGCAGCACCGCCACTCCGCCGGGCACGGAGCAGGCGAAGCGCACGATGGCCCGCAGCTCGCATTCGCTGGGCGGTCGTCCAACGCGCCACAGCTGGCCCCGGTTGGCGGGTAGGCCGGCAGTCAGGGCAACCTCTTCCAGGGAGGTTCCCGAGCAGTCTTCCAACCGCGACAGCCGCACCGAAAAGTCTTGGGGCAAGGGCGGGATTGGGAACCGCAGGGACCGATCCCGTTCTGCTGCTGCCCTTCCTTTAACCAACGTTGCCACCTCCGTCTTCACCGTTCCTTATCCATAGGTTCAACGCCCCGGCGTCCCCCTGGCACAGCAACTTGATGCCGCCGGGAACGTTGCGGGCCAGCTCGGTGATGGCCAAAACGTTGGCCCCGGAGGGCCGGCGCTCCCCTCGCCGCCACAGCAGGATGGCCCGGTCGGTGACGCCCAGCAACTCGGCCATTTCCTGCCAGGTCAGTCCGGCCAGCACCTTTAGTCCCTCCAACCGTAGTCCAAAATCCTCGGGCCAGGGTGTGGGGCGGAAGTCAGCCAAAAGGTTCGGCTCTGCCAATGTCATGAGGTTACCTCCTCGGTTTGTAGATTGAGTTCAGGTCCTCGCTCAGGAGCAGAGCCAAGCCGCCCGGGACCCGCCCAGCGAGGCGCGCCAGGGATAGCATCGCCCCGCCGTTGGGTTCGTCGTCCTGCTTGCGCCAACGCAGCAGTTGACGGGGGTCTACCCCCAAGGCGTTGGCCATGCCGTCCCAAGTGAGACCGGTCAGCTCCTTGAGAGCTGCTAGCCGGCGGGGGAAGTCCTCGGGCATCAGGGCGACGCCCGGAGGGGCCAGCCGTAGGTCGGATGGAGCTCGGTTCTCATTCACCATATTCCTCCAGGATGAACAGGTCCTCGAAACGGGCGACGCCCAACGCCGCCACCATACGCCGGCGGGTCTCGCCGGCGGCGTAGCGTCGGCCATTGAAGAGCTCGGAGACGAAGCCCTGGGACCGGCCGATGCGCCGAGCCAGTTCATTCTGGCTCATATTGAGCACGTTGAGCCGTTCCCACGCCTTATCCTGGTCCAGCCGGGCCCGGTACGCGGGCTTCCTGCGCTTCATGCTGCGTCCTCCCTGGAAGGCTGGTCATCTGTGACGGCCAAGGCCGTCCCTTCGCCTGTAGCGCTGGGGTACAACTCCGGGTGTGCCAGGTAGTGCTGGGCGATGATGCGAGCGAGCACTCGCAAACCATCCATGCGCTGGCGCTCCTGGTTCCTGGTCAGTTTTCGCTTTCTGGTCAAGGGTTCTTCCCTCATTGGAAGCCGGCCTGACTTCCGGGGGTAGCCGGGAGTCAGGCCGGTAGGTTATAATCCAAGCCAAGGCTAGAAAATACGTTCTGTTAGTCAGAGTGTATCAACTGAATGACACCGTAGGCAATGGTCAAATGACACTGGATACTTCGTTGCGGCTAAGTGTTCACTATGGCGTAACAATCAACCCACAAAAGGACAACTGCTGTTCGGGCCGCGACACCGACCGACGGGGTGGCAATCATGGACGAATACGACGACAACCGGGAACTGGAGGGTCGGCGGAAAGAAACCGAGGGTTCCGAGGACATCGGAACCCTGCTCAAGCGTCTGCGGGGACGGGTTAGCCTGCGGGAGGTGACCCGCCGCACCGGCGTGTCCAGCTCCTACTTGTCCCAGATCGAAAGGGGAGTGAGCCGTCCCGGCGCCATCGTGGTCCGGAAGCTGGCCGAGCTTTACCACGTGGATTCCCTTGAGTTGCTTAAGCGGGCCGGCCACGGTCCGCAGCCCGACCCTTACAGTAACGAGGCGATGGACGTGGAGCGGGCCTACCGGTTCGTGCTGGCCGACCCCGCCTTCCGGGTGGGTACCCGACCCGACGGTCCCCTCACCGTCAACGCCAAGCGTTTCATCGTGGAAATGTACGAGAAGTTCACCGGCAAGAGGCTGTTGCAATGACCAAGACGCTGGGCGGATTCTGCCGCGCCCTGTTGGACGACTCCTTCCGGCCCCAGGCCCTCGACCCGGAGAGAATGGCCGCCCGCTTCGTAGACCACTTCGCGCTGTCGGCCCGTCCCTCCCTTGAGGAGTTGACCGCCTTGGCGCATCAGGCAGGGTTTGGCGCCGTGCGGGAGGAGAAGATGGACGGACTGAAGGGCGCCCATGTGGGCCAACCCGGCGGCCAGTACCACATCTACCACCGGGATGACCTGTGGGAGGGCGCTAAGGCTCAGACCGTGCTCCACGAGCTGTACGAAATTGCATTGGAGCGCCTGGCCGAAATGCACTCGCCCGGAACGTTCGCCCCGACCGGGCCGAATCCCGGGATTTGTCGACAGGCGGAACGTTTCGCGGCAGCGGTCTTGATGCAACCCGACCTCTTCGTTTCCTGCGCCCGTGCCAGCGGGCTGGACGTAGTAGCTCTCCGGGAACTGTTCAATTGTTCCTACGCGTCGGTTGCCCTTCGCATCGTCGAGGTGGTGCGCCACCTGCCCTTGATGGTGGTGCTGTACGAAAGAGACGAGAGGGGTGATCCCACCCGATGGCCTTCCCCTACCAGGTTGAGAGACCTGAAGGTCAAGGTGGTGAAACGGACCACGGGCTTCGCGCCCAGCGGTTCCCGACTGCTGGGGGGCCTCCGGGGCGGCGCTCCCTACAAGCGCCGGTCACTCTCATCGGGCTCGCTGGCAGAGCAGGCGGCCCGCAGCGGGGAGATGGAGTACGCCGAGGGTGATGGCTTGGCCGCGGCCGCCAGACCCGTCCTATGGAAGGGACGTCTGGGCAAGGTCGCGGTCGTGGCCGTACCCTGGGAGCACCGCCGGTCTTTGGAACCGCAATTGGTGAGGCGAAGTCAGCCCTATCTCAGACACGATTACCGGGCAGCGACCGCCGCGACTTGACGGGGCGAGTTGCGTGCCCGATAATCAAGTGTAAGACAAACCCATATTAGAACAGCGCGCGGAGAGAAATCATGCCACCACGCCGCATTTCTAGGACCATCACCTTTTCGCTGCCTCCGGAGATGTACGAAGAGGTGCAGCGGGTGAAGGATGAAGAGAGCCGAGACATGAGCGAGTTGGTGCGCGAAGCCCTCCGTCTCTACATGGAGGATCGAGAACTGCGCCGCCAGCTACGCTTGGAACGGCTGAGCTCCCGATTGACGGGTGCAAGCGACGAAGAACAAGGAGAGCCTTAACATGAGCAAGAATGCCGCCCTGACCCCTGTGACCCCTGTGGCCCTCTACGCCCGGGTGTCCAGCGACCGGCAGGATGTGGACCTGTCTGTCGCCGCCCAACTTCGGGCCCTGCGCGACCACGCCGGCAAGAACGGCTACCTGGTGGTCCGGGAGTACATCGACGAGGCCGAGAGCGGCAGGATCGCCGACCGTCCCCAGTTCCGCAAGATGCTGGACGAAGCCAGCAAGCCGGAAGCGCCCTTCCGGGAAATTCTGGTCTGGAAGTTTTCGAGGTTCACCCGCAAGCGGGAACACGCCGTCGCCTTCAAGTCCATGCTCCGCAGGAAAGGCATCCGCGTGGTCTCCATCACCGAGCACGCCGACGATTCCCCTACCGGCAAGCTGATGGAAGCCATCATTGAGTCCGTGGACGAGTTCTACAGTGAGAACCTTGCTCAAGAGGTCACTAGAGGAATGCGGGAAGCAGCTTCACGGGGTTTCTGGATGACGGCCAACGCCCCCTACGGCTATCGGCGCGTGTACGTCCAGGACGGCGCCAAAAAGCGCCCCCGCCTGGAACTCAACCCGCCCCACGACGCCGTCGTGCGCCGCATCTTCGACCTCACCCTCCAGGGTAGAACCACCTTAGACATTTTCAAGACCCTGAACGCCGAGGGTATTCCCTCCTCAAGCGGAAAGCGGTGGGGCAAAACCGCCATCCACAAGATCCTCGTCAACGAAGCCTACACCGGAACCCTGGTATGGGGTCAGAAGGCGCGGGACGGTCAGGACCCGGTGCGGGTGGAGAACGCCTTTCCCGCCATCGTCTCCCAGCAGGAGTTCCAGCGGGTCAGAAATCTGCTGGAAGCCCGGGCGCCTGCGGTCAACCACCCTCGCCGTGCAGCCAGCCCTTACTTGCTCAGCGGCTTGGCCAAGTGCGAGACCTGTGGCAAGGCCCTCTCAGCCTCCGAAGCCAAGGGCGGCAGGTATACCTACTACGTCTGCCAGTCCATCCTCAAGCAGGGCAGTGGAACTTGTGACACTCCCAGACTCAACGCCAAGAACTTCGAGGATGTCATCATCTCCAGCATCCGGGACCACATCCTCACCGAGAGCAACATCCGCGACCTGGTGAAACTGCTGGACGAGGAGATGGACGGCGTGGCCCGTGAACAGCGGCAGAACTTGGAGACCATCGAGGCCGAGTTGGCGGAGGTAAACCGGAAGCTGGACCGCATCTGGCGCTTCGTGGAGAGCACCGATCTGGACATGGCCGACGCTTCGGAGCGCATCCTGGAACACCGCCACCGCCGAGAACAACTGGAAGCCGCCGCTGAGGAAGTGCGAACCTCCCTGGCAGAACGGCGCGAATTTCTGGACAGCGCTGACACTATCGCCGCTTTCGCTGCCGACATGAGCGAGTTCCTCAGGACCAGCGAACTCACCGAGACCAAAGCCTTCGTGCGCTCATTCGTCAAGGAGGTGCAGGTGCGGCCCGGAACGGCGACGATTATCTATACGATCCCCACACCGGAGGATAGTCTCATACAGGGAGGAGATACTGCTGAAATCGCTCTGAACGGCGGTGTTCGCAGTACCGGATACGGTGGTACCCCTGGAGGGACTCGAACCCCCGACGCGCGACTTAGGACGCCGCCGCTCTATCCAACTGAGCTACAGGGGCAGGCGCAAAGCAGAATGGTGGAGATAGCGGGGCTCGAACCCGCAACCTCGGCATTGCGAACGCCGCGCTCTCCCAGTTGAGCTATATCCCCACGCTGCCCTTTCATCCTAGCCAAGAAATGGCGAAACTGTCAAGGAACGGGCATCCTTCACGCGCCTGAGACGACGCGGACGCGGTGGTTGTTGCTGTCGGCGACGTAGATTGCGCCGTCGGCGGCGATGCCGCAGCCGTGGGGGCGGTCCAGGCCGGCTTCGGTGGCCGGGCCGCCGTCGCCGTGGCCGCCCAGCTGTCCGCCGGCGATGGTGGTTACGATGCCCGTGTTGGCGTCGATGCGGCGGATGGCGTGGTTCTCGGTATCCACCACGATGATGTTGTCGTCGGCGTCGCAGCGGATGGCCTTGGGCGCGCCCCAGGCGGCGGCCAGGGCCGGGCCGCCGTCGCCGCTGTAGCCGCGTTCGGCGTCGGCGCCGGCCACGGTGGCCATGATGCCGCCGGCGGTAACCATGCGCACGCCATTGCCCTCGCGCTCGGCGATGTAGGCGTTGCCGCGGCTATCCATACAGACGGCGCGGGCGCCGAGGATGCTGGCCTGGCGGGCGGGCATACCGTCGCCGCCGCGGGCTTTCTCCCCGTTGCCGGCGAAGGTGTCGATAATCCCGGTGGCCAGGTCGAGGCGGCGGATGCGCTGGTCCTGAATGTCGGCGATGAGCAGGCCGCCCTTGCCGTCGAGGAGGCAGTCGTTGGGTTCGCGCATCTGGGCCTGATGGCCGGGGCCGCCGTCGCCGGAGTAGCCCGGTTCGCCGGTGCCGGCGACGGTGGTGATGATGCCGGTTGCGCCATCCACCTTGCGGACGGTGGCGCTGTGCCGGTCAACGATGTAAATAGTGCCGTCGGTATCCACTTCCAGGGAGTATGGTTCGTTAATCATGGCGGCGGTGGCGGGGCCGCCGTCGCCGGAGTAGCCGGCCTCGCCGGTGCCGGCGACGGTGGTGATGACGCCGGTGGCGGCGTCCACCCGACGCACGACGTAGTTGCGAGACTCGCAGAAGAACAGGTTGCCGGCCGGGTCAAAGGCGCACATGAAGGGTTCGCGCAAGGTGGCGTCGCCGGCGGGGCCGCCGTCGCCGGAGTAGCCGGCCTCGCCGGTGCCGACGAGGGTGCGGATGGTGGCGGCATTGTTGGCAGATGTCATATCAGTCTCCGGATGTTGGCGCGGATAGCGCGGCCTTGATGGTGTTGACGGACTGGCGCAGCCGGTCGTCGGTGAGTAGGGCGGTTCGTATTTTCTGTGCGCCGTGGATGACGGTGCTGTGGTTGCGGCCGGCCAGGAACCGTCCGGCATTGGTGGGAGTCATGCCCAGCTCGGTGGTGAGCAAGTACATCGCCACCTGGCGGGCCTGGGCTACGGCGGCGGTGCGGCTGCGTCCCAGGATTTGTTCCTCGGTGATGTTGAAGCGCCGGGCGACTGCGCGCAGGGTCTGCTCCGGCGTCAGGTCGGAGCGTGGGTCGGGGCCAGCGACGGCGTCCAGCTGTTCGGCGACGGCTTCAACGGTCAGCGGGACGTTCATCAGCTGGGACATGGCCATGACGCGGTTGAACGCGCCCTGCAAACGGCGCACGTTGCCGTGGACGCGTTGCGCAATCAATTCCAAAACCTCGCCGGGCGGTGCCATACTGCCGGCAGCGGCCCAGGCGTGGAGAATCGCCAGACGCATCTCCGGCGAAGGCGGCTGAATGTCGGCCAGCAGGCCCCACTGGAACCGGGAACGAAGCCGTTCCTCCAGGGGCGCTAGGGCATGAGGCGCGCGGTCGCTGCTCAGCACGACCTGCGCGCCAGCCTGGTGCAGGTCGTTGAAGGTGTGGAAAAGGCTCTCCTGGGTCTGCTCCTTGCCGGCGAGAAACTGCACGTCGTCCATCAGCAACAGGTCCAGCCCCCGGTAGCGGTCGCGGAACTCCCGCATCGCCCGCCGGTGGATGGCGGAGACGAACTCGTTGGTGAACTGCTCGGAGGTAACGTAGAGCACGGAGCGGTTCTGCTGTACGGCCCGGTTTCCAATGGCGTGAAGCAGGTGGGTTTTGCCCAAGCCGGAACCGGCATGGATAAAAAGCGGGTTGCAGCCATGGGACCCTTCGCCGCCGGATGCGTCCAGGCTGCCGTCGGCGACAGCGTTGGCAGCGTGGTAGGCTAGCTGATTGCTATGGCCCACGACGAAATTATCAAAGGTGTAGCGGGGGTTGCAGGTAGCCGCGTTCACGGCTTGCCAGTCATAGCCGCCGGAGGCCGCACTACGCCGTCCCAGGTCGTAGTCGTCGGGTATGGGGGTCAGAGTTTGCCGGGATGGGGACGCGATGATGGCGTGGACGCCAACGGGTTCGGCCTCCGCTGAGGCGCCGTTCTGGGACGCCACGGACGGCATGACCTGGTAGTGTACTGCGGCATCCTGCCCCAACGTGCTGGTCAAGGCTTCCTGAGCCATGGCTAGGTGCAAAGGCAACTCCAACCACGAAACGGCGAAGGAGCTGGCGGCGGCGACAATCAGAGCCGGCCCCGCACCCGACGCGGGGTCGCTCTCTTGCCAGTCGTGCCCGACACAGGGTCTAAGGAATGTGTTGAAATGCTCCCGGGGCATTTCAAGTTGCAACCGCCCCAACACGGCCTGCCAGACTGATGCAGGGTCCGGAAAATCCGGCATAAATGGTCTGTCCCCCTTCAACATAACTGTCTATGTTAGGGGGCGGCTTGCGGGGCCGCAAGGCGGGCGTGTAGATATCACGTTCCGCTATAATTTATAAAAAGTGCCAAATTGAGTCGTAAGTTGAAAAAGCGTGTAGAAGTCAATCGTGAGGTCGGGATGATTCGTTTTGACCCCGAAACACGGTTCCGAGGCCAGAGGGAAATTCGCAGATGACGACTGCCGGCGGTGTCCAGCACGACATAACAACATCTGGTAGATAACCGTTTCCGGGTTTGCCGCGCTGCTGTTTGGCCCTAGCAATCCGGGCAAAAATTACGGCTTTACGGCGCCGATGACGTACTCCGTGTGCATCCGCAGCTCTATCCCGGTGGGCGCGCCGGCTGGCGGTTGACCGGCTCGGGCCGGCATCATGCGCCGGTCGCGGTCGAGGCTGCGCGGGGCAACCGCGATTACGTCAAGGCCGGCAGCGCCGGCGATGTCGGCGAGGCACCGGTGGGTAGGTATCAGGATGCCGCGCATGGTGGAGGGGCCGACCACGATGATGGCGGCCGCGCCAGGCCGGAGGACACGGGCCATTTCGCCAATGGCAGCGGCCATGTCGCCAAAGTACCGGAAGAGGACACTGGACTTGGGAGTGTCCTGTTCCGCCAGCTCGTCAATTACTGAGCGAACGGAGGTGGGGAGAGTATCGCCGGCACCGGGGCCTGCCTGTCGCTCCGCGCCGATGTACTGGCCACGCAGTTCGGAAAGGCGCGGGATGGGCTCGCCCAGCCAGGCCAGGGAAAACTTGTGGGCGCGCATATAGTCCAGGGCGTTGGCGTAGGGCGGCGAGGTAACAATCAGGTTCACGCTGTCGTCAGGAACCGGCAGGGCGCGGGCGTCTCCGGCGATGATGCGGCTTTCCCCGACGGTATTGGGGTTGACGCTGGCGTAGGCGTCGACGGCGCGATTGAGCAGGATTTCAAACTGGCGCAATGCGCTCCGAGGTTGCTTGTCGGCGACGCGGTGGGGGCGTGTGTGGGCTAGGTCGCGGGCGCGGGAAACGCCGCCGGACTTGGTGACGATAGTGGACGAGAAGACTACTTCCAACAGGTTCCGCAGCGTGGGATCCGACTCGGCGCGGATGGCTAGCAGCAGGGCGGATAGCTCCTGCTGGGTTTCGGGAAAGAACCAGTAGTTCAGAAAGTCCTGCGTGGCGTCATCCAGCAGGCCGCGGACGTAATCCAGCGGCCGGGCGGGATGGCTGGCGCCGGCGCAAAGGTCGGCGGCGCGTTGCAGGGTTGCGTCGCCGGCGGCGCGAACGGCCTCGCTATCGAGAGCGGCGGTGCGAGCGGCGCTCTGGCGGCGGGCCAGCGGGTCAAGGTCAACTCCAATGACGGAGCGGCCGGCCAGCCAGCCTTCCAGCAGGGTTACGCCGGAGCCGCACATGGGGTCCAGCACAACGTCGCCGGGTTCCGTCAACGCCTGGATAAAGTAGCTGGCCAGGCCATGGGGAAAACGGGCGGCGAAGGGGTGCAGGGCGTGCAGGAGATGAGCTTCCCGCACCGGAGCCTGGAAAGCCAAGTCGCCGGCGAGCAGGGCAGCGAGGCTATGGTGGGTGGATGCGGTCGTCGTCAAGGCGTTTCTCAACAATCGGGCGAACACAGTGACGCTACCGATTTGCGTGGTGATGCTACCATATCGCGTAGCGAGTGAGGGACGGCTATGACTGACACCCTGGTTTTTCGACCATTGACGCCGGAGCTGATGGGCGATTTCGGCGCGGTGCTACGTGGGAACTTCGGCGCCGGCTGCTGGTGTATGTTCCCCCGCATGACGGAGGCCGCAACCCGCGCGCTGCCGGGTGAAGGTTCCATTAGCCGACGACGCCGGGCGGTGATGACGGAGCTGGCCGAGCGGGATCTCGCGCCCGGCCTGCTGGCTTACGAAGGTGATGACCCAGTGGGTTGGGTCGCCATCGCCCCCCGTGGGGAATTGAACCGCGTGGATCGCTCCCGCGCCACCCCGCGAGTTGACGACACCGACGTGTGGGTAATTCCGTGCGTGACCGTCAAGAAAAACGCCCGCGGACGCGGGATTGCCGTTGCTTTGATAGAGGCGGCCGTACAATATGCCGCGCAGCACAGCGCGCCGGCCGTTGAGGCGTATCCGCGAGCCGGCGGCGAGCGCACCGGCGACGACAACGCCTACTTCGGCACGGAGCCGCTGTTCCGACGGGCCGGGTTCCGGGTAGTGCGGGGGCCGTTGGAGAATCGACCGGGGAACTGGATAGCGCGGGTGGCGATGCGAATCAGCACAACCCAGAGTTCACTTTCACCCTAGCCCTCTCCCATGGAGGGAGAGGGGACTGACGGGCCCTAGCCAGCGGCCTGGGGCGCGGCGCGGATGGACCTGGCTTGACGGGCGGACTCGCGTTCCTGCTGCAGGCGCAGTCGCCGGGGCAAGGGCGGCCGGGGCAGGAACCAGTAGCCGATGGCGGCGGCAATGTAGAGAACGACCAGGGGGAAGAGAGCCCAGTAGAAGCTGCCGGTGTGGTCGTAGATAGCGCCCATCCACATGGCGGTCCACATGGAAGCAATTTGGTCGGGGAGGTGCTGCCAGCCGCGCAGGGTTGCGTAGGAACGCCGTCCGAAGAAGTCCCCCATAATGGCCCAGTTCAACGGGTTGGCGCTTTCGGCGAAAGCTTTCAGGATTACAAAAAGGGTTAACTGCCACAGGAAGCCACTCTGGTTAATCAATGCGGTCAGGGCAACGGCGCCGGACACCATGCATACGGCGCACAGCTTGCGTCGGTCGGCTTTATCGCCGAGCCATCCCACCATCGGGTAGAAGAGCATATTGATGATGGAGAAAAGGCCCACGAAGCCGGCGGCGATCAGGATATCGGTACTGTCGCGGCTGCCCAGTATCTTGCCCAGCACCGACGCTATCGAATCGTAGAGAGCCGTTCCGTACGCGCCGCCGCCCTCGAGGAACCAGACAATCATGGGAGCCATGAGGAACGACGCGCCGGCGTGGACGACGTTGCGGAAACCGGTGGCAAGTATCAGCAGCCAGTAGGAGGGCGTGCGCATCGCCTCCTTGGCCGTGAAGTCGTAGGAGCCGAACTGCACCCGGCGGCGGCTGGCGGCGGGTTGGAGGCTTTCGGCGGGAGCGTCCGGCGGGTCGCCATCGGGCAACAGGCCCATGTCTTCCGGGGAACGGCGCATGAACCAGGAGAGGGGAACGACCACCCCGATGATGACGAAGCCAAGCACGGTGCAGGCGTCGCGCCAGCCGATGGAGAAAATGAGTAGACCGACCAGGGGAGCAGACGCACCGCCCAGGCCGTTGCCCATGCTGACGATGGACATGGCAAAACCGCGCCGGCGTCGGAACCAGTTGTTGACCGCGGCCACCGACGCGTTGTTGTATCCCGAACGGAAGCCCACCGACAGGAATCCGACAAAGATGACCAGGAAATACCAGAAGCTGCCGGTGTAGCCCAGCAGTAAGAAACCCAGTCCCGACATCAGGCCGCCGAAGGCCAGCATGACGCGGGGGCCGAAGCGGTCGGTGCAGTAGCCCATCAGCGGCCCCTGGATGCCACCCATCAAACGGCCCAGCCCCTCGGCCAGGCCCATCATGGTGCGGGTAAATCCCAAGTCCTGCTCAACGGGAATGTAGAACACCGTGAAGCCGCGGTTGAAGCTGCCGTGTTTCATACCGTCGGCCAGGAGGCTGACCAGGACAATCCACCAGCCGTAGAAGATGCGAGGACGGCGTTGTGGCGTAGTTTGCGCTGCCATCAGTGGACCACCTCGGCGACGGACAGCTGCGCGACGCAAGCGGAGTCCATGCCCATCAGTTCCGACAGCACGTAATCGTTGTGCTGCCCCAGCAGCGGAGCCGGCGTGCGGACAGCGCCGGGAGTAGCGCTAAAGCGCCAGGGTACGCCGTAGAGCAGCTCGGCACCCACGTGGGGGTGGTCAACCTCAACGTAGGTTTCGCGAGCGTTCAGGTGAGGGTCGGCGAATTGGTCGGCGATGTTCATTACGGGCATGGCGGCGACGCCGGCGTCCTGCAGCAGCTTGGTGGCCTGCCCGGGCGTTAGCGTGCGCGTCCAGTTGGCGATGAGTTCGTCCAGTTGGCGGCGGTACCGCCAGCGGGATGCGCGGTCGGCAAAGCGGGCATCGGAGGCCAGGGTCTCGTCGGCAAGCACGGCGGCGAGGGCGCACCACTCCGCATCGTCGCCTATGGCGATGGACACCCAGGCGTCGTCGCCGGCGCAGGGGTAGTTGTTGTGGGGCGCAAAGTCGGGGTCGTCGTTGCCGGGAGGCGTGGGAACCTGGCCGGACATCTGGTATTGCAGCATGGGGACGCCGAGCAGGGCCGCAGTGCCTTCCAGGTGGGCGGCCTCCACGTACTGGCCGCAGCCGGTGCGGTTGCGATGGCGCAACGCGGCGACCACGCCCAGGGCGGCGCAGAGGGCGGCGACGGTGTCGCTCCACGCGGCTTGCAGTTCGCCCACCAGCGGCTCGTTCTCTTCGGGCGGGTAACCGACCAGGCTCATCATGCCGGACATGGCCTGTATGATGGGCGCGTAGGCCACCATGTCGCGCAGGGGGCCGGTGTCGCCAAAGGCAGGCATGGCGGCGACGATAATGTCCGGCTTGATCCGCTGCAGGCTGTCGTAGTCCATGCCCAGGCGTTGGAGGACACCGGGGGAGAAGTTGGACAGCACCACGTCGCTGACCGACGCCAGGCGGCGCAGGATGTCCCGGCCCTCCCGGGTGCGGAGGTTCAGGGTGATGCTGAGCTTGTTGCGGTTGAGGCCGTGAAAGACGGGCTGCAACTCGGGCCAGAGTCCCCGGTCGCCGCCGGCCGGGTCATCGCCGTTGTCGGATGGGGGTATCATGGGCCGGCCCAGGCGCATACCGTCCATGCGAGCTCGGCTTTCGACCTTGATGACTTCGGCGCCCATATCGGCCAGGAGCTGCCCGGCCATGGGGCCGGCCCAGGCGGAGCCGAGGTCGAGGATTCGGACGCCGTGCAGGGCTATTGTCGGTTCTTGGGCGTCGCTATCACCCTCTCCCCAGCCCTCTCCCGTCAAGGGAGAGGGGGATTCCCGGTTGAGGATTTCGGTGGTGTGCTGTCCCAGCAGCGGGGCGGGCCGCGTGATTTTCGAAGGCGAGCCGTGCAGACGGACGAGCGGGCCGGGGTAGCGATACCGGCCGGCCTGGGGATGGTCAACCTCGCGGAACCAATCGCGGGCTTGCAGGTGAGGCGATGCCAGCACTTCGTCCATGGTGAGCACCGGCGCGCAGGGAATGCGGTTTTCCAGGCACAGTTGGAGGATTTCGTCCTTGCTATGCTCCATAAACCAGGGAGCGATGAGGTTTTCTGCCTCTTCGGGGTATTGGTCGCTCATAGCCCGGCGGTCACGGTAGCGGGGGTTGTCCATCCAGTCCGGGTTGCCCAGCAGGTTCAGGAAGCGCTGGTATTGCTCCAGCTGGGGGGCGTCGATGCACACGTAGCCGTCCCGACAGGGCAGGACGCAGTTGGGGAACAGGCCGAGGCGCATCCGGTTGCCGGAGCGGGAGCCGGCGATGCCGCGATAGATGAAGGTGGGCAGGTGGTATCCGGTCAGTAGGGTGGCGATGACGCCGGAATCGGCGAGGTCGATGTACTGGCCGCCGGCGCTGGCGTCGCGGGCCAGGAGGGCGACGATGGCCGCATAGGCGCCGCCGACACCGGCGAGGTAGGCCGCCTGCTGGGCGGGGGTGGTCAGCGGCTCACGGTGGACGTGTCCCGTGCCGAAGCTCATGCCGCTGAGGGCGTTCACCTGCAGGTCGTAGCCGGCGTACTGCTTGTAATCGCCGGTGCGTCCGTAGGGAGAAAGGGAAACGGTTATCAGATGGGGATGCCGCCGGGCGAGGGCTTCGGTGGTGATGCCGGCCTGGGCCAGCGCGGCGTAAGGCCGGTTCTCGACGAAAACGTCGGCGGTTTCCAGCAGATGGTGTAAGGAGTCGATGCCGGCGTCTGTGTCAGTGTCGAGGGTAACGCCGCGCTTGCCCTGGTTGGCGAAGAGGAACAGCCCGCTGCGCTCGGGATGGGAAACGCCGTCGGGATAAGGGCCGCGGCGACGGGCCGGGTCGCCGTCGGGCGGTTCCACCTTGATGACGTCGGCGCCCAGTTCGGCCAACAGCTTGGCGCAGAATGGAGCGGAGACCATCTCGCCCCACTCAACGACGCGGATGCCCTCCAATGGAGCAGAGGGAAGCGCGGAGATGGTCGGCGCTGATGTATCAGGGGCTGACAATTGTGGCTGTTCCACTCTGCTTACTTACCCAATGGGCCGGCTGGTCACCTCGCGGTCGATTTTGCGGGGAATCCACCGGCCGTGGCCGGCGGGGGCGGTGAGCTGACCGTCTTCCACGGCGACCGTGCCGCGCATGATGGTCATTACGGGCCAGCCCTCAATCTCGAAGCCTTCCCAGATGCTGTAGTCGCTGATGTGGAAGTCGTCCATGGTGAGTCGCTTCTTGATGGATGGGTCGATGAGGGTGATGTCGGCGTCGCTGCCCGGGGCCAGGGCGCCCTTGCGGGGGTAGAGTCCCATGATGCGGGCGGCGTTGGCGGAGGTTACGTCCACGAAGCGTTGCAGGGACATTCCGCGCTTGGACACGCCTTCGCTGTAGGTGATGCCGACGCGGGTTTCCGCGCCGTTGTGTCCGCCGGTAACGTCGCGGACGGACTTGCCCTGCGTCTTCAGGGCCCAGTTGGTGCAGTATTCGTCGGTGGCCATGGTGTGCAGGCCGCCCCAAGCGATGCCCTTCCAGAGCATGGCGGCGTCTTCGGGGGACTTGAGAGACGGGTAGGTGTGATACTTCATCCCGTCCTCTTCCTTGTAGTGGTTGGCGTTGAAGCAGGCGTAGTTGTGCAGGGTTTCGCCGTACACGGCCATGCCCTTGTTGCGGGCCTCGCCGATGGCGTTGATGCCTTGGCGGGCGCTGACGTGGACGAAATAGACCGGAGAGCCGGTCCACTCGGCGACGCGGAGCACCCGGCGGAAGGACACGTCCTCGGACTCGTTGCTGTGGACGATGGGCATATTCCACCACTCGTTGCGTTCCTCGCGCTGCAGCTTTTCGTACATGTACTGCACCATGTCATCGTCCTCAGCGTGGACCAGGAGCATGGCGTCGTTGCGCTGGATGACTTCCATGAGGTCGTGCAGGTGGCCCATGCCCACTTTGCGCGGCTCGCCGGACATTTCGGGCGGGCGGATGTTGGTGGTGAATATCTTGATGCTGGACCAGCCGTCCTCAATGTATTCGTGCAGAGACTCCAGGGTGCGCTGGGGGATGTCGCCCAGCATCATCAGGTGGTGGGCGTAATCGGAGTAGGAATTGCCCCGCCAGGAGTTGGCGCGTTCCTGGATGGCGTCGTCGATGGTGTTGCCGGGATGGTGGATGGCGAAGTCCAGGATGGTGGTGGTGCCGCCGAAGAGGGCGGCGCGACTGACCTGCTCCGGCGGCGCGGTGCGCAGGTTGCCCGGCCCCATGATGGGCGCGTCGATGTGAGCGTGGGGTTCGATGCCGCCGGGGACGACGACCTTGCCGGTGGCGTCAATGACGCGCACTACGTCGTCGGTCATGGCGTTGGGCGCGGTGATGGCGACGATTTTCTCGCCCTGGATGCAGATGTCCCAGTCGCCCACGCCCCAGGGAGTGACGACCTGTCCGCCGCGAATAATCAAGTCCAGCATATCGTATGTCCCTCCTGGTACGGCGTCGGCCGGCGGCATGGGCCGGGCGTCCGCCGGTTGGATGGGCGCAGTATAGCGCAAAACGGGGTGTGTGTTGCGCCCGGCATCGGTTTACAATGCCGAATGCGAAGCGAGACCCTATATCGGAGGTTGTCCCATGGGATTCAAGCTGGTTATCTGTCCGCCAAACTATCAGGAGCATTGGCCGGAACTGCTGCGGGAAGAAATACCCGATATCGACGTGCAGGTATGTCCCACCGTGGGGGAAGCGATGGAGGTGATTGGCGAGGCCGACGCTGCCTTTGGCGACATCGTGCCGGAGTTGCTGGAACGGGCGCACAATCTCAAGTGGATTGCCTGCCCCCAGGCGGGGCCGAGGGCCGGTTATTATCACCGGTCGTTGATTGAAAGCGACGTGGTGGTAACCAACACGCGAGAGATATACAACGATCACATCAGCGCGCACATCATGTCGCTGCTGCTGGCCTTCGCGCGGGGTTTGCAGGTGTACATTCCGCAGCAGGTGGCCGGCGTCTGGCAGCAGGGCTACCCGACTACCTATCTGCCCGAAGCCACTGCCGTAATCGTGGGCGTGGGCGGCATCGGCGGCGAAACGGCGCAGCTGTGCGCCGAGTTCGGGATGACGGTGCTGGGGGTTGATCCCAGACTGGACGAGCCGACGCAAGGGCTGGCGGAACTACACCGGCCCGACGATCTGCTGAACGTTCTCCCCCGCGCTGATTTCGTCATCGTTACCGTGCCCGAAACGCCGGAGACGCAGGGTCTGTTTGGGGCAGAGCAGTTCCGGGCGATGAAGAGCGGCGCTTTCTTCATCAACATCGGCCGGGGCGCTACCGTGATCCTCGACGACCTGGTGGACGCGCTGCGAGCGGGCGAGATTGGCGGCGCCGGGTTGGACGTGTTCCAGGTTGAGCCGCTGCCGGCCGGGCATCCCCTGTGGAGTATGCCCGGCGTGCTGATTACGCCCCACGTAGCGGGCAACGGCCCCTATCTTGAACAGCGGCGCACCGAGTTGTTCATCGACAACTGCAAACGCTTCAACGAGGGGAGGCAGCTGCGTAACGTGGTGGACAAGGCCAACTGGTTCTAGTTGGGGAACCAGAGGACGGAGGAGATTTCGCTGAACTCCCGGTTGAACTTGCTCCAGGAACTGCCGGCGTCGTCGGACTGGTACAGGTAGCCGTAGCGGCTGCCGGCCAGCAGGAAGTCCGGGTTCTGCGGCTGGGAGTTGACCACCCACATGGCCGTGTTGGGTTCCACCGGCAGGGGCAGGCTGTCCCACGTTGCGCCGGCGTCGGCGGAGCGCATCACGACGCCGGTGGAGCCGGGGGTGGTGTCGCCGAAGGTAGTGAAGATGGTCTGCGGGTCGTCGGCCTTGACCTTGAGGCCCCGGGGGTAGCCCAGGGGAAAGTTCTGCCGCACGTCCAGGTTGCGCCAGCTGTCGCCGTCGTCGTCGCTGAGGAACACGTCGTCATTGACCATGACCACCACGCGATGGGGCGGGCCGGCGGTTACGGTTACGTTGTGGATGTCCAGGTTGGGGATGTCGGCGTGAGGGACGGTTTCCCAGGTGTCGCCGCCGTCGGAGCTGTGGCGCAGGCCGTCAACCTCGATGCCCACCCATACGCTGTCGCCGTTGGTGGGGTCGATGGCGATGCCGGTTACGCGGGGCACGCCCACGGCGGGACACTCGGCGGCGACTTCCACCGGGCGCAGTTCCCAGGTTGCGCCGCCGTCGCGGGTGCGGTAGATGCGGCAGGGGTCGGGGGTGCCGGTGCCGGCGAAACCGACTTGGGGATTGGACGGGTCGAAGGCGATGGCCCAGACCGCGGTGCCGTCCATAGCGGTGCTGACGCGGCGCCAGGTGTCGCCGTTATCGTCGCTGCGGATGATGCCCACGTCGCAGCCGGCGAGGACGCTGGACTCGCTGCCGGGGACGGGAGTGAGGCAGCGCACGACGGCGTCGGAGTGGATGCCCTGGGTGATACCGACGCGACGCCAGGATTGTCCGCCGTCAACGCTGCGCATAACGCCCTGCCCGGCGGTGCCGACCAGAATGGTGATTCCGTCTGCCATGGTAACGCCTCCTTATGATTGGTGGGTGAGGGTGTTGGTGATACGGTAGGGCAAGTCCTGATTAGTTGCCGTCGCCGGAGGCTGGGGA
>VXTR01000023.1 GCA_009837355.1 Chloroflexota bacterium | reverse complement strand
GTCGGCTCCGGAGTGGGGGTGGCCGTGGGTTCCGGAGTGGCGGTAGGGGCCGGGGTATCGGTGGGAGCCGGCGGCGCGGCGGTCGGCGCCGAGGTGGCAACGTGGGGCAGCTCGGTTGGAGCGGGCGTCGGTTCCGACGAGGTGCAGGCCAGGGCGAAGGCCGCGGCAAGACTCAGCAGGATGATGCAAACCAGGCGAGATGAGGCGGGCATGGGAAAACTTCCAGGTTGCGTTTGTTTTCGGGTGCGAATATACAAGAAAACCGGGCCTGTTACAAAGGCCCGGAGGTTTGACGGCATTTTACCGGCTGAGTAGTGAAAGGAAGCAAGAAGTTTGAATGTATTTCCGGCAATTAGCCGGGGACAGCGGATTTTCTCGGGGAACCTGCTCTCTGACCTCGGGAACCTGGGATGGCTCGACCGGACAGGACGAGGGACAGGAACGTCCGCTGATTGACCTGGGAGTGAATCGGATTGCGCCGTGAGGCGTTAGCCGATTGTAGGTCTCCCTGAAAAGGAGGTGATCCAGCCGCACCTTCCGGTACAGCTACCTTGTTACGACTTCGTCCCAGTTACCGAACCCGACCTCGGCGCCTGCCTCCCAAAGGGTTAGCTCAGCGACTTCAATCGTTCTCGGCTTCCATGACGTGACGGGCGGTGTGTACAAGGCCCGGGAACGTATTCACCGCAGTATGCTGACCTGCGGTTACTAGCGATTCCGCGTTCATGCAGGCGAGTTTCAGCCTGCAATTCCAACTGGGGCCGGCTTTGGTGGGATTGGCTCCAGCTCGCGCTTTAGCAACCCATTGTACCGGCCATTGTAGCGTGTGTGTAGCCCTGGGCATAAGGGCCATGATGACTTGACGTCGTCCCCACCTTCCTCCTCCTTGCGGGAGGCTGTCTCGCTAGAGAGAGTAACTAACGACGAGGGTTGCGCTCGTTGCGGGACTTAACCCAACACCTCACGGCACGAGCTGACGACAGCCATGCAGCACCTGTGATGGCTCCCCGAGTTACCCCGGGGTCGTCACCCTTTCAGGTTTCTACTACCAACATGTCAAGCCCAGGTAAGGTTCTTCGCTTAGCATCGAATTAAACCACACGCTCCACCGCTTGTGCGGGCCCCCGTCAATTCCTTTGAGTTTTAGCCTTGCGGCCGTAGTCCCCAGGCGGGATACTTAACGCGTTAGCTACGGCACGGAGGGGGTCAATACCCCCCATACCTAGTATCCATCGTTTAGGGCGTGGACTACCTGGGTATCTAATCCAGTTTGCTCCCCACGCTCTCGCGCCTCAGCGTCAGATACAGCCCAGTAAGCCGCTTTCGCCACTGGTATTCCTCCCGATATCTACGCATTCCACCGCTACACCGGGAATTCTGCTTACCTCTGCTGTCCTCTAGTCGAATAGTATCCCTTGACCTCTCCCAGTTGAGCCGGGAGCTTTCACAAGAGACTTATCCAACCGCCTACGCGCACTTTACGCCCAGTAAATCCGGGTAACGCTCGCCCCCTACGTATTACCGCGGCTGCTGGCACGTAGTTAGCCGGGGCTTATTCCCGAGGTACCGTCTTGTATCTTCCCTCGGAAAAGGGGTTTACAACCCGAAGGCCTTCGTCCCCCACGCGACGTCGCTGGGTCAGGCTTGCGCCCATTGCCCAAGATTCCCTGCTGCTGCCTCCCGTAGGAGTGGGGGCCGTTCTCAGTCCCCCTCTGGCTGGTCATCCTCTCAGACCAGCTACCCGTCATCGGCTTGGTGAGCCATTACCTCACCAACAACCTGATAGGACGCGAGCCCCTCCTCCGGCGACCGAAGCCTTTCATCTGCATCCCAAGGAATGCAGGTCGTATGCGGGATTATCCTCAGTTTCCCGAGGCTATACCCCACCGGAGGGCAGGTTACTCACGCGTTACTCAGCCGTCTGCCGCTTTATCATTGTGGCCGAAGCCACGATCACGCTCGACTTGCATGCATTAAGCGCGCCGCCAGCGTTCACCCTGAGCCAGGATCAAACTCTCTTAATTGAGAACCTTACTTCCTTCCACTATTCAGCTGTTAAACTGCCCGCTCCGCCGGAGGCGCTCTGCCCTCAACAGCGGAAGCGTTCGGTAACTCTACTCCATCCCAGGCCCGTTGTCAACACTGGCTTTGCGAATGGTTAGAGCCAGGAGGAAGTGTAAGTGAATTGGCGTGCGCCGGACTCGCCTGCGACGCAGCAGGGGCGGGAAGGCTATCAAGACGAGAAGGCCGGCTTCTTCCCGTTGGTCTTTGCCAGCCATCGCATACGGTGGTATCATGAACCTGGCGTCGCCGGCTCCTACCGGCTGCGCATGGTATTCAGTTGGGGACGCGTAGGTTCGACAGGAGCGTTTTCTGACGGATTGCAGGCCGAGGCTGCTGCTGCCCTCGCAAAAAACGGCGGCGAACAATTAACTGGCGAACGTGAATTCGCTCTAGCCGCCTAAACGCGGCTACGTCTGCCACCAGTAGGCCCGGAAGCCGGGAAGCGGACGACTAATTATTCCGGGATGCTACCTCGGCAACGCCGATGACCGGGGCCACAGATTTTATCGGCTGGCTGCTTTCGAATCCCGTCGGCGGGAGTCCCCAGCAGCGAGATTAAAGCGCCGAACAAGCTTGTAGCATATCCGATCAGGGGAGTTTCTGGACGGGGAGTGCGACTCTCCCCCGTCTCCACCATTTTATTTTTGCCCCCTTACATCCTGCATCCCGGCGGTTTTAACATGAACTCATCCCGAAAACCGGTCGCCGTGGTCATCGGCGCAACGTCCAAGTGGCAATCGGACGGACGCAATACCCACCTGGTACACGGCGGAGACATTGACGACGGCGACCTGCCCATCGGCCTGCGCTGGGGCGTGGGCGGCGCCATCTCCCAGAAGTTCGCGCAGGAGGGCTTTTTCACCGTGCTGACCACACGCAGCACAGCCAACGCGGAACCGCTGAACGCGGCCATCCGGGAACAGGGCGGCGACAGCATGATTGTGGAGCTGGACCTGTCCATTCCGGAGTCGATATCCGGCGCCTTTGCCCGCATCCGCGAGGAGGCAGGCGACCCGGACGTGCTGGTCTATAACGCCGGCTACCTGGAGGGGCGCGACCTACCCCCCGAAATGGAGCTGCTCGAGCACATGCCATACGAAATGTTTGAGACCGCCCAGCACATCTCCAGCAGCGGGCCGTTCCTGGTGGCGAAGGAAGTGCTGCCGGCGATGCGTGAGCGCGGCGAGGGCAGCATCCTGTTTTCCAACAACGCCGCCGGACTGCGCGGACGCAAGCGGTACACTGGCCAGTCGCTCTACTATCCGCGGGTGATGATGCGGACGCTGGCGCAGGCTTTGACGGAGGAATACTCCGAGCACGGCGTGCACGTCGCCAACGTGGTGATTGACGGCACCATTGACTCGCCGGGCACGCGGGCCATGCCGCGGGCGCAGCAGCACCCGGAGCTGATAATCAATCCAGTGAAGATCGCGGAGGCGTTCTACTACCTGCACACCCAAGACAAGTCCTGCTGGACTCACGAACTGCAACTGACCCCTTACGCCAGCAAACCCAGCTTCTAACACACCTCCGCGGGCGGGCGACCCAAACCGTCATTCCCGCGCAGGCGGGAATCCAGTGTTTAAATCAGGAGTAACCGGATGGACGTCGGAATGATGATGATTTTCTCCAGCTACGGCTGGGAAAACGGCTCGGACGGGCAGATGTGGCAGGAGGAGCTGCGCCTGGCCGAAATGGCCGCCGACTCCGGGTTCGACTGCCTTTGGTCTGCCGAGCACCATTTCAACGACTATTCCTTCGTGCCCGACAACCTCCAGCTGATGACCCACGTGGCGGCCAAGCACCCCGACATCGACGTGGGCACCGCCGCCGTGATACTCCCTTGGCACAATCCGCTGCGGGTGGCGGAGAACGCTGCCGTCCTGGACCTGTTGAGCAACGGCCGGCTGCGGCTGGGGTTCGGCCGGGGGCTGGCCCGGCGGGAGTTCGCGACCTTCGGCATCAGCATGGACGAATCGCGGGAACGCTTTGACGAAGCGGCGCCGATGATTGTCAACGCGCTCAATACCGGCTTCATCGAGGGAGACGGGCCCCACTATCCGCAGGCCCGGACGGAAATCCGGCCGCGACCGCAGCACTCATTTGACGGGCGCATCTACGCCGTGGCCGCCAGCGACGACTCCGTGCTCTCGGCGGCCAAGCTCGGCGCGCACATCATCATGTTCGCTGACCGCCCCTGGGATATGCGGATGCCGGGCATCGAGCGCGGCCGAGCCCTGCACCGGGAATTTCACGGCACGGAGCCGCTGGCTCTGATGCTCACCGAGTTCGTCGTGTGCGGAACCGACCTGGAACAGTGTGAGGAAGAAGCCCGCCAGTACCAGGGCAAGTTCGTCGAAAGCAATTTCTACCACTACGAGTTCCTGGGCGACCACTTCGGCTCGGTGAAGGGCTACGACGCCTACCAGCAGAAGGCCGAAATCGCCCGCTCCGCTGGCCTGGAAGGAGCCGTGGAAGGCTTTATGAAGGCGGCGAGCTGGGGCACTCCCGACAAGATCCTGCGCGGTCTTGAAGAGCGCAAAGAACTGCTGGGCGACTTCGAGCTGAACGTCGCATTCCGCTTCGGCGGCACGCCTCCCCACGTCGCCGAACGTGGCCTGCAGCTCTTCGCCAAAGAAGTGCTGCCCGTGCTGAAGTCCTGGTAAGCGCCGGTTTAATCCACCGGCAGCACCGGCTCGGTACGCTCTGTAGGCAGCTGCACCTCAAAGGCGTTCAGGAAGAAAGCCGTCTGCGCGTAGTTCCCCATCAGCGCGGTGATTTCCACCAGGTGCTGCGCGCCGAAGTGTTCCAGGGCGATCTGGAAGGTTGACGCCGAAATGCGGTGGTTCCGGTAGAACTCGTTGCAGTAATTGATAATCGCCCGCTCGTCGTCGGCCATGGGCGGCAGGGGCTGCCGGTCGCGCAGGGCGTCCACGAGAGCATCGCTGACACCCTCACGGCGGGCAGCGGGAGCGTGGGCGTTCCAGATGTAGGGGCAGTCGAAGAACCGGGCAGTGGCCAGGATGGCAAGCTCCTGGATGCGCTTGGGGAAAGTACTCTCAAAGCGGAGGTAGGCGGTGAGATGGCTGCGCCGTCGGGCCATTTCCGGGCTGTTGATGGCGATGGAGTAGGGGCCGCCGGTGATGGTTCCCCCGGTGTCGGCGGTCAGTTCGTCGAAGGCTTCCCGAAATTCCTCGGGAACCATGTCTCGCGTTACTACGGGTAGTCTGGCCATGATGCTCCTTGTGTTTCAGTGTGGTGAGAGTTGGATGGTCGCCGGCAGGCCGGTCTGGATTGATTCATAGGCCTTGAGGGCCAAAGTGAGGTCGGCGATTCCGTCGTGGCCGTTCATCATCGGTTGCCGGCTTTCCAGGATGCTGCGTCGGAACTCGGCAACGGTGGCGGCCAGGCCGGTGACGTCGTGTTCGAAGTTCATCACCGATTCGGCGTCGCCGTCAAGTAGGGTGAGCCGGGGGCGGCCCAGCTGGAAGTGGGCGGAGGCCGTCGTTCCGGAAATGGAAACCCATGACCGCTGGGTAACGGGAACCACGTTCCAGGAGTGATTGATGACGCCAACGACGCCTTCCGGGGTGGTTGCGACGATTACGACGCCGTCCTCCGCGTCCAGGCCCGGTTGGCCGGGAAGTACCTGGCGGGCGTAGATTTGGCAGGGCTGACCGACCAGGTAGGCCAGCACGCTGAGCTTGTGGATACCGCCGTCGATGAGCACGCCGCCGCCGTTGAACTGGCGGCGGTTGCGCCAGCCGGCAGGGCGGAAGGGGAACTGTTCCTGCAGTTGGATCAGCCGGGGCTGGCCGATCCGGCCCTGGGTCAGCAGATTCCTGGCTTCCTGCACCGTGGGCATAAAGCGGTAGTTTTCCGCCACCATCAGATTGACGCCGGCCGAATCGGCCTCGTCCACCATGGTCTCGGCATCGGCTAAGGTCGCGGCAATGGGCTTTTCTACCAAGACGTGCTTCCCGTTGCGGGCGGCCAGGGAGACGTGCTGCCGGTGCAGGTGATGGGGGGTGCAGACGTACAGGGCATCAACCCTGGAGTCGGCGGCAGCGTCGGCGTAGCTGCCGAAAGCGTCCACGCCGTGGTAGCGGGTGGCGTATTCGCGAGCCCGGGCCAAGTCGCGGCTGGCGAAATAGAGGTCGATATCGCCGCGCAACTGAGCGATGGACTCAGCGAAGGTCCTGGCGAAGGCGCCGCAGCCGAGGACGCACAGACCGAAACTCAATTAATCACCGCCATGGAGGAGAGTCGCCGGACCCGGCGCGGGCCGGGAACATCGGAGCAGGATAACCCGGAAACGGGCGCAAAACCAGCCGACCGGATTTGTTCAACAAAGCTATGATAGAACAGGCGTGCGGCGCAGTGCAAGGGGCGGGTGTCATCGGGTGGCGCGTGATTCCAGGATGGGCGGGATTGTGGGGCAGCGCATGGGCTATAATGCGGCCATGAGAGACATTTACCTGGACTACAACGCCACCACACCCATAGATCCGCAGGTCGCCGAGGCGATGCTGCCCTACGTTCACGGGCGGTTTGGCAACCCGTCCAGCGGGCACAGCTTCGGGTTGGCCGCACGGCAGGGGGTTGACCTGGCCCGCCGGCAGGTTGCGGATATGCTGGGGTGCGGCGAGGACGATTTGATCTTCACCGGCGGCGGCACCGAAGCCAACAATCACGCCATCAAGGGCGTGGCCGGGGCTTACCGGAGCCGGGGCAATCACATCATCACCTCGACGGTGGAGCACCCGGCCGTTACGGAGGTTTGCCGCTACCTGGAGGGCCGGAGCTATCGCATAACCTATGTGCCGGTGGACGAGTACGGCATCGTTGATCCGGGGGACGTGGAGGAGGCCATCACGTCCGAGACGCGGTTGGTTACCATCATGCACGCCAACAACGAGGTGGGTTCCATCCAGCCCATCGCGGAGATTGCCGACATCGCGCACCGGCACGGAGTTTTGGTGCACAGCGACTGCGCGCAGTCCATTGGGAAAATCCCGGTGAGGGTGGACGACCTGGGCGTTGACCTGCTCTCCGTAGCCGGGCACAAGTTGTACGCGCCCAAGGGCATTGGCGTGCTGTACGTCCGGCCCGGCGTGGAGCTGGAAAAGCTGATGCACGGGGCCAATCACGAGCAAGACCGCCGCGCCGGCACGGAAAACGTCATTCACATGGCGGGCCTGGGCAAAGCCTGTGAACTGATTGAGCAGAACCTGCCCGAGTACACCCGGCACATGGGGGCGATGCGCGACCGCCTGGAGCGGGGCCTGCTGGACTCCGGGGTCGAGGCTCGCGTCAACGGGCACCCGGAAAAGCGCCTGCCTAACACCTCCAGCATCGGGTTTCGCGGGGTGGAAGCCGACCGCATCCTGGGGAGGCTACCGACGGTGGCCGCGTCGGCCGGGGCCGCCTGCCACAGCGACCGGGTGGAGGTGTCGCACGTGCTGGCAGCGATGAACGTGCCGACGGAGTATGCCATGGGCACGCTGCGGCTCACGGTGGGGCGGTTCACCACGGAGGATGAGATTGACCGGGCGGTGGCGGAGGTATATGATACTCTATCTCAAAATTGAACGACTACCAGAAAACAGGCACAAACCGGGAGACACGATATGACCACGCAAACCAACCAGGGCGCCCTGGACACCGACACTCTGTCCGGCTTTCAGGATGCCTTCGCTTCACAGCCCAATCATCAACTGATGCAGAACGTCGTTACGCAGCACGACGTGAACGACGTGGCGCTGAACCGCAACATCGTGGCAGAGGCGACCAACTCGTTCTCGACGGTACTGGACGACTGGGGAGTAACCAACCAGGCCCGTTCCGGGCGCTGCTGGATGTTCGCCGGGCTGAACCTGTTTCGCTCAGAGACCAGGAACCTACTGAACGTTAAGGAGTTTGAGTTCAGCCAGAGCTACGTGATGTTCTGGGACAAGATGGAACGGGCCAACTACATCCTGGAAGCCGTGATTGAGACTGCCGACCGGCCCGTGGACGACCGGGTGGTGGCGTGGCTGCTGCAACAGCCCCTGGGCGACGGCGGCCAGTGGGACATGTTCGTCAGCCTGGTGCGCAAGCACGGCGTGGTGCCCAAGACGGTGATGCCGGAAACGGAAAGCTCGGGCAACTCGATGCGGATGAACGCCGGCCTGAACTACCAAGTGCGGCAGGGCGCGCGCAACATCCGGCGCATTTACAGCGAAGAAGGCGGCCTGGACGCCATGCGGGCGGCCAAGCAGGAGGCTCTGCAAGCTATTTACCAAATCCTGTCCATTCACCTGGGCAACCCGCCGGACAACTTCGACTGGCAGTGGAAGGACAAGGACGGCAAGTTTCACCGAGACGGAGCGATGACGCCGATGCAGTTCGCGGAGAAGTACATCGCCACGCCGATGGAGGAGTACGTCTGCCTGGTACATGATCCGCGGCAGTCCAGCCCGCCGGGGCGGACCTACACGGTGCAGTACCTGGGCAACGTGGTGGACGGGACCCGGATCAAGTACCTGAACGTGGACATTGAGCTGATGAAGGACATCGCCATGCGCATGCTGCAGGACGGGCAGCCCGTGTGGATGGGCTGCGACACCGGGAAGCAGATGCACCGGGACAAGGGCCTGTGGGACGCCGACCTGTTCGACTATGGCAGCGTGTATAGCGCGGACTTTGAGATGGACAAGGCGGAGCGGCTGGAGTACCACCAGACGGCGATGACTCACGCCATGCTGTTCACGGGCGTGGACGTGGTGGACGGCAAGCCGCGGCGCTGGCGGGTGGAAAACAGCTGGGACGACAAGGTGGGCGACAAGGGATTCTTCCTGATGAACGATTCCTGGTTCGCCGAGTACATGTTTGAAATCGCGGCACCGAAGAGCTACCTGCCGGCCGAGCTGCAGGAGGCGCTGGACCTGGAGCCGATTGTGCTGCCGCCGTGGGACCCGATGGGGTCGCTGGCGACGGCCTAACGGGGTGCATGCAGGGGCGGGTCTGAGACCCGCCCCCTAAGCTTATTGGGCGGTGCCGGCCGGTCAGGCTTCGGCGTCGAACCAGGGCTTGGCGGCGGCTTCGTCGGGCCAGAGGAAGTCGAAACCGTTGCGGAGGGCGTTCTGGCGGTCCAGGTCTTCCCGGTCGCCGATGTGGTAGTAGGCGTCGGCTTCGAAGCCGGACTTGACGTCGGCCAGCAGATGCTTGGCGACGGTGAAGTCTACGCTGATGTCGAATTCCTCCCACATAGAGCGCTGGCTGCTGGGCGGTCGATCGGAGCAGCTGCCGATGAGAAAGCCCTTGTCGCGGACGATGCGGACCATTTCCATGGTCAAGGGGCCGGGTGGGTCGCCCACCTCCAGGGTGCCGTCGATGTCAAAGCTGATGAGGATTGCCATACTTTTGCCTCGGTTGGGGTTGATAGGGCGGAAGTTGGGGCGCCCACGGGGGACGCCCGGATTGGTTTCCGCAGTGTCTGGATTCCCGCCTTCGCGAGAATGACGGGGGTTATTGCTAATTGGGGGTTGCGCTCCAGACGGTGAAGTTGCCGCCCATGGGCATGGGGCCGCCGGAAACGGCGATTTCGGGCTTGACGCCGGTAACGGCCCGGGCGCCGGCGCGGCCCTGAATCTGCTGGATGCAGTCGGTGTGCATCCAGAAGCGGCTGCGGCCGCTGCCGATGTTGCCGCCGCTGGGCAGGACGGGGTTGGGGCCTTCGATGCTGATGTCGGTCTGGTAGAAGTCGAGCGCGTCGCCACGCTGCATACCACGGTAGCGCAGTCCCTCGATGTGGAACTGGTGGAACTGGGCGAAGCCGTCGTACATATTCTCGAAGGACAGGTCATCGGGGGAGATGCCGGCGCTTTCGTAGATTTTGCGGCCGGTGGAATCGGTTTCGGCCTCAACCTCTTCCAGGGTGGGGACGATGCTGCGAGCGAGGCCACGGCTGGAAGCATGGCCGAGGATATAGACGGGCTTCTGGGCCATGTCCTGGGCCTTTTCGGCGGTGGTGAAGAGGTAGGCGGCCGAGGCCATGATGGGAATGTCGTTGTCGAAGAGGTTGGCCGGCTTGGCAATCCAGCGGGAGTTGAGGTAGTCCTCCGGCGGGAGCTGTTCGGGGCGATGCTGGGCCCAATAACCTTCGGGAAAGAGCAGGCCGTTGCGGCGGGAGTTCTCCATGAAGGGGGCCATCATGTCGTGGTGCTTGCCGTACTTGGTGCAGTACTGGGCGAACTGGAGGGCGGTGCCGTAGCAGCCGGGCGCGCCCCACAGGGTGCGGCCGGGACTGAGAGCGAAGGAGCCGGGAACCTCGTTGGCGGCGCTGATGCCGCCGTGGTTGTAGCGACCCTCCAGGTTGTGCCAGCCCTTGAGCACCAGGCAGGTGCTGGCGAGGCCATCGCCCACGGCCTGAGCGGCTACGGTGATGGCGGCGGACATGCAACCGGGGGCGTACATGGTGAACTTGACGTTGGTCAGCTCGGGCATATTCTTCAGGAGCCACTCGGCGCTGAGCTGGCCGATACCGTCCAGGGGGTCATCGGAGGGATTGAAGGCGTTGACCACGTCCATGGGGACGGGGGTGTCGGCGTCCCAGTGGGCGCCGGTGGTGGTAACGGGAACGAGGACGATGCCGTCAACCTGGCTGGGGTCCACGCCGGCGTCTTCAATGGCCTTGCGGCAGGCCATGATGCTCTGGGCTCCCACGGAGGTTTCGGCCCGGCCGTCCCAACGGCGAGCGGTGGGAGAGTGGCCGATGCCAACGGCAGCAACCTTGCCGCGGTGGGGCCAGACACCGAGGCCCTCGGTGGAGCGGTACATTGATTCAGGCGCCATTTGAGTGGTCATATCTCACTCCTATTGACTTGCAACTTTCACGGTCGTGGATTCCGGCTTTCGCCGGAATGACGGATGTGGTGGGGCCTAATCGACCAGCACCCACTCGGGAACTTTCTGGCCGTTGGCGGTTTCCTCGAAGATGACGCGGACGGCGGCGCCGACGGGAACCTCATCGGGGGGGACGCCCGGCAGGTGAGAGTACATCAGGATGCCGGGGTCTTCATCCAGCATGATGACGGCCAAGTTGAAGGGTAGGTCTTCTTTGAGGGACGCCACCGGGCAGTCGTACACGACGCAGTAGTTATAGATGGTGCCCCGTCCGCTGACTTCCTTCCAGACGACGCTCTCGCCCTCGCCGCAGATTTCACTGGCGGGACGGGGCGGGAAATACAGGCGGTCGCTGTTGGTGCAAGACTGCACCACCAGGCGGCCCTCGTTAGCTGCGTCAAAGAAAGGTTTGTTAGTCTCGTCAGGCACGACACCTTGTTTGACCATGGTTTCCCCCAATTGAAGTTGACGAGGCCGAGCCGACAAATCCCGGCGTTGTCCGCCGGGAAAAGCGCCGGAATCGGATGATTTAGCAGGGCAAAGATTATGCGGGAACGGCAGGCGTGTCAAGTTGCCGGGCGACGGTTGCCCCATGCCCGGCGATGTGGCACCATTACGCTCGCAAAATTGAAGCACGGGAACAGGGACGCCAGGGAGAGGAGCGCCGCCATGAGCCTGGACATTTTTGACGTAGCCGGACAGAAGGTGCTGCTGACGGGCGCCGGCCGCGGCATCGGCAAGGGGATTGCGCTGGCCTTCGCGCAGGCCGGGGCCGACGTGGCGGTTACCGGACTGACACCTACGGGAGTCAACCAGGTAGCGGAGGAGATGCGGGCTTTGGGTCGGGTTTGCCTGCCGCTGACCGGGGACGCGACGACTGCGGCCGACACCGACGCCATCGTAGAGCAGACCATCGCCGAGTTCGGCCACATCGACACGCTGGTGAACTGCGTGGGCGACGCCATCCGCAAGCCGGTGGTGCAGCTGCCGGGCAGCGACGTGCCCGGCATGACCGAGTCGGAGTGGCACAGCATCGTTGACATCAATCTGACGGAGGCGTTCCAGGGGTGCCGGGCCGTGGGGCCGCACCTGCTGGAGCGTCGCCGGGGCAGCGTCATCAACATCAGCGGATGGGCTTCGTTCCGGGGGCGTCCCATGTCCGCCGCCTACGACGCGGCCAAGGCCGGGCTGATGCGATTCACGGAGGTGGTCGCGCAGGAGTGGGCGCCTTACGGCATCCGGTGCAACGCCATCGCGCCGGGGACGTTTCCCGACCCGGAGCAGATGTCGGCGGAGGCGTTCGCCGCGCGGGACGCCGGGGCCGGGGAGACCATTCCGCTGGGGCGGGTCGGCCGGCTGATTGAGGTGGGCTACCTGGCGGTGTACCTGGCCTCGCCGGCGGCGTCGTATGTAACGGGGCAAACGTGGGCCATTGACGGCGGGGTGAGCATCAAGCATCCGTAGCGGAGGTTCGCCATGACCATGCGATACGAACTGCTGGCGCACCGGATTCTGGAGCGGGCGGCGACGCAGTTTCCCAAGAAGCAAATCATTACCCGGGTGGGTGAGGGAACGCATCGGTACAGCTACGCGGATATGTTCACGCGCACGGCGCGGCTGGGCAACGGGCTGCGGGAGCTGGGCGTCGGGCCGGGGGACCGGGTAGGGACGTTTGCGTGGAACACCTACCGGCACCTGGAAGCCTATTTCGCGCCGCCGACGATTGGCGCGGTGGTGCATACCATCAACATCCGGCTGGCCGCTGACGACATCGCGTACATCATCAACCACGCCGGCGACAAGGTGCTGCTGATTGACCCGGACCTGACGCCGCTGATTGAAGCCATCGCCGACCGGCTGACCACGGTGCAGCATTACGTCATCCTGGGCGAGCCGGGGGACGCAACCATGACGCTGCCCGGCGCCGTGTGCTACGAGACGCTGCTGGCCGGCGCGTCGCCGGAGTACCGGCCGGCCGAAGTGGACGAGTACACGACGATGGGGCTGTGCTACACGTCGGCGACGACGGGGCTGCCCAAGGGCGTGGCCTACTCGCACCGGGCGGTGTATCTGCACTCGTTGACCTCGGCGATGACCGATATGTTCTCGCTGTCGGAGCGAGACCGGGTGATGGCGGTGGTGCCGATGTTCCACGCCAACTGCTGGGGGCTGCCCTACACGGCGACGCTGGTGGGGGCTGACCAGATATTCCCCGGCGTGCGTCCCGACCCGCAGGTGATTTGCGAACTGGTGGAACGGGAGGGGGTGACGCTGAGCGCCGGCGTGCCGACCATCTGGATAGGCGTGCTGGACTACCTGGAACGCTCGGGGGTGGAGCATAACCTGTCCACGCTGCGGCAGGTGGTGAGCGGAGGCTCGGCGCTGCCGGTGGCGGTGCTGCAGGCGTACCGGGACCGGCTGGGCGTGGAGATGACCCACGCCTACGGGATGACCGAGGCGACGCCGCTGATTTCGGTGAACCGACGGCGCAGCTGGCTGGACGGACTTTCGGCGGAGGAGCAGCTGGAACTGTGCGCCAAGCAGGGCGTGGTTGCGCCGGGTATCGAAATGCGGCTGGTGGACGAAAACGGGGCCGAAGCGGCGTGGGACGGCGAGCAGCGGGGGGAACTGTGGTTCCGGGGGCCGTGGCTGGCCGGGGAATACGTCGACGACGAACGCAGCGCAGAAACTTTCGTGGACGGCTGGTATCACAGCGGCGACATCGCCTCGATTGACAGCGACGGCTACATTCATATCGCCGACCGGGTAAAGGACATGGTGAAGAGCGGAGGCGAGTGGATATCGTCGGTGGACCTGGAGTCGGCGATAATGGCGCATCCGGACGTGCTGGAAGCGGCGGTAATCGCGGTGCCGCATCCGCAGTGGCAGGAGCGTCCGCTGGCCTGCGTGGTGACCCGGTCGGAAGCGTCCGCGCCGCTGACGAAAGAGACGATTCTGGACTTCATCACGCCCCGGTTCGCCCGGTGGTGGCTGCCCGACGAGGTGGTGTTCATGGAGGAGATTCCGAAAACCAGCGTGGGCAAGTTCGACAAGAAGGCACTTCGGGAGCGGTTTGAGCATCACGGCTGATAACCCGGACGGAGGCAGCGTCGCCATTGCCGCCGCCGGCATCCGCAAGGAGTACGGCGACCGGGCCGTGCTGCGGGGCGTTGACCTGACGGTAGGCTGGGGAGAGGTAGCCGTGCTGTTCGGGGCCAACGGCGCGGGCAAGACGACGCTGCTGCGCATCCTGGCCGGGCTGACGCGGGCGGACGACGGCGCGGTTCGCCTGGCGGGACGTCCGATGCACCGCCGGGGCAACCGGGCGCGGCGGCTGGTGGGTTTCGCCGGCCACCAGACGATGCTGTACAACGACCTGACCTGCCGGGAGAACCTGGCTTTTTACGCCCGGCTGTACGGCATCCGGGACGCCGGACAGCGGATTGACGACGCGCTGGCGCAGTTGAACCTGTCGGACCGGGCCAACCGCAGGGTGCGGACGCTCTCCCACGGGATGCAGAAGCGGCTGGCCATGGCGCGGGCAATACTTCACGAGCCGGCGGTGTTGCTGCTGGACGAGCCGGAGTCCGGCCTGGACGCGGCGTCGGTGGCCACGCTGGGAGAGCTGCTGCGGGAGTGGGCGGCATCGGGGCGGGCGGCGCTGCTGACGACACACAGCGTTGAGGTCGGGCTGGCCTGGGCGCACCGGGCGCTGACGCTGGACGGCGGCCGGCTGACCGGCGACGTGCCCGGGTATCCTTCCACAGGCTCAGGCTGAGCGGGGGCGGCACGGTTATGGAACTGCTGCGGGGGGCGCTGGCGATAGCGTGGAAGGACGTGCGGCTGGAACTGCGCTCCCGGGACGTCATCACGTCGGCACTGGTGTTCGGGCTGATAGTGGTGGTAGTGTTCAACTTTGGGCTGAATCGCGCGCCGGGAAGCTTAGCCCCGGTGGCGCCGGGCCTGCTGTGGGTGGCGTACGCGTTCATCGGAGTGCTGGCGATGAACCGTGCGTTTACGCGGGAGCTGGAGCAGGGCGGGCTGGACGGGCTGCTGCTGGCGCCGGTGAGCCGGGACGCCGTATTCCTGGGCAAGATGCTGGGGAGCCTGATTTTCATGCTGGTGATTGAGGCGATACTGCTGCCGGTGTTCGCGGTGATGCTGGACCTGCCCACGCTGTCGCCGACGCTGGGGCTGGTGATATTGCTGGCGACGGTGGGATTTGCGACGGTGGGGACGTTCTTCGCGGCCATTGCGGTGCAAACCCGTTCGCGGGAGATACTGCTGCCGGTGCTGTTCTTTCCGGTGATTGTGCCGGTTATCATCGCCGCGGTGGAGGCGTCGGCGCTGGTATTGCAGGGTGGCCCGATGACGGGGGTTTGGACGCGGTGGCTGCCGCTGCTGGTAGTTTTCGACGCGCTGTTTCTGGTAATATGTCCATGGATTTTCGGGTTCATATTCGAGGGATAGCGTAGATTGGCGGCGATAGCAGGCCAGCCGACGAGGAAGACACCCTGGCGCGCGGCGATACGAGACGCGCGCCTTTGGCTGTTGCTGCTGGCCGCCGTCCTGACGCTGGTGGACGGCTACCTGATATTCGTGGTGGCGCCCACCGACGCCGTGCTGGGGCACATCCAGCGGATATTTTACATCCACGTGCCCATTTCCATTTTGTCGTTCCTGGGGTTTCTGCTGTGCGCCATCGCGGGCATCGGGTACCTGATACGGCGCGGCGAGAGTTGGGACCGGTTGGCTCACGCTTCCGCCGAGGTGGGCGTGGTGTTCGTGACGCTGGCGTTGATAACCGGCGTCATCTGGGCGCGGCCCGTGTGGGGAGTATGGTGGACGTGGGAGCCACGGCTGACTACTACTTTGATTCTGTGGTTCATATACGTTGCGTACTTAATGATACGGCAGTATGCGCCGACGCCGCAACAGGGACGTGTCTGGTCGGCAGTGGTGGGGATCATCGGGTTCGTGGACGTGCCCATTGTGTATTACTCGGTGCAGTGGTGGCGGTCGATACACCCGGTGCAGGTAATCGGGCCGGAGGCGGCGGACGACGCGCTGGAGCCAATCATGGCGCGCATCCTGATATTCTCCCTGGTGGCGACGCTGGCGCTGTTCGGCTACCTGCTGCTGGAGCGGATGGCGCTGCGGAAGACCGAAGACACGCTGGCGCAACTGCGCCGGGACGCCAACTCGGATTAGTAAGGAAACTAGGACCAGCATGACAGCGATACCGCCGGACAACCTGCCGTTTCTCTTTGCCGCCTTCGCCGTGGTGTGGGTGGTGTTTTTCATCTACGCCGGGTATATGTCCTGGCGGCGGAGGTCAGTGCAGCAGGAGCTGGAGGAGCTACGGGAACCGGGCACGCCGGCGAACGAGTCAACGGCGGGCGACGGAGGCGAAGACGCCCCGGCCTGAGCCGGTATAATGGGAAGGCGCAACCAGCCACGCTGAGGACGTACCGAAGCCTATGCAGTCTGAGAACTACACTGACCAACCGGGGGAAACGATAGCCCCGTACCTGGAAGCCGATGCCGGCGAAGAGCGTTCGGGGTGGCGCAGCCATCGGGTGCGGCTGGGCATCCTGGCCGGCGTGATTGCGCTGGCGGTGGCGTACATGGCGTATGCTGCGTTCCCGGGGAACACGCTGTACTTCGTGACGGTCAGCGAGTTTGTGGACGATACGAGGCTGCACGACGGGCAGACGCTGCGGGTGGCCGGGGCGCTGTCGCCGGACAGCTTCCGACGGGAGGACGGTTCGGCGGTGTCGCGGTTCGCGCTGGGGGACAAGGAGCCGGACGTGCCGGGGATAGCGGCGGGCAGCCCGGAGATGGCGGCCAGCTACGTGGGGGTGCTGCCGGACTTGTTCTTCAACCCTCATTCTGAAATCATCCTGGAAGGCAGCTACGACGGGCAGAACGAGGTCTTCGTAACGGACAACATACTGGTGAAGTGTCCGTCGAAGTACCAGTCGCTGCAGGCGGAGAATCCGGACGTGGTTCCGGGGGCGGCGGTTCCGCAGGGCGGGTACTGAAGTCAAGGCAGCTGGGCCACCAGGAGGGCGACGTTCAGCGGGTCCGATCTTTGGAGCCAGGGAATCCGGTCCAGGTTCTGGTCGGCGGACACGATGCGGTCAGTGCCGACGCGCCGCATGACGGCGGCGTGGAAGCAATCCCGGGCGCTAACCCCGGCTAGCTGGCCCACCATTTCGGCGGCGCGGAGGGCATCCTCCGGGTGGACAGATTCGATGCGTCCGTTCACCACGGCGGCGAAGCGGTGGAGCACCTGGTAGCCAAGCTGCCAACGATTGCGGGAACTGTAGTAGTGGATAAGTTCCTGCAGAACCTCGGCGCTGGTGAGGAAGCTTTCCGGGCGCTGGGCGGCCAATCGCAGTGTCCGTATTGCGGGGTCCTTGAGCGGATGGGCGGTACCGGCGGCGTAGATAGGTATGTTGGCATCAATGAAGTACGGTGGGTTCATGCGTAGCTTCCAGGACTTCGCGGAGGGCCGTCGGGTCTTCGGGCACTTCCAGCGACATGGCGGCCAACTCCTCGACGGCCTGGAGCCTCTGCCGGCCCACAGCATCGCTATGGGCGGTTTCGATCAGTGTACGGATTACTGCGGAGGCGGACATTCCCCGGGCCGTGGCCAGCTGGCTCAGTTGTTCCCGGAGCTTGTCGTCCAGCCTGACCTCGAACCTGGTAGCCATCTCTTCACCTCTTCGATATACGTACAAATCGGTACGGGTATAATTATACGGGATTCGGGAAAGATGGGAAAGCCCCCGGCGCGCCACGTCGTCGGGGGCTTTTGGTTGGCGTTGGTGTTGGTGGTTAGAAGGTGTAGGCGTCCATGAGCTGTTCGACGGTGCGTTCGCGGGCCTTGCCGCGGATGATGCTCATGTTGGCGTCGAGGGACTGGCGGGTTTCGTCCTTGTAGATGATGCCGACGGGGAGGCCGCCGCGCTGCACGATCTCCTGGGCCGCCTGCTTGCTGCTGGGGTCGTGGTCGTCGGGGATGTCCCACAGGGCCGGGGCGATACCTTCCTTGGCGTTGCCCTTGATGAGCTGGTAGGTGTCGTTGTAGGTAACGCAGGGGGACTGGACGTGAATCATGGACATGCCGTCGTGGTTCATGCCCTCGTTGATGAGCTGGGCGAGGACGCGAGGTTGTCCAGAGAAGCCCGAGGCAATGAAGGAGACGCCCAGGGTGAGGTACAGTTCCAGGGGGTCAAGGTCTTCTTCGATCTTGCCGAAGGGGGTGCTGCTGGTGATGGTACCCATTTCGGTGGTGGGAGAGCTCTGGCCCTTGGTGAGGCCGTACACGCCGTTGTCCATGATGACGGCGGTGATGTTGAGGTTGCGGGCAGCCTGGGGGGCGATGTGCTCGCCGCCGATACTGAGGAAGTCGCCGTCGCCGGCGACGACCACGACGTTGAGTTCGGGGCGGGCCATCTTGACGCCGAGGGCGACGGGGAGAGTGCGCCCGTGGATGCCGTGGATGCCGTAGGGCTGCTGGCCTTCGAGGAGGTGAACGAGGTTGCCGCTACAGCCGATGCCGGCGACGACCACGTTGTTCTCGATGGGGAGTCCGGTTTCTTCCAAGCGGTTAATCATGGCGAACTCAAGGGCGCGACGGACGCCGAAGTCGCCACAGCCGGGGCACCACTTGAAGTCGTATTCAGGGTTCTTCTTGCTCATACCCGCGCTGCCTCCGTGTGCTCAGACACAATATCTTTGACTTTGGACACCAGGTCGCTGACCTTGAAGGGCAGGCCGGTGTATTGAGTGATGGCCTGGGCCCTGACGCCCTCGGAGCGCAGGATGCCGGCCCACTGGCCCTGGTAGTTCAACTCCGGCACGATGACCAGTTCCTTGCTGCGCAGTTCCTCCAGCAGACGCGGGGGCAGCGGGTTGAGGAACATGGTGTAGTACCAGCCGACATCAACGCCCTGTTCGCGCAGTTCGTCGTAGGCTTCCCGGGCCGGGCCCTTGGAGCCGCCCCAAGACATGACGGCGATGCCGGCCGAGTTGTTCTCGGCTTCGTAGTTGTCCTCTTCCAGGAGCTTGAGCTTGCTGAAGCGGCGCTCGGTCATCTGGATGTGGCGGCTGGGCAAGTGAGTGGTGTCGCCCATTTCGTCGTGTTCGCTGCCGTTGGCGACGTAGGCGCCGGGTCCTCCGGGCAGGGGCATGGGAGACAGCTCGTGGCCGGAATAGCGATGATAGCCGTTGCTGCCTTCGTAGGTGAGACGTTCCTCCACCGGGATCTTGTTCAGGTCGGGACGGGGGATGTTCTGCACCCGCTCGGCCATGGACATCTCGCTCATGAGGATGACGGGTCCCTGGTAGCGTTCGGCCCAGTTGATGGCGTGGGCCGCCGCGAAGAAACATTCTTCCACAGAACCGGGGGCGATGATGGGCATTCGCACGTCGCCGTGGGCGGGATACATGCAGCCCATGAGGTCGGACTGCTCGGTCTTGGTGGGCAGGCCGGTGGCCGGGCCGCCGCGCTGGACGTCGACGACGACGAGGGGAATTTCGGCCATCCAGGCCAGGCCGAGGCCCTCGCTCATGAGGGAGATGCCGGGGCCGGCGGTGGCGGTCATGGACTTCTTGCCGGCGTAACCGGCGCCGAGGATGGCGGTGATAGCTTCGATTTCGGAGGAAACCTGATAGGCGAACTTGTCCTCTCCGACCAGGTTGCGCTCCATCCAGAGGAGGATGGTGGTGGCGGGGGAGATGGGATAGCCGGCATAGAACTTGAGGCCGGCGTGGGTGGCGCCGAGGGCGATGGCCTCGTTGCCCTTGAGCATCATCTGCTGGTAGTCGGGCGGGTTGGGAGGAGCGAGGTCGCCGAGGACGAAGCCGCTTTCGGCGGCGTTCTGCCGTCCCAGGCGCATGGCTTCGATGTTGGAGGAGATGATTTCGTCGTCATTGTCGCGGCCGCGACGGAAGCGGGCTTCGACGAAGTCTTCGAGGTACTGCTGGGGCATATGGACGAGTTGGGCGAGGGCGCCGATGACGACCATGTTGGCGGCCCGGTTGTTGCCGGTGGAGCGGGCCAGGGAGTCGATGGCCAAGCCGAAAGAACGGGGGTCGGTCATGGTGAAGTCGTCGGCGTTATAAATAATAACCCCGCCGTCGCGCACTTCTTCGGCGTGGGTTTCGTAGGCTTCCTCGTTGAAAGCGACCAGTACGTCCACCTGATCGCCGGAGCTCAGTACGGGCTCGGTACGGATTCGGGCCTGGGTCCAAGTGGGGCCGCCGAGAATCTGGGACGGGAAGGTGGCGTAGGTGAGGGCGTGGTAGCCGACCTGAGTGGAAGCCTGGGCCAGACCTTCCGCCGAGGTAACGACGCCCTGGCCGCCTTCACCGGCGAACCGGACGACGAAGTCGTTCATTTGCATCTGAAGGTTCCTCCGAACCGGCAATAGTCTGCTAAATGTTCGTGATGGCGCAGGCGGGGCGGTGGCAGCGGGTCAGAAAATGACACCGTTCCCGACGAGTGCGGGAAGGCGTCAGAAGATGGCCGTCTGCGAATGTTGCGGGTAAGCACTCTGGCAGGCTGCACTCGAGCCGGGCCGATGCGAATAGCGAAGCGAGCACGATTGCGCCGAACGTGTTTAGCAGGGGGAATATAGCACTGCGGCCCCGGATTTGTCAATTTTATAACTGCACCAAAGGTTGCTATAATCCGCTGCCATGCCGATTACCCTGGACGTTGTGATTCCATGCCTGAATGAAGAGCGGGCGCTGCCGGTGAGCATCAGGCGGCTGCACGCTTTCATGTCGGAGGCGATGGCGGGCTATGACTGGTCGATCACGGTGGCGGACAACGGCTCGACCGACGGGACGCCGGAGGCGGCGGGGGCGCTGTCGGCGGAGTTGCCGGAGGTGGGTTGGATTCGGCTGGAGCAGCGAGGCCGGGGACGGGCGTTGAGGCGGGCGTGGACGGAAAGCCGGGCGGACGTGGTGGCGTACATGGACGTTGACCTGTCCACGGACCTGGCGCACCTGCCGGGGCTGGTGTCGGCCATCGCCGAGGAGGGCTATGACATCGCCACGGGTTCGCGGCTGCTGCGGGAGTCGGAGGTGGTGGGGCGGACGTTGAAGCGGGAGATAACGTCGCGGGGTTACAGCCTGCTGTTCCGGGGGCTGTTCTTCACGTCGTTCCGGGACGCGCAATGCGGGTTCAAGGCGGCGAGCCGGCGGGCGGCGGACGACCTGGCGCCGCTGGTGGAGGACAACGGGTGGTACTTTGACTCGGAGCTGCTGATACTGGCGGAGAAGTGCGGGTACCGCATCCGGGAGCTGCCGGTGCATTGGGAGGACGACCCGGACAGCCGGGTGCGCATCCTGCGGACGGCGTGGGAGGACGTGAAGGGGTTGCTGCGGCTGAAGTTCGGCGGAGTGGGCCGGGCGCGGCGGCAGCTGCGGGCCAAGCATCAGTAGCGGGTTGCGGCCTTCAGGGGCCGCGGATGCGCTTGAGTTCTTCGACGGGGTTGATTGATCCCACCGGGTTCAGGTG